>NZ_JBIAUP010000012.1:0-230235 GCF_042892945.1 Streptomyces sp. NPDC001678 | reverse complement strand
CGCCTACGCCGCCGACAAGTACGGCTCCATGGACAACGTCAACTCCGCGTACTAAGCGGACCCACAGACGCGAAAAGGGCGGCGGCACCCCACCCGGGGCGCCGCCGCCCTCCCCGTATATCCGCTTCGTCGCCGGGGGATATCCCCCGGCCGCTGGAGGCGGGGGCGGCGGGACGACAGTAGGGGGCTCCGAGCGAATCAAGGCTCGATTCCACTCGCGGAATCACCTTGCCCATTGATGAGCGGGCTCACCACCGCTTGCATGTTCCTGCTGTCGGGCACGTTACGCACCGCTCGTCGCGACGCATCGGACGCGACGTACTCGGAGGGGGAACCTTGCGCGAACCCAGAGCACGGACAGAAAGACGGACAGAAAGACGCACGGCAAGACGGACGGCACGGCCGAGGGCATCCACCGGTGCGGCGGCGCTGATCAGCGCCGCCGCACTCGTCGTCCCCGCGGTGCCCGCCGGCGCGGCCGCCGGGCCGTCGGGCACCGCGCCGGGAGAGGTGGTTCCCGGCCGGCGCACCGCGACGCCCGCCCTCGTCGAGGGCGTCCGGGAGCCGGTGGCGGCCACGGGGAGCGCGGCGGACGCGGCGCTCGTCCATCTCGCCGCCGGGGAGAGCCGCTACCGGATCGCCGATCCCGCCCGCGACCTGACGCCCCTGCTGACCACCGCCTCCGGCACCTCGGAGACCGTACGGTTCCAGCAGAAACACCGGGGCGTGGACGTCCTGGGCGGGCAGTACGTCGTTCGCATGCAACGGCAGAACGGCAAGCGCGTCGTCACCGGCGCCTCCGGCAAATACTTCACAGCGCTGACCACCGGCACCACACCCGAGGTGAGTGAGGAACTCGCTGTCGAACGGGCCGTCGACGCGACACTCACCCGGCTCGACCGCGACGGCTTCGGCGTTCGCGGCGGGGACGACCGGGACGACGAGGACGCGCCGCCGCTGACCGGCACCGCGCGCGGCCTGGTCGTCCTGCCCAGGGGTACGGGTGTGCTCGCCCAGCACGTCACCGTGCGCGGCACGGACCCGGCCACCGGGGCACCGGTGCTGGAAGAGGTCTACGTCGACGCCGCCGGCGGCTATCCGGTCTTCCAGTACAGCAGTATCAAGACGTTCGACGTGCCCTCACGGGACTTGCTCTCCGGCACATACGACCCCAACGGCACACCCGACGCACCCAAGCCGCCCCCGCCGGGGCCCGCAGTGCTGGGCTCCGGCGTCAGGGCCGACGGGACGACCGTCGAACTGCGGCTGGACCGCGACGAAGCGCGCAAGGAATACGTCATGCGCGACTACTCCCGAGCACGGGACGGCGGCGGCAAGAAGCCCATCGCCACCTGGGACGCGCGCCACATGGGCCCCAGCTGGGTGGCCGGTACCTGGCCGCCCGGTCTCAGGGAGTTCGGCTCGGCGACCCCGGCCTTCGGCAAGGAGGCCACCGAGGCCGGCGCGGTCGACGCGCACTGGGCAGCCGGGAAGGTCCACGACTACTACAAGTCCGTCCTCGGGTGGGACAGCGTCGACGGCCGGGGCATGGCGGTCAACTCCCTGGTGGGCCTCTGGGACTACGGACACCCGCTCAAGAACGCCTTCTGGGAGGGCACCAAGGCGGCGTACGGCGACGGCGACGCTGAGTACCGCCCGTTCTCCGCGGCCCTGGACGTGGTCGGCCACGTGATGACGCACGGAGTCGTCGAGCGCACCGCCGGGCTCGTCCAGGCGGGCCAGTCCGGAGCGCTCGCCGGGGCGATCGCGGACTACTTCGGTGCCGCCGTCAAGACCGACGCCCGGGGCACGTCCATGGGCGACCCGGAATCGGGGCTGCTGGGCGAGACCCTGTGCCGCACGAAGTCCCCGCGCGCGTGCGCCGTCCGGGACATGAACGACGGCAGGACGACCGCCAAGTCCTTCCTCGGCGTGGGCTTCGCCACCGACAGCGGCGGCGTCCACCTCAACTCCACCATCTTCTCCGGCGCGCTCTGGGACATCCGCAAGGACCTCGACCGCACCCTCGCCGACAGGATCGTCCACCGGGCACTCACCGGCTACATGACCCCGCTGGACGGCTTCACCGAAGGCCGCGACGCCGTCGTCGCCGCCGCCCGGGAACTCGGCGTCGCCGGAAAGGATCTCAGGGCCGTCGAACGGGCCTTCACCGCCCACGGCATCGTCCCCGGCTGGGAGCTGGCCATCGGCGCCGACACCGACCGGCTCCTCTCCAGGGTGACTACCGACAGGACGAACGTGGGCGCGGGCGGCGGCTGGTGGGCCGCGTCCGCGTCGAACGAGAGCGGTACCGAGGCCAACTCGGTCTGGGCCGGGCGTACGGACGGCACCGGCGAGAAGAAGCTGATCAGCCCCAACGACGGCCGGAACCACGTCGAGCCGGCCACCGACGGCAGGACGGTGGTCTGGGTGGCGTACCGGGGCAACCGTGTGGAGGTCCTGGCGCGGCCGATCGCCGGCGGGCCCATCAAAAAGCTGTACGCCGACCGGCACGGGATCTACTCGCCCCGGATCGAGGGGAAGGACGTGGTCTTCGAGATCGGGCAGCGCAAGGGCGGCAACCGCGTGGTGTACCTGCGCATCGGTGAGATCGAGCCTACGGAGATCTACCCGGAGTCGGGCAAGCTCTGGGCCATGACGGCACGGCCGTCCCTGAAGAACGGCCGCATCGCCTACACCGACTCGGGCCGCGTCCTCGGCGTCTACCGCCAGGACACCAAAGTGCTGGACATCGCGACCGGCAAGGTGACGGTACTGCCGCAGATCGGCACACCATATGACCTGGGGCGGACCGCGATCACGAGCAAGCACGTCTTCTGGCTGGTCAGGGACGCCAAGGACAGCGCCCGGACGGCCGTGCGGCGCGCGGGCCTCGACGGCACGGGCGTCGTCGACATCAGCCCGGGGCAGGGGGAGAACGCGCTGTACGGCGTCGGTCTGACGGCCTCCGAGGACGCGGTGACCGTCACGGCAGGGACGCCGGACACCGTCTTCCGCAACGAGACGCTGTCCAAGCTGTGGCAGCTCTCGACCGACGGCTCCCGCAGGGGCCGGGTCTCCTGCGGCCGCGGTGAACAGCTGGGAGCCGCCGCCGCAGCCGGCGCCCAGGTGGTGTGGATCGACGCGACCACCGGGTATCCCGACCTCGTCACCCGGTCCCGCCCAGCCGGGAAGTGCGGCTGATAACCCCGAGCAATGCCCGATCATGTCCGTTTGCTTGCCCGATTCTGTTTACTTTCTCACCATCCAGTCAGTAGGGTGGCCGATAACAACAGATTCGGGCATCGAACGGAAGTAGTCCTTCATGTACGCACCGGAGCGTCAGCAGGAGATCCTGCGCCTCGCCCGTGAGCGCGGCCGGGTGGAGGTGCTCTCCCTCGCCGAGGACTTCCGGGTCACCGCCGAGACCGTGCGGCGCGACCTCAAGGCCCTCGACCGGGCCGGGCTCGTCCGGCGGGTCCACGGTGGCGCCATCCCCGCCGGACGGCTCGACTTCGAGCCGGACCTCGCCGAGCGGGAGACCACGGCGGCGGACGAGAAGGACGCCATCGCGCGGGCCGCCCTCGCCGAGCTCCCCGCCGACGGCAGCGTCATCATCGACGCGGGTACGACCGCCACCCGCCTCGCCGGGCTGCTCCCCCTCGACTCCACCCTCACCGTCGTCACCCACGCCCTGCCGGTCGCCGCCCGGCTGGCCGACCACCCGGGCATCGCGCTGCACCTCGTCGGCGGCCGGGTACGGCGACGGACGCGCGCCGCCGTGGACGAATGGGCGCTGCGCGCGTACGCCGAGATCCACGCGGACGTCGCCTTCCTGGCGACCAACGGCTTCTCCCCCGACGGCGGCCTGACCACGCCCGATCTGGCGGAGGCCGCCGTCAAGCGGGCGGTGACGGGCGCGGCGCGGCGTGTGGTGCTGCTCGCCGACTCCGGCAAGTACGGTCAGCGGCACTTCGCGCGCTTCGGCGACCTGGCCGACGTGGACCTGGTCGTGACGGACTCGGGCCTGTCGCCGCAGGACGCGCGGGCCGTCGAGCTGGCCGGGCCGGCGGTGGTCCGCGCGTGATTCTCACCGTCACCCCCAATCCCAGCCTGGATCGCACTTTCGAGGTGCCTCGGCTCGAGCGCGGCGCTGTGCTGCGGGCGGGTGCCGACCGGGTCGACCCCGGTGGCAAGGGCGTCAACGTCTCGCGTGCCGTGGCCGCCGCCGGGCGGCGCACGGTCGCGGTGCTGCCGCTCGGCGGCGCGGAGGGCGCGCTGCTGGAGCGGCTGCTGGACGAGCAAGGCATCGAGGTGGCGGGGGTGCCCGTCCACGGCTCGACGCGTGTGAACGTCGCCGTCGCCGAACCGGACGGCACCCTCACCAAGATCAATGCCGCGGGTCCGGAGCTGGCCCCGGCCGAGGCCGACGCCCTGCTCACCGCCGTGGGGGCGCGGTCGGCCCGCGCGGACTGGGTCGCCTGCTGCGGCAGCCTGCCGCGCGGCCTGGCCCCCGAGTGGTACGGGCGGCTGGTGGCCGCCGCGCACGCGGGCGGGTCCCGGATCGCCCTGGACACCTCGGGGCCCGCGCTCACCGCGGCGCTGCGGGAGCGCCCGGACGTCGTCAAGCCCAACGCGCACGAGCTCGCCCAGGCCGTCGGCCGGCCGCTGGCCACCATCGGCGACGTGGCCGACGCGGCGGAGGAGCTGCGGGCCCTGGGCGCGCGGGCGGTGCTGGCCAGCCTCGGCGCGGACGGCCAGCTGCTGGTCGACGACAGCGGCACGCACTTCGGGACGGCGCCCGTAGCCGCCGTGCGCAGCGACGTCGGCGCGGGCGACGCGTCCCTGGCCGGCTTCCTCGTCGCCGGGGGGACCGGCCCGGCCGCCCTGGCCTCGGCCCTCGCGCACGGCGCGGCGGCCGTGGGGCTGCCCGGCAGCGCGATGCCGGTCCCGGCCGATCTCGTGCCGGAGGCGGTGACGGTCACGGCGGCGGTGCCGTACGACCGCGCGCTGGCCGGGCCCGCCGTCTGACGTCCTCTGCATTCCCCCTCCTGTCCCCCACCGCCCGCCGGGCGTCAGCGCGTGCAAGGGAGCCCGCGATGAGTGAACTGATCACGGCCGGACTGGTCGATCTGGACCTGTCCGCCAGTACGAAGGAAGCGGCGGCGCGCTCGCTCGCCGAACGGATGCGGGCCCTGGGCCGGGTCACGGACCTGGAGGGCTTCCTGGCCGACGTGGCCGCGCGCGAGGCGCAGATGCCGACGGGACTCGACGGTGGCATCGGCATCCCCCACTGCCGCAGCGCGCACGTCACCGAGCCGACGCTGGCCTTCGGCCGCGCTTCCGCCGGGATCGACTTCGGGGCGCCGGACGGCCCGGCGGACCTGGTCTTCCTGATAGCCGCCCCGGCGGGCGCCGACAGCGACCACCTCACCATTCTGTCGGCGCTGGCACGGCAGCTGATGGACGCGGAGTTCACGGGCGCGCTGCGGGCGGCGGAGAGCGCGGAGGCCGTCGCGGCGCTGCTGCGCGGCGACGCGCCGCCGGCGCGGGAGGAGGCCCAGGCGGACGAGGGGCCGGCCGAGGCCGCGGAAGTGACCGGGGCTCCGGCCCCGGCCCGGCGTCCGGACGGGGCCGAGGCGCCGGAGGCGGGGGCCGAGGCCCCGGGCGTCGTCGCGGCCTACGAGCGGCCCCGGGCGGCCGCGGTGGCGGAGCCGACGCCGTCGGCCCCCGCCGGCGCCTCCGGACGGCCGCCCCTGCGTCTCGTCGCGGTCACGTCCTGCCCGACCGGTATCGCGCACACCTATATGGCGGCCGAGGCGCTGCGGCAGGCCGCCGTGGACGCGGGGGTGGAGCTCGTCGTCGAGACGCAGGGTTCCGCCGGGTTCACCCGGCTCGACCCGGCGGTCGTCGCGGCGGCCGACGGCGTGATCCTCGCCCATGACGTGGAGGTGCGCGAGCGGGACCGTTTCGCGGGCAAGCCCACCGTGGACGTCGGCGTGAAGGCCGGGGTCAACCGGCCCGCCGAGCTGATCGCCGAGGTGTGCGGGCTGGCGGCGGCCGGTGGTGTGCGGGCGGCGCGCCCGGCCGCGCCCATGGACGCGGGGGCCGGGGCGGGCGACGGGTTCGGCACCCGGCTGCGTACATGGCTGATGACGGGCGTGAGCTACATGGTGCCGTTCGTCGCGGCGGGCGGTCTGCTGATCGCCCTGGCCTTCGCCGTCGGTGGCTACCAGGTGAACAAGGCGCCGTCGGTCGCCGACCACTTCCTGTGGACCGAGTCCGCGAGCTGGGCCGCGTTGTTCTTCCAGACCGGTGGGGCCGCCTTCGCGTTCCTGGTGCCGGTGCTGGCGGGCTATATCGCCTACGGGATGGCCGACCGGCCCGGGCTCGTGCCCGGTTTCGTGGGCGGTTCGATCGCCCTGACCGTGAACGCGGGCTTCCTGGGCGGGCTGATCGCCGGTCTCCTGGCGGGGACGGCCGTCCTGGGCGTCCGGCGGGTGACCGTTCCGCCCGTGCTGCGCGGCATCATGCCCGTGGTCGTGATTCCGCTGCTCTCGTCGGCGGTGGTCGGGTTCCTGATGTTCCTGGTGGTCGGCAAGCCGGTCGCCGCGCTGCAGAAGGCGCTCACCGACTGGCTGGGCGGCCTGTCGGGGACGAACGCGGTCGTCCTGGGCGCGGTGCTGGGCCTGATGATGTGCTTCGACCTCGGCGGTCCGCTGAACAAGTGCGCGTACACCTTCGCCGTCGGTGGGTTGGCCGACCCCAACGCGGGCAGTCTGAAGGTGATGGCGGCGGTCATGGCGGCCGGGATGGTGCCGCCGCTGGCGATGGCCCTGGCCACGGCCGTGCGGGGACGGCTGTTCACCCGGGCCGAGCGGGAGAACGGCAAGGCCGCGTGGGTGCTGGGCGCCTCCTTCATCACCGAGGGCGCGATCCCCTTCGCGGCGGCGGACCCCCTGCGCGTGATCCCTTCCGCGATGGCGGGCGGCGCGGTGACGGGCGCCCTGTCCATGGCGTTCGGCTGCACCCTGCGGGCACCGCACGGCGGTGCCTTCGTCGTCCCGCTGATCGGGCAGCCGCTGCTGTACCTCGTCGCGATCGCGGCGGGCACGGGCGTCGGCGCCGCGCTGGTCGTCCTCCTGAAGGGGCTGCGCCGCCCGGAGCCGGAGCGGGACGCGGCTGCGGCCGTCGCCTGACACGGCCGTCGCACCGCTGCGGGTCCCGGCGTCCTCCACGCCGGGACCCGCGGGCGTTTCAGCAGGTCATGCGGGTCATGCGGGTCATGCGGGTCAGCAGTTGCCCCCGTTGACCCCGTCGATCCGGCCGCCGAAGTCGCCCCCGTACGCCCTGCGCCAGTCGCCGTTGTGCACCTGGCGGGTCTCCTTCGGGTCCCAGTTGATGAAGCAGGCGTCGGTGCTCGCCACGAAGGATCCGACGTTGTCGTGGAGGGCCGGGGGCATGTCGCGGTAGCCGCTGGAGGCCGTCCACTCCCAGCTCGAGCCGTGGTAGTCCGACCCGCTGAAGAAGCAGACCGAGCCGTTGGGGCAGGCCGGTGGCCCGGCGGCCGGGGCGGCGAAAGCGCTGGTCGCAGGCATGAGGAGCGCGATCAGGGACATGGTGACGGCGGAGACGATGCGCATGGTTCACCCTTTCCAGGAACGGTCACGGAAGGCGTCGGCGGTGTCCTGAAGCAGTCGCTTCACCGCCACCGACAGCGACATCATCCGCACCCTTGGTGAGCGCCGTCGACTGCTTCGATCTCCGTCGAAGACCGCTCCCGGCGACGGCTACGCGCCCCCGGAGGGCTCGTGCGCCCCGTTGTAGCGCAGGAGGTGCGCGGCGAAGCCGGCGAGGTCCTCCTCGTTCCAGTCGGCGAGGCGCTCCTGGAAGGCCATGTGGCGTCGCGCGGCGACCTGGGCGAGGGTCTCCCGGCCCGCCGCGGTGAGGTGGAGGACCTGAACACGCTGGTCATCAGGGTCGACGCGGCGTTCGAGGAGGCCGAGGCGCTCCAGCGTGGCGATCTGCCGGCTGACGGTGGACTTGTCCAGCAGGTAGTGGGCCGCGAGGTCGGTGGCGCGGCAGCCCTGCCGGTCCTCGAGGTGGGACAGCAGGGTGAAGGAGACCAGGGAGAGCTCGGGGTGCACCCGGGCCGCGGAGGCGCGGGCGCGGCGGGCGAAGGCGGTCAGCTCCCGCTGGATGATCTCCACGGACTCGTCACGGTGGGGCACGGGGACTCCTTTCAGGCCATGTGGTTGTAGAGTACAACTTGAAGAGAGAGTTGTATTTGCCAACTATCTGCCGGCTATCACGCTCACGGCTCCCCGCACCGGGGAGCCCGAGGAAGGCACCGATGAGATCCACCAACGGCGGCGCGCTGCGTCATGTGCTGACCCACCTGCTCACCCCCCTGCTGATGTGCGTCGGCATGGGCCTCGCCTACCTGGGCGCCTTCGCCCACCCCGAGCCGCACCGGCTGCCCGTCGCCGTCGTGGGCTCCGGCACCGGCACCCAGGTGCTCGCGCAGACCATCGCCGACAAGGCGGGCGACCGCCTCGCCGTACGGACGGTCGCCGACCGCGAGGAAGCGGTCCGGCAGCTGAAGGACCGACAGGTCTTCGGCGCCTACGTACCCGGCCGGCGCTCCCCCGAGCTGCTGATCGCCTCGGCCGGCTCGGACACCACGGCCGTCGCCGTGCAGAAGGTCTTCCAGCCCGTCGCCGCGCGCCAGGGTGCCCCGCTGAAGGTCACCGACGTGGTGCCGCCCGCCGAGGACGATCCCACGGGCCAGGGCATCTTCTTCCTGCTGGTCGCGCTCAGCATCGGCTCGTACGCCTCCGTCGCCGTGATCGGCGGAGCGGGCGCGGTGCTGCCGATGCGGCTGCGGGTCGCGCTCTCCGGTGCCATGTCGCTCGTCGTCAGCGTGATCGGCACGCTCTTCGCCGGGCCCGTCTTCCACCTGGTCGACCGGGGCCTGCCGGGGCTGTGGGCCATGGCGTGGGTCTACTCGGCGGGCGTCCTGCTCGTCGGCACCGGACTGCACACCTTCCTCAAGCGCTGGACCACGCTGGGCGTGATGGTCCTCTTCGTCATGCTCAACTTCACCAGCGCCGGCGGTGTCTACCGCCCCGAGCTCCAGAACGGCTTCTTCGCCGCGCTGCACTCCTTCTGGAACGGCGCCGGGTTCGTCGAGGGCATCCGCAGCCTCGTCTACTTCGGCCACGCGGGCCTGGGCCGGCACGTGTGGACGCTGGCGCTGTGGCTGGTCGCCGGCGTCGCGGTCGTCTGCGCCGCCTGGGCCGCCGAGGCCCGGCGCGCTCGGCCCGCCACGTCCGCCGCGCCCGGGGCGGCCGCCGACGACGCGGAGGAGGAGATGGAGGAGGCCGTGGGGGTGTGAGCGACACCGCCCGAGCGCGCCCGCCGGGTCGGCGGGCGCGCGGGCGCGCGGGCGCATCCCCCAGGTCCCCGGCCGCGCCGGTGGGCATCCTGCCCCCATGACCACACCAGAACCCGCCGCCGGGCCCACCGGGGCCGTGTCGTTCAGCCCCGTCAGCAGGACGGCCCTGGCCGTCGCCCGGGTCCGGGCACGGGAGAGCGAACGCCCGGACGCCCTCTTCACGGACCCCCACGCCGCGGCGTTCCTCACCGCCGCCGGATACCCAGCCGAGCCGGCCGTACAGCCCGGGCCGTACGCCACCGCCATCACCCATCACACGGTGATCCGCACCCGCTTCTACGACGACTTCCTGCTCGCCGCCTGCGCGGCCGGGTGCCGTCAGACGGTCCTGCTGGCCGCCGGGCTGGACACCCGCGCGTACCGGCTGGCCTGGCCGGACGGGGTGCGGCTGTACGAGCTGGACCTTCCGCCCGTGCTGGCCTTCAAGGAACACGTCCTGGCCGGTCGGGCGGCCCGGCCGCGCTGTGCCCGGACGGCGGTGGCGGCCGATCTGCTGTCGCCCGAGTGGCCCGCCCTGCTGGCCGCGGCGGGCTTCGACCCGGCCGCGCGGACGGCCTGGCTGGCCGAGGGGCTCCTGGTGTACCTCACGGAGGAGCAGGCCACCGGACTGCTCCTCGCGCTCGGCGGGCTGTCCCGGCCGGGCGACCGGTTCGCCATGGAGCGCGGCCGGGACATCCCGGCGGCCGCCGCCGAACCGGGTCTCACCCACATCGCCCCGCTGTGGCGGGGCGGACTGGGCCCGGGCCTGGGCGACTGGCTCGGCGCCAACGGCTGGGACGTGGCGACCCACCCCATCGAGGAACTGTCGGCGACATACGACCGCCCCGGGACCGGTCCGGCCCGGGGCGGTTTCCATACCGCGACGCGACGCTGAGCGGCGCGGCCGTCGTCAGACGGCCGTGACCGCGGCGGGCTCGGGAGCCTCCCGCTCGTCCTCGGCCGCGCGCGCGGCCGGGGACCCGGCGCCGAGCACCGGGTCGGGGCCCGGCAGCCCGGCGCGATGGGCCTGGACGCCCGCGCGGACCGCCCAGAAGTAGAAGCCCAGCGCGGACACGCCCACCAGCGCGATGTCCAGGCCGCCGGGGATCACCCCGTGACCGCCGAACTCCTCACTGCCCAGCGCCGACAGCGCCGAGAGCCACAGCAGGAACGCCGCCATCCACCAGGCCGGCGCGAACTGCTTGCGCAGGTCCTTCTCGCCCCGGCGGCGCAGCACGATCGCGGCGATGGGCACCGAGAGCAGGGTGAGGACGGCGACCTTGCCGGTGTTGGGCCACTTCGACCAATACAGGGCGCAGGCCGCGAAGGCGAAGATGAGGGGGCAGAGGACCTTGGCGGCCGGGAGCCGGAAGGGGCGGGGCAGCTCGGGCTTGGTCTCCCGGAAGACGCCGACGGCGATGGGGCCCATGAGGTAGGAGACGACCATCGCGGCGGAGACGACGCTGGCCAGGGCCTCCCAGCTGTGGCCGATGGTCAGCAGCAGGAGGACGGAGAAGCCCAGGTTGAGCCACATCGCGGGGCGGGCGACGCCGTAGCGGGGGTGGACCTCGGCGATCTTCTTGGGGAAGAAGCCGGTCTCGGCGAGGTTCTGCGCCAGGTAGGCGGAGGAGGCGACGTTGCCGATGTTGGCGCCGTTGGGCGAGATGAAGGCGCCGAACTGGAGCATGGTGACGACCCAGTGGAGCATCAGCAGCTTGGCGAGGTCGGCGAAGGGGGAGGCGAAGTTGACGCCGCTCCAGCCGCCGGCCTCGGCCAGCTTCTCCGGCGGGACGGCGCCGAGGAAGGCGACCTGGAGGGCCAGGTAGATCACCAGGCCGAGGGAGAGCGCGCCGACGAGCGCGAGCGGGATGGCGCGGCCGGGGTTCTTGGCGTTGCCGCCGAGGTTGACGACGGCCTGGAAGCCGTTGAAGGCGAAGACGACGCCGGAGGCGGTGACGGCGGTGAGGACGGCGGACCAGCCGTTGGGGGCGAAGCCGCCGTGGGAGGTGAGGTTCTCCGTGTGGAAGCCCGAGGCGATGAGCGCGCCGACCGCGAGGACGGGGATGGCGAACTTGACCAGGGTCAGGAGGTTGTTGGCGCGCGCCAGCAGCTCGACCGACCAGTAGCAGGCCAGCCACAGGGCGAAGGTCAGGATCAGGGCCGTCGCGATGCCGGTGGCGGTGAGGCTGCCGCCGGAGACCAGCCCCTTGGCCCAGCCGAAGCTCCAGGAGGACATGTACTGGGTGCCCGCGATGGCCTCGATGGGGATCAGGGAGGCGGTCGCGATCCACACGGCCCAGCCGGTGATGAAGCCCAGCACCGGGCCGTGGGAGATGGAACCGAAGCGGGCCATGGCGCCCGGCAGCGGATAGGCGGCGCCCACCTCGGCGTACGTCATGGCGATCATGCCGATGAAGATGGCGCCGATCACCCAGGCGACCAGGGCGGCGGGCCCGGCCACCTGGGCCGCCTGACCGGCTCCGAAGAGCCAGCCGGAGCCGAAGATCGACCCCAGGCCTATCATGATCAGGGCGAAAAGGCTGAGGCCTTTCCTGTTGGCCGCGCTCATGTCCACGAGCTGTTTTTCCGTTCTGCCGGGAGACAAGGACTGGAAGTCCCTATGCGCCTCTTCGGCGTACGGCTGCCGGGGCCGTCCCACCGGCTCGCGCCGATGGACGGCGACGCCTGTCGAACTGAACGGGGATCAGTCGCCGACACCGCGTACCGGCCTGTTGGGCTTCGCCGGGATCGGCCCCGGGAACGGACACCGGGTACGACGCGACGAGCCCGGGGACTGCCCCAGAAGCGGTTCGGGAACGGTCCGGGCTCGTTGACGACGAGATGGCCGAGGACGCAATAGCGACGCCGGTCATACTACGCCAACCAGGAGTAACACCTCCAACCGCCCCATCGGCCCCGGTGGTCCGGCGGCCCGGATCGTCCGTTCCGCCGTCTTTCGGCCACACGGTTGCGTCCCGGCCGGGTGCGCGCCCCGGCGTACGACCTCCATGAGAGCCACGTCTCACTCGCACCGCCTCCCCCATGGAGCACAGCGAGCCCGGCATCGGCGCATATCTTCAGACTCATTCCTGATATACGCCTATCAGGGTTCTTCATATGACCTGTCCCCTTCGGGCAAGGGAGGTCCGGCCGCTGGCCGGAAGCCGATGCCACCGTCCTTGCGCCGCACCGGTCGCGGCCGCGAACGTGGTCCTCCCCTGCCCTGAAGGGCCGGGCCGCCGAGGAAGCCGGGAGGAACCGATGCGCTCCGTTCCCGGTCCACGACCGCGACACCGCCGCGACGAGCCCGTCACCGTGGCGATCGCCGGGGCGGAGTTCGGCTGGGGCAGCTCGGGGAAGCTGAGCGCCGTGCTCGGCGCGCTGCGGGAACGTTCGGGCGGATGCCCGCCGAGGATCGTCGGACTGGGCACCGGCCTCGGCCGTCCCCTGCTCACCGGGCATCCCGTCGCGTCCTGGCACGACCTGCCGGACACCGCGGCGGCCGCCCGCGACGCCGTCGCCGGCATCGTCCGGGCCCAGGGGGTGCGGGCGGCGCTCGTCGTCCTGGACGGGCCCGTCGCCATGGCCCTGGAGGCCGCCGGGGTGCCCACCGTGTTCGTCGACAGCCTGCCGTTCCTGTGGACCGACGGCGACCGGGAGGCGCTGCCGCTGGAGGCGGCCGCCTACTGCGCCCAGCGCTCCGTCGAGCTGCCCGCCGAGTGCCGGGGAGTCCTGGCCGCAGTCCGTCACCCGCGCTGGGTCGAGGCGGTCGTCGCCACCGCGCCCGGGGCGGCCACCGGACCCGGCGCCCGTGCCGACGGCCGCCCGTACCGCACGGCCCTCGTCAGCCTCGGCGGGCTCCGGGCGCCCCGGCTCGCCGATCCGGCGTGCTACCCGCGCGTCGTCGTGCCCGCGGTCCTCGCCGCGCTCGCCGCCCACGGCGTCCGGGAGGCGCACCTCGCGGGCAACCTCCCCGACGGCCTGGCCGCCCGGCTCACCGCCGGTCCCGCCGTCCCGCCGCGCGTCACGGCGGGGCCGCTCCCCCACGACGCGTTCCTGCGCCGCCTGGCCGACTGCGACGTCCTGCTCGCCTCCCCCGGGCTCACCACCCTGCTGGAGGCCGGCCGGACGGCCGTGCCGACCGTGTGCCTGCCGCCGCAGAACCTCAGCCAGATCTTCAACGGCCGGTTCCACAGCCGCGCCGTCGGCGCGGACGTCCGCGTCACCTGGCCCGGGGACGTCCTCTCCGAGGAAGCCGCCCTCGCGCTCCGCTCGGGCGGCGAGGACAGCGCCCTGGAGTTGATCTACGGCGGGATCGCCCGGGCCGCCGCCGACGACGCACCCGCGCCGGGCGGCCGTACGACCGGCGACGCCCTGCGCGAGGGCGTCCTGGCCGCGCTGCGCCGGGCGGCCGGGGGCGCCGACTGGGGCGGGCTCACCGCCGCCGTCGGCACCGGCGGCGCCGCCCAGGTGGCCGACGCGCTGCTGGAGATAGCGCGGCGGGCACCCCTGCCCGCCTGACCCCGCCCGCGCCCCGCCCCGACTCGTCCCGTCCCCGCACGCACGCATGCCCGCGAACGGTTCCGGAAGGTCTCCCCATGCGCCAGCGCGACCGCTATCTCTTCATCAGGATCCTGGAAGCCTGCAACGCCGACTGCTTCATGTGCGAGTTCGCCCTCTCCCGCGACGCCTTCCGCTTCCCTCTCGCCGACTTCGCCGGCCTGCTGCCCGAGGCCCGGGAGGCCGGGGTGCGCTACGTGCGCTTCACCGGCGGCGAGCCCCTGATGCACCCCGACGTCGTCGAGCTGGTGCGCGCGGGCACGGCCGCCGGCATGCGGATGTCCCTCATCACCAACGGCGCGCTGCTGCCCAGGATGGCCGGACGGCTCGCCGAGGCGGGGCTGGCCCAGGTCGTCGTCAGCGTCGACGGCGCGTCTGCCGCCACCCACGACGTGTACCGCCGCTCCCCCGGCATGTTCGACAGCGCCCTGCGCGGTCTGGTGGCCGCCGCCGGGTTCGGCGTCCTGCCCCGGGTCAACACGGTCGTCGGGCCGCACAACTACACCGAGATCCCCCGGCTCCAGCGGGTCCTCACCGACGCCGGGGTGCGCCAGTGGGAGCTGTCCGCGCTCAAGCTCGGCCGCCCCATCGTCTACCCCGACCCGGCCCACGTCCGCGCCGTCTGCGACCCGGTCTACGACGCCGGCCCGGAGGCGCTGCTCGTCCCGCTGGGCAAACGGTTCTACGGCGACACGCCGGAGGAACAAGAGGACTACTTCTCCCGCTCGCGGACCCCGCGCGCCTCCGGGCCGCTGTGCCACGTCGTGGACGACGTCATCTACATCGACGGCAAGTACGGGCGGGCGTACGCGTGCAGCTGCCTCCCGCACCGCGACGACGGCCACGGGCCCGGCGGCGCGGCCCTGCGCGAGGGCGGCGCGCTCCGCCTCGACACCCCGGACTTCGCCGCCCACGCGGGCTTCTTCCGCGAGCGCGGCCCCGAGCTGTGCTCCGGCTGCTCCACGACGGCCGCCGGCTACAGCGACGACGTCGCCCGGCTCGGAACGGCGGCGCCGTGGAGCTACTGACCCCCGGCCGCCGGCCCGGGCCCCCGGACCCCGCCGCGCCGTTCCGCCGGGTGCTGCTGATCTCCCGGGACGACGAGCTGGACTCGGTGCTGGCACGCCGCCGCGTCGCCGCCCACCTCGGCGGCCTGCGCCCCGTGCCCCTCGTCCCCGGCGGCCCGCCCCCGGACGCCGCGCTGGTCTGCGACGACGAGCGGGCCACCGCCCGGCTGCTCGGCCTCGGCGTCCCCGTGGTGCACCTGCGGTCGGGGCACGACCCCGGCCCGGGCCCCGCCACCGGCGACGACGGCCGGGCGTTGCGCCGGCTGCACCGGCCCGGCTGGCTGCCGGGCCCCCGGCCGGCCGGGGCGCGGACCACGGGGGTGCTCGCGCCCGCCCGGCTCACCCGCGACCGCGCCCGTGCGGGCACCTTGCTCCTGCTGTCCCTGTGGGGCGTGCCGGACGGGGAGGCCGGCGCGTTCGCCGCCGGGCCGTTGCGCGCGCTGGTCCACGAGGCCGAGCGCCGTACCGGGCGGTGCGAGGTCGTCTGCGACGTCCGGCTCGCGGCCGTCCGCGCGGGTCTCGGCGGGGCACGGCCGGTGCGTGCCGTCGCCGAGGTGGACGTGGACGCGCTGCACGCCGCCGCCGAGGTGTTCCTCGCCTCGCCCACGACGGGCGCGCTGGCCCTCGCCCACGCCCGGGGCGCGCCCCTGTGCTTCCTGCCGCCGCTGGGCGCCGCCCAGCGGGACCTGGCCGAGCGCGTGGGCCGCGTCGTCCCCGTGCCCCGGGCCGCCGACCCGGCGGACCCGGCCGTGTGGACACCGCCGGGGGTGGGCCCGCGCGGGCTGTGGGACGCCGTCGATCCCGGCCTCGACGATCTGCGGGGCGCGCAGCGCGTCGCCCGGACCCTCCGTCAGCTCGCGCTCGCCCCACTGTGAGCCCATTGTGAGCCCGCTGGGAGCCCGTGATGAGCCCGCTGTGAGCCCCGCTGTGAGCCCCGCTGTCGATCCCCCTCACCCTGGAGCCGCCATGCCCGGCACGACCGCAGCGTCCGGCACGCCCGCAGACCCGCCCTTCCGACCCCGCGTGCCCGCCGAGCTGTGGGACGACTGGCGCTGGCACATGCGCAAACGCATCACCAGCGTCGCCAAGGCCCGGCAGTGGCTGCGTCTCAGCGCGGACGAGGAGAAGGCGATCGCCGGGTCCGCCGGCCGGTACCGGTGGAGCATCACCCCGTACTACGCGTCCCTGATGGACCCCGACGACCCCTCCTGCCCCGTCCGGATGCAGGCCGTGCCGGCGCTCGCCGAGCTGGAGGAGTTCCCCGGTGCCGAGGTCGACCCGGTCGGGGACATGACCTACCGCAGGACCAACCGCGTGGTGCACAAATACCCGGACCGGGTGATCCTGCTGGTCACCGAGGCCTGCCCGGTCTACTGCCGGCACTGCACCCGCAAGTTCCACACCACCGACGTCGACGGCACGTACTTCCGCGACGACGAGGGCGGCTCGTTCGACGAGGACCTGCGCTACATCGCCGCCCACCCGGAGATCCGGGACGTGCTGCTGACCGGCGGCGACCCGCTGTCCTACCCGGACGGCAGGCTGGAGGAGATCGTCGCCGGGCTCCGGGCGATCCCCAGCGTGGAGATCATCCGTATCGGTACCCGCTTCCCGGTGCTGCTGCCGCAGCGGATCACCGAGGACCTGTGCGCGATGCTGGCCCGCCATCACCCGGTGTGGCTCAACACCCACTTCAACCACCCCAAGGAGATCACCGACGACGCGGCCCGCGCCGTGGACCGCCTGCTGCGCCACGGCATCCCCGTCGGCAACCAGACCGTGCTGCTGCGCGGCGTCAACGACGACGTCGCCACCATGCGCACCCTGATGACGGAGCTGCTGCGCGTCCGCGTCCGGCCCTACTACCTCTACCACTGCGACAACGTCACCGGTGTCTCGCACTTCATGACCTCCGTGGAGAAGGGCTGGCAGATCATGGAGGGCCTCCAGGGGCACATCACCGGGTTCGGGGTCCCCCAGTACGTCCTCACCACGGCGATCGGCAAGATCCCCGTCACCCGCCCGTACTTCACCCGCACCCCCGACGGCCTGCTGCTCCGCAACCACCACGGCCAGGAGCTGGCCGTCGGCGGCCCGGGGCACCCGATCACGGAGTCCGACACGCGATGACCCTCGACAAGCGGCTCGGGCAGCGCTTCCTGCCCTACGGCGCCAACTACCTCGACTGGTCCGACATGACGGAGCTGCGGGAGGTGATCGACCGGCGGGTGCTGTTCCGCTATCAGACGGAGGGCGAGAGCATGGCCTCCCGGCTGGAGCGCCACGCGGCGCGGCGCCTGGGCGCGCGGCACGCACTGGCCGTGCACAACGGCACCGAGGCGCTGCGCCTGGCCCTGGTCTCCACCCGTCCCCGCGTCGGCGACCTGGTGTTCGTCCCGGCCGTCACCTTCGTGGCCGTGGCCGGGGCGGTGCTGGCCAGCGGGCTGATCCCCGTCCTCGTCGACACCGACGCATCGCTCTCCCTCGACCCCACTCTTCTGCCGCCGGACGCCCGGCGGGTCGTGGTGGCGCACATGGAGGGCACGGTGGGGCCCCTGCCCGAGGGCGTGCCGTTCGTGATCGAGGACTGCGCGCAGTCCCTGGGCGCCCGGCTGCCCGACGGACGGCACGCGGGGACCGCGGGCTACGCCGGGACGTTCAGCTTCCACCACAACAAGGTGCTCACCTCGGGCGAGGGCGGTCTGGTCGTCACCGGCGACGACGAGGCGTGGGCGAGGATGCGCGGCTACCACGACCACGGCTCGGCGCGGGTCCCCGGGCGCTATCCGACGTGGGATCAGGACGCGTACTTCGGGGAGAACTTCGTCACCAGCGAGGGCGTGGCCGCCATCCAGAGCCAGCAGTTCCGTCATCTCGACGCGCTCCTGGCCGGGCTGGAGCGCATGTACGCCATCGCCGCGGCGGAGCTGCCGGACCGGCCCGGCCTGGAGGCGCTGCCGCGGGCGGCGGGGGATGTGAAGGTCAGTCTGCGGTTCCGGTGGGAGAGCCGCGAGCTGCGTGACGCCGCCGTGGCCGGGCTCACCGCCCGGGGGATCGCCAACTGGACCCTGGGCAAGTACTTCCTGCCCGAGCATCCGGTGCTCACAGGCCGGCGCTCCCTCTACGCCGACGGCTTCCCCTGGGGCCTCGCCCCGGACGGGCCCCTAGCCCTCAGCCGTGACGGCTTCGCCCGCACCCGCGACCTGCTGGACCGGACCCTGTGCGTCCCGTTGTCGCCGGAGCTCTCCGAGCCGGATCAGGTCCTCGCCGTCAAGGCGATCCGCCAGGCCCTGGACGCGGTGTGAGCGCGCCCGGAGGAGGGCCGGTGCTGCTGATGGTGGACGACCGCCCGTCCTCCTTCACCCAGTACGCGATCCGTGCCCTCCCCGGCGGGCTGGTGCTGCTGCGTTTCGAAGGGCTCCGCCACGACCTCCCGGAGGGGTATCTGCGGCGGACCGCGCACCTCCCGGCGTTCTGGGTGCGCGAGGGGGTGCCGCTGGAGGTGGAGGTGCGGCGGTACGAGCGGTGGGCCGGGCGGCTGCCGGCGCGGCCGGCCCGCTTCTGCAATCCGTCCGAGCCCCGCCAGGGCGTCGCCCAGCGGTTCGCGGCGCTGGCCGGGCTGCCGCACCTGACGGAGCGACAGGTGGCGTGGGTGCGGGACAAGACGGCCATGAAGGACCGCTTCCGGCAGCTGGGGCTGCGTACGGCCCGGTACGCGCGGGTGCGGTCGGCCGGGGACGTGGAGCGGTTCGCCGGGCGGTACGGCTGGCCGGTCGTCCTCAAGCCGGTGGACTCCTTCGCCTGTGTGGACACCCACCGGCTGACCGGGCCCGGCGCCCCGGCCGGCCTCGACTTCGGGGCGCGGCGGTGGATGGTGGAGGAGCACCTCGGGGGCGTCGAGTGGGAGGTGTGCGGGCTCGTCCACGCCGGGGAGGTGCTGGACGCCTGGCCGAGCGCGATGCCCTGCCGTCCGCTGGACATCGTCGACGGCGCGATGAACGCCAACATCAGCGTCGGCAGCGGCGAGGGACCGCCCGTGGACCTGCGGGCCCTGCTCCAGCGCGTCGTCACCGGGATGGGCGTCGACCACGGCTACGCGCACATGGAGTTCTTCGTGGTCGACGGGGAGGTGTACGCGGGCGAGATCGGTGTGCGGCTGGCCGGCTGCGAGATCCCCGCCAACCACGGGCACGCCTACGGCTTCGACGTCTTCGGCGCCACCCTGGACGTCTATCTGGGCCGCCGTCCCGTCCTCGACTACCGCGAACGGCGTTGCGCGGGCGACCTGCTGCTGCCGCTGCCGGGCTCGGGTACCGTGCGCCGCATCACCCCGAGGGAGGAGTTGCTGCGCATCCCCGGGGTCATCGACGCCGTTCTCAAGGTGGGCGTCGGCGAGTCGGTGGCGGCCCGCCGGGCGTCGCACAACGCGTCCGGGTACGTGCATGTCGCGGGAGCGTCGATCGGTGAGGTGGAAAGCCGTATGCGGGAGGTCCTGGACGTCTTCACGATCGAGGTGGCCCCCGCGTGACCGGCACCCTGCCCCGCCGTTTCCTCGCCCTGCTCACCCGGCGTCATGTCGCGGGCCCGGCCTGGTGGAGCGTCGTCGCCCGGATGCCGGTCTATCTGCTGTCGCTGGCCATGGTGCTCGTCGTCCGGGAGCAGGGCGGCGGCTACGCCCGGGCCGGTTTGACGGCCGCGCTGTGCACCACGGGCATGGCCCTGGGCGGTCCGCTGATCGCCCGGCGGATGGATCGTGCCGGGCGCCGTGCGGTGCTGCTCGTCACCGGTGTGTGCCATCCGTCGGCGCTGTGCGCGCTGGTGTGGGCCACCCGTCCGGGCGGCTGGGCGCAGCCCGTCATGGCGTTCGCCGCCGGGCTGACGCTGCCGCCCGCGAACGCCTGCATGCGCTCGCTGTGGGCGCGGCTGCCGCTGGAGGACGAGGAACGGGAGCTGGCCTATCTGTGGGAGGCGCTGCTCACGGAGGTCCTGGTGATCGGGGCGCCGTTGGTGCTGGCCGCGCTGATGCTCGTGGGGTCGGCGGGGCTCGCGCTCACCACGGTGGCCGTGATCGGCGGCGCCGGGTCGCTGGGGCTCGCCCTCACCCCGCTGCCCGCCGGTACGGACCAGCCGGACCCGGCGGCGCGGGAGGCCGGGCCACGCCATCCGCTGGGGCCGTTGCGGTCGCCGGCGATGCTGGCCCTGACCGGCATCATGGCCGTGTGCGCCGTGCCCATCGGCCTGATGACGCTGGCCATTCCGGCGTCGGTCGCCGCCCATGGCAGTACGGGCGGCACGGGCGTGGTGTACGCCTGCTGGGGCGTCGGCAGCGCGGTGGGGGCGCTGTGGCTGGGGCGCGCCCAGTCGGAGGTCGCCGCGTACCGGCGCTTCCCGCGCCTGGTGCTCGCCTACGCCGCCGGCACGGGGCTGACCCTGCTCGCCACGTCCCAGCTCACCCTGGGCGTGGCCCTCGCGGTCGGCGGCGCGCCGATCGCCCTGGTGTCGGCGAGCGAGATGACGCTGGTCAGCACGGTCGCGGACCGGGATGCGCTGGCGGAGGCGTTCACCTGGGCGTCGCTGGCGACGGTCGTGGGGGACGCCGTGGGGCAGCAGGCCGGGGGGCTGCTGATGGATCCGCTGGGGCCGCGCGGGGTGTTCACCGCCGCCTTCGCCACGGCCGTGGCGGGGGCGGTGCTGGCCTTCGGCTGTCAGGGGCTGCTGGGCCGGGGCTCCCGGCGGCGCGCGGAGTGCGCGGCGTGAGCCGCGCCCGTACGGCCAGACCGCCACCCCCTTCTTCACGCATCCCGCTTCCGGCGTCCGTTTCCCAGGTCAGCGCGAGAACACGAGGTATCCCGTCATGAACACCGTCGCCACCCTCTTCCGTACGGTCGGCTTCGGGCAGTTGCCCGACGCCGTACGGGAGTTCCTGGCCTCCCCCGGCGGCACGCCCGTGCCCGTCCCGGTCGAGGGCCGCGCGGACCTGGAGCGGAGTGTGGAGCTGGCGGCCGGGCTGTACACCGGGCCGTGTTCCCCCCACCCCCTGGACGTCGGGGTCGTGCTCGGGGAGAAGGAGCTGCCCGAGGGGACGGTGGAGCTGGCCCGGCCGCTCGCCCGTACCTGGGTGGCCGAGGAGGAGCTGTCCGGCGGCGACGGCCCGTTCGCGGCGCGGCATCCCGGGACCCTGCTGGTCGTGGGCTGTTACGACCGGCTCACCCTGGACCCGGTGCGGGAGCTGCTGCTGGCCACGTACCGGGGCGCGGAGCACGGTCTGACCGTGCTGAGCGGCCGCGACGGCGCCTCCGTCGCCTGGAACGTCGCCAAGCAGTACGCCGCGCCGGACCCGGGCGTCGGGGCGCTGGGCCTGTTCACCGACACGGACCGGCCGCCGCGCCCGGACGGCGTGCGGGTCTTCGACGACCGCGACTTCGAGCGCGTCGACATCCAGACCGAGATCCTCGGCACCCGCTGGCGCCGGGTCGTCTTCCAGGGGCACGGCAAGGACGACAGCGTGAACCTCGGCGAGTTCACCATCTGCGGCATGAACCCGTCCGTGCCCGCGCGGCCGGGGCTGCTCGGACCCCGCTGCGCCTACGGCCTGCCCTGCTACAAGCCCGAGGACAAGCTCGTGCCCCTCAACCGGGTGGCGGCCGTGGAGCTCGTCCTCAGCGCCTGCAACAGCGGCCCGCTCGCCGACCTCGCGCTCTACGACCCCAAGTACCAGCTGCTGCTCAACGCCCTGGACGGGCCGGCCCGCACGGTCGTCTCCGCCGTGTCCGTCCACGACTCCGACCGGCCGGAGAACGTGGCGTGGATGCGGGCCGCCACCGGCGGCGCGGACTCGGTGGACGCCCTCAACGCCAGCCTGGCGGGCTCGCACCCCTATCCGGCGTTCATGCGCTTCGGCCTGCCCGGGGCGCCGGGGCGGGCGCCCGCCGCGCCGGCCCCGGCCGACCACCGGCCCGACCCGCTCGTCCTCACCACCGGGCGCAGGCTCACCGCGCTGCTCGCCTCGGACCTGCTGCCGCACCACCATCCCCTGCGCCCCCGGCTCACCAAGCTCGCCCGCAAGGTGGACCTGTGGGCGGCCCGGCCCACCCATCTCGCCGACCGGTCGCGGGAGGAGATCCACCGCTCGCTCTCGGCAGACCTCCAGTCCCTCGACCACGCCATCGCCGAACTGGTCGCCACCAACCCCGAGAACGAGATCATGAACTACCCCGCGCACTTCGGGGACCGCAGCTCCCTCGACCCGGACGTCCGCGAGGTCACCTGCCACTGCGGCCGTCCCGCCCAGGAGTTCACCCGGCGCGGGCTCCTCCCGTACGTCCTGGACACCACGTGCGTGGTCTGCATGCGCTGCGGCGACGTCACCTTCCGGGTGCCCGACGCGCCCTCGCTGCTGGCCCACGCCGCCGACGAGGCAGAGCGGGGCGGGGTGCTCCAGGTGCGGGCCGCGCTCACGGCCGCACGCCCCGGCCCCGTCCGCATGGGCCTGTTCGTCCCCACCTATCTGCGCGAGGACACCACGGTCGAACCGGTCACGACAAAGATCCGGGCCACCCCCGGCCGGGTCGAGGACGTCGTCTTCCGCGTGCGCTTCGCGCCCTCGACGGCACCCCAGGCCTACTACTTCACGGTCTTCGCCGTGCAGGACCTCGCGGTCTCCACCGCCCGGCGGCACTTCGGAGTCGTACCGCCCCGGGCCTGAGCGTCCACCGATCGCCTCCCACGAATCCCACGAAGGACGGTTGTCCATGGAACAGAACGCGAACGGGCCCGCGATCGAACTCGTCGAGCAGGACGGCGAGGTGACCCTGAGCATCGGCGGCGAACAGGCCATGCAGGCCTGGGAACGCGACCTGATGTGGGCGAGCGCCGACATGCTGTGCGCGTACGGCCACGACTTCTACGAGGTGGGCCTGGGCCTCGGCCTGTCGGCCCTGCGCATCGCGGGCAACCCCGCCACCCGCCGCCACACCGTCCTGGAGCTCCACGGCGAGGTCGAGGACCTCTTCCGCGCCCGCCACCCCGAACTGCCGGACAACCTCACCGTCGAGCGCGGCGACTTCTTCGAGCGGATCTTCGAGCTGCCCTCGGAGAGCGTCGACGGGATCTTCTTCGACCCGGCCCTGGAGATGGAGGTGTGGAAGGACGAGGCACTGTGGCGCCGGACCATGCCGGAGGTGGTGCGGGTGCTGCGGCCCGGCGGGGCGTTCATCCCGTTCTTCAGCACCCGTCCCGAGCTGCGGTGGCAGTACACCCCGCACTTCCGCGTGATCCGGGTGGAGCGTCACCCGTATGTGGCGTACGACTCCACCGAGTACACCTACGGCACCAGCGGCGACGCGTTCATCCAGTGTTTCGTGAAGGATCCTTCGTCTTTGTCAGCGTCGTCCTCGTGACCGCCGGGCCGGGCCGCGCGGTTACGGGCGGCCTGGCGGGGGAACACCCGAACCGTGACCACACATGTGTCGCACGCGCTTCGGGTGATGTCCTTCAATCTGCGCTACGCCTCCGAGAGCGATCCGCACCCCTGGTCGGAGCGCCGGCCGGTGATGCGCCGGCTGCTGCGCGAGGAACGCCCCCATCTGCTGGGCACGCAGGAGGGGCTGCACGGGCAGTTGCGCGACATCGCCGAGGATCTGGGCCCGGGCCACGCCTGGGTCGGCCTGGGCCGCCTCGGGGGCAGTCATGACGAGTTCGCGGCCGTCTTCTACGACACCGGACGGCTCGTGCCCGTCGAGTACGACCACTTCTGGCTGTCGGACACCCCCGCTCTCATAGGCTCGGCCACCTGGGGCAACACCGTGGTGCGGATGGCGACCTGGGTGCGCTTCGCCGATCTGAGCACGGGCACGGAGTTCCTCGCCCTCAACACCCACCTCGACCACGCCCACCAGCACTCGCGCGAGCGCGCCGCGGAGCTGATCACCCGGCGTCTGCGGGAGGCGGCTGCCCCGGCCCTCCCCCGCCTCGTGACCGGCGACTTCAACGTCCCCGCCCACGGCAACCCCGTCTACGACGCGATGCTGGACGGTGGCGCCCTGGCAGACAGCTGGGACACCGCCGAGGAACGCGGCCCCCAGTACGCCACCTTCCACGGCTACGAACCGCTGGTGCCCGACGGGGACCGTATCGACTGGATCCTCACCTCGCCCGCCGTGCGCACCCTCGGCGCCACCGTCAACACGTACTCCGAGGACGGCCGCTTCCCCAGCGACCACCTTCCCGTGCGGGCGCTCGTCGAAATGTGACCGGGAACGCTCGCCGTCCGCCGGGCGTTCCTCCTGCACATACCTCGATCCGGGGCGGGTGAGCCCGCCTCCCTCACGACGGGCGGACCCGGTGCGCGACCTGATTTCCGGAGGGAACCTTCCGCTGCCGGACGGCCCGGTGTCGGTCCAGGTGCCCGGCCCGTTCGACATATCGGCGCTGATCACCGGGGACGACGGCAAGGTCCGCGGCGACGGCGACTTCGTCTTCTACAACCAGCCCACCGCCCCCGGCGCCCGCCTCGCACCCGGCGGGCTCACGGTGGACCCGCGGCGGCTGCGGGCCGGGGCGACCCGGGTCACCGTGGTCGTCACCCCCGCCGAGCCCGGTGCCGTGCTCAGCGCTCTGCCCGCGCCCGTCCTGTGCGTCGCCGACGGCGGCGACCGGGGTGCGCTCGCCCGGTTCGCGCCCGCGCGGCCGGTCCACGAGACGGCGCTGCTGCTCGCCGAGATCTACCGGCGCGGGCCGCAGTGGAAGCTCCGCGCGCTCGGCCAGGGCTACGCGGACGGGCTGGCGGGCCTGGCCCGGGACTTCGGCGTCGAGGTGACGGAGGACGACGCCGAGCCGGACGCCGACCCTGCCACGACGGCGCTGGTCAACGCCATACGCGTAGCAGCCGGCGCGCCCCCGCTGACCTCCGACGCCCGGCTCGTGGCGGCGGCCCGGGCGCACGCTACGGCCATGGCCGCCCAGCGGCGCCTGGACGCCACGGGCCCTGACGGGGCGTCGGTCTTCCAGCGGGTCACCGCCGGCGGCTACGCGTACGCGCGGATGGCGGAGCACCTGGTGTCCGGGCCGCGCACCGTCGACGCGTTCCTGGACTACTGCCTGGGCGAGGGCCGGGCGCGGGCCGGCCATCCGGCGCACGACCCGGCCTTCACCCACGTGGGCATCGCCCACGCCGTCGCGGCCTCGGGCGACACGTACTGGACGGCGCTGTGGGCCGAGCCGCTGACCGACGAGAGCCTGGCGCGCACGGTGGCGGAGGTCCTGGCGCTCACCAACGCCGAGCGGGCCGCCGCCGGTCTGCCGCCGCTGACCGCCGACGCCCGTCTGGCAGCGGCGGCCCAGGCGTACAGCACGGACATGGCCGCGCGCGGCTTCTACTCCCACACCTCCCCCGAGGGCACCGAGCCCTGGGACCGGGCGGCCGCCGCCGGGGCGGGCCACCGGGGCATCGGCGAGAACATCGCGTGCGGTCAGCGCTCCCCCGCCGAGGTCGTCCGGGGCTGGATGGACAGCCCCGGCCACCGCGCGAACATCCTCAAGCCCGGCTTCACCCACCTCGGCGTGGGCTACGCGGGCGGCGGCCCGGCCGGTACGTACTGGACGCAGCTCTTCGGCATGGCCTGAGCACCGGGCCGTCAGTTCCCCGACGGCGGCGTCGAGGTGCCCGGCGAGGCCGCCCACCGTGAACTCCGGCAGGGAGATCGGCCGCTCCCAGGCCGTGGCGACCGCCGGCTCGCGCAACAGGCCCACGGCGACACGGGCCATGGACAGGGAGTCGTCCCTGATGTCGGTCATCCCCCCGTCCTCCCTCTGCCGGAGCGGAACGCAGCCGGATACCGACTGTCGGCGTGGGCGCGCCGCGCCGATGCTGTACGCGGCGGGACCCGGAGGGAAGAGGGGACCCCGAGGGAGAGGGGACGGGCCCATGTGCCGTCTGTTCGGCATGAGCAGCACTCCGCTCCGTACCCGGGCCACGTTCTGGCTGCTGGACGCGCCCGACAGCCTCAGCGTCCAGAGCCGTCGCGATCCCGACGGGACGGGCCTGGGGTTCTTCGACGCGGCGGCGGTGCCGCGGGTGCACAAGGCTCCGGTGGCCGCCTACGCGGACCGGGCCTTCGCCGAGGAGGCGCGGCAGGTGGAGTCGGCGACGTTCCTCGCCCACATCCGCTTCGCCTCGACCGGGCGGCCGGAGACGCGCAACACCCATCCGTTCGAGCAGGACGGGCGGCTGTTCGCCCACAACGGCGTCATCGAGGGCCTCGACGCGCTCGACGACCGCCTGGGCCCGGCGGCCCGGGCCACGGTGCGCGGGGAAACCGACTCCGAGCGGTTCTTCGCCCTGATCACCCGTGAGATCGCCGCGCACGGCGGCGACGTCACGGCGGGCATCGTGGGGGCCGCCCGGTGGATCGCCGACGAGCTGCCCGTCTTCTCCCTCAATCTCGTCCTCACCACACGGGACGAGCTGTGGGCGCTGCGCTATCCCGACACCCACGAGCTGTATGTGCTGGAGCGCGCGGCGGGCGGCCACCACGGGGGCCGGCACCTGGACCACAGCGGCACCGGCGGCCGGCTGCGCGTCCACTCGCACGACCTGAGCGAGGCCCCGGCCGTGGTCGTCGCCAGCGAGGCCATGGACGAGAACCCCGGCTGGCGGCCGCTGGAGAGCGGTGAGCTCCTCCACGTAGGGCCGGATCTGGCCACCACCGGCCGGATCGTCCTCCCCGGCCCGCCCCGCCACCGGCTGGCCCTCGGCGACCTGCGCCCCGAAGCGGCACGGTCGCAGAAGGCGCGCTGACCCGGGGCCACCGCGCTGGGGCTACCCCGCGTTCAGCAGCGGTCCGAGCAACGCCGAGGGGTCGGTCCCGGCGGGCAGGTCGCTGACCTGCCCGTCGCCGACCTCGATCACCCGCCAGGCGCCGTCGGCGCGCCGGGCGAGGTCCGTGGTGACGAACCGGCACCCGAGCGCGGCCACCAGCGGCGCGACCTCGCCGAGGCCGGGACCGGGCGTCAGGCCGGGGGTGTCCGGGTGGGCGGTGGTCAGCAGCGGACGCCCGTCGAGCCACCACACCCGTGCCTCGCCCTCCTCGCCTCGCAGCTCCTCGAAGGCGCGCAGGACGACGCCGCCGATGAGGGAGTCCTCCTGGAGCTCCACGAACCGGGACACCACCGCGTGGAGCGCCGCCGTGTCGGCGAGGTCGGGCACGTGGCAGGCCCGTTCCCAGTCGTGCTTGCGGGACTTCACGAAGTCCTTGACGATGCCGGGCCCTTGGGGGAGGCGTGCGGCGGCCTCCGCCAGCGCGGCCGGTCCCGGTGCCCGGAAGGGGGCGCAGGGCAGCCAGGTGCTCGCCGGTGTCACCGCCGTGAACGTCCCGTACCAGCCGGGCAGCTCGTGGGCGGTGCGGTAGCGCTCCGCGCCGGTGCGCAGGAGGGCGCCGCGCGCGGCGAGCGCGGCCTGGAGCCCGGCGTAGGCGGTGGCGGGGATCATCCAGCCCCGGTACCACAGCGGTCCGATGTCCCGGGGCACGCGCCGTACGGCCTCCTCCGCGCGGCCCGCGAGCAGCGCGTCGTGGTCGAGCAGCGCCACCGTCGCGCCGGCCGCGCGGGCGGCGGCGGCCTGCGCGGCGAAGTGCGGGTCGCTGCGGGCGGGGCGGAGCGGGTCGGCGCAGAGCAGCAGGGAGTCGGTCATCGCCCCACCGTAGAGGGTCTCCGTTCGGGTGATATCGGCGGTCGGCGCGAGCGTGCGGGAGGCCGGGGCCGGGTGTGCTGGCAGGCTCGTCGCACACCGACGAACGAAGGGCGGAGCTGTGACGAAGTGGTTGGCGGCGAGGACGCGTTGGGCACTGCGGTCGGCGGTGAGCGCGGTGGGCACCCTGACCTTGCTCCTCGCCACCGGGCCGACGGCCTTCGCGGCGACGTCGTGCGGAGGGCAGTCGTGCCTCACGGTGGACGCGAAGGGCCGGTACGTGCTGCGGGCGTCGGCCACGCCCGCGCCGGACGGTGACTTCCTCGGCCTGTTCCACATGTACGGCGGCGGCCTGGACGGCAAGAGCGCGCTGCGGCACTGGCGTCCCGGCCAGCTGTACGGGATGGCGCTGGGCCGGACGCTGCCGGACCGTACGTGGATCTGCGTCGACGGGTGGCGGAAGCTCGACGAGGGCGGCCTCGCGCCGCACGGGCACGCGTGTGTGCAGGTCCACGGGTAGGGGCTCGTGTCCGTTCAGGGCCGTGCCGGTCCGGTCAGTTCCTTGGCGACGATGTAGCCGGAGCCGCCGTTGACGCCGTGGCCGGGCCAGGTCGCGGCTCCGACCATGAAGAGGTTGGGGACGACGGTGCGGTGCGAGGGCTGTCCCGGGAGGGGGCGCAGGAGGTAGCTCTGGGCGAGTTCGTGGCTGCCGCCGTAGGGGTCGCCGGGGCCGCAGTTGGGGTTGAAGCGGGCCAGGTCGGGCGGTGCGATGACGTGGCGGCCGAGGACGGCGCCGGGCAGGTTGGGGGCGTGGCGGCCGGCGAGTTCGAGGACGCGGTCGGCGAAGGCGTTCTTGACGTCGTCGGTCCAGCCGCCGGCCGTGTCGATCTCGCCGGCCGCGTCGCCCCGCAGGCGCAGCGGGACGTCGAGCAGTTGCAGCCTGGCCACGGCCGCGCCCGGTGGGCAGCGGGTGGGGTCCGCGGCGGCGGGGGTGTCGATGGAGATGGTGGGTTCCGCGGGGAGGAGGCCGCGGGTGGCCTCGTTGACGGAGCGGGAGAGCGCGTCGAGGCCGCCGGTGAGGTGGGACTGGCCGGTCCTGGTGAGGCGTTCGTCGGTGAAGCGGGGCGGTTCGGAGAGGGCCAGGTGGATCTGTACGCAGCCGCGCCCGTAGCGGTAGTCGCCGGCCTGCCGCCGGATGAGGGGCGGGACGACGCCGTCCTCGTGGGCGAGCAGCCGGAGGTAGAGCTGGTCGGGGTTGACGGAGGCGACGACGGCCTCGGCGGCGCGCACGACCTCGCCGTCGGCGGTGCGGACGCCCACGGCACGGCCGTCCCGGACCAGGATCCGGTCCACCCGGCGGCCGGTCTCGATCCGTCCACCGTGCCGTTCGGTCAGGGCGGCGAGGGCCTGGGCGAGGCGTTCGCTGCCGCCTTCGGGGGTGGGCATGCCGGCGGAGGTGACGGCGAGGAGCACCATGACGGTCCAGAAGGAGCTGTTGACCTCGTCGGGGCCGCGGCCCAGGTGGAGGGCCCAGGGTGCGAGCAGGCCGTGGGCGACCGGTGAGGCGAAGGTGTGTTCCAGCAGGTCCCGGGCGGTGCGCAGGAACTGCTGGGTGAAGGCCGAGTAATGCCCGTCGTCGTGCGTCAGGTCGTGGATGACGCGGGCGGACACGGGGCTCGCGAGCTCGGCCGCGAACAGCTGGAACACCGGGCCGGCGTGGGGCTGGAAGTCCTTGAGGAGGGCGGTCAGGGCGGCGCCGTCGCCGGGGGCGAGGCGCTCGGCCTCGGCCACGTTCTCATCAAGGTTCGTCGACAGTACGGCCGTCCGCGCGCCGGGCATCGACACACCCACGCAGTAGCGGGAGTTGCGGTAGGTGAGGCCGAGGGCGGTGAGCTCCGGGCCCAGTTCGGCGTAGGCGGGGCCGGTGGTGAACAGGGGGTGCGCGGAGGAGTAGGTGTCGTGGAGGAAGCCGGGGACGGTGAGCTCTTCGGTGCGGACGAGGCCGCCGGGCCGGTCGTTTCCTTCGAGGACGACGACGCCCCGGCCCGCCCGGGCCAGATATGCCGCCGTGACCAGGGCGTTGTGGCCGCTGCCGACCACCACCACGTCGTAACGCCGCATGATGGATGGTGGCACGCGGGTTTCGCCCGGGTGAAGTACGCAAAGGGCTGAGACGGGCCGGGCTCCGTGTCTACACGAGGGGTGTCCGCACGAGCTCAGGCCAGCCCCTCCAGCAGGGTCCGGGAGGCGTCCAGCATCAGCCGGCACACCCGTTCGGGGTCCGCGCCGGCCAGTGGCTCCTGGCGTACGACCAGCCGGGAGAGCCCGATGCCGAGCAGCCAGGCGAGGACGAGGGCCGCGCGCAGCTCGGCGTCCTCCTCGCCGGTGAGCCGGGCCAGGGCCCGGGCGTACTCCTCGCCCAGGCGCCGGCTGGCGTCCGCCACCTCGTCGTCGCCCCCGGCGGAGCGCAGGAAGACCTCCAGGGAGCGGTCCCCGTGGGGGGCGTCGCCGGGGGCGAGCAGCCCGCGCAGGGCGGATTCCAGCAGCCGTTCGGGCGGGCTCTCCCGCAGCCGTCTGCGCCCGTCGTTCGCCATGACCTCGCCGAAGAGGGCGGTCTTGGAGCCGAAGTACCGGAAGAGCAGGGCCTGGTTGACGCCGGCGCGGTCGGCGATCGCGCGGACGGTGGTCCGTTCGTACCCCCGCTCGGCGAACAGCCCGGCCGCGGCGTCGATCAGCGCCTGCCGGGTCGTATCGGCGCGGCGGCGCCGTATGGGCTTGTCCTCGGTCATCCCCCGGCTCTCCTTCCCCACGGGACCGCCCGGTGATCCCCGGCGGGTGCGACAACCCTGGCCGAAGGCACCGTTGACGCGCTACCCACTCCGCCCTACGTTTTTGTAAGCAGACGCTTACATCGCGAAGAGGGGTCTCATGTCCACCTCCCACGACGAACCTGTCGTCTATCCCTTCAACCACGCCGAGGGCCTCGCCCTGTCCCCGGCGTACGAGCGGGCACGGCACGGCGAGGGGCTGCTGCGGGTGCGGTTGCCCTACGGCGAGCCGGCCTGGCTCGCGACCCGGTACGCGGACGCCCGCCTCGTCCTGGGCGACCGCCGGTTCAGCCGGGCCGCGGCCCAGGAGCACGATGCACCCCGCCAGTCGGCGGGCCGGAGCGACGCCGGTCTCCTGTCCATGGACCCGCCCGACCACACCCGGCTGCGCACCCTGGTGACCAAGGCGTTCACCGTGCAGCGGGTGGAACGGATGCGGCCGGGCATCCGCGCCCTGGCCGAGGGCCTGCTGGACGACATGGTCGCCGCGGGCCCGCCCGCCGACCTGGTGGAGCACTTCGCGCTGCCGCTCCCGGTCGCCGTGATCTGCCGGATGCTCGGCGTGCCCGAGGAGGACCGGCCGCTCTTCCGCAAGTGGAGCGACGACGCGCTGTCGACCAGCTCGCTCACCGCCGAGGAGTGGGAGAGGAGCCGGGACGAGCTGCGGGCCTATATGGCCGGGCTGGTCGCCGAGCACCGCGCCCGGCCCGCCGACGACCTGATGACGGCGCTCATCGAGGCCCGGGACGGCACCGGCCGGCTCTCCGAACTGGAGCTGGTCGACCTGTGCGTGGGCATCCTCGTCGCCGGCCACGAGACCACCGCGACCCAGATCCCCAACTTCCTGCTGACGCTCCTGGAGCACCCCGGTGAGCTGGCGCGGCTGGGCGAGGACCCGGAGCGGGTCCCCGCCGCGGTGGAGGAGCTGATGCGCTTCGTCCCCCTGGGCATGGCCGCGGGCTTCGCCCGGTACGCCACCGAGGACGTCGAGGTGGGCGGCACGCTGGTGCGGGCTGGCGAGCCGGTCCTGGTGGCCGTGGGCTCCGCCAACCGCGACGCACGGCGGTTCGACTCCCCCGACAGCCTCGACCTGGGCCGCGAGGGCAACCAGCACCTGGGCTTCGGCCACGGCGTCCACCACTGCCTGGGGGCGCCCCTGGCCCGGCTGGAGCTCCAGGAGGCGCTGCGGGCCCTGGCCCTGCGGCTGCCCGGCGTCCGTGTCGCCGGGGAGATCGGCTGGAAGACGGAGATGCTGGTCCGGGGGCCGCGCTCGATGCCGGTGGGGTGGTGAGGGCGATGGCCTGGCGGGTGACGGTGGACCGCGGCCGGTGCATGGGCTCGGGGATCTGTACGGCCCTGGCGCCGGAGCTGTTCACGATGGACGGCGAACGGTCGCACGGGCCGGACGGGGAGTGCGGGCCGGACGAGGAGCTCCTCGACGCGGCCGACTCCTGCCCGGCGGGGGCCATCACGGTCGTCGAGGACGGGCGGGTGATCGGCCCCCGCGACTGAGATCGCTGACAGCGGCTCAGCACTCCACGAGCAGCTCCCGCAGCCCCCGGATGACAAAGCCCGTTCTCCACTCCGGCTCCGCCACCAGCCGCAGCTTCGGTGCCCGCCGCAGCAGCTCGCCGAAGGACGCCGCGAGTTCGAGGCGGGCGAGCGGCGCGCCGAGGCAGTAGTGGATGCCCGCGCCGAAGCTGAGGTGGGGGTTGTCGGCGCGGGTGAGGTCCAGCCGGTCCGGTGCGGGGAACCGGGCCGGGTCGCGGTTGGCGGAGCCGAGGAGCAGGGCGACCTCGCTGCCGCGCGGGACGAGAGTGCCGCCGATCTCGATGTCGTCGAGCACCCAGCGTTCGAAGAGCTGGAGCGGAGTGTCGTAGCGCATCAGCTCTTCGATCGCCCCCGGCAGCAGCCCGTGGTCGGCGTGCAGGGCGGCGAGCTGCTCCGGGTGGCGGAAGAGGGTCCACCAGCCGTTTCCGGTGGTGTTGACGGTGGCCTCGTGGCCGGCGTTGAGGAGCAGGACGCAGGTGGAGACCATCTCCTGCTCCGTGAGCCGGTCCCCCTCGTCATGGGCGACGATCAGCGCGCTGATCAGGTCGTCGCCGGGGTCGGCGCGGCGGGCGGCGATCAGCGACCTCAAGTACGCGGAGAACTCGGCCGAGGCCCGTACCGCGCGCCGCGCCGTCTCCTCGCCGGGGTTGAGCTCGTACATCCCGCAGATGTCCGCCGACCAGGGGCGCAGCAGGCCCCGGTCGGCGGCGGGGATCCCGAGCGTCTCGGCGATGACGGCCACCGGCAGGGGCTCGGCCAGCGTCGTCATCAGATCGCCGCCGCCCTCGGCGAGGAGGCCGTCGACCAGTTCGCGGGCCAGCCGCCGGACGACCGGCGCGAGCCGTTCGACCGTGCGCGGGGTGAAGGCCTGCGACACCAGGCGCCGGATCCTGGTGTGGTCGGGCGGCTCCAGGTCCAGCAGGCCCTGGTCGTTGAGGGTGTGGAAGGGCTCGTGCTCGGGGGGCGGCGGGGTGCGCCCGAACTCCTCGTGGGTGAACCGGTGGAGGTAGGTGCGCCCCAGCCGGCGGTCGCGCAGCAGTGCCGAGACGTCGGCGTGCCGGGGCACCAGCCACTGCCGGCTGGGCTCGAACCAGTGCGCGCGCCCGGCCGCGCGCAGTCTTTCGAATCCGGGGTAGGGGTCGGCGACGAACCGGGGGGACCAGGGGTCGAAATCGGCGCTCGCATCCATGTGCGGATGCTACTCGGGGCGGCCGGCCGCCAGCCGGGCGTGGAGATGGGCGTCGTGGCGCCGCCCGGAGGGTTCCTTGAAGTAGTCCCGCATCACGCCTTCCGGGCGGAAGCCGGCGGCGACCGCCACCCGGCACGAGGCGACGTTGGACTCCACGTGGTCGAGCGAGATCCGGTGGACGCCGAGCCCGCCGTCCTCGGGGGCGGCGAGGGCCCAGCCGGCCGCCGTGTCGAGGGCGGTCCGGGCCACGCCCCGGCCCCGGGAGCGCGGCGTGACCCAGTAGCCGACGACCGCCTGGTCCGGAAGCCGGTTGATCTCCCGGACGCCCAGCGCCCCGTGGAACTCTCCCGTCGTCCCGTCGGTGACGGCGAAATAGGCGTCCCCGGCCGCCCACCCGGATATGCGCGACCGCAGCCACACGGCCGCGCGCTCGTGGACGGGCGCGCGGACGGTGGCGTGGCCGGCCGCCCAGCGGAGGATGTCCGCGTCGCGCAGCGCTTCGGCGACGGCGGGCTCGTCGCTCTCCCGGAGGGGCCGCAGGAGCAGGCCCTCGGCGGAGAGGGTCGTCGGGGCGAGGGACGGTGTCGCAAAGGTCATCCCTGTGTTGTAGTCGATCTCCTTTCGCCGCTGCCGGGCGGGGTGTTCACAAGCCGTAGCGCCGGTGCCGCGACGCGTACGAGTCCAGGGCCAGGTCGAATTCGTCACGGGTGAAGGAAGGCCAAGGCACGTCGCAGAAGTAGAACTCGGAGGCGGCGGTCTGCCAGAGCAGGAAGCCGGAGAGCCGCTGCTCCCCCGAGGTCCGGATGATCAGGTCGGGGTCGGGCTGGTTGCGGGTGTAGAGGTGTTCGGCGATCAGGTGCTGCCAGTTGCCGGCCGGGTCGTCGGCGTCGGCCGGCGGTATCGTGCCGGCGCACAGGATCTGCCGTACGGCGTGGGCGATCTCCCGGCGGCCGTCGTAGGCGACCGCGACGTTCACGGTCATGCCGGGTGCCCGGTGGCTGGCGTCGCGGGCGCGTTCCATGGCGGCGCGCAGATGGCCCGGCAGGGCCATGAGGTCGCCGATGGGGTTGACGGGCCAGCGCCGGAGGGCGGCCAGCTCCTCGATGGTCTCGCCGATCAGCGGGAGCAGGCCGGAGAGTTCCTGGTCGGACCGCTTCAGGTTGTCGGTCGACAGCCCCCATAAGGTCAGCGCGGTGAGCCCGGCCTGTTCGGCCCATTCGCACACCTCGCGGAGCCGGCGGGCGCCCTCCCGGTAGCCTTCGACGGGGTCGAGCCCCCGGGCCCGCGCCCAGCGCCGGTTGCCGTCCATGATGATGCCCACGTGCTGGGGTATCGGCCGGGCCGTGGCCGGCCGGGCCACGGCGGGGGTCGTACTGACCACTCCTGACATGCGGTGCCTCCTTGCCGCTCACCCGGGCTCCGCCGGCGGATGCCGCCCGGGTGCCGGGAACGTACGCAGGGCCTGTCTCGGTGGTGGACCGGGGACCGTCACACCTCACACCTCTGAGCCCCGCAGAGCAATCACCCTCACGGGGGGCTCACGCGCCTCAGCGGCGCACAGCTACAACCGTCGACGGGGAGCCCCGGGCTTCTCGCTCCGCGCGCCCGTGCTCCGCGCCTCGTACGCCGGAATCGGCCGGCCACCGCGATGGTGATGAACGTGAGCCACGGTCACACACTTTCCGTGAGGCGGCTGACTCAACCTCGGCAACTTTGTTCGCCCGGGCTACGGCGCTACGACACCTTCGGCCGGGAGGCGGGCGGCATATTCCGTAGGCGGCTCGCCGGAGGCAGGTGCCGGGCCGTAGCGGTGCCGCGTCTCAACGCCCCTGGAGGGCCTTGACGTTGTCGCCGAAGGTCCAGTTCCGCGCCCCGTCCCAATTGACCGACCAGGTCATCAGGCCCTTCAGGGCGCCGCCGTAGGTGTTCCACGCGCGGGCCACGAGACCGGGGGACATATGGCCGCCGCCCGCGCCCGGCTGGGCCGGGAGCCCCGGGACCTGTTTGTCGTAGGGGACCGTGACCGTGGTGCCCTGGACGACGAGTCCGCTGTTCAGGCAGTCGGTCTGGGCGGTGAACCCCTCGACCGTCCCGGCGGAGTAGGAGTCCCCGGAGCAGCCGTACATGCTCCCGTTGTAGTACTGCATATTCAGCCACCAGAGACGGCCGTCGTCCGCGTACTTCTTCACGATCGGCAGGTACGCGCCCCAGATCGAGCCGTAGGTGACGCTACCTCCGGTGACGTAGGCCGTCTCCGGCGCCATGGTGAGGCCGAAACCCCGGGGCATCCGGGCGAGCACACCGTCGATGATGCGGATCAGATTGGTCTGGGAGGGCGAGAGGCGGTTGATGTCCCCGCTTCCGACGAGACCGGTCTCGATGTCGATGTCGATGCCGTCGAAGTTGTACGTCCTGAGAATGGGGACGATCGTCTCGACGAACCGGTCGGCGACGGCGGCGGAGCTCAGATCGATGCCCGCCGCCGCGCCGCCGATGGACAGCAGGACCGTCTGCCCGGCCGCCTTGGCCCGGCACATCTCGGCCGGGGTGGGGATCTTGACGGTCGCGTCCATCCCGTCCTCCCAGAGGGCGGTGCCGTCCGGGCGGATGACGGGGAACGCCGCGTTGAGCACGTTGTGGCCGTGGGCGGGGATACGGGGGTCGTCGACGGGCGTCCAGCCGAAGGGCGGGTGGACGCCGTTGGCGGCGCCGTCCCAGTTCTCCCAGTACCCCTGGAGCACCTTCCCCGCGGGTCTCGGCTTGACCGCGCACGTGTCGTCGCGCGCGGCGCCGGTCGCGGTGGCCGCGACCGGCGTCGACAGGGCGAGGGCCAGGGCCGTGCAGACGAGCGGCGGCAGGGCTCTCCGGAACGGCGCGCGCGACATGTCCACCTCCGGGGCTGTGGGGGCCTGGAGACTGGTGCGGTGGGGTCGACCGCACGGTAGGAGAGCCCACGACCGACGTCAATAGGTCTGGACCAAGTCCCCTATTTCTTGAGCGAGCAGGTGGCCGTGGCCGTTCTGCCCGGGTCGCTCTCCGAGCGCGCGGTCAGGGTGACCTTGCCGTTCCGGTCGGCGCCCGCCGCCGCGCTCACGGCGACGTCGACGGGGACCCGGGCGCCGGGGGCCGCGGTGGCCAGCCGGTTGGGGAGCCAGGCGGACCAGCCGCGTCCGGAGGCCGTGGCCGACAGCCGGTAGATGTCGGAGGCGTGGGACGCCTCGTCCTGGGGCGCGGCCCGCCCGGTGTTGGCCAGGGCGAACGTGCACAGCGCCCGGCCGTCGGCCGGCCTGCCCTTCGGCGCGCCCCGGCCGAGGGCCACGCCGCGTGTCCGGGCCGCCCCGGCGCCGTCGAGGGACCTGACGCCCACGGTGTAGGACAGGACGCCGGAGGCGTCGCGCTTGACGTCGACGATGTAGAAGTGCAGCCGGTTGGCCCGGTCGACGTACTCGTAGGAGCTGCCCGAGTCGGCGCCCGCGTGGAAGAGGGCGTCGCTGAGCTGGCGGTAGTCCCCCATGGTGATCTTCTGCTGGGTGCCGTCGGGGCGGGTGAAGTCCACCAGGTCGATGTCCTCGGGGTGGGCGTCGACCACCCAGGCGAAGGGCGCGCGGTCCGCGTTCTTGGTCTTGCTCAGGAGCACGCCGCTGTCGGGCGTGAAGGAGTCCATGCCCATGCGGTCGACGACCTCGACGGTGTAGTTGTCGTAACCGCCGCCGTCGCACAGCGGGTCGGTGGCGCGGTCGCAGGCGGGGGACAGATCGCGGCGCATGGCGATGTTGACGCCCGTGAGCCCCTTGTCGCCGGGCGGGGCGGAGCGCGCGGTGACGCGGGCGACGACGGGGCCGGAGTCCTTGAGGGCGTCGCGGTCGAGGCGCAGCACGTTCTTCTCGTCGACGACGCCGAGCTTGAGCTTGTCGCGCAGGACGTGCTGGGCGCCCATGGAGCCGCCGCCGGTCGCGGGTATTTTCCAGCGGGTGTGGGGTCCGCCGGGGCCGTTGAAGGTGCCCCGGGAGAGCATGCCCCAGATGCCGGTGTAGGCGCGGCTCAGCGGGGTGCCGTAGGGGTTGTTGTAGTTGTCGCCGATGCCCAGGATGTGGCTGAGTTCATGGGCGTAGGTGGCCATGCCGGAGCTCTCGGCCTGGGTGGAGGAGCCGTTCTCGGCGTTGGGCCACATCCGGGCGGCCGCCCGCCAGGACGTCCAGGGGACGTAGCGGGTCCGGGCGGCGTTGCCCCCGCCGGGGACGGGCGACGGCGGCCCCCAGGCGGGCGGGACGTCGCCGGGCCCGGTGAATTTCATCTGGCCGAACTCCTGCCAGGTGGCGGACTCGTCCTCGCCGGCGCCGAGGTAGAAGACGAAGTCGAACTCGGCCGCCCGGTCGGCGCCGACGTCGGCGATCCAGGCGTTCTTGCCGTCGGCGCGGATGTCCTGGCCGCAGGTGTCGCCGGTGGGGCAGGCCCCGGGGTTCATGCCGGGGTCGATGCCGTACTCGTGCGACTTGCCGGGCATGCGGTAGACGCCGAAGGCCGTGAGGTCGACGCCGAGGCGGCCGCCGGAGTCCTCCATCCAGTACTCGTTGATGGTGTGGCCGTGGTTGAGCGTCCCCGGCTTGTTCAGGAAGTCCTGGTAGAAGCGGGGGACCTGTGCGCGCGGGATGCCGGCGGCGGTGGGCTGGGGGTTGCCGAAGACGGTCGACCCGGCGGGCCGGGTGACGGCGAACTCCTCGTCGGGGTAGTCGAGGAGGACGAGGGCGCCTTTGAAGGTGCGCCGGGTGGGTCTGACGTCGGGGTTGGCCCAGTCGGTGCCGGGGACGGAGCGGTATTCGGCCCAGGTCATGTCGTCGGGGTTGCGCCAGTGCTGCGGGTCGATCGGCTGGACGAGGGGCGTTCTCGCCCGGGCGGTGGCCTCCGGGGTCGCCCGGGCGGCTCCGGGGGCCACGACGGCCAGGGCACCGAGGAGCGCGGCGACGATGCCCAGGCGCCGCATGCGACGGGTGCGGAGGATGTGACCGCGGTGTCTACGGTTTCCACGGCTTCTACGGCGAGGGGACACGGGACTTACCTCTTGTCTGTCGTCCTCGGACGAGGAGATGGCAAGTCGTTCGATGGGATGCGCCCATCGCCGTCAAGGTAGGGCGGAGGGAGGAGTGACGCCAGAGCGCCTGCGTGACTCCCGACGCGCCAGGGGTCAGACGGGCTGGCCCAGCGGCCGTACCAGGACCTGGTTGACGTCCGTTCCCTCGGGCTGGGACAGCACCCAGGCGACGCATTCGGCGATCGACTCGGCGGAGAGCGCCGGGCCGGGCGGGCGGGTGCCGTCGGGGCGGTTGTCCCAGAAGGGCGTGTCGACCCTGCCGGGGGCGATCAGGCTGACACCGACGCCGTCGGCGGTGACCTGCATCCGGGTGTTCTCCGCGAGGGCGTGCACGGCCCATTTGGTGACGGAGTACATATTTCCCGGGGTGTTCTTCACCCCGGCGACGCTGCCGATGAGGACGATCCGTCCGCGGGTCCCGCGCAGGGCCGGCAGGGCGGCGTTCACCAGCAGCGCCGGGCCCAGGACGTTGGCGAGCACCATGTCCCGCCAGCCCGCCGGGTCGCCGTCGGCGACGGTGTCGTGGGTGGAGAACCCGGCGTTGGCGACGGCGTGGTCGAGTCTGCCGAACCGTCCGGTCGTCGCCGCGACCGCCGAGGCGACGGCCTCGGGGTCGGTGGCGTCGCCGGGCAGGGTGAGCAGGCGGTCCCCGGCGGCCGCCCGCCCGGCGAGCGCGGCGAGCCTGCCGGCGTCCCGGCCGGTGGCCGCGACCCGGTGGCCCGACTTGAGCAGCCGGAGGACGGTGGCGGCGCCGATGCCGGTCGAGCCGCCGGTGATCAGTGTGACGGGGCCTTCGGGCCCGCTCGGGGCGGTGGTGTCGGTCATGGCCGTATTCTCACTCAACTCCTTTACCGAAGGGCAGAGTTGTTACGGAACCTCGGCCCGTAGAAGACCGGCCGGCCGAGATCCGTGCGGTCCGCCAGCAGCTTGTGCTCCTGCGGGTAGAGGACCTCCAGGCGTTCCACCGCCGTCTCCGGGACCGGCTGCCGCATGACGTTGAAGCAGGACAGCACCCGCATGTCGTTCATCCGCTCCACCGCTGCGCCCAGCGAGGGCCACCAGGTCTCGGCGGGCCCGTTCCAGGCGCGGTCCAGGGCCGCCATCATCGCGGTGTACGCGGCGTCGAAGGCGTCCAGCTCCTTGCTCGCGGCCGGGCCGTCCGGGTCCTCGGCGAGCACGGCCGCGTAGCCGTCGGCCGGGACGGCGAGGGTGTTGATGACGACCGGCCAGGGGATCTCCTCGCCCCGGAAGAAGTCCTTCTCGGTGTCCCGGGTGAGCGGCCGCGCCGGGTCGGGGGCGCGGTAGCGGCGCCGGTGGCGGAGTTCGGCGAACCGGGCGTAGTGGGAGCCCTCGTGCTGATAGGCGCCGCCCGCCTCGATGGTGTGCTCGTGCTCGCCCTCTCCCTGGTGGGTGATGACGTCGAACCCGTGGAGGAACCGCTCGACGGGGTCGGTGGGGTCGTCCGGGCCGAAGGTGGGGTAGCCGAGGTTGCCGCCGACCTGGTTGGCCGGTCCCCCGGCCCGTACGGCCCGGCGCACCTGGTCCGCGTTGGCGGTGACGGCCTGGCGCAGGGCGTCGTAGAAGTGGCCGATGGTGGGGTAGGCGGAGCGCCGCTCGCGTTCGGTCAGGAGGCGGGCGGGGGCCTCGATCCGCAGGAAGTCGTCCAGCTGGCGGGCGGAGAGCCGGGCGAGGACCGGGGTGAGGTCGGGCATCACACCGCCGGGCAGGCCGCCGCCCGGTGCCGGGTAGTCCGGCCGGAGGCCCTTGATGTCCGGTGAACCGCCCAGCGCGGCGAGCATGTTGGCGGCGATGGCCATGTGGACCATCTCCTCCATCAGGACGCTGCGGATGGTGTTGTAGGAGGGGTAGTTCTGTACCTCCAGCGAGTACATGGCGGCCGAATACAGCGGCATGGTGGCGTGTTCGAGGGCCACGGCGGTCTGGAGGGCGCCCCGGATCCAGTCCAGGTCGCGCAGGGCCGGGGGTGTGACGCGGATGCCGGGCCCGGTGGCGCGTACGGCGGCCGCGGGCGGTCCGGCGGCGGTGACGACCGAGCGCGGGCTCACCGGCGTCCCTCGCGGCCGGCCGGGGCGCCGGCGGACGGCTCCTCGGCGACGCGGGGCAGCAGCATGTCCTGGAAGTAGTCCTGGAAGGACTGCTCGAGTTCGGGGTGGTGGTAGAACTCCGGGCCGACCTCCTCGAAGATGACGTCGCCCAGCCCGCTGAGGGTGTCGAACATCATCGACACGATCGTCCCGGTCTCCCGGCCCAGGTAGTGGGCCACCATGGCGACGGCGCCGCCGTGCACCCCGTAGGAGCCGGTCGCCGTCCAGATGCCGGTGTTGGGGTTGCCGATCCACATCCGGCGGCCGACGGGCACGTTGAAGCCCTCGGCCCGCAGTCCGCGGGCCACGGCGGCGACGCAGGTGACGGGCGAGTCGTCCAGGACGCCGGCGCGGGCGAGCACGCCGACTCCGGAGCAGTTGGCGGCCACGACCCGGCCCGCCTCGTGGTGCCGGCGGATCAGCTTCAGCACCCGCTCGTCGGAGGTGAGCTCCCCGGAGCCGACGCCGCCGGGCACGTACAGGATGTCGAAGAGCTCGTCGGGGTCGAGCACGGAGTCCGCGACGACCTGGGTGCCCATCTGCATGGTCACCACTCCCGGTGTCAGCCCCACCAGGCGGACGTCCAGCTCCCTGGGCGCGGCCTCGCGCTGCCAGGGCGCGATGCCCCCGGAGGTCACCAGCGCGGCGCCCTTGAAGATCTCCAGCGGGGTGATGGTGTCCTGCTCGCTGCACTTCTCGTAGCCGAGCACCGCGATGGAGCGGACGACACCGCCGCCCATGCCCGGACGCACTTCCTCCGCCGTCTCCCGTGTCCCCGTCGTCATGGCGATTTCCCCCTCGGATTCGTTCGCGCGACGCTGCGCGCGGTGAACGCAGGAGAGTGAATCAGCGCCCTTCACGCCCCGGCAAATAACGGAACGGGGGCCGTCCATAAGAGGAAATGACGCGATCCGCATCCGGGATTCCGGACGAAAGGATTCCTTATCGGGGGTGCACGGAGAGCTATTTGGCTCGCCTTCCCGGCCGGTATAGCGTCAGTGCGTCGGCCGCCGGGCGAGGGGGTTCGGGGACGGTTTTCCGGTGGCCGCGGGGATTGCACGCAAGAGGGGGGACAATGCCCGTACCGAGTAATGACGTCATACCCGTCGACGTCGCGGAAAACCTTGTGGTGCGGATCGACCCGGGCCCGCGCGACTTCGCGGTGCTCCGCGAAGTGGTCCGTAAGGGAAGCCGTGTGGGAAACGAGCGGCTGGACGCGGACGAGCATCTGAACGAGGTCATTCCCAAGCCCTGGGGCCTGGAATACCGGGTGTTCGTCGACGACTTCCTCGACATTTGGAATCTGCGGATCGAGGAGGGGCACGCCACTTCGCTGCACGTCCATCCGCGCAAGCTGACCTATCTGCTCTGCCTGGGCGGGCAGGGTGTCGCCAAGACCCTCTCCGCGGAGTATCCGGTCGGCGTCGGCACCCTGCTGAGGATCGGCGGCGGGGCGTTCCACTCGACGCGCTCGCTGGGCCCCGGCCCGCTGTTCCTGGTCGAGGTCGAGGCGCCCCGCAACAAGTTCGACCTGATCCGGCTGCGCGACGGGTACAGCCGGGAGAACAGCGGTTACGAGTCCGAGCACCGGGAGCTGGCGGAGCTGCCCGTCCGCCCGGTGCCGTATCTGCCCGAGGCCCGGATGCGCGACCGCTCGCCCTGCGGCGGCTTCCGGTTCGAGATCCGGGCGGGCATGGACATCTTCTACCGGCCCCGCCCGGAGGACCTCTTCCACATCCCGCTGGGGCTGACCGGGGTGGTCACCGGGGAGCTGGGGATCCTCGCGCCGGCCCGCGGCGATGCCCGGCGGCCGGCCGTCGACGAGTACTACCTGAGCCTCGCGCTCGCCACCACGTCATCAACGCACACGTCATGAACACCACTGAGAAAGGACCCGCCATGACCCACCGCGCGGTGATCGTCACCGGTCCGGGATTCCAGGACCACGACGTCGTCTACACCTACTACCGCCTCCTGGAGGAGGGCTGGCACGCGGACGTCGCCACCAGGGACGGCGGCGAGGTCACCGGCAAGTACGGGGTGCCGCTGCCCATGGACAAGACCGCCAAGCCGCTCGTCTCCTTCGACCAGCTGGACGTGGCCGGGTACGACGCGGTCATCCTCACCGGCGGCCACGAGGCCCCGGACCGGGTGCGCCAGGACGCTCGGGTGCTGGACTTCGTCCGGGGCATGGACGCCGCGGGGAAGGTCGTCGCGGGGCTCTGCCACGGCCCGTGGATCATGGTCAGCGCCGGGGTGCTCAGGGGCCGCAGGGCGTGCGCCTACATCGGGCTGCGGGACGACGTCGTCAACGCGGGCGCCCATGTCGTGGACGGCGACGTGGTGGTGGACGGCCACATCGTCACCTGCTCCTACTACGGCTACGTCGGCCGCTTCATGCAGGCCGTCCTCGAGACCGTACGCAACCGTACGGCGACCCCCGAGCCGGTGGCGCCCTGAGCGTGCGGGCCCACCGCAGGTGCGGGGACGGGCGAGCCGTTCCGTCCCAGGACCCCCGCCCGTCCCCGCGCGCCCACGAAGGAGCACAGCCATGCTGATACTCGACTTCGACGGCGTCGTCTGCGACGCCTTCGAGGAGTGCGCGGTCGTCACCCGCCACGCCGGGGACAGTGCCGCGGCCACCGCCGCGAAGTCCCCGGCCGAGCTGGCCGCCGGGCTCGCCCCGGCGTTCCTCGACCGCTTCCGGGCCGTACGCCGGCACTCCCGGCTGCTGGACCACTTCATGGTGGCCCTCGACCCCCGCAGCGAACGCCTGGGGGACCAGGAGGAGTTCACCGCCCTGTTCGACGACATCCCGGCCGACCGGCGGGAGCGGCTGGTCGCGGGGGCCACCGCGCTCCGGGCGGAACTGCGCCGCCGGCACCGAGCCGAGTGGCTGGGGATGCACCGGCTGTACCCCGGGATCCGTGGCCTGCTGGAGCGGCACGCGGGGCGCGTCGGCATCGTCACCGCGAAGGACGAGACGTCCGTGCGGGAGATCCTCGCCCACCACGGCCTCGGCCACACCGTGGTGTCGGTGGTGGGCGAGTGCTCCGACAAGCGCACCGCGGTGCTGGAGCTGGTCGCCGAGGACGGACTGCGGCCCGAGCACGCCACGTTCGTCGACGACAACCTGCGCAACGCCCTCCAGGTGCGGGACACCGGCGCCCGTGCCCTGTGGGCCTACTGGGGCTACCACACCGCCGACGACGTGGGGAAGTCGCTGCGGCGGCGTGTGTCCCGTATCTATCTGCCGGAACTGGCCGGGCTTTCGGCATGATGCACGCCACGGCCATCGCAAGTGCGAGCGAGAGGAAGAACGCTGTCATGACCGTCAAGGTTCTGTTCGCCCTCACCAGCCATGGGCAGCTGGGCGACACGGGTCGTCCCACGGGCTTCTACGTACCGGAGGTCGCCCATCCGGCCCGGGTGTTCGCGGAGGCGGGCTGCGAGATCGGCTTCGTCTCGGTGCAGGGCGGCGCCCCGCCCCGGGACGGGGTGAAGCCGGACGACACCGTCGTCGCCGCGTTCCTCGCCGACCCCGCGACGCGGCGCGCGCTGAGCGAGACCCCCACCGCGGACCGGGTGGACGCGGAAGCGGTGGACATCCTCTACTACGCCGGCGGGCACGGCGCCATGTGGGACTTTCCCCACGACACCGCCCTGGCCGCGCTCGGCGCCCGGGTGTACGAGCGCGGCGGCGTGGTGGCGGCGGTGTGCCACGGGCCGGCCGGGCTGGTCGGGCTGCGACTCTCCGACGGGTCCCATCTCGTCGAGGGCAAGCAGGTCTCGTCGTTCACCGACGACGAGGAGGCGGCCGTCGGGCTGACCGGCGTGGTGCCGTTCCCGCTGGAGACCACGCTGACGCGGCGGGGCGCGAAGTTCTCCAAGGCCCCGGACTTCACCGAGCACGCCGTCGCCGACGGCCGTCTGGTGACCGGGCAGAACCCCGCCTCCGCCGTCAAGGTGGCCCGGCTCGCGCTGGCCGCCCTGCGGCCCTGAGGAACGGCGCGGCCACCGCCCGGGACCGGACCGCGCGCGAACGCGAAGCACCAGCTCCCCAGGGAGCTGGTGCTTCCGTATGCCGTACCCACAAGCTCGGCTTCCGCCGCAACGCCTCACCGCCGCCGAGCATCTTTATGTGCGAACAGCGAACGTACTGTCGGCGTCATCACGGGGGAGACAGGCCGATGCAGTCCATGCAGCTGGGGTGGCTCCGTACCTTCGTCTACGTATACCGGCGTGGTTCGTTCACCCGGGCCGCGCGGGAGCTGGGGCTGTCCCAGCCGGCCGTCACCCAGCAGATCCGGGCCCTGGAGACGAAACTCGGCAGACAGCTCTTCGAGAGGATGCCGGAAGGGGCGCGTCCCACTCCGGACGCCGAGACCCTCATCCGTGAGGTGGAGTCGCCCATCGACACCCTGGGGCTGGTCACCGACCGGCTCACCAGTTGTTCCAAGCCGGTGCCGGACCGGCCCGTCCTCCTCGGCGGGCCCAACGAGCTGCTCACCACCCGCGTCCTGCCCGCCGTCGGCGAGCTCGTACGCAGCGGGGTGCGGCTGCGCTGCGGCTTCGGGCTGGCCGACGCGCTGCTCCAGGAGCTGTCGGACGGCCGTTTCGACCTGGTGCTGTCCACCAAGCGGCCGCGGTCGCGGGCGTTCTCGGCGATCGCCCTCTTCGACGAGGAGTTCGTCCTGCTCGCCTCGCCCGGGCTGCGCGACGAGATCCCGCTGGACCGGCTGGCCGAGGAGGGCCCCGCCGTGCTGGAGAAGTACCCGGTCATCGCCTACGCGGAGTCGCTGCCCATCGTGCGCCGCTACTGGCGCAGCGTCTTCGACGCCACGCCCGGGACGACGCCTGCCGTGGTGGTGCCCGATCTGCGGGGCGCCCTGGCGGCCGTCCGCGCCTCCGCCGGAATCTCCGTCCTGCCCACGTATCTGTGCGGGGACGAGCTGACGCGCGGTGAGGTGGTGCCGCTGCTGGAGCCGGAGATCCCGCCGATCAACACCATCTATCTCACCACCCGCGCGGGCGGCCGGCACCAGCCCCATGTCCAGCTGGTGCACGGCCAGTTGCTGCTGAAGGCGCCGCTGTGGGGCTGAGCCCGGCCCGCGCCGCGCCCATGGTCACGCGGGGGCCGGTGGTCACTCGGGCGTCGGCCGCGCCGCGGCCACCAGGGCCAGCGAGAGGACGGCGCCCACGGCCAGGGTGATGCCCGAGGCGTGGAGGGTGGCCTGGGTGCCCAGCACCGCGACACCCAGCGCGGCGCCCGCCTGCCGGCAGGCGTTGAGCGCCCCCTGGCCGGTGGCGGCGTACCGGGCGGGGGCGGCGGCCGCCATGTCGGCCGTGGCCCCCGGGATGGCCAGGGTCGAACCGAAGGCCAGCAGCACCTGCGCGACGGTGATCAGGGCGAACGGGGAGTCCTGCGAGCAGAACGCGAGGGCCGCGCCCGCGGCTGCGTCCAGCCCCAGCCCCGCGTACAGCACGGGCCGGGCGCCCCAGCGCGCGACGATACGGCCGGTGAAGTACGGCATGAAGCACATGGGCAGGGTCATCGGCAGGAACGCCAGCCCGGTCCTCAGGGGCGAGAGCCCGCGTTCGTCGACGAGCCACTGGGTGAGGGCGAACAGCAGCCCGTAGAAGAGGAAGGACGCCATCCCGCCGGCCACCAGGTCGGCGCGGACCCGGGGCAGGCCGGTCAGCGCGGGCGGCAGGGCGGGGGCCTCGGCACGCCGCTCGGCGAGCGCCAGCAGGACCAGGGCGGCCGCCGCCACGCCCAGCGCCACCAGCGGCAGCGGCCGTCCCCAGCCGTCCGTGTTCGCCGCGATCAGGCCGTAGGTGAGCGAGCCCAGGGCGAGCACCGACAAAAGCATCCCGGCGCGGTCGGGCCGGGCGGCGGACTCGGGCCGCTCCCCGCTGAGCCGGCGGGCGGCCAGCAGGGCGAGGAGGGCGATCGGCGGGTTGACGAGGAACACCAGCCGCCAGCCGCCCTGGTCCACGAGCAGACCGCCCAGCACCGGCCCGGCGATCAGTCCGACGCTGCTGAGCGCCGCCCAGGAACCCACCGCCCGCATCCGTTCCTTGGGGTCGGGGTGGAGCCGGGCCAGCAGCGCCAGCGAGGCGGGCACCAGCCCGGCGGCGGCCACGCCCAGCAGCGCCCGGCCGGCGATCAGCGTGCCCACGTTCGGCGCCAGGGCGCTGAGCAGCGAGATCGCGCCGAAGGCGACGAGCGCGGCGCGGTAGACGCGGCGGGGCCCGAAGCGGTCGGAGACGACGCCGGCGACGAGCAGCAGCCCGGCGAAGACGACGGTGTAGGCGTCGACCGCCCATGGCAGGGCCGCCGCCGGGGCGCCGAGGTCCTCCCGTACGTCCGGCAGCGCCACATTGAGGATCGAAGTGTCCAGGAGGACCAGGAAGTTGCCGGCGACGACCCCGGCGAAGAGCATGCGCGGGCCGGCCTGACGCGCCGTGCCGTGCTTCGCCTGGGACTCCGCCCGCGGGATCCGCTCGACTCTGTCATTCGTTGTCGACATGGCCCCAAGGCTCGCGGCCCTGGGGACATCCGGCCAGGCCGGTTCTTCGATGGCCCCATCGGACTTCCCGATGGCATGCTGGGGCCATGGACTCTCGCTATCTCAGGGCCTTCGTGGCGGTCGTGGACGCGGGCGGGATCTCGGCGGCGGCCGTCGCGCTCGGCTACGCGCAGTCCACGCTCAGCGTCCAGCTGCGGCGGCTGGAGCGGGAGTTGGGCGCGGAGGTGCTGCGCCGTTCGCCGACCGGCACCACCCTCACCGAGGCGGGGCGGCTGCTGCTGCCGTACGCCCGGGAGGCGCTGGAGCTGGAGGAGCGGATGCGGCGTGCCGTCGGCGACCGGGTGCCCCGGCTGCGGCTGGGGGCGCTGGAGTCCCTCGCGGTGGAGTGGCTGCCGGACATCCTCGCGGCGTTCGGGCGCGGGGCGGCCGGGCCGGGCACCGGGGCGGCGGAGGTGCGGCTGAAGGTCGCGGGGCGGGCCGTGCTCCAGGAGGAGCTGGCCGCCGGACGGCTGGACCTCATCTTCCTGTTCGACAACGGGGCCCCGGGCGGCGGCCCGCCCTCCGTGGGCGGCCACGAGCGGACCGTCGTCGGCCACGACCGGACCGTCGCGGTCGCCGGGCCCGGGCACCGGCTGGCCCGGGTCCGGGGGCTCGCGCCGGAGGAGCTGCTGGAGGAGGAGTTCCTGGTGGCCGAGGCGGGCTGCACCTCGCAGATGCTCGTCGACCGCTTCGGCCGCGATCTGTCCCCGCGCGCCCGTCTGAGCATGGTCACCGGCTCCCTCGCCGCCCTCCGCCGCCTCGCCGCCCACGGCCGGGGCATCGCGCTCCTCCCCCACCTCGCCGCCCGGCAGGACCTGGACACGGGCGAGCTGGTCGAGCTGGACGTCCGGCAGGGCCTGGAGCCGGTCAGCATCGAGGCCCGCTGGCGCACGGGGCTCGGCCCGGCCGAGCGCCCCCTGGCGGCCCTGGTCGCCCTGGCCCGCCGCAACGCGCCCTGGGACGCGCGGTCGTCGCTCACCGGTGTGGCGCGCTCCGCCTGACCCGCCCGGCGGCGGGCGACCGCGGATATGCGGATATTCAGCGGGCGATACCCCCCGCGACCTCTCCTTATTTGCCGCGCCCCCGGGCCGCTGCTTCACTCGGATTCCCACGGATTTCAAGGGGGAAACCACGTGATCACCGTGATAGCCGAGCAGCACGTCGTCCCGGGCCGGGAGGAGGAACTCGACGCCCTGATGGCCGGATTGCGCAACGCCATTCTCGAGAGCGAGCCGGGCTGTCTGCGTTTCGACTACGTCCGCACCGAGGAATCACCGCTGCGCCGCCTCGTCATCGAGGAGTACCGTGACGCGGCGGCGCTGGAGGCCCATCAGGGCTCGCGTCATCTCCGGGAATTCCTGCCCCGGTTGCTGGCCTGCCTGACGGAATTCCCGAAGGTCACCACGTACCGGAACGTGGTGCCCGTGCCGGATTCCGTGCCGGATTCCCTGTTCCACGTCGGTATGGTGGTGCCCGACCTGGAGAAGGCGGTGGCGCTCCACTCCGATGTGCTCGGCATCGAGTTCACCGAGCCGCACGTCTTCCGGATCCCCCGGCTGGAGGACCCGGATCCCCACCCGGCGGAGCTGACCGCCGTGTTCTCCCGCACGGGAGCGCCCTACTACGAGCTCATCCAGGCAGCCGGGGACGGCATCATCTCGGCGGCCCAGTGCGGAAGGATCCTCTACTACGGCGTCTGGGAGCCGGACATGGACGCCCGGCTGGAGCTGCTGCGGCGGCAGGGCGTCGGTGTGGACGCCTACTTCCGCTCCGGGCCGGGCGCCACCCCGTTCGCCGTGATCACGGCCCCCGATCTGCTGGGCGCGCGCGTCGAGTACGTCGGTCTGGGCGACCGGGCGCCGATCGAGGAGTGGGTGCGCACCGGGCGCTATCCGGAGTGAGCCGGACGTTCTCCCCTCAACGATCAAGTGCACGGGAAGTCTTGTGCCGCCGGGACCGCTCCCCAATAATGATCAACCTCTGAACCAGCAGAGATGCTCATGACAAGTGGTGCCGACACGGGGGCGGAACGACGACGTGATCCCACGACTGCGAAAACAGGCGGCCTTCACGGGCACACGGAGCGTCGAGGCCGGGCTCACCTGGAGCCAGCAGGAGATCTGGTCCCTCATCGAGGCGGCGGCACCCGAGGACCACGTCTACAACGTGGTGGGCGTCATCGACGTACCGGACGGCACGCGGATCGACGAACTCCGCTGTCTGCGAGCAGTGTCCTTCTTCGTCTCGCGCCATGAGGCACTGCGCACGCTCTTCCCTCGCGACCGGCACGGACGGGTCTTCCAGCAGGTGCTGCGCGAGGGAAGCGCCCCCGTCGTGGTGGCCCACACGGACGAGCCGGGCGTCGCCGGGCTCACCGCCGCGTTCCGCGAGGACTTCGGCTCCCGGCCCTTCTCGTACGCGGACGAACTCCCCGTACGCATCGGGCTGGTCGTCTCCGGCGGCGACGTCCGCGCGGCCGTCTACGCGTTCTCGCACATGGCCGTCGACTGGTTCGGGCTCGACGCCCTGCTCCAGGAGGTCCGCGCCCACTTCCGCGACGGCGGGACGCTGCCTCCGCTCCCCGACGACGTGCCGCGCCCGGCCGATCTGGCGGAGTGGCAGGCATCGCCCGAGGGCGTCGCCAAGGGCACCCGCGCCCTGCGCCACATCGAGGCGACCTTCGGCGGCCGGCCACTGCTGCCCCTGCCCCCGGCGCCCGGCACGCCCGCGGCCGGCCCCCGGCACCACCGGGCCGCCCTGCGCTCGCCCGCCGCGAACCTCGCGACCGGCGTGATCGCCCGGCACATGGGCATGAGCACGACGTCGGTCGTCCTCGGCTGCGCGGCCGCGCTGCTCGGCGAGACCACCGGCAGCGACACCGTGGACCTCCTCCTCACCAGCTCCCAGCGGTTCGACCGGGACCTGCGGCACATGGTCGCGACCCTGATGCAGGAGGCGTACTTCTCCGTCGACGTCACCGGCGCGGACGTCTTCGAGATCATCAAGCGCTCGTGGCGGGCGTCGATCGTCGCCTACCGCAACGCGGGCTGCGCCACCGACGCGCTGACCGCCCTGCTCGGCCGCCTCGGGGACGGGCCCGACGCCCCGCTGAAGCTCTCCCACTGCTTCAACGACAAGCGCGCCCGGACCGAACCGGTCCCCCTCGCCCCCGGGACGGACCCCCGGGACCTGCTGGACGACTCCACGCTCACCTGGCTCCCGGTCACCGAGCGCGAGCCGTTCTACCTCGTCGTCGACGAGGACGGCGACGCCATGGAGTTCTCCCTGACCTGCGACGCCGCGCACTTCGCGGCGGCGGACACCGAGGGCTTCCTCCGGGCGCTGGAGAGCTCCCTCGTCACCGCGGCCGGCCGCGTGCCCGCCGCCGGCGGCTGAACCGCGGCCGTACCGGCGCCGCGGGCCACACCACGACTTTCCGAATCCCCCACGCACGACAACCCATCGCGAACCCTCCGCCGCCCTCCGGGCGGCCAGTCAGAGGTGCACCATGAACGACGCCGGTACCGGCGCCATGCTCGCGCGGCTCTCCGAGAAGTCGCGGCACGACCACTACAACCCGTACACCCGGTTCTCCTGGCCGGACGAGGTACCCGAGGACTCCTGGTGGATGACGCCCGAGTACCTCACCGTGCACGGCACGGGCCTGGTCGAGGACGAGAGGACCCTCAAGGCGCTGGCCCGCCGCGAGACCGTCAACTTCTTCAGCCTCCACGTCCACGGCATCCGCGAGCTGATGATCGGGGTGTCCCGGCGCATCCACACCCCGGACTTCGCCGACTACAACGAATACCTCCACCACTTCATCGGCGAGGAGAACGCACACATGTGGTTCTTCGCCGAGTTCTGCTACCGCTACGCGGGCGGGATCTACCCGGAGGCGTACTCCCCGGTGCGCGGCGAGGGCTTCGGCCCCGCCTGGGAGGACGTCGTGGTCTTCGCCAGGATCCTGATCTTCGAAGAGATCTTCGACTACTTCAACAGCCGGCTGGGCAAGTCCGGCGAGATCCCCGGGATCCTGCGGGAGATCCACGCCGTGCACCACCACGACGAGAGCCGGCACGTGGCGTTCGGCAAGCAGCTGCTCAAGCACCTCTACGCACGGGCCTGCGAGCAGGACCAGGCGGGGCCCGAGCGCCGCCTGGAGATCGAGAACTACATCAAGTCCTATATGACGTACTCGGTGCGCAGCCTCTACAGCCCGCACGCCTATCGCGACTCCGGGATGCCGAAGGCCCTGGAGACGCGCAGGGCGGCGATGGCGCACCCGGTGCGGGAGGCGTTCCACAGCAAGGTGATGGCCCGCGTCGACAGGTTCTTCGTGGCAGCCGGGATTTTCCAGACCGCTTGGGGGGTCGGCAATGACGTCAGCAGGTGACAAGAGCATGGAGCACGACGAGGCCATGGAGAAGGTCGTCGACTTCCTCCGGAAGGCCAACGACGCCACCGACGCCCTCGACTGGGACCAGGACCTCATCGAGCTGCGGATCCTCGACTCGCTGGCGTTCGTCGAGTTCCTCGTCCTGCTGGAGGAGGTCACGGGCGCGCCCGTCGATCCCGGCACGATCGACGTGGAGAACTTCCGGACCCTCAACCGCATCCACGCGCTGATCGGCGGTGCCGGACGTGCCCAGTGACCATCTGTTCCCGCCGGTCGACGTCGCCGACGGCTTCGTCACCCTCGGCCCCACCGCCGTCCGGCTCCGCTCGGCCCTCGACGCGGTCTTCACCGGCTGGGCCGCCGCGGCCGGTGCCGCCGAGGTCCTGTATCCCCCGCTGACCCGGGTCGCCGACCTGGCGCGCTTCGACTACTTCGTCAACTTCCCGCACCTGGCGCTCGCCGCGGCCCCCCTGGACACCTCGGACACCGGCGGGCTGCCCCGCCACCCGGTCGCCCGTGACGAGCGGCTGAGCGCCGACCGGCTGGGCGACGCCGGGCTGATGCTGCCGTCGGCGGCCTGCTACAACGCCTATCTGGCCCTGGCGGGCGCCCGGCTGGACCGGCCGGTGAAGCTGACGACGATCGCGCAGTGCTTCCGTCGCGAGAACGAGTACGCCGGGCTGCGCCGGCTGCACGGCTTCACCATGCGGGAGATCATCGCGATCGGCGACCCGGAGACCGTCAAGGACCACCTGGACACCCACAAGTCGCTCATCCTGGGGTTCGCCGACCACCTCGGGCTGAAGCTTGTGACCGAGACGGCCACCGACCCGTTCTTCGACGCCAACGGCTCCCGTGCCGTGATGCAGAAGCTCTTCCCCACCAAGGAGGAGTTCGTCAGCGGCGGCGGGCTCGCCATCGCGTCGGTGAACTACCACCGCAACTTCTTCGGTGAACGGGCCGACATCCTGGTGTCCGGCACGCAGGCCAGCACCTCGTGCGTGGCCTTCGGCGTCGAACGCTGGCTGCACGTGCTCGCCGGCCGCTTCGACGGCGACTGGGACGCGGCCTACGAGGCGGTGACCTCCTTCGCCCCCGTGACGGCCTGACGGATCCGGACCCGGCCGGTGAGCCCCTCCACGGCGGCTCACCGGCCGTCCTTTTTACCGAGGTTGACTGAGGAGATGTGTTGTGACGCAACTGCGGATGCCCGCGGAGTGGCACCGGCACGCGGCCTGCCTGATCGCGTGGCCGACCCGGGAGGCGCTGTGGGGTGAGGGTTTCGAGGGTGCCGAGCGCGAATACGCGGCGACGGTCCGGGCCATCGCTACGTTCGAGCCCGTCACCGTCGTGGTGCCGCCCGGCCGGGCCGGCCGGGTGCGGGAGCTGTGCGGCGCGGGGATCGACACCGTCGAGATCCCGCTGGACGACTCCTGGATCAGGGCCTTTGGCCCGGTCTTCGTCCACGGCCCGGCGGGCGAACCGATCGGCGTGGACTTCCGGTTCAACTCCTTCGGCGAGCGGTTCTTCCCCTACGACCAGGACGAGAAGGCCGGCGAACGCCTCCTCGGCGCACTCGGCGTGGCGCGCCGGGGCACCATGACGGTGCTGGAGGGCGGGGCGATCACCGTCGACGGCGAGGGCACCCTCGTCACCACCGAGCAGTGCCTGCTCAACCCCAATCGCAACCCCCGGCTGTCCCGGCGCGACATCGAGGCCGAGCTCGGGCACCTGCTCGGGGTCACCAAGGTGATCTGGCTGCCCTACGGCCACCTGGAGGGGGACACCGACGGGCACGTCGACCACGTGTGCCAGTTCGTGGGGCCGGGCCGGGTCGTCGTCGAGGCCCCCGGCGACCCCGCCGGACCGGACCACGCGCGGCTCAAGGCCGACCGGGCCGTCCTGGAGGCCGCCACCGACGCGCTCGGACGCCCCCTGGACATCGTCGAGCTCCCGCCCCGGCAGACCGTGCGGGCGTACGGCGAGGACGTGGGCGTCAGCTATACGAACTTCTACATCGCCAACGGCGGAGTGGTGGTGCCCCTGGCCGGCACCGACGCCGACGCGGACGCCCTCGCCACCCTCGCGGCCGTCTTCCCGGAGCGCGAGGTAGTCGGCGTGGAGGCCCGGGCCCTCGCCCTGGGCGACGGCGGAATCCACTGTGTGACGCTGCAACTGCCCGCGGAGCGCCGGGAAGCGGGGGCGCCGTGAGCGCCACCGGCAGCGGCATACGCGTACCGCCGGACACCCTGCGCCGGGCCCATCTCGGGGTCTTCGCCACCTTCGCGCTGACCGGCGTGGTCAACGGCATCCTGGTGGCGCGCCTTCCCGGGCTCGCCGGCAAACTGGGGCTGGACGCCGGGAAGGTCGGCGTGCTCATCCTCACCTGGGGCATCGCGGCCACGGTGACGATGCAGTGCGTGCGCTGGCTCGTCGCCGCCCTGGGCAACCGGGCGCTGCTGCGCGTCGGCGCCCCCGCGGTCACCGTCGCGGTGGGCCTCTTCGGCCTCAGCCCCAGCTATCCGCTGTTGCTCGCGGCGGCCGCCTGCTTCGGGATGACGTCCGGTGTCGCCGAGACCATGATGAACGCCCAGGGCAGTCTGGTCGAAAGGCTCTCCGGCCGGCCGCTGATGAACGGTCTGCACGCCGGGTGGAGCACCGGGGCGGTGACGGGCGGGCTGCTGGCGGCGCTGCTGGCCGCCTTCCACGTCTCGTACACCACCTCGGTGGTGGCCGTCGCGGTGTGCGCGCTGCCGGTCGCGCTGGCGGTGGGCGGCACGTATCTGGACGAGCCGGCGGAGGAGGAGACGTCCGAGGGGCGGCGGGGCCTGCCCGCGAGCGTCTATGTGATCGGCGCGATCTCGTTCCTGGGCCTGCTGCTGGAGGGGCTGGTCGCCGACTGGAGCGGTCTGCTCCTCCACGGCGACCTCCACGCCTCCGAGGCGCTCGCCGCGCTCGCCTACCCGGCGTTCGAGCTCGCGACGCTCACGGGCAGGCTGTTCGGCGACCGGCTGCGCGTCCGTCTCGGCGGCCGGTCGCTGCTCGCGGCGGCGGGCGGGGCGACGGCCGTCGGCGTCCTGGTGGTCGTCGCCGCCGGGTCGGCGCCGGTCGCGATCGCGGGGTTCGCCCTGACGGGGCTGGCGGTGTGCGTGGTCGTCCCGCTGACGATGTCGCTGGCCGGGACGGTCGCGCCGGGGCGCTCGGACGCGGCCATCGCCCAGGTGTCCGCCATGGGTTACTCGGGACTGCTGGTGGGACCGGTCGTCATCGGGTTCGTCGCCGAGGCGAGCACGCTGCGCACCGGGATCGGGCTGACGACGGTGGCGGCGCTCCTGATCGCCGCGGGCAGCCGGGCCGTTCCCGCGCACGACGCCCCCCGCCGGACGCCGGAGGGCTGACGGTGTGGGGGCGGCCCGGGCCGCCCCCACATACGGTCAGGGGGTGACGGCGAGTTCGATGTAGGCGGCCAGGAGCGAGAGGTGGAGGCCGCCCTGGAGCACGGTGGCCCGGCCCGGGATGACGGTCAGGGTGCCGACGGCGACGGTGAGGGCGAGCAGCACCATATGGGTGGCGCCCAGGCCGAGGACGAGCGGGCCCTCCAGCCACACCGAGGCCACCGCGACGGCGGGGATGGTCAGCCCGATGCTGGCCATGGCCGAGCCCAGGCCGAGGTTGAGGCTGGTCTGGACGCGGTCGCGACGGGCGGCGCGCAGGGCCGCGATCGTCTCCGGGAGGAGCACCAGCAGCGCGATGACGACGCCGACGACCGAGGCGGGCAGGCCCGCCGCCGCCACGCCCGACTCGATGGTGGGCGAGACGCCCTTGGCCAGCCCGACCACGGAGACGAGGGCGACGCCCAGCAGACCGAGGCTGACCAGGGCGACGCGGGACGACGGCGGGTGGGCGTGGTCGTCGCCGTCGATGACCTCGCCCTCGGCGGTCACGGGCAGGAAGTAGTCGCGGTGGCGCACGGTCTGGGTCGCCACGAACAGGCCGTAGAGGATGAGCGCGGCGGTCGCGGCGAAGACGAGCTGGGGCGGGGAGAACCGGGGTCCCGGGGTGCTGGTGGTGAAGGTCGGCAGGACCAGGCTGAGGCCCGCGAGCGTCGCGACGCTCGCGAAGGCCGCGCCCGTGCCCTCGGCGTTGAACACCGCCACCCGCCGCCGGAGCGCGCCCACCAGCAGGGACAGTCCGACGATGCCATTGCAGGTGATCATGACGGCGGCGAAGACGGTGTCCCGCGCCAGGGAACTGCTCTTCTCGCCGCCGTCGGCCATCAGCGTGACGATGAGCGCCACTTCGATGATCGTCACCGCGACCGCCAGGACCAGTGACCCGAACGGCTCACCGACCCGGTGCGCGATCACTTCCGCGTGGTGCACGGCGGCGAGGACCGCGCCGGCCAGACAGCAGCTGACCACGACCACCATGCCGACGGACAGTGACCGTCCCCAGGTCATGGCCAGCACGGCGGCGGCCACGACGGGCACGACGGCTGGCCAGTGGGCGACGGGCAAGCGGAAGCGAGTAGTCATGCCCCAAGCTTCGCAGATGACCCGAAAACCCGACCAAGGCGGATTCACCTCACCATCACCGAGCGAACCGGCCATGAGCCGGATAAATTGGACGGAGGCTCCCCCGGAGAGGAGGCGTCATGTCCTCGAAGCGCCGTCGCAAGAAGAAGCAGCGCCGCAAGCACGCGGCCAACCACGGCCGCCGGCCCCAGTGCTGAGACGAGGCCCGACGGCCCGTCCCGGTGACCGCGTCAGCGTGCGTGCCTGACGCGGTACGGGAGGCCGGCCGCCGCCAGCCGTTCCAGCAGCGCGTCGCCCATCGCGACGGCGGGGGTGACCTGTCCGGACGTCGTCGGCAGGTCGTCCAGCGCCAGGCACAGCGACGCCTCGGCGAACATCCTCGCGGTCTCGCCGTAGCCCGGGTCGTCGCCCGTGAGCTCGGTGAACACCCGCCGTCCGCCGCCCTCCCCCACGAACCGCAGCCGGAACCAGCCGCGGGCTCGCAGGCGCGCGTCCGGCCCGCGCCCCGGCTCGTACAGCGCCGTCAGCCATGACCTGACGGGCGGCACCTGCGCGAGGACCGCGACCGTGCCCACCGCGACGGGCCCGGCCAGCGCCATCGGCAGGGTCTTCACGGACGCGTAGTGGCGGTAGCGGAAGTCCGGGCCGTAACGTTCCAGCGCCTCGGCCGAGCGCCGTACGACCACCGGGTCGAGCGTGGGCAGCGGCAGCGCCCAGGTGCCCGTCTCCTTGCTGAACCGCGGCGCCCCCAGCGGCGCCCTGACCCGCCGCCCGGCCGGCCGCGGCTCGCAGCGCCGCCGCTCCCGGGCCGCGGCCGCCGCCTGGGGCCGCCGGGAGAGGATCGTCAGCGACGAGGCGAGCGTGCCGCCGGAGACCAGGCCCATCGCCCGGACGAACCCGTCGACCGTCAGCGGCACCCCTTCCGGGAGCTGCCGCACGGTGAAGTACGCCCCCAGGTCGTGCGGCAGCGAGTCGAAGCCGCACGCGTGCACGAGCCGCGCTCCCGTCTCCCGGGCCCGCGCGCCGTACCGGACGAACATCAGGTCCACGAACTCCGGCTCGCCCGTGAGGTCCGTGTAGTCGGTGCCCGCCTCCGCGCACGCGGCCACCAGTTCCTCACCGTGCCGGATGTACGGTCCGACGGTCGACGCGACGACATGCGTGGACTGCGCGAGCGCCCGCAGGGCCACCGGGTCGGACGCGTCGGCCGTCACGATCCCCAACTCGGCGGCCCGCGCCGGGTCCACCGCCGCCAGCCGTTCCCGCAGCCGTTCCAGCTTCGCCCGGTCGCGCCCGGCGAGCGCCAGCCGGCAGGTCTCCGGAGCGTGCCCCAGCAGATACTCCGCGGTGAGCCCGCCGACGAACCCCGTCGCTCCGAAGAGCACGACGTCGTAGGGCCGTTGGGGCCCGTCCTGTCTGTTCATGACGCCTCCTTCTCCCGGGTCCGGGTCACTCTAGACCGTGCGCGGTCAGTGGGCGGTCCAGCCGCCGTCCATCACCAGGCTGGTGCCGGTGATGGAGGAGGCGTGCGGCGCGCAGAGGTAGGCGACGGCCTCGGCCACCTCCTCCGGCTCGACGAGCCGCTTGAGGGCCGTGTCGCGCAGGAGGACGTCGGTCAGGACGTCCTCGACGGGCAGGCAGTGGGCGGCGGCCTGGTCGGCGAGCTGCTTCTCCACGAGAGGGGTGCGCACGTAGCCGGGGCTGACGCAGTTGGAGGTGACGCCGTGGGCGGCACCCTCGAGGGCCACGGTCTTCGACAGTCCTTCGAGGCCGTGTTTGGCGGTGACATAGGCGGACTTGTACGCGGAGGCCCGCAGCCCGTGGACGGAGGAGACGTTGACGACGCGGCCCCAGCCCCGTTCGTACATGTGCGGCAGGGCGCCTCTGATCAGCCGGAAGGGGGCTTCCAGCATGACGGTGAGCATCGTGTGGAAGGCGTCGGGCGGGAAGTCCTGGACGGGTCGGACGAGCTGGATCCCCGCGTTGTTGACGAGGATGTCGGCGCCGGCGGCGGCACGTTCGGCGGCGTCGAGGTCGGTGAGGTCGAGGGCGACGGCCTCGACCGTCCCGGGCAGCCCGGACGCCCGCCGGACGAGCCCGTCGAGGCCCGCCGCGTCGCGGTCCAGCGCGCGGACGTGGGCTCCGGCGGCCGCGAGCCGTAAGGAGCAGGCCGCCCCTATGCCGCTCGCGGCTCCGGTGACGAGCGCGGTGCGGCCGTGGTGGCCGGGGGTGCCGGGCGGGGGTGCGGGTATGGCGGTGGCGGTCATGCCCGCACCCTAGGCGTCAACAGGCGGGGATGTCCTCGTCCTGACGTACGCACTCGATCGCGTAGTCGCCGCTCTCCTCGTCCACCGTGACGCCGTGGGTCTCGCTCCGGAAGCCGGGGAAGCGACGGTCGAAGGACTCCAGCGCGCCGAGGTAGCGCAGCAGGGGGCCGTCGGCGGCGCCGATGGACTCGCCGGGCATCAGCACCGGGATGCCCGGCGGGGTGACGGTGACCATGGCCGCGGCCACGCGGTCCGCCGCGTCGGCGAGGCGGACGCGCTCGGTGCCCCGGCGGATCAGCCGCTGGTAGCACCACTGGGGCGGGACGACGGGACGCGGCAGCTCCTGGAAGGCGGTGTCGAGGAGGCCGACGAGGTCCGCGTCGCGCAGGTGGTCGTGCATGGACCGGCACAGTTCGCGCAGGGTCGTGCCGGTGTAGCGGCGGGGGTACCGGTCCACCAGGCCGGGCAGGACGCGGTCGAGGGGCGCGTCCTCGTCGTGGAGCGCCTTGAAGTCCATCAGGGCGTCCAGCAGGGTGCCCCACTTGCCCTTGGTGATGCCCATGGAGAAGAGGATCAGCGTGGTGTAGCTGTCGGTCTTCTCCACGACGATGTTGCGGGTCGCGAGGTAGGCCGTCAGGATCCGGGCCGGGATGCCCCAGTCGGCCCAGGCGCCGGTGGCGTCGATACCGGGGCAGGTGAGGGTGACCTTGACCGGGTCGAGCTGGCAGTAGCGGTCGGCGAGGCCGGGGAAGCCGTGCCAGTCGGCGCCGGGTTCGAGCTGCCAGCACGAGGCGTGCGAGCGCAGCAGCTCGGCGGGGGCGTCGGCGAAGTCGTAGCGCTCGCCGGTCGCCGGGTCGGTGACGGCCGGGGGCTGCCAGGCGCCGAAGAACCAGGCGGGGCGGTCGCCCGCCGCCGCGACGCGCCGTCCGGTGCGGGCGACGGTCTGGCGGAAGCGGATCGCCTCGGTGACCGCCTCGTCGACCAGCCAGTGGCCCTGCGGGCCGTCCATCATCCCGGCCGCCACGTCGAGGGAGGCGATGGCCGGGTAGAGCGGCGAGGTCGTGCCGTGCATCATGAACGCCTCGTTGAAGCGCTCGTGTTCGACCGGTGCCCTCGGTGACGGCTTGACGTGCACCATCGCGCTCTGCGACAGCGCCGCCAGCAGCTTGTGCGTGGACTGGGTGGAGAAGACCGTGGGACGGTCGGGACCGTCGAAGGTGTCGGGGCCGACGGCCATCCCGTAGCGGCCCGCGTAGAGGGGGTGGAAGCGCGCGTAGGCGAACCACGCCTCGTCGAAGTGGACGCGCGGGGTGCTGGGGGCGAGTTCACGGGCGACCCGGATCGCGTCGTAGCACAGGCCGTCGTAGGTGGAGTTGGTGAGGACGGCGTATTCGGCCCGGGGCGACACCGCCCCACTGGTGAGGGGGTTGCGGGCGATGCGGCCGGCCACGGACGCCGCCCCGATCTCCTCCGGGGGCAGCGGGCCGGCCAGCCCGTAGCCGTTGCGGGTGGGCACGAGATAGACCGGGCGGGCGCCGGAGAGCACGAGTCCGTGGAGGACGGACTTGTGGCAGTTGCGGTCCACCAGGGCGATCTCGTCCTGGGCGACGCAGTAGTGGCCGACCATGCGGTCGGCGGTGGAGTTGCCGTGGAGGACGAAATAGGTGCGGTCGGCGCCGAAGATCCGGGCGGCGTTGCGCTCGGCCTCGCCGATCGGACCCGTGTGCTCGAAGAGGGAGCCGAGCTCCTCGACCGAGATCGACAGGTCGCTGCGGAAGAGCCGCTCCCCGTAGTGGTCGAAGAAGGCGCGCCCCACGGGGGACTTCAGGAAGGCCACGCCTCCGGCGTGCGCCGGGGTGTGCCAGGAGTACTCGTGCGCGTCGTCGAAGCGGCGCAGCGCCTTGAAGAACGGCGGGAGGACCGACTGCCGGTAGGAACGCGCCGCGCCGGCGATCCGCCCGGCGATGAACGCCGGGGTGTCCTCCAGCGGCCAGACGTAGCCGACGACGGTCTCCGCCACCCACAGGGGCAGCCGCTCCAGGTCGTCGTCGGCGCCGTCCGTCATCACCAGGAGCACGGGCAGGTCCGTGAAGCGCCGCCCGATCTGGCGCAGCACCGCCGCGCCGCCCGTCTCGTGGCCGTCCTTCTCCCCGTCCTGCGCCCCCGGGCTCCGCTTCCCCGGCGGGAGGTCCCAGGCCACCACCGCGGCGGCCAGTCCGGCTTCCGTCCGCAGCACCGCCCGGGCGTCGGTCCCGGTGCGGGCCCAGCGCACTTCGAGGCCCTGCGCCTCCACCTCCTCGCGAATCCTGCGCAGTTGTCCACCCGCCGCGCCCCCGTCGAGCGGATCCTCGTCGAGCGCGAACAGCACCGTGCCGCTCACCATGGCGTCCCCCGTATGTTGAGATGATCTGCCTGTCCGGACCACGGCAGTGTCCCGGCGGGGTCCTGCCGTAGGCGCTCCTGCGGCGGTCAAACCACTCTCCGGGGCGATTTCAACGCGGCACGGCGCGGGGGTCATGAGCGCCGCATGGCCAGTTTCCCCACCACCCAGTGGCCGCACCGGGCGCACTCGGGCGCTCCTTCCCAGCTGTACGGGGGCGTCACCGGCAGGTCGTGGATGCGGAAGCACTCCCGCTCGAAGCCGCTCGACGTCGCGCAGCGGACCACCTCGTACTCATGGGTCCAGCTGAATCCACAGTGCGCGCACGCGAACTCGACGACATCGATGCCCTTGTCTGCATTCATCCGCACCCCTCCGGCCTTGGTGACGCACACATTCGGCCATCTTCGGGCCGCGCACCCGGGGTGTGAACAAAGGGCGGGGCAAGGGGGCGCCGGGAATCCGTCCAGGTCTTGCCAAGGGGTGACTATCCCCGCGCCGGGGCGCCTTCGCCTCCCGGCGCCAGCAGGGCCACGCCGCTGATCGCGCAGGTCACGGCGGCGTAGTAGGCGGGGATACCGGTGTTCCCGGTGCGTTCGACCAGCTCGGTGACGATCAGGCCGGCGCAGCCGGAGAACACCGCGTTCGCCAGCGCGTAGGACAGCCCCAGACCCGTGCAGCGCACCCGGGACGGAAACATCTCCGCCAGCATCGCGGGCCCCGGTCCCGCCATCGCGCCGACCGCAGCCCCGGCGAGGAGGAGCGCGGCGGCCTTCGCGACGGTGGGGGCGGTGGTGCTCCGGAGGAGTGTCAGCAGGGGGAAGGCGAGCAGGACGACGAGTGCCGCGCCCGCGGCCATGACCGGGCGGCGGCCGACGCGGTCGCTCAGCGCCCCGGCGGGCAGGACGGCGGCGGCGAAGCCGAGGTTGGCCAGGGCGGTGGCGGTCAGGGCCTGCTGGAAGGTGGTGCCCACGGTGTGCTGGAGATACGTCGGGAGCACCACCAGGAAGGTGTAGCCGGCCGCCGCCCAGCCCATGATCCGCCCGATGCCTAGGGCGATGGCCCGAAGCGGCCGGGGCAGTTCCTCCCGTACGCCGTCGGCCGCCGGGCCGGGCGCGGTGGACGTGGCGGCCGCGGTGGACGTGGCGGCCGCGGCCGTGCGCCGGAACTCCGGTGACTCCTCCAGCGTCAGCCTCAGCCACAACGCCACCGCGCCCAGGGGAAACGCCAGCAGGAAGGGCACCCGCCACCCCCACGCGGTCAGCGCGTCCGGTCCGAGTACCGTCGCCAGCACGGCGGCGAGCCCCGCCCCGGCCAGCAGGCCCAGGGCGACCGTGCAGGACTGCCACGCCCCGTACAGGCCGCGGCGGCCGGGCGGGGCGTTCTCGGTCAGCAGTGACACCGCGCCGCCGAACTCCCCGCCGGCGGACAGGCCCTGGAGCACCCGCACCCCGGTGAGGAGCCATGGCGCGGCGGCGCCGAGCGTGGCGTACGTGGGGAGCAGCCCGATGAGGGTGGTGGCCCCGGTCATCAGCGCGAGCGCGAGAACGAGGGCGGGGCGCCGCCCGAGCCGGTCGCCGACCCGGCCGAAGAGCGCCGCGCCCACGGGCCGGAAGAAGAAGGCCAGGGCGAAGGACGCGTACGTCCTGATCAGCCCCTCGGCGCCGCCCGCCGGTCCGTCGCCGCCGAAGAAGTTGACGGCGATGACCGTGGCCATGTGCCCGTACGCCCCGAACTCGTACCACTCGATGAAGTTGCCCACCGAGCCCGCGATCAGGGCGCGTCGCGCCTGCGGTCTCACGGCTCCCGGCAGGTGGTGCGGGGCTGTCCGAGGTGGGTGACCAGCCGGTCGAGGGCGGCGCGGTGGCCGGGGAGGGCGAAGTGGTCCACGCCGGGGTTGTCGGTGAGGGAGAACCGGTGGCAGGGCATCGACCGCCAGGCCAGGACCGCCTCGTTGGTGAGGTCCTCCTGGTTGCCGTCGCCGTCGCGGGTCAGGAGGGCGCCCGTGTCCACGACCTGTCCGGGGGTCAGTCCGGCGAGGCGTGCCCCCACGGTGGTGGGCAGGCCGGAGCCCTTCTCCGCGAAGACGTCGACGCCGGGGAAGGAGTGGGGGTCGGTGAACTTCACGAAGCCGAGGTAGTGGTCGGCGAGCTCCTTGGCCATCGGCAGGCGGGCGTCGGCGAAGAGCCGCGGGTAGTCGCGGGGGGTGTAGGAGCGTCCGGTCGAGGTGTCCTGGACGACGACCTCGCGGTCGCCGAATACGGCGGGGTCGGAGGCGCTCATATAGGTGGAGGGGGCGCTCAGGTACATCAGGGCGCTGCTGCGGGCGTTCTCGGCGGTCTTCGGGGTGGCGAAGTCCTGGATGTTGAGGCCGGTGAACATCGTCGCGTAAAGGAGGCCCTGGCCCGGGAGGTTGCCCGCGAACGGGGTGAAGCCGTGGATGTACTTGTCCCGCCAGGCGCGGGTGGTGTGGGTGAGCAGGTACTGGGCGTAGAGCGGGCCGTTGGAGTGCCCGGCCAGGTGGACGGGCCGGTCGCCGTTCTCGCGGTAGGTGTCCTCGACGAGCCGGCGGGTCCGCTCCAGGAAGCCGTCCAGGTCGGGGGTGAGCCGGGGGTCGTAGCCGGCGACGCGGATGTCGTGGTCGCGCCGGTATCCGCTCGCCTCCAGGGCCCGGTACAGCGGCTCGTAGGCGGGCGCGCTGTCCGTCCTGCCGTAGCCGGTGACGCGGACGGTGACGCCGGGCGGGTAGGAGAAGCGCGCGGGCATCGGCTTCGCCGGGTCCGGGTCGTACTGGAGGGTGAGCAGTTGGTCCTGGCAGACCTGGCTGAATTCCGTGCTCGGGTGCTCGTTGGCGAACCAGCTTCCGAAGCTGCCGGAACGCGGGCATCCGGGGGCCGTGGTCTGGCCGTCGACGGTCACCTCGAGTCTGGTGAGGCCGTAACCGGGGAAGAACACGACGGGGGTTCTGCCGGGCGGCGGTGAGGCGTCGGCCGCGCCCGGGAACACGGCCAGCGCGATCACCGCCGCGATCACGATCCGAAGCCAGGTTTTGACGAGCATCCGGTCCCCACCCCTCATTCGGTCACGGTCGGCCGACAGCGCGGCCCACCCTAGTCATGACCGGTGGCTCGTGAACTCCCTTTTCTCCTTTCCGCCTTCGTCACCCGCAGGTTCTCGGCCGGGAGCGGGATCCGAGGACGGTCGCCACCGTCCCGATGATCCCCAGCGCCTCCGGGCTCAGGCCCGGGGAGCAGACGGCGACGACGATGACCACGATCACGACGGTCAGCGCGTCGTATAGCTGATCGGCGAGCGGGTGGCGACGGGGCGCACACCGCCGAATCCACTGAATCTGCCTGCCCTTCACGATCACTCCCCTAACTGTCGTGACTGGGTTACCGGCGGAACCATGATGTTTCCGCTTAATGGAACTGTGCAGGCTGAAAGGGTGGGCAATCAAATACAAAGCGAATTAGTCACCCTTGTGTCGCAATCCGAAAGGGAAATCAACACTTCCGTGGGCATGCGCAACCGTCCCCGGCCGGGGTGACCGGCCGGGGACGGCAGGGGTGGCGCCGGGATTCGCTACTGAACGACCTTCAGGAGCTTGTTGGGGGTTCCCGCACCGGGGTTGGCGATCTTGTCGGCGGTGGCGCCCTGGGTCAGGGCGCTCGCCACCTGCTCCGGGGTGGCGTCCTTGTGACCCGCGAGGTACAGCGCGGCGGCACCCGTGACGTGCGGGGTGGCCATGGACGTTCCGGAGATGGTCTTGCTGCCGGAGTCGCTGTCGTTCCAGTCGGAGGTGATGTCCGAGCCGGGGGCGTAGAGGTCGACGACGGAGCCGAAGTTCGAGAAGTCCGACTGCTGGTCGTCCTTGGTGCTGGAGGCGACGGTGATGGCCTCCTTCACCCGGGACGGGGAGCCCTGGCCGGCGTCGGTGGACTCGTTGCCCGCCGCGACGGCGAAGGTGACGCCCGAGGCGATGGCCTTCTGGACGGCCGCGTCGAGCGCCTCGTCCGCACCGCCGCCGAGGCTCATATTGGCGACGGAGGGGCCCTTGTGGTTCTTGGTGACCCAGTCGATTCCGGCCACGACCTGCTCGGTGGTGCCCTGCCCCTCGGCGTTCAGCACCCGCACCGCCACGATCTTGGCCTTCTTGGCCACGCCGTGCGCGGCGCCGGCGATGGTGCCCGCCACGTGGGTGCCGTGGCCGTTGCCGTCGTCGGCCTTGTCGTTGTTGTCGACGGCGTTGAAACCGTACGAGGCGCGACCGCCGAAGTCCTTGTGGCTGATGCGCACACCGGTGTCGACGACGTACGCGGTGACGCCCTCACCGGCGCTGTCCGGGTAGGCGTACTTCCCGTCGCCCTTGGTCTCGGTCTGGTCGATCCGGTCCAGCCCCCAGGAGGGTGGGGCCTCCTGGGTGGCCTTGACGGTGAAGCGGTGGTTCTGGACGACCTTGGCGACGGCGGGGTCGGCGGCGAGCCGCTTCGCCCCCTTCAGGTCGAGGCCGCTGGCGGAGAAGCCGTGGACGGCGGAGGTGTACGTACGCTCCAGCTTGCCGCCGTACCGCTCGGCCAGGCTCTTGCCTTCGGTGGAGACAGCGTGGGCGTCGGCGCTCTTCGCCACGCCCTTCGCACCGTCCTTCGCGCTGTCCTTCAGCAGGACGATGTAGCTGCCGTCGACGGCGTCCTTGGAAGCCGTTCCGAAGACGGTGCCTTCCGCGGGCGCACTCGCCCCTGCGGGCAGGGCCAGCAGGGTGGCTCCGGCGGTCACGGCCGCGGCGGTGGATATCGCCAGGACGAGACGCCGTTTGCCGGTGCGCTTGTGGGCTGCCATAACGAGGGTTCCTCCTCGTGGAGTTGTGGGGGGGGAGTCGCGCGTTCGGTCACGCGACACACCCGATGCGAACACGGATTCGCTCCGGGTGATCCAAAACCCTGGCAGCCTTGACGCGCTCAGATCAACACCGATCCGGGATGTGTGGCATACGCAACATTCTTGCGGAACTACAAACAGCAAGGAACGCAGGCAAGTTGGACAGCCACTCCTGATATCGGCTGTCACGTTTTACATCGCCGACACAGACAACTCATCCCTTCCACACGCGACTTGATTGCCACCGCCCCGGCGGCGGAATAAACCTCTTAAGGGTGCGCTCGGTCATTTTTCCGCCCATCGGAGGAATCCGGCCGCGAACACGGCTGTACACACGCTCGGTTGTGCAGGCTGTCTCCGTGACGGGATGGCGAAGAGCAACACACGCGGGGGTGTTGGCCGCGCTCGCCGTGTTCGCGCCTGCGGGCCATGCGGCCGCGGACGACGGCGGCGCGCACGCCGCGCTCGGCGACACATCGGTGACGGCGGTCCTCCACCACCTGCCGAACCCGCTGGCCCTGCTCCCGCACCCGCCGACCCATGTGACCGCGTCACCATTGGGCGGCGCGGTGACCGCCGAGGTCATCGACAGCGGTACGGGTTGTCTGAACGTCAACGCGCAGGTGCCCGGCGCGAACGCGGACGCGGAGGTGTGGCTGCGCTGCCGCAAGCCGAGACCGCCGGCTCCGGCACCACCGGCGCCCGCCCCTCCGGCTCCGGCACCACCGGCTCCGGGTGCGCCTCCGGCCCCGGCGCCGCCGGCGCCCGCGCCACCCGCACCGGCACCTCCCGTGCCTGCCCCACCGGCTCCCGGCGCGCCACCGGCCCCGGGCGCACCGCCGGCTCCGGGTGTGCCTCCGGCTCCGGGTGCACCTCCGGCGCCCGCACCACCGGCCCCAGCGCCCCCGGCTCCCGCGCCACCCGTGCCCGCTCCCCCGGCTCCGGGCGCTCCGGGCGCGCCTCCGGCACCACCCGCCCCCGCGCCTCCGGCCCCGGGCGCACCACCGGCCCCGGCGCCACCCGCTCCCCCGGGCGCCCCGCCCGCTCCGGCGCCACCGGCGCCGCCCGCCCCACCGACCCCCGGCACACCGCCTGTTCCGGGCGCTCCTCCGGCGCCGGGCGCCCCCGCGCCCGTACCTCCCGGGCAGCCCGGTCGTCCCGCGCCGGCGGCGCCCGCCGCACCCGCCGCGCCCGGGCCGAGGGCGCCGGGCGCCGTGCCCGTCGACAACGCGCCCCCGCGCCCGGCACCCGCGCCGCCGCCGCCCGCGCCCGCCCCTCGCGCCCCGGCGCCGCGACCGCGCCCGGGGTACCCCCAGGGGTCCGTCCATCACGGTGTCCTCAAGGCACTGGGCAAGAAGGCGGTGCACGGCTTCCCGCTGGTCACGCTCACCCTGCTGATCACGGCCCCGGCCGTGCTGGCCGCGGCGCTGCTGCGGCCGCGTTCGGGCGGCGCGCGGCGCCGCTGACCTCACGTGTCAGCGCGTCAGCGCGGCACCTCGGCCGAGCCCCCGGCGCGGACAGCCGCCAGGACCGCGTCGTGGAAGGCCCGCAGCCCCCCGGGCGGCACGGCCCGGGGGCCGCCGGTGAGCGCGTACCACTCCTCGGCGCCGGTGTACTGCACGCGGACGTCCACCAGCCCGTCGGGGCGCCGCGCGGTGACCACGGTGAGGTCGCCGGTGACGACCCCGACGTCGTCGGTCATGGCGCCGCCGGGTCCGGCGACCACCGGGTCCACATACTGCTCTTGGCTCGCTTCTCCGCTCATGACGTACACGTATCCATCATCTTGGTGAGCATGCCTCGCTCCTCCTCGGTGACGCTCAGACCGTAGGTGGACTTCACCGAGGTCCACGCCCGGCCGTAGAAACACCAGGCGCTCTTCGCCGGCGGCTGCCACTGGTCCGGGGACTGGTCGCCCTTGGAGCGGTTCGAGCCGGCGGAGACCGTGAGCAGCTGCGGGTGCGTCAGGTCGTTGGCGAACGCCTTGCGCCGGTCGTCGTCCCACTTGTCGGCGCCCGAACGCCAGGCGTTGGCCAGCGGCACGATGTGGTCGATGTCCACCTGACCGGCCTTGTCGGCGGTCTTGTCGTCGTAGAGGCTGTGCCAGGTGCCCGCGACGGCCCGGCACTCCCCGTCCCGCTTCACGCCCTTTCCGTCCCGCTCCAGGACCGTCTCACGGGTGTCGCACTTGTTGCCCTGCTGAGCCCAGTGGGGGAACCTGGCGCGGCTGTAGCCGGACATCGGGTGGGGCTTCTCCACCTTCAGCGCGGCCAGTTGCTTACGGGCGTCGGCCGTCGACGGGAGCCCCGGCAGCGGGTCGCCCGCGCGGTTCTTCCCCTCGCCCGGGGGTGTCTTGGACGCCGGTGCCGACGCGGCGACCGAGCCCGACGGGGAGATGGACGACGAAGCCGTGTCACCGGACTTGCCGCCGCAACCGGCGAGGGCGGCCCCCACCGTGCACACGGCGACCACCAGCGTCCCGACCCGCCCCTGACGAAGCCTCATCCCTCAACAACCCCTTCGGTTACAGCACACACATCCGACATAACGTTCGATCCTACGTGCAGGCCGACCACCGGAGAGACCTGCCCCGTCGGTCGACCGGCAAGCCGAACCCACCCGGACGGCTCCATGGCGTTCACCCCTCCCCGATCGTGTGAATCCGTCGCCGGGGCCCGGTGCCGTGCCGAGCGGCGTCCTCACAGTGGGGTGATGACGCCATGGGAAGAGGACGAGGAACGGGCCGCCGGGGCCATCGGGTACGCCACCGCCCAGCTGGAGCACACGCGGGAGTTGCTCGGCATGCTCAGCGACGCGCAGTACGTCTGCCGGCCCCATGAGGCGGCCAGTTGTGTCGCCGGGCACGTACGGCACTGCGTGGACCACTACACGGCGATCCTGGCCGGTGCGGGCGGCGGCACGGTCGACTACGACCGGCGCAAGCGCGGTGGTGTGCTGGAGACCGACCGGGGTGCCGCGCTGGCGCGGCTGGCCGATGTCTCCGCCCGGGTGGCCGCGGTGGTACCGGCGGAGCTCGACCGGCCCGTGGACGTGCTCAGCGTGGTGGACGCGGCGGGCACGGTCGTCCGGACGCGCTCCACCGTGGGGCGGGAGCTGCTGTTCGTCGCGCACCACGCCGTCCACCACCTGGCGGTGATGGTGCCGGTGGCCCGCGCCCTGGGCGTGGCCGTTCCCGTGGAGTTCGGGTACGCGCCCGCGACGCTCGCCTACCTCCGGCGGGTCTGAACCGGGCCGCCGGACGTCAGCCGGACATCAGCCGGACGTCACCCGAAGAAGGCCGGCCTGCGGTCGCGGGTCTGCCGGTGGAAGGCGATCCCGGCGACGACGACGGCGCCGAGGAACCACAGCGGGCCCAGCAGCAGGTAGAGGACCGGGAAGGAGTCCCGGAAGCCCGCCGTGACCGCGGCCTGCATCGCCCCGTAGGACGGCAGGTACCGGACGATGTCGTTGTCCGCGATCGGATTCGCGATCGGGCTCTGGAGGCCCGTGTCGATGATGCTGGTCATGATGATGAGCAGCATGCCCGCCAGTTCGCCGCGCAGCGTCGCGCCGAGCATCACCCCGAAGCCGCCGTAGGTCAGGGCGCCGGTGGCCAGGGCGAGGCCGAGCAGCCAGGGCTGCCGGGGGTGCCAGTAGCAGCAGACCACGGCGGTGGCGTAGGCGCTGGTCAGCACGGACGCGATGAGCAGCGCGGCGAGCTTGGCGGCGATCAGGTGGGCGCGGGGGTAACCGGCCATGGCGAGCCGGTGGTCGAACCGGCCCGCCGTGAAGGTGACCGAGAACATCATGAAGCCGACGATCAGGGTGACGGCGTTGAGGGCCCCGGAAATGTTGCTGAGGTTGTTGCCCGGCGCGGTGATCGTCTCGTTGGTCGCGCGCAGCAAAAAGCGGGCCTCGGCGGAGGTGATCACCACATGGCCGAGGGAGATCCACAGCGGGAGGTAGAAGAGGACGAGCACGAGCGCCAGCCGGTTGCGGGAGTGCTCGAGCAGCGCGTAGCGGGCGGCGGTGGAGAAGTACGTCCAGGTGGGGGTGGGGGCGGAGCGCACGGCCGGGTCACCCGGCCCGTCGCGCGTCGTCGGCGAGCCGTCCGGCGTCGAGCCGCCACAGGTCGTCGAACCGGGTGGTGTCGTAGGCGATGTGGGTGACGACCAGACAGGACCGCCCCGCCGCCCGGAGTTGCCCGGCCAGTTCCCAGAACCGCTGGTAGGCCTCCCAGTCGAAGCCCTGGTAGGGCTCGTCCAGGAGCAGCAGGGGCGGGTCGTGCATCAGGGCGAGGACGAGATTGAGCTTCTGCTGGGTGCCGCCGCTGAGCGTGCCGATCCGGTGCCGGCGGTAGTCGGCGAAGCTCAGTGTCTCCAGGAGTTCATGGGCGCGGTCGAGGCCGGGCAGACCATAGGCGACCCGGAAGAGTTCGAGGTGCTGTTCGACGGTGAAGGCGGGGTTGAGCACGGTCTCCTGCGGGCAGTAGCCGATGGCGCCGGGGCCTTTGACCACGCCCCGGTCGGGCCGCAGCCGCCCGGCGAGGATGCGCAGCAGCGTCGACTTGCCGGACCCGTTCTCGCCGACGACCCCGGCCAGGCGGCCCGCCCGCAGCTCCATGTCGACGCCGCGCAGCACACGGTGCCTGCCGTATGCCTTGTGGACGTCGTGGACCTCCAGGAGCGGACGCGCGTCAGTCATCGTTCCCATCCCTACCACCGGGGGCGCGCCCGGGGTGGTAGGTGGGCTGGCAGGGGCGGCCAGGAGCGGCCGATTGGCCTCATGGCGCTCTTTCCGGCGCGGGACGCCCGGCCGGATGATGCACGGATGGCCGGGGCCGTGGGGCGGCCCCGTCGGATCACGGAGGACTCATGCCCGGGCAGAAACAGCAGGCTGTCGCGAGCACGGCAGGTCCATCACCTTCCGCCGTCGCGGAGCGGGAGCCCGCCGGGGTGCAGCAGCAGGCAGCGCGGCCCTTGACCGCGGAGGTGCTCGCACTGCAGCAAACGGCTGGGAACGCGGCCGTGGCCAAGCGGTTCGGGCAGAGGAGCGCCACCGCCCCGGGGGACCGGGACGTGGTGCTGCGGATGCTGGACCGGATATCCCGTATCGCCTTGGACGTGATCAAGGGGACGAACAGCGAATTCACCAAGGGCGGGAAGAAGAACCCGCAGGTGGCGCGCAGCGCGAAGAAAATCACCCCGCACTTGGCGGTCGCGCTGATGCCGGACGGGTCGCTGGCCATCTCGGGGAATACGGGAGAGAAGAAGGTCACCGACAACGACAAGACGGTGGTCGAGCGGGAGATCAAGAAGTTCGTGGAGTCGGGCGCCGAACCGTACGGTGCGCACTCCAAGCCGAAGGACCGGAACAAACTCGGGGCCCTCGTGTCCGGAGACTACGCGGCGGGCCACGCCGAAGCTTCTGCGCTGCGCACGATCGCCGACGCGCTGGAGAAGCCGATCGGATGGCTCGTGGCGCAACGGGCGGACAAGGACGAGAAGGAAGGGGTCTCCCAGCACGGAGAGATGACCCTCCTGGGGCGGCTCGTCGAGCACTGGAGGGAGAACCCGGGAGACCCGGGCCGGCCACAGGAGGTCATGCTGGGCGGAGTCAAGAAGGCATGTCTCGCCTGCCAATGGGCCTTCGAGGCGGTCGACGAGCACATCGGGAAACCGCTCGGGTACAAGGTTGTAGTCGCCGGCACGCACGGGCAGTACTTCCCGGGCTGGCGTATGCCGAACTGGATCACGGACGAGAACCCGAAGTACAAGGACCAGAACGAAGTGGTACGGAAGTCGATCGAGGACAAGGCCAGGGGGACGGAGGGGGTCGAGGTGGACGGCGACAAGCTGCAAGGCAGCATGTCCGAAATGAAGAACGGTCATGACCCCGACGCGTCCGCCTCCGAGTGGGAAGAAGAGGGCTGAGCTCCGGCCACAGGTCTGCACCAATGCCCGTGAGGTCATTGCGCGACATTGGACATTTTTACCTGCAGGCAGAAACGGTTCTCGAAAGAATTCCGGCCACATCACACAGCCATGCCAGGGGTGTACAGGCACCCTTGACACTTCGTGAGCCGACGCGGCCTTGCGGGAGCCCACACGGAATGGCAGGTGTCGATTCCGTCCGTTCGCAGCCGAAACGGCATCGACCACCTGGTGCCGGACGCGTGTCGCCAGGAAGCCTGGGGCTCCGCCCCACGGTGGCCGGTTCGCCCAGGTGCGGTGGTGGTGCTGACGGCATAGTCTCTCGACCGGTCGACCGTCGTCCCCGCGTGATTCATCGGTTTGCGGCCCCTTTCCGGGGGCTCACTGTCGCGCGCCTTCTTGATGTTTCACGCGTCAACCAAAAGGCTGGAGGGGATCGCTGTGCCGGATGTCGCAAGCATCCAGGAAGTTCCCATCGGAAATGGAACTACGTCTTCTACACCGCATTCGGTGGCGGTCGGCAACCACGGATACGTCTGGGTGACCACCAGCAACAAGAGGGTGTTCCGCGTCCATCCCGCCACCCCCACCTCCCAGACGCCGATCAGCCATGCCGGCATCCCCGACCGCACCGCGGGCGTCATGAAGGACCCGGGACCGGATCAGCGGAGGATCTGGTTCGCGGCTCCGGTGGTGCAGGACCCCATCGTCTCCATGGAGACCGTGGGCCAGTTCCCAACGACCATCTTCCCGCTGGAGGCCAACGCCCAGGCCGAGAGCATCAAGCTCAGGACGCACAACGCCGGCGGCTCAGGCACCCCGGACAACAAGTACAGCCTCGTGTTCGCCGAACCGGTGAACAAGTACATCGGGATCCTCGCCATCCCCTCGCACGACGGGCAGATCGACCGCCTGCCCGTCGCCCAGGACACCTGGCTGTGGGACGTGGCCGTCGCGACCGCCAGCGACGGCAAGACGCACACCTACTGGGCCACCGGCCAGAAGCGGACGAGCACTCCCGTCAGGTCCGAGAACGGCCTGTACCGCCGTCTGCCCGGCCAGATGTCCTGGGAGCGGATCGAGGTGCTCCGAGGGCCGGACCACAAGCCGCTCTACATCATCGCGGACACCGAAGCGGTGTATCTCACCACGCAGGGCCCGAACATGGTGATCCGCATCTCCCTCACCGACATGTCGGTGCGCAGCCAGGAGATGGGATCGGCCGCTCCGCAGCAGCTGGCGTTCGGCACGGAAGGCCAGGTGTGGGTGGCCTCAAGCGAGGGCCTCCACGAGTTCGACGCGGGCCTGACGGGACCGGGCTCCGTGGTGAACCTCCCGAACGGCGGCGGGGCCAAGGGGCTTTGCGTCGGCAAGGACGGGCAGCTCTGGTACACGAACCCCACGCGGAAGACCCTGGGGTCCTACACCCCTCCCCCGCCCCCGTTCGGCGCGGCCACGCTCACCGGCCGGACCCAGGTGGTGGCGCACGGAGCGACCGAGGTGCGGATGAAGGATCACGTCGAGCGCCCGCTGGTCGCGGAGTACGTGGCCGGCGGCAGGCCCATTCCGGGAATTCCGCTGACCGCCCGCATTCAGGCGGAAGGAGCGACGTTCGACGACGGGACCCAGGAACGCGTGCTGCTCACGGACCAGCGCGGCCGTGTCGTCCTCCCCGACGTGGTCGCCGGCGGCATCGAGGAGAAGGCGGTGCTCAGCGTCGGCCTCGGTGCCAGCGAGCCGCACGCCGCCACCATGATGGAGATCACCCAGTCCTAGCGCGACGCAGCACCCCATCCGGCTCGTTCACCCCCTACGGAGGGAGCACCACATGCCGTCCGCAGCGTCGCCCGCCGGCGACAAGTACCCCATCACCGCCGCCGCCATCGATCTGACGTGGAACGGCGACGACCACAACGTATGGTTCGTGACCGCCGAGGGCATCGTCGGCGTCTTCGAGCCCCGCAGCCCGTGGAGCAGCAGTCTCTTCACCCCGGGCTCGGGTGTCACCGGCAGCGCCTCCTCCGTCGTCGCCTGGCCGGGCCACGGTGTGTGGACCTTCATCAGCGGGCAGAACGACTGCGCCTTCGTCAAGTGCGACCTCAACGGCCTGTACCGGACGCACCCGCTGAGCGGGCGGACGGAATGCCGGTCCCTGACCCTCGCGCAGGGCCCCGGCGGGCACGAGTGCGTCGTCGCGGCGCTGACCGACTGGAAGATGCTCGCCTTCGTCGACCCCGGGGGCGCCATCTCCTACTCGAGGGGTTACACGCCGGGCCTGTACGCGGTCGCGGCCGCGCAACAGGATCCGGCGCTCCTGTGGATCAGTTCCCCGGGCGCCAAGTCCCTGGCCACCTATGACGTACGCACCGGTGAGTTCTCCCAGCCGATCGACGTCGGCGCGGAGGCGCGGGACATCGCCGTCACACCGTCCGGCGACGCGGTGTGGGTGGCCACTCCCGAGAACATGGTCCTCAAGTACACCGTCCAGGGCGGCATCGTCCACCGCTTCGAGACCCCGGCTCCGGCCCACCGTCTGACGGCGACGGCGGACGGGACGCTGTGGTTCGCCAGCACGGAGGGCGATGCCATCGGCTACGTCCTGCCCGGGCAGACCAGGGCGGCCACGATCCCCACGGGTGCCGGCAGCCGGCCCTCGGGCGTCACCGTCTCCGGGGACGGTGTGCTGTGGGCCGCCCTGTCCGGGGAGCGGGCGCTGCAGCGGGTGTCCCGCTACCGGCTCGCCGTGGAGTCCGGGGACGGGCAGTCGGCCACGGTCGGCCAGCGCTTCCCCGACCCCCTCGTGGTCAAGGCGACCCAGCTCGACGGCACCCCGGTCGGCGGGCAGAAGATCGAGTTCTCCGTGGAGGCCGGATCGGCGGTCTTCGAGAACGGCGAGCCCGTGGAGACCAGGCGGACCGAGACCGACGGAGTGGCGACCAGCTCCCGGCTCAAGGCGCTCAAGGAAGGCCCCTGCGTCGTCACCGCCCGCTGGACCGAGACCGAGGCCGTCGCCTCCTTCTCCCGGCTGACCGTCACCCCGCCGGTGGGCGCCGCACACCACGTCCGCTATGTCTCGGGCGCCGGGCAGACCGTGCCTCCGGGGAAGTCCTTCGACGAGCCGATGAAGGTCGTCGTGGAGGACAAGAACGGGGTCGCCGTGCCGGGTGCCGAGGTCACCTTCAAGATCCAGGACGAGGGAGCGGCGACGTTCCCCGGCGGGGTGGAAACGGCCAAGGTGACGAGTGAGGCCGACGGTTCGGCCACGTCCCCCGTCCTGACGGCCGGGGACAAGGCCGATGTGTTCGCGGTGCGGGTCTGGGTGGCGAAGACGCCGGTGAGCCTGCTGCTCGACCAGTACATCCAGTAGACGACGCCGTGCGCTGACCGCCTTCCCCCGGCTCCCGCCCCGGCGGCGGGAGCCGGGGGCCCGGGCGGCCGACTCCAGGGGGTAAGGATGACCGTAGGCCAGGAGCCTTCGGTGCGATATGAACTGCTCGGCGACTGGGAACAGACGCGGCCTCCTGAGGCGAAGGGCTGGGTCTACAGGTACCAGTTCAAGGTGCTCGCCGGCGTAGAACGAGTCCAGCTGCGGGGGATCGACTTCGAGCTTCCCGAGGGCGGGGTGGCTCGTGCGAACCCCCAGGAAACGAGGTGGTACGACGTCGTCAAAGACGGTCCTGATGCGTTTGCACTGCGTTTTCGTGAAGCAGTCCAGCTCGAGCCCCATAGCGAACTCAAGGTTGGACTGGAGCTGCTCCACCCGGAGAAAAACGGCGGCGAGCTCTGCAATGTTCGCGCCATCGGAGCATCCGCCCCCAACACCGTCCACGCCTGGAACCGCTCCGGCGATCCGGTCCAACTGGACCTGCGCGGGCTGACGGATGAGGTCGCCCAAATATCAGCCGGCTATGCCGCTGTGGCATTGAGCGGCGGGAAGGTCCATGCCTGGAGTGCCACCGGTGAGGCGATTCCACTGGAGGGAAAAACAACCGGCTTCGTCCACATCGCCGCTCAAGCTCGCGCGATCATGGGAATCAGTGGGGACGCGAGCAAGCTGCACGCCTGGACAAGTGATGGCGTGGTGATTCCACTGGCAGGCGACACGACCGGCGTCACCCAGAGCGCCGTCGCATGGTCCGAGGCCGATCCTTTCATGTCCATGATCGGAGGATTGAGGGGCGGGAAAGTACATGCCTGGGATCCGCTCTCCGGCGCGGTGATTCCACTGGCAGGTGAAACAGCCGACGTCGATCACATCGTCGGTTCCCGGAACCAAATCGTAGGGCTACGCCGGGGGATCGTGGAAGCATGGGACTCCAGCGGTTCACACCACCGCCCGTCCGACCAACCCGGAGACCTCACCGGGATCACTGCTTCGTATATGTCCATCGCAGGATTGAGTGGCGGAAATGTGTACGCCTGGAACCCTACTGGCTCCAGGGTTGAACTGCAGGGCGATACATCCGGTTTCACCCAGGTCGCCACCTCCGAATGGGGTTCCCTCATCGCAGGGCTGAAGAACGGCAAGGTGCACGCCTGGACTGGAGCATCCGGCACAGAGGTTCCACTGCAAGGTGACGCAACCGGCATCACCCAGATCATCAGCGGCGGTTCATTCCTCATCAGCGGTTCATTCATCGCTGGGCTGAGCGATGACAAGGTGCACTTGTGGGATTACAGCGGTGCAGTGGTCGCCCTGATCGAGGAACCCGGAATCACCAGGATCGCTGCTTCTAGAGTCATCGTGATGGGTCTGGCCGGATAAAGAAGACCAGCAATAACGCGACAAAGGCCGGAGGGCACCACCGTGGCAGACGCTCCCCTCATCGAAGAGTTCCCCCTTGACGAGACCCCGTCCTCAGTGGCCGTGGGGAATCTACGATATCTGTGGATCACCGCCGTCAACTCCATCTTCAAGGTCAACCCCAATGACCTCGAAAACGCTGAACCAATCCCTCCCGGAAGGTCCACTGTCGGAGTCATCAAGGACCCGGAATCCGGGAACAAGCGGATCTGGATGGCAGCGGGGAACGCCATCCTGATGATGGAGACCTACGGCAGGTATCCGGTGACCACATACAGGTTGGACGAGAGCGACCGGGCGTCTACGGTCACGCTCCTGACGACCGACGAGGGCGGACCAGGCACGCCGGTAGATGTCCACCGTCTACTGTTCACCGGAGGGCAATCCAGCATCGGCGTCCTCCCGATCCCCGCCTTGGGTGGCTCATACAGCAAGATTCTCGTCGGCGAGAATACCCGGATCGTGGACGTGACCGTTACAACCGTGGAGGACGAGGACGGCAAGAAGGCGGCCCACACTTACTGGGCCATAAGCCAGAAGCAGGCGGGAGACCCCGACGCGATCAAGAACGGCCTGTACCGGAGGCTCCCTGAACAGACGGCATGGGAAAAGATCGATACTCTCGGCATTTCCGGCCAGACTCCCCATCACATCATCGCCGACACCGAGGCCGTCTGGCTCACCGCCACCAACCCCAACCAGGTGATCCGGTACAGCATCGCGGATGGCCACATCAAGACCGTGGACCTGGACGACGCAGTACCAGGCCGCCTGGTGTTCTACGCGGACGACACGGTGTGGGTGGCCTCCAACAAGGGCCTCCACGAGATCGACCGCCATGACCCGGGTACGGACCGCAAGGTGGACCTCCCCAAGGGTGGTTACGTGAAGGACCTCTGCGTCGGCACCAACGCGGAGCTCTGGTACACGAACCCCGAGAACAAGTCACTGGGCAAATACCTCCCGCCCCCGCCCCCGCCTCCTGGCGATGGCGGTTCCCGCATCGGGCGGACGCAGGTGGTGTCTCAGGGCGAGTCAGCGGTGCGCGTGCAGGGCCGCGTCGAGCGGCCTCTCGTCGCCGAGTACGTCGCCAACGGCTGTCCCGTACCGGGAATTCCGCTCACCTGCCGCATCGAGGCGGAGGGGGCGACGTTCGACGACGGGTCCAGGGAGCAGGTGATCCTGACGAATCAGCTCGGCCGCGTCACCCTGCCGCCCGTGGTGGCCGGACCGATCGAGGAAACGGCGGTCCTGAGCGCCGGTCTGGGCGACACCGAGCCGCACGCGACCACCACCTTGAGGATCGTCCAGGAGTAGTGGCCCGACACCGGAGGAGGAACCCGCCCCACCATGCCCGAGAATGATCCGCCGCTGCGCACCGAGTACGAATTCGAACTCCCCCACGGCTACGTGGATGCCGCCGGCACCGTGCACCGCCGGGGCGCCATGCGGCTCGCCACGGCCCGCGACGAGTTGTCGCCACTGATCGACCAGCGGGTCCGGGAGAACCCCGCCTATCTGGGGGTCGTCCTCCTCAGCCTCGTCATCACCCGGTTGGGCACGGTGAGCGACATCCACGCGGGTGTGGTGGAACAGCTCTTCGCCAAGGACCTCGCCCACCTCCAGGACCTCTACCGGCACATCAACGGCCTGGACTCCGGTCACGGCGCCGTCGCCTGCCCCTCCTGCGGGACGAGCTTCGCCCTGCCCGGACCCATCTCCGGCAGCCGCCTGGGGGAAGGATGACGCACCCGGAGCGCCGGCTCCGCGAGGAGAGCGCCTACATCGCCTACCACTTCCACTGGGCGTACGAGGACATCCTCACCCTGCCGCATGCGGAGCGGCGCGCGTGGGTGCGTGAGATCGCGCGGATCAACTCCGCGATGGGTGAAGGGCGGTGAGCACGGTGCGGCTGCTGAGCGGGCTGGTGCGACGAGGGCGCCGAGGACGTCGAGGGCGACATACGGTTCCGGCTTCCCCGGCGACGGCGGCTCCGGCCCCGCCCCCGCCGCGTGCGGACTGGCGCGTGGTCGCGCCCGTCGGGCTGTTACGGCTGCCGGTGCCGCTCACCAGCGGGTTCGCCGGCTTCCGGCAGGACCTCGCGGCCTGGCGCCCCGCACCGCTCGCCACGGCCGATGGCCGGCTGCTGCCGCGCGGGGTGCCGTTGGCGCTGGGGCGGGGTGAGTGGGGTGCGCCGGTGGCCGAGGTGACGGTGGTGGGGGTGGAGGGTTCCCCGATCCCGCCCCTTCCCGAAACAGGGGGCTTCGCCCCCGGCACCCCGGTTCCCCCGGTTCCCCCGGTGAACACCCGGAGTACCCCGGGGGCCCTGAGTGACGGCGTCGCAAGCCGTACGGACCGACGCGCCCGGAGCGGGAGCGACGAGCCGCCCGGGGCCTCGGCGAGCGCGGGGCACGACAGGTCCAGGGCACCCCGGGACACCGGCCGTGCCCCGGCCCCGCGGGACGCCGGAGACGGCCGGTTCCCGAGCGAGCCCCGCGTTGTCGGCCTCCGGAACGGCTCGGGAGACCACGACGGCCGACCGAGGCCGGGTGCGCTGTCGTTAACCGGGCGCCCCGGAGACCGACCGGGCGCGGGCGAGTCTTCCGCCCCCGGCTCCGGCCCTGCCTCGCCTTGGGCCCCCGGGCGCCTTCACGGCCCGTCGGCCACGGCCCAAGAGCCCGACCACCCCACTCCCCGCCGGGGCTTCAGGTATCGCCCACGCCGACCGGACCGAGGCGCAGCCGACATCCTCGACCAACCCGGCACCCCGGAGCATCACCGGAACCGACCCGCCCCCCAGGACGAAGCCCCCGGGCGCGCCTTTCCATGGAGCCTCAGGAACCGCCGGCGCCAACCGGACCGGGGCGCGGCCGATGGGTCCGCCCCCGCCCCCTCGGCAACCCCCGGGGGCCGGAACGGCCGACCGGCCGGGGGCAAGGCCGAGGCCCTCGTCCCGCCGAGCGGCCCGGGCCCGCACCAAGGCCGCCCGAGCGAAGGATCAACCGACGGACCCGACACCTCGAGGCGTCCGACGCCGCCTCAGAATCCGGTCCGTGAAGGCGAATCCATCGCCCTCGGCTTCCCTCCGCTCCTCAACGCTCCCCGCCCGTCGGCGAGCCCGGAGCACCAGCAGAACCAACCGGGTGAAGACGAAACCCTCACCCCCGCATCCCCTCCGCCCCCCACATACCGCCGACTGCAACCCGGCCGAAGTGAAGCTCCCGCCCTCGGCCTCCCCCGGGCACCCGGCCCGTCGGAGAGCCCGGCAGGCACTCCTTCCGGTCTCGGCGGTCACAGGAACCAGGACCGGCAGGGGCAGGAACAGGAGAAAGGCGAAGCCTCTGCCTCCAACCCTCTGCGGGGTCCGGGGCGGAGCCCCCACCCGGCGAAGCCGCAAATCGACTACGCCGGGAAGGGGCGGGATCGGGGAAACCTCCCCCCGGTCGGCCCCCCACACCGGCTCGGCATCGGGCAGCCGCTCCCCCATGTCCCCGGCACGGCCATGCCGTTCGTCGTCCCGCCTCCCGCCGGGAACGGAACGCCACCCCGTGCCGCCGCGACAGGCGAACCGGCCGCCACCACCCCCGCGTTCGTCCCGAGACCGGCCCAGCATCCCGCGCCCGATCCGCCCGCCCCGGACCCCACAGCCGTGGCCCACGAAATTGCCCAACGGCACGCCGGTCTCCTGGCCGAGGCCGTCGTCCCGGCACTCGGGCTCTCCCGACGACTGCGCCGAGCGGCGGCGGCGACGTCGCCGACCAAACCGTCACCGCAGGACGGCCCCTGGGGCCCCTACCCACCCCGCTGACGCCCCGCCGCCCCCTCCTCCCCCCGCCGACCCCACGGAGTGCCCGTACATGCCGGATCAGCCGTTCGCCGTCAGTTCCCACTTCCAGCTCTCCATAGGCACCCACGCCCTCGGCTCGTTCACCGCCTGTGACGGGCTCGGCTGTGCCATCGAGGTCGAGGAGCGCGTCGAGGGCGGGATGAACGCGCACGTGTGGCAGCTGCCGACGCGGTTGCGCTACACGAACGTCACGCTCAGCAGGCCGCTGACGCAGGACACCCTGCTCGTCTGGGCCTGGTTGCAGGCGCAGGTGATCGAGCCGATGCGGCTTCCGGGGCAGCTCGTCGCGCTCGGCCCGGACCGGCGGCCGATCGTACGGTGGCTGCTCGACGGTGTGCTGCCGGTGCGCTGGAGCGGTCCGACGTTCGACGCGGATCAGTCGCAGCCGGCCCGGGAGACCTTGGAGATCACCCACAACGGCTTCCTCGGCATCACCGTCTGAACCGCCCGAACCGTCTGAGAGGACCCGCATGCTGCCCGAGCTCCTGGGAGGCGCGCCGGTACGGGCCGCCCTCGTGATCTACGAACCGCCGACGGGGACCGGCAACACCCCCGGGCCGGAACGCGGCCGGGTCCGCTTCCACTTCAACCCCGACCGGGTCCAGGTCGGCAAACAGGCCCGCTGGGACCGCAGCCGTGCGCCGTCCGGCGAGGAAGCCGCGCGGGCGCAGTTCGTGGGGTCGCAACCCCGCACGATGACGCTGGAGGTCTTCCTCGACGCGGGCGACTTCCGCTCCAGTGTGCAGGACCAGGTGGAGAAGCTCCTCGACTGCTGCGCCCCGACCGCGCGGAGCAGCACGGCGAAGCCCGCCTCGGCGCCCTGGGTGCGGCTGGAGTGGGGGAAGTCGCGGACGACCGCGTTCCTGGCGCTGGTGACGCAGGTCGACGCGGCGTACACCCGGTTCGGGCCCGACGGGACTCCGCTGCGCGCCACCTGCACCGTCTCCCTGGAGGAGGTGGGCGGTTCGACGCCCCGGCAGAATCCGACGTCCGGCGGCGACGGGCCGGTGGACACCCACCTCGTCGTCGCGGGCGACACCCTGGCCGGGCTGGCGTGGCAGGCGTACGGCGATCCGACGCGGTGGCGGGCGATCGCCGAGGCGAACGGCGTCGACGATCCGGCCCGGGTGCCCGTGGGCGCGGTACTGGTCCTGCCGGTCCTGGAAGAGCGGCCCGCCGGAGGTGCCGGGTGACGGAGAGGCTGTACGCGGCGGAGCCGGTCGTCGCCTTCGCGTCGCCGCTGCGGGAGCCGTGGGCGCAGCGCCTGGTGGACGTCTCCGTGGAGACGGCGATCGGCCTTCCCGCCCGCGCCGCCTTACGGTTCCGCGATCCCGAGCACCGGCTGCTCGCGGCGGCGGGGATCTCCGTCGGGGTGCCGTTGACCGTGTCGGTGGCCGCCGCGCGCCGCCGTACCCGGGCCGGGATCTTCGACGGCGAGGTCACGGCGCTGGAGACCGAGGTGGACGCCGACGGGAGCTTCACGACCGTACGGGCGATGGACCGGGGGCACCGGCTCACCCGGGGGCGGCGGGTGGCCGCCTACGTCGACACCACGGTGGCCGAGGTCGTCCGGCAGGCCGTCGCCCGGCACGGGCTGACGGCCGGCCGGATCGACGCCGAGGGCACGCGGATCGCGCACTTGGCCCAGCCCAACCTGACCGACTGGGAGTTCCTCAACCACCTCGCCGACGAACGTGGCCTGCGTCTGACGGTCGAAGGGAGCACCGTGCACATGCTGCGCCCGGCCGCCGCGAGCGCGGCGCCGTCGCCCGGTACGGGGGCGGACCGCAGCCCGTTCGTCCTGGAGTACGGGGTGAATCTGCTGGCGCTGAGCGCCGGGGTGTCCTCCGAGGGGCAGGTCGCCGACGTGGAGGTGCGGGGTTGGGACCCGGACGGCAAGGCCGCGCTGTCCGCGAAGGCGGGTGCGGGTGACAGTGACCGGCTGCTGCTGGGTGTCACGCCAGGGAAGCTCGGCAAGGCGTTCCCGGGTCCGGCGCCGGAGCTGCTCGTGGGCGGCCGGGCCCACACGACCGCCCCGCAGGTGGACGCGGCGGCCCGCGCGGTGGCGGCGGAGTCGGCTGCCTCGATGGCGTCGCTGTCCGCGGAGGTCTCGGGCGCCCCCGAGCTGCGGGCGGGGGTGCCGGTCACCGTGGCCGGTGTGGGCGAGCCGTTCGCCGGCAAGTACACCGTCACCTCCTGTGGTCACGTCTTCGACGGCGACCGGGGCTACCGGACCGAGGTCCGGGTCGGCCCGCTGCCCCCGCCCGTGGTGCCCTATCCGCCGCCGCTGTGCGCTCCGGGCGTGGCGGTGGGCGTCGTCACGGACATCAAGGAGCCGGGGAAGGGCCAGCGGGGCGCCGTACGGCTGCGGTTGCCGTGGCTCTCCCAGGACTATGTGACGGACTGGGTCCGTACGGTCCAGTGGGGCGGGGTCGACGGCGGCGGGGTCTTCGCGCCGGAGGCCGGGGACGAGGTCCTCGTCGGCTTCGAGCACGGGCGGCTGGACCGGCCGTACGTCCTCGGCGGCCTCTACAACGGCATGGACGCCCCCACCGACCACGGCCTGCCGCTCGTCGACGCCGGAACGGGAAAGGCCAACCGCCGTTCCCTGGCGTCCCGTTCGGGCGATCGGCTCGAACTGCTCAGCGCCACCGACGGCCCCCAGGGCGTCCGGCTCCTGACAGGTGACGGCAAACTCGTCACCCACCTCGACCGGAAGGACACCACCATCGCCCTCACGGCGGGGGAAGGGAACAAGACCGTACGGATCTCGCTCGACGGCCGTGGCGACGGCACCCTCACCATCGACGCGGGCACGACGGGCACCCTCGTCCTCAAGGCCGGCACGGTGACGCTGGAGGGCGGCACCACCGTCACGATCAAGAGCGGCGGCGAGCTCAAGCTCGAAGGGCAGAAGACCACCATCACCGGCAACACCGTCGACATCAACTGACCCGGTACGGACACCGGTACGGACAAGCGGGAGGCGAGCGTGGACATCATCGGCGCGGGGTGGGCGTTCCCCGCCGTCATCACCGGCACCGGCCGCGTGGGCCTGGCGAGCGGCGCCGAGGACGTGGAACAGGCCGTGCGCATCATCCTGTCGACCGCGCCCGGCGAGCGGCCGATGCGGCCCGAGTTCGGCTGCGGCATCCACGGGCTCGTCTTCGACCCGCTCGACGCCACGACCGTCGCCCGCGCCGATGTGGAGGTGCGCCAGGCACTGGACCGGTGGGAGCCGCGCATCGAGGTCGACGACCTGCTGTTCAGCACGGACACCGTGGACGTCGGCGTGCTCTACATCGACATCCGCTACCGGCTGCGCGCCACCAACGAACCCCGCAACTTGGTCTTCCCCTTCTACACCCTGCCCGGCGATTCCCCGACCGAGTGACGAGTGAGTGACGAGTGAGCGACCTGCCCGTACCCGACCTGGACGACCTGCGCTTCCAGCCGCTCGTCGACGCCGCCAAACGCGCCCTGCCGCAGCGCGCGCCCGAGTGGACCGACCACAACGTCTCCGATCCCGGCATCACCCTCGTCGAAGCCTGCGCGGAACGCACCGACCAACTGCTCTACCGTGTCAACCGCATGACGGACCGACAGCGATCGGCCGTACTGCGGCTCATGGGCATCACCCCGCTCCCCGCGTCCCCCGCCCGGATCACCGTCCTGTTCACCCGGACCGACGACATGGCCGTGAGGCGGGTGATCCCGGCAGGCACCGAGCTCCGCACCGAGGGCGGCGAGGAGCCCGTCGTCCTCACGACCACCGCGCCGCTCACGCTCGCCGAACACCAGGCCACGGGAATGGTGGAGGCCGTCGAACAGCTCGTGACCGTCACCGAGGTGCTGGGCGTCTCCGACGGTCTCCCGGGCGGCCGCTTCGCGACTCGCCACCGCCCCTGGGGGTCCCGCACGCCGGTCGCGGACCCCCGGTTCGGCCCACAGCTCACGGTCCGGGTCGACAGGGAGATCTGGCCGGCGGTCCGCACCTTCGCGGAGGCCGGGCCGGACAGCCGGGTCCACTGGTGGGACGACGTGTCGTGCGAGGTCGTCTTCGGACCCGAGGTCCCCACCGGGGACGGGCGGTCGGAGCGGCGCGGATCCACACCGCCGAAGGGCGCGAGCGTCAGCGCGGAGTACGAGGTCTTCCGCGGCCGGAAGGGAGACGTATCGGCCGGTACGCCGCTGACACCGGCTTCGCTGCCCGGGCTGAGCGCCACCGTCCACGCCGTGCTCGCCCCCGCCGAGGACGCGGAGGACTGGCGGCAGGCACTGGAACGCGCCGGGCTGGGCCTCGCGCCGCTGCGCCGCGCGGTCACGGCCGCCGACCACGAGCAGATCATCGCGGAGCATGTGGCCGGGCTCGCCAGGGTCCGGGTCACGGCGCTGACCCGGCCGACCGACTCCCGCGTACCGGACGCCCTCGTGGTGCCGCAGCGCCCGGCCGCCGTCCTCGCCTGCGCCGTCGCCGCCCGGAGCCCGCAACGGGTCGTGCACTACTACGACGACAACGGGGTCATCACGCCTGTCCCACTGGCCCTGGGCGGCGGGCCGTCGGGGCAGCACGACGACGCGGTGCCACCGCCAGTGGCGGAAGCGAAGCGCCTGGACGCCGTCGTCCTGACCGAGGAGGGCAAGCCCAGGCTGTGGTTCTACGGGGACAAGTGCGTCTGGGACAGCGAGCCGCCCTGGCAACCGAAGGACATCAAGGCCGAATTCCCCGGTCTGCCGGAGGCGTTCGCCTCGGACCTCGACGAGGTCGCCATGCTCCCGATACCCGGCACGCCCGACCCCGCCTACGAGCTCTTCCTCTTCAAGGGCGAGACCTTCCACCACCGCACCTACACCTATAGCGACCACGACCGGGCGTTCACGCCACAGGAGGGAAGCCGGGGTGTGACGTCGCTGATCCCGGAGGCCTTTCCCGGTCTCTCGCCGCAGTGCCAGCGGTCGCCGGACGCCGTGGCCGTCGTCGGCGGTGTCTTCTTCTTCATGAAGGGGACGCGGACCGAGCCCGCCCTCTGGCGCCGCGAGGACGACCCCCTCCGTGTCCTCCTGGTGCCCCGCGTCGAGGGGGATCCGGAAGAGGCCCCGCCCCACGGTGCCTTCGACATCCCACCGGACGTCCTGGACTCGGTGAAGGGCGTCGTCGACGCCTCGCGGCTGCTGGGCGAACGCCTCCGCATCGGGCCGCCCCGCTACCACCGGTTCGGCATCACGGCGACCGTACGCCCCTGGAGCAGCATGCCCGCGGACCTCGAACGGACCGAGCGGGCGGCCGAACGGGCCCTGCGGCGCTTCTTCCACCCCACGGCCGGCGGGCCGGACGGGCGGGGCTGGCCCTGGGGGCGGCGCGTCCACGCGGGCGACGTCTTCACCGTGCTGGAGGCGGTCCCCGAGGTGCGGGCCACGGTCGCGGTGGACCTCACCGACCTCGAGGACGGGGGAAACGTGCCGTCCCTGGAGGTCTCCGACGGCGGCCTGGTCCGCTTGGACAGCGTGACCATTCACGTCGACACCACCGAAGGCTGAGGAAGAGTCCGAGAAGGAGAGCGAGAGAGGACGGCATGTCCCCGTACCCCGCACGGCCGCTGCCACTGCCCGCCGTCTACGGCCGCGACACGGTCGCCCTGGCCTTCGCCGCCGCGATCGGCGAGGCCATGGCCCCCGCCGAGGAGCGGATCGACGGCCTCGACGCGGTCCTCGACCCCTGGCGCGCGCCGCCGGCCTTCCTGGACTGGCTGATCCGGATCACCGGCGCCCGGGTCGAACCGGGCTGGCCGGAGGAACTGCGGCGCAAGGCCGTGGACCTCGCGCCCCGGCTGGCGGCATACCGCGGGACACCGTACGGGCTCCTGCTGGAGGCCCGGGAGATCCACGGCTGGGAGGCGCCGCGCTACACGCTCCGCGTCGACGACCCCGGCCTCGTCTTCACGGACGACGACCCGGCACCCCGCGCCGGGCGCATGCTCACCGTGACTCTGACCGCCCCAGGACCGGAGGACCCCACGGAGGACCAGGCCGAGTACCAGCGGGCGCTCGAAAGTCGTCTGACGCGTCTGGTACGGGCGCACTGCCCGGCCCACCTCCCCTTCAAGGTCACAGTCACCGTCGCTCGAAGCACTTCTGACGAAGGGTCACATTCGGGATGAGCCTGCCGACGCCCGAGTACGACGGGCGCACCCGCGACGAGGTCGTCGCCACCGCCGTCGCCGCCGTGCGGGAGAGGGTGGCGGCCTGGACCGGCCAGGACCGGACGGACCCCGGCCGGGGCCTGATCGAGACGTGTACCGACATGGTCATGGCCCTGCGCGACCGGCTCAACCTGGCCCCCGACCAGCGCCGGCTCCGGACGCTGAGTCTCCTGGGCGTACGGCCGTACCGGCCCGCGCCCGCGCAGACCGAGGTCATCCTGGAGCTGGCCGCGCCGCCGCCGGAGCCGGTGGTCGTGCCCGCCGGCCAGGAGGTGGCCACACGGCCGGTGGGGGACGCCGAGCCGGTCGTCTTCAGCACACTGACGGACGCGGTGCTCAACCCCTGTGTGCTCGTCGCCGCCGGGAACTTCACGGAGCGGGGGCGGGCCGACGGCGCCCTGGAGGGCACGCTGACCGCCTTCGGCCCGGCGGAGGCGGGCCGGACCGTCGAGCCGGCCGGCCCCGCCTCCGCCGGGCCGGCCTTCCATCTCAACCTCCCCTACTTCGGGGACTTCCCTCCTGCCGGCGAACCCTTGGGGCGGTCGGGACGGGGAGGTACCGGCGGCGATGACGACTCGCCCTACGCCCTCCTCGTGCTGTCGGTGCCGGTGCCCGGCACACGGGTGACGCTGGACGTCCGGATGGGGGTGGGGCTCGGGTCCAAGACGGGGAGGAACATCGCCAAGGGGCGCTGGGAGGCCTGGCAGGGCACCCACTGGACCCCCTGTCGCGTCGTCACGGACACCGTGACCGCCGCCGGCCTCCCCGGCAGGGTCACGCTCGACCTTCCTCCCGCCCACGCACCGGCCCGGCTCCTGCTCCACCGGCCGGCGGACGACGGCGGTGACGGCTCCGTGCAGCAGCTCAGGGACGTCGGGCTGATCCGCTACTGTCACGGTCCCGGCCTCAGTCCGCTCACCGGGGCCGCGCTCCAGCCGGTGCTCGCCGTGACCGTCCCGGCCGTCCAGGCCCGGCTCGTACGGAACGAGACCCTGGGCACCGCGACCGGCACCCCCGGCGAACGCCTCCGCTTCGCGCATCCGCCGCTGCCCCGCAGCACCGATCCCCTCGTCGTGGAAGCCGTCCTCGGCGAGCGGACCGCCCAGTGGACGTACGTCGCCTCGCTCGCCGGATCGGGGCCCGACGACCGGCACTTCACCCTCGACCCCCGCACCGGGGAGGCCGTCTTCGCGCCCGTCGTGGCCGGGGCCCGGGGGCCGCGTCGGCACGGAGCGGCGCTCCCGGCGGGGGCGGTCGTACGGATCCGGCGCTATCTGACCGGCGGCGGCGCCCGGGGCAACGTCCCCGCCCGCACCATCACCGTCCTCCGTACACCCGTGCCGTACGTCTCCTCCGTGACCAACCCCGCGCCGGCGGTCGGCGGTACGGAGGGCGAGAGCCCGGCCGCCTGTGCGACGCGCCTGCCCCTGGGCTCCCCGGTGCCGGAACGGGCGGTCGTCCCCGGCGACTACGAGCAGCTCGCGCTGGCCGCGTCGGCGGGCATGGCCCGGATCCACCACGTCCGGGACACACCCAACGACGCGCTGGATCCGGCCCGCAACTACCTGCCGTGGCTGCCCGCCACGACAGACGTCTCCTTCACCCTGGCGCCCAGGACGCTCAGGGTTCCCACGGGGACACAGGTCACCACGGAGGGCGGCGAGACGGTCTTCACGACGACGCGGGATGCCACGCGCGTGGCGCCGGACGCCATGGGCGCGGCGTCCCTCACGCTCGCCCCCGGAGTCACCGCCGCCGTCGGGATGTTCAAGGCGGGTGACTACCGGGCGAACGGGGAGTTCTCCGGGCCTTTCAAGGAGGGCGGCGGGCTGGTGACGGCCCTGGTGGAGATCAAGAAGCCGCACGATCCGAACCGTCTCACGCTCTGGGTGACGGCCGGAGGGAAGCGCAAGGCGGAGGGCCGCATCGCGGTGTCCGTGTTCGCACCGAGGAAGACCGCGCCGTGGTGGGACACCGCCGCTCCCCTCGCCTATGCCTCCGCGCCCGCGCAGGAGATCACGGTGGCAGGTGAGTCGACGGTCTCCGCCCACCCCGTCCCCGTGAGCGAGTCCGCGCGGTGGAAGGCGGCCGTCGCACGCGGCGACCTCGTCGGCAGGGCACAGGACGCCGTCGACGAACTGGGCCAGGGCTTCCCGGCCGGGGAAGCCGCGTGCTGGATCGCCGTCCAGATCCTCGACCAGGACGGCACACCCGACACTCCGTACACGGTCTACGCCGACTCCGGGACGACGGACGCCGTTCCCGCCGCGCAGTACGAGGAACACAGCCAGGCGCGAGAGCTGTTCCACTCCACGGACAAGCCCGGTCAGACGTACCCCCTGTTGTACTCCCCGGTGTACGTCCCCGAGAACGAGGAGCTTCCCAAGATCCGTGTAGGTGACGAGAGCTGGCACACCGTCACGTCCTTCCAGGATTCCCTCGAGAACAGCAAGGACGTGGTCGTCAACGCCAGCACGGGACAGGTCTACTTCGGGCCGGAGGCGGACGGCCCCTCGGGCCACCGGAGGTACGGCGCCATTCCGCTTCCTCAGGGCACGCTCATCACCGTGGAGGGCCCGTACAAGACCACGCTCGGCGCGGGGGGCAACGACATTCCCCCGGGCGGGATCTGCCGGCTGAAGGAGGCGGACGACAGTGTGGTGCTCGACGTCCGCAACGTCACCACCTCGCACGGCGGCAAGAACGGCTATACCGACACCAGCGGCGGCAGCACCCGGGCCGGTGTGACGCTGATGGTCGTCCCCTTCGTCACGGCGGACGAACGGGGCTGGTTCCCCTACCACATGCTCACCCCCACCCCCGACGCCTGCGACACCCTGCGCCGGGCCCTACGGGCCTGCCAGCCCGAGGGCGTTCCGGTGTGGCTGGTGAAGCCCGTCTACCACGGCATCCGCGTCGACGCCCGGATCGTGCCCGCCGACTTCCGCACCGCCGACGAACGCGCGGAACTGCGGGCCGCCGCCGAACGCGCCCTGTACCGGTACTTCAGCCCGGTCGGCGGGGGCCCGGACGGCACTGGATGGCCCCTGGGGCGCCCGGTGTACGCGGGCGAGGCGTTCCGGGTCCTGGAGCGGGTGCCGGGGGTCGGCCGGGTCGCCACGGCCGAGCTGGTCCCGGTCGATCCGGTCACCGGCGAGGCATCGAAGCCCGTCGCCCGGATCGACTCCGGGCCGGGCGAGACCGTGTACTCCGTCGAACACCGCGTCACCGTCGCGGAGGTGCCCTCATGAGCGATGTCCCGAAGAGCGCCGGTAACCCCTTGCTCCTGGCCACGGACTGGGGTGGGGACGGCCTGGCCGTGGTGGACCTCACCACGCCGGAGGCCCCCGGGGTCCGTGTCACGGCGGTGGGCGGGAATCCACGTGCCGTCGCCGTCGGTTCGGACGGCACCAGGGCCTACGTCGTGAACCACGACGACGGGACACTGTCCGTGGTGGACCTCACGGCGCCGGACCACCCGGAGCTGGCCGCCGTTCCCGCCGGGAAGGGCCCGTGCGCCGTCGTGGCCGGGTTGGTGGACGACCGGGTCTGCGTGGTCGCGCAGGGGGACGGCACGGTCGTGGTGTTCGACAAGGAAGGGTCGCGGCGGGGCGAGCCCCTGCCGGTCGGTACCGGCCCCTGCACGCTGGTGGCGGACCCGGGCGGCGGGGCCGGACGGGTCTGTGTCGTCGACGAGTCGGACGGCACGGTGTCGGTGGTCGACGTGAGCCGGACCGACGGGCCGTCCAGGATCGCGAGCGTTCCCGTGCCCGGGGTCACCCGGGCGATCGCGGTGGCACCGGGAGGGCGCTTCGCGTACGTCGCGAGCCGGGGGGACGGTACGGCCGACGGCCGGGTGACGGTGCTGGACCTGGACGCGGACGGCCCGACCGTGGGCGACCCCGTGCCGGTCGAGGCCGAGCCCCGGGCTCTCGCCCTCAGCCCCGCGGGCGACCGGCTGTGCGTGGCGAACTACGGCTCCGCGTCCGTGTCCGTCGCCACCGTGCACCCGGACAGCGGTCTGGTCGACGCTCCCGCCGCCGTCCCGGCCGGACCGCACCCGGTCGCCGTGGCCTTCGCCCCGGACGGCGGCGTGATCCACGTCGTCGGCCAGACCTCGGGCACCCTCACCGCCATCGACCCGAACACCCTCGACCACGCGGATGTATCCGTGGGAGGCGTGCCGTCGGGGACGGTGTTCGGCCCGGACGGCCGCTACGCCTACGTCACCGACCAGGCCACCGGAAAGCTGACCGCCGTGCGGACCGCCCCGCACAGGACGGGTGAGATCACGACCGGGGCGGGGTCGAAGCCGGTCAACGTCGCCGTGTCACCGGACGGGACATGGGCCTACGCGGCCGACTCCGAGTCGGACAAGGTCGCCGTACTGGACCTCGGCCAGACCGCCCCGCTCGCCCCGATCCCCCTCGGGGACCCGCACAAGCCGTGGGACGTCGCCATCGCGCCCAACAAGGAGTTCGCCTGCGCGACCGCCCCGGACACGTCGCACCTCCTCGTCCTCACCCCCGCGCAGGGGACGAAGCTCGGCGCCGGTGGCAGCGTCACGGTGACCCCCGTCCCCCTGGCGACCGGCGCATGCCCCCACGGGGTGGCCGTCACCCCGGACAGCCGGTACGCGGTGACCGCCGACTCCGGCACGGCGACGGTCTCGCTCGTCGACCCGAAGGGCGGTACGCACACGATCGACGCCGAGGTGGTGGGGTGCAAAGAGCCCACCGGTGTCGCCGTCTCCAAGGACGGCCGGACGCTCTACGTATCCGACTTCGCCCCGGCCGATGGGTCGGGCGGAAAGATCGCGATACTCCACAGGACGGATCAGGGTCAGTGGGAACAACAGGGATTCATCGACGCAGTTACGGGCGACCTGTCGGGACCGCATGAGTCGGCCCTGTCGCCCGACGAGCTCCGGCTCTACGTCGCCAACTACAGCAGCGGAACCGTCTCGGTCCTGAAGCGCGATGCGGTGGGGGGCTCCTGGAGCCACGAGATGCCCGTGACCAAGTCCCCCGCCATGCACCAGCCCTACGGTCTTGCCCTGTCACCGGGCGGGAAGACTCTCTACGTGTCGAACGCCGCCAACAGCCAGGGCACGGTCGAGGAGTTCGACGTATCCGTCAACCCGGCGATACATCGGCGAACGATCACGATCAAGACCAACGCGAGCCCCCTCCACGCCGGGCTCGCCCTCTCCCCTGACGGCCAGTACCTCTACGCGGTCGACACCGAGTACTGGCGACAGGGAACCGGGGCCATGGGCACGGTGTACGGCATCAAGCTCGACGGGGGCACCCAGATGCACCCCATTGCCACAGCCTCCGCCGCCGCCTACATCGACAGGCCCAGCGCGCTGGTCTGCCCGGACGACCGGACCCTGTGCGTCGTCAACCAGGGGAAGACGGCGCCCGACCCCCGCGAGGCGTGCCTGGCCGTGATCACCCTCGACGACTCGCGACTCGGCGTCCGAAGCAGCGATACCCGCCCCCTCGACAAGAACGACCTCCCTTACGCGGCAGCGGTCTCCGACGACGGGACCGTGTACGTCGCCAACTTCACCGCCAAAACGGTCACCGTCTTCGGGTCGAAGGTGACGCCCGTCCAGGTCGGCGAGCAGGGCGCCTCGGAGCCATGGGACGTTGCCGTCACCGACGACGGCGTCTACGCCTACGTCACCGACCGCACCGCGAACTCCCTGCGCTGTGTCCGCCTCGCCGACCACCACGTGACCTCCCTCGACGTGGGCCGGGACCCCATGGGCGTGGCCGTCGCCCCGGGCGGCCTGCGCGCCTATGTCGCCAACCATGGGGACGACAGCATCTCCGTCATCGCTCGGTCCGCCGGTGAGGGCGGCAACCCGGCGGGCGCCCCCGAAGTCGTCGACCCCTGGCAAGACCCACGGATCACCAAACCCGAGTCGGTGTCCGTCTCGGCCGACGGCGCCTGGCTCTTCGTGACCACCGAGAACGGCGGAGCACTGCTCATGCTCGACACCAGGACCGGAAAGCCCCGGTTCTCCGTCCCGGACGGCGCGGGGCTCACCGGGAGCGCACCTCACCCGGACCGTGAAAAACATCTGGTGTACCTGGCCGACGCCGCGGGAGCGGTCGTCGCCATTGTCGACACCACGACGCTCACCCCTCTGGGCAGTGGGACTCCGATGGGACTCGACGTACGACAGGCGGCACAGACATGATCGAACTGGTCGACCAGGCACTCGAAGACCGCGTACGGGACGTCCTGACCTGGCCGCCGCCGGGATTCCCCGTCACCTTCCAGCCGCCCGGCCGCGACGGAGCGCACGGCGAGACCGCCGGCGCCGAGACGGTCGGCATCTACCTCTACGGCATCCGCGAGGACCTGGACCGGCGGCAGACCGGCACCGTCTACCAGTGCAGCGGGCCGCTGACCGCCATCGAACTCCCCCTCAAGAAGGCCGAGTTCGACCCGCCGCGCTACGCCCGGCTGTCGTATCTGGTCACCGCCTGGGCACCGGACGCCCTCGGCGCCCACCGCATGCTCGGCGAGCTCCTCGTCGGTTTCGCCAGGAGCCGGGTCCTCCCCGTGACCCTGCCCCAGGAACTGCAGGAGATGGAGCTGTCCGCGCTGCTCGACGTCGGCCATCCGCCCGCCGAGGACCGTGCCCTGACGGAGTTGTGGAGCGCGGTGGGGCACACCCTCGTCCCCGCGCTGAACGTGACCGTGACCATCCCCCTGCTCTCGTTCGTCCCGTACGACTACACCCGCTGGGTCGAGAAACCCCCGGTCGTCCGCGAGGCGCTCAAGCCCGGGCCCCAGCCCCAGCCCGGGCCCGAAGCCGCCGGGGAGTCACGGTGACCGCCACGGCCCGTCGTGGGGCACCCACGGCCGCGGACTGGCTCCTCGCCCGGCTCGCCCTCGTCGAGGCCAGGGTGCGGCGCGCCATCGCGCTCCGTACGGGCGAGGAGCCCTTCCCCGACGGCAGCGGCCTCCCGGACCTCCTGGAAGCGCCCTTCGACCCGCTCCGCGGGCTCTACATCTCCGACGACATGGCCCCGCACCTCCTGGACGCGCCAGCCGGGCTCCCCTTGCCCCCCGCCACTGCTGCCGACGACGCCCTCGCCGCCGCCCTGCGCGCCCGGGAGGACGCGGCGACGGCGGCGGGGGCCGTACCACCGCCACGCCGCCTCGCCGTGGAGTTCGGCCTGGACGCGCTCGCCCTGGACGTCCTGTTGATCGCGCTGGCGCCCGACGTCGACACCCGGTTCGAGCGCTGTTACGGCTATCTCAACGACGACATCACTTGCCGGCACGCCACCATCGGTCTCGCCCTCGCCCTCTGCGGCGTCCCGGGCGCCTCGGCGGTCGCACGCAGGGTCTTCGCGGCGGACGCGCCACTGCGTGCCGGTGGTCTTCTGGAGGTCACGGACACCGCACGCCCGTATCCGACCCGGGGGTTGCGCGTTCCCGACCGGGTCACCGCGCACCTGCTGGGCGACGACACCGCGCCGGCCTCCCTCGCTCACGCGGTGGCCCCGGCGGAAGCCGTCCTGCCGCCGGGCGGCGGCCCCTTGGCCGGGGCCGTGCGGCACGTGGCCCGGCTGCTCGCCCACCGCCACCCGGTCCATCTGCGCGACAGCCCCGACGGCACGGCCGAGGACGTCGCCGAGGCCGCGCTGCGCGCCTGCGGCCGGCCGGCGCTCCGCCTGGACCTCGCGGAGCTCGCGCGGGAGCCGGACCCGGCCGGGTCCGTGCGCGCGGCGCTCCTCGAGGCGCGGTTGCGCGGCCACGGGCTGATCGCCGGACCCGTCGACGCCCTCGACGCCCGGCACGTCCGCGAGTTGCTCGCCCCGCTCGCCGGGGCGCCGGTCCCTCTGGTCCTCACCGGACGGCAGCCGTGGGACGCCCGCTGGACGGCCGCCCCGCCGCTGCTCGCCGACTGCCCGCCCCTGACCGAGGCTGAGCGCACCACCCTGTGGCAGTACGAACTCACCTCCCACGCCCCAGCCGCGACCGACGAGGCGGTCGCCGCCGGCGCCCGGTACCGGCTCGGCCCCCACCGGATCCGCGCCGTGGCCGCGGCGGCGGGCCGGCAGGCCGCCGCGCACGGCGCCCCCGTAGGCGCCGCGGCGGTCCGGACCGCCGCCCGCGCCTGGAACAGCAGCGCCCTCGACCGTCTCGCCCGGCCCGTACGCCCCGCCGTCGGCTGGGCCGACCTGGTGCTGCCCGAGCGGACCCACGAGCAGCTGCGCGACCTGGCCCGGCGCGTGCGCCACCGCGATCGGGTCCTCGGGGAGTGGCGGATGCGGCCGGGCGGGGGCCGCGGGCGCGGCGTCACCGCCCTGTTCAGCGGGGGTTCCGGCACCGGGAAGACCCTGGCGGCGGAGGTCGTGGCCGCCGACCTCGGCCTCGATCTGTACGTCGTCGACCTCGCCACGGTCGTCGACAAGTACATCGGGGAGACCGAGAAACACCTGGAACGGATCTTCACCGAGGCCGGCGCCGTCGACGCCGTCCTCCTCTTCGACGAGGCCGACGCCGTCTTCGGCAAGCGCACGGTCACCCAGGACGCCCACGACCGCTACGCCAACACCGGCACCTCCTACCTCCTCCAGCGCCTGGAGTCCTTCGACGGGCTGGCTCTGTTGACCACCAACATGCACGCCAACATCGACCCGGCGTTCCTGCGCCGCCTCGACCTCGTCGTCCACTTCCCCGCACCCGACGAAGCCCGGCGTCAGGCCTTGTGGGACCGCTGTCTGGGCCCCGCCGTGCCCCGGGCCGACGACGTCGACGAGGCCGCTCTCGCCGCCCTCGCGGCCGACTTCGACCTGCCGGGCGGCGCGATCCGCTGCTGCGTCGTCACCGCCGCCTACCGCGCCGCCGACGACGACCGCCCGCTCGCCCTGGCGGACCTGCTGGCGGCCGTCCGCGAGGAGTACGCCAAACTCGGCCGCTACGTCGACGAGTCCCGCTTCCCCGCCCCGGACCGCCCATGAGCCCCGGCCCGCTCGACAAGCCCCTCGACAAGCCCCTCGACGGCCCGCTCCACGAACCGGCTCCGGATAAGCACCCGGCACCGGCACCGTCACCGCCGGAGGCGGCCGCCACCCTGACCGAGCGGCTGCGGAGCCTGCAGCAGGAGGCAGGCAACGCGGCAACGGCCCATGCCATCCAGCAGGGTCCGCCCACCACCGACGCGCCGTTCGGCCACCGGCGCCTGCTGGCATCGCCGGGCTGGCACCAGGCGGCCGAGCTGTACGAGCAGCGCCTCGGCGCGGCGCTGTCCGCCGCACCCGAGGTCGCGCGGGCGGCCCGGACGGCCGTGCTGCGGCTGTACGAGGCCCTGAGCCGGGGGTTCACACCGGAAAAGGCGGCGGGGGCCTTCCTGAAGGACGACCGGGAGAGCGCCGGCCAGGTCGGTACGGACGGCGACCCCACGGACCGGCTCCTCCAGTGGACCGGACCGGACTCGACCGCCACCGTCCGCGAGCTGGTCACGGCCTTCTACAACGCCGCCTACTACAAGTACGGCCCCCAGCCCGCACCGCACCCCGACGAGCGCGAGGTGTCGTTCAAGACCCTCCTGCACCGCGTCGTCCTCGACGGGGACATGGACCTGGCCCGCTCGCTCGGCCTCGACACCGACGCCCTGCGCGCCCAGCGCGAGTACCTGACCGGCGGCACCCGCGCCGCCCTCGGAAGCCTCCCGACCGACCTGCGACGGCTGTTCGCGGCGGACGTCTTCGCCCTGGGGAACCTCACCCTCCAGCACGGCGCCGGGACCACCCTCTCCATGGGCCGCAGCCAGCGCGGACGCTCCGAACGGCCCGCCCCGGAGACCGGCCCCGGCAAACGCACCCTGCGCGACTACCGCGACCTCGGGGTGCCCCTGAGCGAGGCCGAGGCAGCGCACGCCCGGCGCAGCACTGTTCCCCTCTCCGTCGAGGGACTCGACGCGGCCCGCCACGACGTCACCCCGGAGGACATCTGGGCGGCGATGGCCGGCCCCGGGGAACAGGGCCCCGAGTTCCCGCTGCCGTGGGCGTCCGGGCAGGCCCTCTTCGCCATGGACCCCTCGGCCGGCTGGTACCGCAAGCACCATGAGCGCGGCGCGCCACTGGTGGCGGGCATCTCGGGCACGACCACCCGGATGCTGAGCGCCTTCCGCTGGCTGCGCGCCGTACCGAGCGGCGGGAACGGGGGCGGGGGCGGGCGGGAGCGGTCGGAGCGGGAGTTCTTCCTCGCCGTCGCCGCGTGGATGCTGACGGGCCGCGACCATTCGCTGTACGAGATCCTGCGGGGCGCGAAGGCGGCGGGCCTGCCGAGTGTGTCGGGCTTCACGGCGTCGTCGAAGGACGTGGCCCGGATGTACCGGGACTTCGACGCGTTCGTCAGGAGCGTGCTGCCGACGGCCCGGCTGCCCGAGCTGCCGTACGCCGCGCTGTACGAACAGAAGGCGCGGGCCGAGCGCGAGCACGGTGGTTTCGTCACCGTGCACGACCGTACGGTCCGCACCGCGCGCCGCGCCCTGCGGAAACTGCGCAAGGAGCCTCCCTCCCCCGCCCTCACCTCCTGGCTCGACGAGCAGGGGCTCACGGGCGCCGACGCGGACGCGGAGCGGGCCCGGCTCAAAGAGCGTCTTGGCTTTCCGCAGTTGCTCGCGCTGGCGGAGTACACCGGGGACAACCACCAGCTCGTCAACCGCGTCCTCGCCACCCCCGGCGCGCTGGGCTCGACCGGTGTACGACGGCTGATCGACGAAATGATCTCCCTGCTCGCCAAGGGCGAAGCCGTCGAGGTGCCGTACGCCACCTGGCGCGATCCCGAGTTGCAACGGCTGATCGACGCCTACCGGGCACCAGGCCTCGACGACGCCGAGCGCACGACCCGCCTGGGTGCGGTGCGCGGCCGTATGCACGCCATGGCGGACACCCTGCGGGCCGAGGCGAAGACCCACGCCGACATGCTCGTCGACGCGCTCGACAGGCTGCCGCCCGTCAAGGGGGTGGTGTATCGCGCGGGGTGGGAGCTGCTGCCCCGGGAGCGGGTGACGTTCAGCGGTTTCACCAGTACGAGCCGGAGCAGGGAGGAGGCGGAGAAGTTCCTGCCGTTGCAGCACCCGCCCGCGTGGGGCCGTCGCGTGCTCTACTGCCTGGAGCTGACCGGGCGGCACGGCCGGGACATCGCGTATTTCTCCCGGGAGCCCGCCGAGAAGGAGGTGCTGCTCCTCCCCGGGGCGGTCTTCACGGTGAACCTGCGCGATCGCAGCGGGGATCACGACTACGTCTGGGCCACGGAAACCGCCTGAGACCGGTCCGTCGCGGCTGTCCGCGGCGGGCGTTCTCAGGCGGGATCCGACCGATCGACGGTGCTAGTCGATGATGTACTCGCGGAACGTCACGCCCGCCCGGGCGCCCTCCGCCCAGGCCTCGACCGTGAACCTGTCGGCTTCCGGGCCCGCGATGAGGGACTGCGAGGTGGTGGCGACACCGTCCGCGCCGCTGGTGGCCTCCGTGGTAGCGGAGCCGCCCTCGAACGAGGCCGAGTCGTCCATGACCCTGAAGACGACCTTCGTCTTCTTCACGGGCGCGCCGTTCTTGTCCTGCACGACGACGCTGAGCGGCAGCGTGAACTTCTTCCCCACGGTGGCGCGTTGCCCCGCGCCCGAGCGATACCCCAGGTGGTCGGGCGGACCGACCTTGTCCTTGACGACGATGCCCTCGAACGGCGTGAAGCCGTCCTCTTCGAGCCATTCGGCCGAGGCGTCCACCCGCCCGGGCTTCAGCGCCACCAGCGGCGCGCTCTCGGCGATGCCCATCAAATCGCCCGAGTCGTGTACGGGCTTGATGTCGTACGCCGCGCCTCCGACGAAACGCGCCTGATCGCCCTGGAGGACGAACTTGATGGTCGCCTTTCCGACCGGCGTTCCGTCGAGATTGGCGGCCAGGACCCGGAGAGGGGTCTTGAACTGGGCGCCGACCGTCGCCTCCTGGCCCTGCCCCGCCTTCGGGATGAGCCGGAACTTCGAGATGTGGAACATCTCCCCGGTTCCTTCGAGCCCGACCCACAGCTGGGAGTTCGCGTCCATCGCGATGCCCGACGGCTTCGATCCCTTGCCGGTGTCGATACTGCCGGATGTGTGTGCGGCACCGGGGAGGACGCAGTCCACCGCGTCGGCGGACGGCATGGTGAACCACAGGGAGCCGTCCGGCATCGCGAACAGCCGGTCGGGGACGGCAGCGGTGTCGACCTTTTGCTGGGACTTGCGGTCGAGGTCGTACTTGATGAGGTATGCGCCGGTGGTCGCCACCCAGAGCGCCCGCTCACCGGCGGTTTCGGTGATCGCCAGATGTCCGGGGGTCGCGTCGCCGTCGAGGCGGACGGGGTTGCCGGAGAATGCGCCGCTCTTGGCGTCGAACGAGACCACGCAGCCCGAGTCGGGAGAGCTCAGCCAGTATTCCTGAGGGGCCTTCTTCGCGACGGCGAGTCCATGCAGCGGACGGGAGAACGCGTTGGACGTCTGGATGCCGCCCTGCGCATCGATGAACGTCAGCGAAGCCATGCCCGAGAGGGTCGCGACGATCCTTTCGGCACCTGTCGAATCGGTGCCGATCGCCATGGCGGAGCAGGACGCGGCCGTACCCCTGTCGCAGTTGTCGTAGCGGCCGTCGCCGCCGGCCGTGGGCGTGCACCTGACCACGCAGCCTTCACCGGTTGCCAGTGCGTACATCCATACGACCTGGTTCCAAGCCGCCAGGGTTTCCGCGCTCCTGCCCTTGTCGGGCGAGTCGAGGACCTTGCTCTCGTAGGGTGCCCCGGTGGCGAACCATCCTAATTGCGCGTCGTTGGTGACGAACCACACCTTCCGGTCATGCGGGTTGTAGACGAGGGAGGCAGGCTTGGCCGAACCTGCCAGCGGATGGTGAGGATCGGTGGAGCTGTTGCCGGTCATGGAGGGCATCGCTGGGCTCACCTCTCCGTCGACTCGGGCCGCACGCGGAGGGAGATGGCGGCGGGAGTCTCGGTGTCGCCGTAACCGACCTGGACCATCACCTTCTCCTCCTCCTGACCGGCCAGCAGGGCGGGGAGCGCGGCCCTGCCTCGGGCGTCCGTGGTCAGGAGTACTTCTGTGCTTCCGTCCCTGAATGTCGTACCACCGTCGGAGAACACACGGCAGGTGAGCGGTACGCCGGGAATGGGGGTGCCATTGCTGACGTACTGGACCACGCCGGTCTTCCCGGTGAGCCGTCCCGAGGGGGCTTCACCCACCAGCTGGGACATGAACTGGGTCTTCCCGGCGGCGCTACTCGGGTCATCGGGGATCGGATACTTGCCGATCGACTTGTTGGTCGGATTGGTGTACCAGACCCATTTGCCGTCCTTGGACACGCACAACCCCATGGCGTCGCCGCCGCTCGGCAGGGCCGGGCCGGGCAGCGGGGTGATCGCGACGTCCGTCCGGAACCGCGAGATCCCATTGCTGCACGCCACCCAGAGATTCCCGTCCACGCCCAGCATCATCTGGCGGGGTGCGCCCCCTCCGGGGATGTCTCGCTGCCTCCAGCTGCGGAGTTCCGTGTCGTACCGGCAGATCTGATTCGGAGTTTCGGTGCCCACCCATATCGCACCCCCCTTGGGGTCGGCGACGACGTGAACCGGTTTCTGGTCCTTCCCGCCGGGGAGCGAAATGGGGGCCGGCTTGTCATCCTTGGCCGGTGCGTACCTGAAGAGGCTGTTCGTCTTCCGCTTGAGCGTCCCCCCTGAGCCCCCTGTGTCGCTGACTTGGCCCGTCGCCCAATAGACGCACTCCGAGAGCGATTTCGCGCTCTCCGGTGCGGTGACGGCCACGGACCAGAGCCACGTGTCGTAGACGGGGTCCTGTTGAGGGTTCGGGAACGGGTACGTCTGCGGCTTGCTGGACTGGTCTTCCGGGTCGCAATAGCCCACCAGCGTGTGCACGGGCTCGGCGAACATGATCCAGTAGACGTAGTCGGGAGTTCCGGGAGTGCCCTTGTTGAGCAGGAGCGACGCGATGGTCTGAGCCCTGGCGTCATCGGCCAGATCGAACTCGTTGAGCCGCTTCTGGTTCTCGATGTCGTACTCGATGACCGGGTCGTAGTCCTGCTCGTACCGGGGAGAGGCGAACCATACGACCTTCTTCCCGTCCTTCCGGTCCGGACACGGGTCCGGAATGATTCCGGCGGAAAGCGGGCGGACATCCCTGGTGACCTTGAGTTGAGAAGCGATGCTCTTCGGGTTCACCTGGACGAGCGTGCTGTCGTGGGTCGTCACCCAAAGGTAGCCGTCGGGCCCGACCGTGACGGAGTGCGGCGTTACCGTGCCGCTGAGGAGAGGGTATTCCTCCGGCTGACCGGTGTCCTGCATGTCAAATCCACTCCTTCGCTGTGCTGCTCTCTTTTGCCGTTCGCAGGGCGCAGTGGCGCAGTGCAGTGGAGTGCTTCTTTTCTAGCCGGCCGTCACGGGGCGTACGCGGGGGCAGGTGAGGGTCGCCCTGCCCTGGTACGTGGGTGTGGTGTCCGTGGCGGTGGGGTTGCTGGCCGGGGCGAGCACGGTGAATACCAGGTCGAGCGGGCCGCCGTTGACGACGACTTCCTTCACGCCCTGGCTCGTCCGGGCGTACTTGGCGCGGTTCGCCGCAGGAACCTTCAGCTGGACGCGCCCGGTGCCCGCAGTCGGAAACGCCGGCGGCACCGAATAGCCGATGGGCGGGAAGACCCACAACTCGATGTCCTCGGGCACACAGGCGAAGCGCCTTTCGACCCGGAATCCCGCCGTGCCCAGCGGTATGAAGAAGGGTGTGGGCGGCGGCGTGAACACGGCCGGCGGGGTCAGGGTGAGCGTAACCGTGTCGGCCTCCCTGACCACGATCTTCGGCACGGCCTCAGCCGCTCTGGCCGGGTTGGCCGGCGATCTGGGTGATGGTGAAGTGCACGAACTCGGCGGGACGCACCGGAGCGATCCCGATGTCACAGATCACCTGACCGGCGTCGATCGTCGCCGAGGTGTTGTTGGTGCTGTCGCAGATCACATAGAAGGCTTCGTCGGGGGTGCGGCCGAGCAGTGCGCCCTGCCGCCACTGGTCGGTCAGGAAACTGGTGACCGAGTGCCGGAGGGTGGCCCAGAGACGGTCGTCGTTGGGCTCGAAGACGGCCCAGGTGGACGACTGACGGATGGAATCGGAGAGGAAGCACACGAGCCGGCGGACGTTGAGGTACTTCCAGTCACGGCTGGTGGAGCGTGTCCGGGCACCCCACACCAGCAGGCCCCGGCCGGGGAAGACCCGCAGGCAGTTGACGCCCTTGTCGTTCAGCTCCCCGTTCTGGTCGTCGGTCAGCAGGGTGGGGAGGTCGAGCACGCCGCGCAGGTTCTGGTTGGCGGGGGCCTTGAAGACACCGCGCTCGGCGTCCGTACGGGCCCACACGCCGGCCAGGTGGCCGGACGGCGGCACGGTACGCGGGACGCCGTCCACGCCGGGGACCTTCACCCAGGGGTAGTACAGCGCCGTGAACGCCGCGTCCGGGTCCGTCGAGGCGAGGTTGTCACCCACGAATGTCTTGAGCGGTTCTACGAGTTGACCGGGCGGCGGGTCGACCAGCGCGAGGCGGTTGCGCTGCGCGGTGCAGTGGGCGAGGACCTGGTCGATGAGCGGCTTTCCGTTCGCCGGGACCGGTGTCGGCGGGTCCTGCGTGTCGGTGGCCGCGACGGTCATGTCCCAGAGGCTGGGCACGGCGACCATGGTCACTTCGGGGACCGTCTCCAGCCCGCCGAGCCCCGTGCGTGTCTCCGCGTTGCCGGCGAGGGCGGGGGCATCCACCTTCGCGTCCGGATTCAGGAAGCCGACGACGTAACAAGACGTGCCGCCGTTGGCGAAGAACCCGTAGACCGCCTCGGCCAGGGTGAGGCAGCGCTGGAGGACCTGGATCCTTTTCTGGTCCCCGGCCGCCAGTGGCGACTTCTTCAGGAGGGCCGCCAGCTCCTTCCCCAGATCCGGAATGCTGTAGCGGTCGGCGAACTCCTGCCAGCCGCGGATCGGTTGCGGGATCTTCCGCTCGTCCGGCGTGAACGGAGGAGTCGTCGTCTCCGTGGGATTCTGTGTCGGTGTGGTCGTGTATCCGAGGAAGGCCGGGGTGGACGTGCCCACTCCGACGATCATGCGCACGCCGCTGGACTTCTCCGTGACGTAGACACCCGGAGGCTTCGGGCTCGTGGTCATCGCTGCTGTTCCCCTCTCGACTGTTCGACTTCGGGCTATTCGACGGTGATGTCCTCGTAGGTGATCGTCACCTGTTCCGTCGCGATCCCGGAGTTGGATGCGCCGAGTTGGGGGCCCTCCCAGCGGGAGGCCCAGGCGTTGGTGAGGTGAATGCGGCGGACGGTCTGCTTCTGCGCGTCCTTCAGGGCGATGGTGATGTTCTGCCGGGCGCTGTCGAGGTCGGCGTTGACCAGCGTGGTCTTGATCCAGTCGGTGAAGGCGGTGCTCTTGTCCATGCCCCGGGTGACCGTGATCTCGCCGGTCTTGCGCGCGCCAGGCTGTTTGCGCACGATCAGCTCGCCGGTCGAGGACACCTGGCGGGTCTCGACGACGTCCTGTTCCAGGGTCAGCCCGGAGACGTCCTGGACGGTCTCGACCTGGAACTTGCCCAGTTCGATGGCGAAGGTGCTGCTGCTGAAGGTGTCACCGGTCAACACGTGCGGTACCTCCTGGGTTCCGGGCGTCAGCTGTTGGCACCGGGCTGGCCGGCGATCTGGGTGATGGTGAAGTGCACGAACTCGGCGGGACGCACCGGAGCGATCCCGATGTCACAGATCACCTTGCCGTCGTCGATCGTCGCCGAGGTGTTGTTCGTACGGTCGCAGATCACGTAGAACGCCTCGTCAGGGGTGCGGCCGAGCAGCGCGCCCTGGCGCCACTGGTCGGTCAGGAAGCTGCTGACCGAGTGCCGGAGGGTGGCCCAGAGACGGTCGTCGTTGGGCTCGAAGACGGCCCACGTCGAGGATTGACGGATGGAGTCGGAGAGGAACGACACCAAGCGGCGGACGTTGAGGTACTTCCAGTCACGGCTGCCGGAGCGCGTACGGGCGCCCCACACCAGCAGGCCCCGGTCGGGGAAGACCCGGAGGCAGTTGACCCCCTTGTCGTTCAGCTCGCCGTGGCGTTGGTCGGTGAGCAGCGTGGGCAGGGACAGCACGCCGCGCAGGTTCTGGTTCGCCGGTGCCTTGAAGACGCCGCGCTCGGCGTCCGTACGGGCCCACACGCCGGCCAGGTGGCCGGACGGCGGCACGGTACGCGGGACACCGTCCACCCCGGGGACCTTCACCCAGGGGTAGTACAACGACATGAACGCCGCGTCGGGGTCCAGGCCCGTCAGGTGGGTGAGGAACTCGGGTACGTCGGCGGGTGCTGTATCGCGTGGTGGTTCGAGGAGGGCGAGCCTGTTGCCCATGGTCGAGCAGTGGGCGGCCACATTGTTCATGATGGCCGCACCGTTTTCCTCCGTGGTGCCCTCGCGCCATACGTCCGGGACCGCGACCATGGTCACGTCCGGCACCGACTTGAGCCCGGCGAGGCCAGTGCGTTCGTCGGGGTTGCCGTCGACCTCGTTCGCGAGGGGCTGGTCGGGGTCGAGGCGGAGGACGTAACAGGAAGTGCCGCCGTTGGCGAAGAAGCCATAGACGGCTTCGGGCAGCTGGACCTCCAGCGCTTTATCGAAGCACGCGCCGAGGGGGGTCAGCTCGCCCTCACGCCGTTTGAGGCCGGCCAGCTCGTTCCCGACCGCCTTCCAGAGCCCGTACGGCCCGGGAAGCTTTTCCACCGCCTTCTTCACCGCGGCTTCGGCCGCTGTCCTGTCCTCGTCGCCGACCTCTTCGCCTGCCCAGTCGGCAGCCTGTACCACGGCGAGAACGGTGAGTTCTTCCTGGGTGAGGACGGGAGGGTTGCCCGTGGTGGCCTTCTCCGCGAAATCCGCTCCCAGACGGTCGAGCTCCGCAGGGGCATCGGCCAGCCTCTTCAACGCCCGCCTTACTTCCTCCACCCCCATCGGGGAGCGGAAGTGGAACGTGTCCACGAACTCGGACCAGCTGTTGATCCGTGTCGGTGGCGTGGGGGCCGTCGGGCCGCCCACCGTGTAGCCGAGGAAAGCGGGGGTGGACGTCCCCACCCCCGTGATCGTCCGGACTCCGCTCGAACGCTCCGTGATGAACACTCCGGGTGCAGGCGCACTTGAAGCCATGCCCTGATTGCCCCTCTCATCGGAAAAGCGACCCTTAAGCCAACCACTCCCGAGGGGTACACGCATGCAAACGGAGGAAGCTACGACAGATGTGGTAGCGGACGCGCGTCAGCCGTCCAGGACCGTCAGATCGAGTCCGTTCAGCCGCTCGGGGTCGGCCAGGATGTCGATCTCGACGACCTTCCCATCCGTGATCGTGAAGCCCAGGACGGCCGTCGGTCGCCCGTCGATGACGGACACGATGCCCGCGGCGCCGTTGACGAGCGCCAGGCGCGCGAAGGCGGCGGCGCGCTGGAACAGGAGCGCCTGTCCGGCCACCGCGGCGGGGCCGCGCAGCTCCCGCGACGGGCCCGCGAGGCCCGCTCCGGTGTCGGCGCGCAGGACGACCTCCGGGTCGAGCAGGGCCACCAGGGCGTCGAAGTCGCCGCCGCGCGAGGCGGCGAGGAACGCGTCGACGACCTCCCACTGCCGGCCGAGGTCGGCGTCGGGCACCGGTGCCGCGCCCCGTACCCGGCGGCGGGCCCGGCTGGCGAGCTGGCGGGCGGCCGCCGGGGTGCGGCCGACCATGGGGGCGATCTCGTCGAAGGGCACGGCGAACATGTCGTGCAGCACGAACGCCAGCCGCTCGGCGGGAGCGAGCGACTCCAGCACCACGAGCAGCGCCAGGCCGACGGAGTCGGACAGCAGCGCCTCGTGCTCGGGGTCGATCCCGTCGGCGCCGCTCACGACCGGGTCGGGCACATGGACGTCCAGGGGCTGCTCGCCGCGCGTGTTCCGTGAGCGCAGCATGTCCAGGCACACCCGGCCCACCACGGTCGTCAGCCACCCGCCCAGGTTCGCGACGTCCCCGGTGTCGGTGCGCGCCAGCCGCAGCCAGGCCTCCTGCACCGCGTCGTCGGCCTCGCTCAGCGAGCCGAGCATCCGGTAGGCGACCGCACGCAGGTGGGTACGGTGCGCTTCGAAGCGCTCGGCCAGGAATTCCTCGTCGTTCATCGGTCGCTTTCTTCCGTCGGCTTTCGTCATCCCTATGACGAATATGACGAAGGAGACCGTACGGATGTGACACACCGGCTCATGGGACCGGGGTGGCGGCACACGAACGCCGGGCCGCCAGGGTGATGCCCTGGCGGCCCGGCGGTGATACGTGTACCCGTCGTGACCAACGACGGCGGGGACGAACGGTCACGCGGCGGGCGGTGGTCTCACGGCCCCGCCTCGAAGCGCTTGCCCCGGCCCTCCGCCGCGTCGATCAGCACCTGGGCGGTGGCGGTGGGCACGGAGAGCATCGGGTAGTGGCCGGTGGGCAGCTCGAAGAAGGTGGTGTCCTCGTCGACCACGGCCCTCAGCCGTGGGTCGCCGGCCCGGTAGAGGGCCTCGATCACGGCGACGGTGTTGCCGTTGGCCGTGCAGAACACCGCCGAGGCGGGCAGCCCGTCACCCGCTCCGGTCAGGTGGAGGGGTTCGGTGAAGGAGCCGTAGGGGTGGCCGACGGCGAGGCGGCGCATCCGGGCCAGGGCCGCGTCGTCCATGCCGTCGACACTGCCCCACAGGGGGAGTTCGTCCGGTTCCGGCAGCGGGAGGCGCAGGCCCTCGCCCTCGGTCGCGACCCGTTCCTCGAACGCCGCCCGCCGTTCGGGGTCCATGAAGGTGTTGACGACGCTCTGCCCGTCCCGCGGCGCGGCGGCGTCCAGGAAGACGACGCGGCCGACGCGATCCGGGGAGCGGTCGGCGGCGCCCAGGACGGGGAAGATGCCGTAGCTGTGGCCCACCAGGACGACGCCGGAGAGCTCCTCGTACTCCAGGACGTTGAGGATGTCCTGGACGTGGGTGCCCACCCCGGTCTCCGCCGTGGCGAGATGCGCGCGGTCCCCGAGGCCGGTCAGGGTGACCGGTACGGCCCGGTGCCCCGCGCGCTCCAGTTCCGCCGCGACGTCCCGCCAGGCCCAGCCGCCCAGCCATCCGCCCGCCACCAGCACGAACACCGCCATGCCACGCACCTCCCGGATCCGCTCGCCGCATTATGGTGCGTCCGGGCGGCCCGCGTCACCGTTGTAGGCGCCCTCATCCCAGCCGGCGTCGGCCGTACACCCCGTACGTCACCGCCGCGCACACCGCGTAGAAGACGAGGAACCCCGCGTACGCCCATTCGCCGTTCCCCGTGCTCTGGAACGACTGCCGGAACGCCACGTTCACCAGCACTCCGCCCAGCGCGCCCACCGCGCCGGCGAAGCCGATGAGGGTGGTCGCGCGGCGGACCCGGGTGCCGTGGACGGCCGGGATCATGCGGTAGGTCGAGCCGTTGCCGACGCCGCTGAGCACGAACAGGGCGATGAACCCGGCGAAGAAGACCACGGCCCAGTGAGCCCGCGCGGCGGCGAGGATGAGCCCGCTGCACGCCGCCATGGCCGCGAAGACGGCGAGGGTGACGCGGGCGCCGCCGAGGCGGTCGGCCAGGGCGCCCCCGTACGGGCGGGCCAGCGAGCCCAGCAGGGGGCCGAGGAAGGTGAGGCTCGCGACCTTCACCGGTGTGTCGAACTGATCGTGGAACTGCGTCTGGAGCACCAGTCCGAAGGCGAACGAGAAGCCGATGAACGACCCGAACGTCCCGATGTACAGCAGCGAGAGCCCCCAGGTGTGGCCGTCGCGGATGATCTCGCCGAGCACGGGCCGGGCGTCGCGCACCGCCGGGAGGTCGTCCATCCAGCGCAGGGCGCCGAGGGTGGCGAGGACGATCAGGGGGACGTAGGCCAGCGGGAGCACGGCGGGGTGGCCCGCGTCGGCGGTGGCGAGGACGAGGAGGCCGGCGAGCTGCACGGCGGGGACGCCGATGTTGCCGACGCCGGCGTTGACGCCCAGGGCCCGGCCTTTGAGGCTCCGGGGGTAGAAGGCGTTGATGTTGGCCATGGAGGAGGCGAAGTTGCCGCCGCCCACCCCCGCCACGGAGGCGACGAGCAGCAGGGTCGTGAAGGACACCCCCGGCTTGAGGACGGCGGCCATGAGGAGGGTGGGCACCAGCAGCAGGAGCGAGCTGAACACCGTCCAGGCGCGGCCCCCGAAGCGGGCCACCGCGTAGGTGTAGGGCAGCCGCAGGACGCCGCCGACGACGGTCGGCACGGCCGTGAGCGTGAACTTGCCCGCCGGGTCGATGCCGTACTCGGGGCCGAGGAAGAGCACCAGCACCGACCACATGCTCCACACCGAGAAGCCGATGTGCTCGGTGGCCACGGACAGCAGCAGATTGCGCCGGGCGACGCGGGCGCCCGTGCGTTCCCAGAACTCGGGCTCCTCCGGCCGCCAGTCGGTCAGGGTGCGGCCCCGGACGGCCGGGTCCGCCGGGGCCGCCAGGCCCGCCGGGGTCACCGGGTCTCCCCGGGGCGCGGGCCGGACGGGGCCGCCGGGGCCTGCGGTCCGGGCACGGGGTGGACCGCGCGGACCGGCCACGTCCGCAGGCGGTCCGCCGTGGCGTCGCCGCCCTCGCCGCTGTCGTCGCCGACGTCCTCGCCGACGCGCACGCCCGTCCGCAGGTCGTACGTCTCCTTGTACATGGGCGAGGTCACCACCGGCACGCCGCCCAGGCTGCCGGTGATCCCCCGTGAGATGACGTACGCGCCGCTGACGGGGTCGCGGTTGTCCAGCGCGTAGAGCGTTCCGCTCTCGTCGCGGAAGACCGCGACCTGCCGCCCGGCGACGAGGGCGGTGACGCCGCGTCCCGGGGTGAGGTCGCCGTAGCGGCAGACGGCGGTCCAGGCCGTGTCGTCGCCGGTCCCGTCGGTGCCGGTCCCGTCGGTGCCAATTCCGTCGGTGCCGGTCCCGTCGATCTCCACCCGCGCGTCGGGGTGAAGGGGGTCGGGCGGGGTGGGGCCGGTGGTGGGGTGGTCGTTCATCGGGTGCCTACCTCTTCGGGGAGGGCCGGGCGGATCTGCTCGCGCTCGGGGACGAAGCTGACGGAGGGGTCCGGTGTTCCCGGGGCGTTGACGAAGGAGACGAAGCGCCGCAGCCGGTCGGGGTCGGCGAGGGTGGCGGCCCACTCGTCCTCGTAGCCCTCGATGTGGCGGGCCATCAGCTCGTCCAGTTCCCCGGCGATGCCGAGCACGTCGTCGACGACGACGGCGCGCAGGTGGTCGAGGCCGCCTTCGAGGCGTTCGATCCAGGGGGCGGTGCGCTCCAGCCGGTCGGCGGTGCGGATGTAGAACATCAGGAAGCGGTCGATGGTCCGCAGGAGGGTGTCGCGGTCGGTGTCCTTCAGGAGGAGGTCGGCGTGGCGGGGGGTGGCACCGCCGTTGCCGCCGACGTAGAGGTTCCAGCCCTGGGCGGTGGCGATGACGCCGAAGTCCTTGCTCTGTGCCTCGGCGCACTCGCGGGCGCAGCCGGAGACGGCGGCCTTGATCTTGTGGGGGGAGCGCAGGCCCCGGTAGCGGAGCTCCAGTTCGATGGCGAGGGCCACGGAGTCCTGGACGCCGTAGCGGCACCAGGTCTGCCCGACGCAGGACTTCACGGTGCGCAGGGACTTGCCGTAGGCGTGCCCGGACTCGAAGCCCGCGTCGACGAGCCGGCGCCAGATGGCGGGGAGCTGGTCGACGGTGGCGCCGAACATGTCGATGCGCTGACCGCCGGTGATCTTGGTGTAGAGGCCGAAGTCCCGGGCGATGGCGCCGATGGTGATCAGGCCGTCGGGGGTGATCTCGCCGCCGGGGACGCGGGGGACGACGGAGTAGGAGCCGTTGCGCTGGAGGTTGGCGAGGAAGTGGTCGTTGGTGTCCTGGAGGGCGGCCTGTTCGCCGTCGAGGATGTAGGAGGTGTCGCCGAGCCCGGCCAGGATGGAGGCGATGGCCGGCTTGCAGACGGCGCAGCCCCGGCCGGTGCCGTGTTCGGCGAGGAGCCGGGCGAAGGTGGTGATGCCCTTGACGCGGATGATCTCGTAGAGCTCGGCGCGGGTGTGGGTGAAGTGCTCGCACAGTCCGCGGCTGACCGGTGTGCCCGCCGCGGCGAGTTCGTCGGCGATGATCGAGGTGAGGAGCTTCTCGCAGCTTCCGCAGCCGGTGCCGGCCTTGGTGCACTTCTTGACGGCGGGGACGGAGGCGCGCCGGCGCTCGGCGACGGCGGCGCGGATGGTTCCCTTGGTGACGTTGTGGCAGGAGCAGACGACGGCCTCGTCGGGCAGCGCCGCGGCGCCGACACCGCCGCCGGTCGAGCCGGCCGGCTGGGGCAGGAGCAGTTGTTCCGCCGGTACGGGCAGGGGGGCGCCGTTGCCCGCGAGGGGGCGGAGGGTGGCGTAGGCGTCGGTGTCCCCGACGAGGATGCCGCCGAGCAGGGAGCCGTCGGGGCCGAGGACCAGTTTCTTGTAGACGCCGGCCCGGCTGTTGGCGTAGGTGATGTCCAGGGCGCCCTCGGTGGTGCCGTGGGCGTCGCCGAAGCTGGCCACGCCGACGCCGAGGAGCTTGAGCTGGGTGGAGGTGTCGGCGCCGGTGAACTCGCCGGTCGTGTCGCCGGTGATGGCGCGGGCGGCGGTCTCGGCCATGGCGTAGCCAGGGGCGACGAGCCCGTAGACGCGGCCGTCTACGGCCAGGGCGCATTCGCCGATCGCGAAGACGTGCGGATCGGCGGTGCGGCAGCGGGCGTCGACGACGATGCCGCCGCGTTCGCCGACGGGCAGTCCGCAGTCCCGGGCGAGCCGGTCCTGGGGCCGGACGCCCGCCGAGAAGACGACGAGGTCGGTGGGGAAACCGGTGCCGTCGGAGAGGGTCAGGGCGCTGACACGGCCGTCGGGGCCGGTCTCGACGGCCTGGGCGCCGGCGCTCGTGTGCACGGTGACGCCGAGGTTCTCGATCTTGCTGCGGAGCAGCGCGCCGCCGGCGTCGTCTATTTGAAGGGCCATCAGCCGGGGGGCGAATTCGACGACGTGGGTGTCGAGTCCGAGGGCGCGCAGGGCTCCGGCGGCCTCCAGGCCGAGGAGTCCGCCGCCGATGACGGCGCCGGTGCGGGCGTCGGCGGCGTCGGCGCGGATGGCGGCGACGTCCTCCAGGGTGCGGTAGACGTGGCAGCCGTCGGCGTCGTGGCCGGGGACGGGCGGGACGAAGGGGTAGGAGCCGGTGGCGAGGACGAGGGTGTCGTAGGGCACGCGGGCGCCGGAGGCGGTGGTGACAGTGCGGGCCGGGCGGTCGACGGCGACGGCCGCCTCGCCCAGGCGCAGGTCGATGCCGTGGGCGGTGAGGAAGTCCGGCGGGCACAGGGACAGTTCGTCGGCGGTGGTGCCGCTGAGGGCCGAGGTGAGGTGGACCCGGTCGTAGGCGGGCCGGGGCTCGGCCGCGAGGACGGTCACCGTGATGCGCCCGGCCGTGCCGGTCCGCTCGTGGAGGGCTTCCAGGAAGCGCTGGCCGACCATGCCGTGGCCGACGAGGACCAGTCGGTGCGGGCCGGAGGTGGAGGGCGGGGGCGTCACGCGCGGGCTCCTTCGGGGATGAGCAGGTAGGAGGGGTCTGCGGGCAGGGGGTCGTCCCGGTGCCAGGCGAGCGCGATGTCGCCCGTGGTGGTGAGGTCGCCCAGGAGGACGCCGGCGACGAGCCGGTCGCCGCGCAGGACGAGCGTGGTGGAGGTGCCGCGCGTGGTGTCGGAATAGCGCAGCACGTCGTGGCCGGGGTCGTGTTCGGCGGTCATGTCGCCGAACGCGGTGAGCTGGAGGGGGCCCGCCGACAGCCGGGTCAGGGGCCTGGCGGCGGTGCGGCGTGCTCCGGGGTCCGTGCCCGCGAGGCGGGCGGCGAGGGCGTCGGCCTGGTCCCATGCGGGTCCGGTCAGTCCGTGGACGACGCCCCGGTGCTCGGCGCAGTCGCCGATGGCGTGGACGTAGGGGGCGGAGGTGGCCAGCCGGTCGTCGACGACGACTCCGTGGCGTACGCGCAGCCCCGCCGCCCGCGCCAGCGCGGTGCGGGGCCGGGTGCCGCAGGCGAGCAGGACGAGATCGGTCTCCAGCTCGGTGCCGTCGGCGAGTTCGACGGTGTGGACGTGGCCGGCGCCGTGGAGGGCGACGGGGTGGGCTGCGAGGTGGGTGGTGATGCCGAGGGCCGTGAGCTGCCCGTGCACCAAGTGCGTCGATCGGTCGTCGAGATGACGTTCCATCACCCATGCGGCCCGGTGGACGATCGTGGTGGCCGTGCCGAGGGCGGCCAGGGCCCGGGCGGCGCTGACGCCGAGCACTCCGCCGCCGATGACGACGGCGTGCGCGGCGCGGCGGGCGGCCGCGGCCAGGGCCCGGCAGTCGGCGAGCGTGCGCAGGACGTGGACGCCGCCGAGGAGTCCGTCGCCGTGGACGGGCCCGTCGCCGTCGCGAGGCCCACCGTCGCGCAGGCCCCGCAGGGGTGGCAGGACGGGGGCGGCTCCGGTGGCGAGGACGAGGGTGTCGTAGTGGCCGGTGGTGCCGTCGGCCAGGGTGAGGGAGCGGGTGGCGGGGGCGACGGCCGTGACCCGGGTGCCGGTGCGCAGGGTCGCGCCCTCGCCCAGGGGCAGGCCGATGCCGTCGGGGTCGTGGCGGCCGGTGAGGACGTCGGCGAGGAGGGTGCGGTTGTAGGGCGCGTCCGGCTCCGCGCCGTACAGCGTCACCTCGACGGTGCCGGGCGGTGTGCGGGCGAGAAGCTGCTGGGCGAAGCGGGCGGCGGCCATGCCGGCGCCGACGACGGCGACGCGGCGGGGGCTTGTGCTCGTGCTCATGCGCGGGCCTCGGCTTCGGTGGCCTTCTCCACCCGTACCGCGCAGACCTTGAACTCGGGCATGCGCGACTGGGGGTCCAGGGCGGGGTTGGTGAGGGTGTTGGCGCGGCCGGGTCCGTTCCAGTGGAAGGGCATGAAGACGGTGTCGGGGCGGATGGCGGTGGTGATCCTGGCGGGGGCGAGGGCGCGGCCGCGCCGGCTGGTGACGGCCAGTACGTCGCCCTCGCCGACGCCGAGGTGCTCGGCGAGGTGGGGGTGGAGTTCGACGAACGGGCCGGGGGCGGCCGCGTTGAGCTCGGCGACCCGGCGGGTCTGGGCGCCGCTCTGGTACTGGGCGGTGACCCGTCCGGTGGTGAGGTGCAGCGGATAGGCGTGGTCGGGCTCCTCGGCCTGCGGTCGGTGGCCGGCCCCGGCGAACCGGGCCCGGCCGTCGGGGGTGGCGAAGCGGTCGAGGAACAGGCGGGGTGTACCCGGGTGCGCGGGGTCGGGGCAGGGCCAGAAGACGCCGTTCTCGGCGCGGATGCGGTCGTAGTCGATGCCCGCGTAGTCGGCGGCGCCGCCCGCCGAGGCCCGGCGCAGCTCGTCGAAGACCTCCCGCGGGTCGTCGGGGAAGCCCCGGGTGGTGCCCAGGCGCGCGGCCAGCTCCTTGAGGACGGTGAGGTCGGTGCGGACCCCGGGGGGCGGGGGGACTGCCGCCTGACGGAGGATCACCCGGCCTTCGAGGTTGGTGGTGGTGCCGGTCTCCTCGGCCCACTGGGCGGCGGGCAGGACCACGTCGGCCAGCTCGGCGGTCTCGGAGAGCACGACGTCGCTGACGGCGAGGAGGTCCAGCGCCCGGAGGCGCTCGGTGACGTGGGCGGCGCGGGGCGCGGAGACGACCGGGTTGGAGCCCATGACGAGCAGGGCCCGTACGCCGTCGGGGGTTCCGGCGCGTTCGAGCAGTTCGTAGGCGGACGGGCCGGGGCCGGGGAGGGTGTCGGGGTCGACGCCCCAGACGGCGGCGACGTGGGCGCGGTCGGCGGGGTCCGTCAGCGAGCGGTAGCCGGGGAGCTGGTCGGACTTCTGCCCGTGCTCGCGGCCGCCCTGGCCGTTGCCCTGGCCGGTCAGGCATCCGTAGCCGCTGCCGGGGCGGCCGGCCTTGCCGGTGGCCAGGCACAGGTTGATCCAGGCGCGGACGGTGTCGGTGCCCTTGCTGTGCTGTTCGCTGCCGCGCGCGGTGAGGACCATGCCGGTGTCGGCCCCGGCGAACAGGCGTACCGCTTCGCGCAGTTGTGAGACGGGCACCCCGGTGATCTGCTCGACCCGTTCGGGCCAGTGGGCCATGGCGGCGGCCCGGGCTCCTTCGAAGCCGGTGGTGCGGGCGGCGATGAACTCCTCGTCCAGATGGCCGTCGGCGATCACCAGGTGGAGCATTCCCAGGGCGAGCGCGAGGTCGGTGCCGGGGACCGGGCGCAGATGGAGGTCGGCCTGCTCGGCGGTGCGCGTCCGGCGCGGGTCGATGACGATCAGCCGGCCGCCGGCCTCGCGCATGCGGGTGAAGTAGCGCAGCGAGGGCGGCATGGTCTCGGCGGGGTTGGCCCCGGCGAGAATGACGCAGCCGGTCGTCGCGACGTCCTCCAGAGGGAAGGGCAGGCCGCGGTCGATGCCGAAGGCCGCGCGGTGGGCGGCGGCGGCAGAGGACATGCAGAAGCGGCCGTTGTAGTCGATGTTCGGGGTGCGCAGCACCACGCGGGCGAATTTGCCCAGCAGATACGCCTTTTCGTTGGTCAGCCCGCCCCCGCCGAAGACGCCGGCGGCCGCGGGCCCGTGGCGTTCGGCGGCCTGCCGGAAACCGGTGGCCACCCGGTCCAGGGCGGTGGCCCAGGACGCCTCGCGCAGCACCCCGTCGCGGGGGTCGCGGACCAGGGGCGCGGTCAGGCGGACGGCGGGGGCGAGGAGGGCGGGCGCGGTGCGGCCCTTGCCGCACAACGCGCCCCGGTTGACGGGGAATCCGGGGCGTTCCTCGACGTCGACCGGCGGGTCGGAGGGCGACGGGCCGCCGGGGCCGGGGAGCCGCTGCCGCAGTCGCATGCCGCACTGCAAGGCGCAGTAGGGGCAGTGGGTGTCGGTCGAAGTCATGGGCCGAGCATTGGTCCCGGCCGTTACACGGCCGGGTCCGGGGTGTTGCGGACATGGCACGAATTCCTCACTACCCCGCCGGGGCGATGTGATGTCCGTGGCATCGACATTTAACAGAAGCCGGGCAAATACTGATGCCTGCATGACAGAGCGGCAACTCGCCGGTAACAAACCGCCGGAAGCCTGAGCCCATGAGTTCGGGGAATACGACCGCCGGGGCGGCGGGAACGCTGACGGGTTTCACGATCGGGGTGACGGCCGACCGGCGCCGCGAGGAGCTGGTGGCGATGCTCGTGCGCCGGGGGGCCCGCGTCGTGGAGGCCCCCGCGCTGCGCATCATGCCACTCGGTGACGACGTCGCGCTGCGCCGCGCCACCGAGCGCTGCCTCGCCGCTCCGCCGGACTACGTCGTCGCCACGACGGGCGTGGGCTGGCGCGGCTGGATGAGCGCCGCCGAGGGATGGGGGACGGCCGACGCCCTGCTGGGCGCGTTCCGGGACGCCACGGTCGTCAGCCGGGGCCCGAAGGCCACCGGCGCGGTACGGGCCTGTGGCCTGGCGGAGGCGTTCGCGCCCGGGACCGAGGCCACTCACGAGGTGCTGACGTGGCTGCTCGCCCGGGATCTCACCGGCCGCCGGGTCGCGGTCCAGGAACACGGGGCGCCGCTGCCGGAGTTCACGGCCGCGCTGCGCGAGCGGGGCGCCGAGGTGATCGAGGTCCCGGTCTACCGGTGGGGGCCGCCGGAGGATCCGGGCGCGGTCCGGCGCCTTGTGGAGGCCACCACGCGCGCGGAGGTGCACGCGCTGACGTTCACCAGCGCCCCGGCCGCCGTGGCGCTGCTGGAGGCGGCCGCCGCGATCGGGCGGCGGGAACGGTTCCTGGCCGCGCTGCGCGACGACACGGCGGCGTTCTGCGTCGGCCGGCTGTGCGCCCAGCCCCTGCGGGAGGCGGACGTGCCGGTGCACTGCCCGGAGCGGAGCCGGCTCGGCGCGCTCGTACGGACGCTGGAGGACGTCCTGTCCCGGCACGGCCGCCGGGACCTCCGCCCCGGGCCGGACCGCCTGGTGCTCCAGGGCAACGCGCTCCTCGGCGACGGCGCCCCGGTGTGGCTGCCGCCGCTGCAGGCGGCGGTGCTGCGCGCCCTCGCCGAGCACCCCGGCCAGGTGCTCAGCCGCACCGAACTGCTGCTCCGCGCCTGGCCGGACGGCCGCGCCGACCGGCACGCGGTCGACATGTCGATCGCCCGCCTGCGCAGGGCCCTGGGCCGCCACGCGGCCCTGGTCCGCACGGTCCCCAAGCGGGGCTACGCGCTGGCGGGGGCGTGATGGACGGGTACGAGGCGCTGCCGCCCCGCATCCCGGGCCCGGCCGCGCACCGGCTGCCGGACACGGGCCCGGCGGCCAGGAGGCCCGGTGTCCCTGCCGGGGGGCGCGACCGGCGGGACGGCCCGGCCGCCTCCGCGTACCGCACGCTCGCCCCGCCGGCCCGGGGCGAGCGTGGGCGCCCCGCCGCCGACGCCCCGGACGGGCCCGGGCCCGTCCTCGTCGCCGCCGCGCACGGCACCCGGGATCCGGCCGGTGTGCGGACCGTGCGCCGGCTGCTGGAGCGGGTGCGGGCCGCGCGGCCGGGGCTGCGGGTGGAGTGCGGGTTCCTGGGGCCGGCCTCGCCCTCGTTGCCGGACGTGCTCGGCCGGGTGGCGGGCCCCGTCGTGGTGGTGCCCGTGCTGCTCGGGCCCGGGTATCACGTCCGCGTGGACATCCCCGCCGTGCTGGCCGCCGCCGGTGCCGGTCACCGGGCCGTGACGGCGCCCGCGCTGGGCCCGGACCCGCTGCTCGCCGAGGCGCTGTGCGGGCGGCTGCGCGAGGCGGGGTGGCACGGGCGCGTACCCGACCACGGGCGCGTACCCGGCGGGGCCGTGGTGCTGACGGCCGCCGGGTCCCGGGACCCGGCGGCGACGGCGGCCACGCGCGCCATGGCCGGGCTGCTGAGCGCGCGGCTGGGCGCGCCGGTCGTCCCCGCGCACCTCGGCGGGCCGCTGCCCCCGCCCGCCGAGGCCGTCGCGGCGCTGCGCGGGCGCGGCCGTCCGGGGCCGGTGGCGGTGGCCCCGTACCTGCTGGCGCCGGGCGACTTCGCCCGGCGGGCCGGGCCGGGCTGCGGGGCCGATGCCGTGGCCGCGCCGCTCGGCGCCCACCCGGCCGTGGCCCACCTGGTCCTGCGCCGCTACGACGAGGCCCGGCTCCGGGGTGCACGGCCCGCCCGCGCGGCGGACCATGGAAGCCCGACCGGGAGGTGACGGTGACGGCGAAGAAGGACCGCGACATCCGGGTGCGCAGGGTCTACGAGGACCCCTCGGCGGCGGACGGCAGCAGGGTGCTGGTCGACCGGATCTGGCCGCGCGGCCTCCGCAAGGAGGCGGCCGCCCTCGACGAGTGGTGCAAGGACGTCGCCCCCTCGACCGGGCTGCGCGTCTGGTACGGCCACGACCCGGGCAAGTTCGCCGAGTTCGGCCGCCGCTACCGGGCCGAACTCCACGGCGACGCGACGCACGAGAACGCCCTCGGGCATCTGCGCGAGGTGGCCGGGGAGCGGACGCTCACCCTGCTGACGGCCACCCGTGACCAGGACATCAGCGCCGCCGCCGTCCTCAAGGAGGAGCTGGAGCGGCGCTGACCTCCGGTCCCCCACCGTGGGCCTCACCCCCCGTACGTCGCCTGGGACTCGCCCAGCACCGCCGCGAAGTCGGCGGCCAGCCGCCGCCCGTCGGCGGGCGGCAGCCCGGCGGCGGTGATGCGCACCCCGGGCGCGCTGCCGATCCGGAAGCGCGCCCCGGCCGCGACCCACCAGCCGTACGTCCGCAGCCCGTTGACCACGGCGGACTCGTCCCGCACGGGCACCCAGACGTTCATGCCGCTCACCCCGTGGGCCGTGATGCCGTGCCGGCCGAGCTCACCGGCCAGGGCCAGCCGCCGTTCCTCGTAGGCGTCGCGGGCCCCGCGCACCAGGTCCCGGGTCGCGGTGTCCGTCATCAGGCCGAGGACCGTCTCCTGGAGCAGGTGGCTCACCCAGCCGGAGGTGAGCAGCATCCGGCCGTCGTGCCGGGCGAGGGTCGTCGCGTCGCACGCGGCGGCCGCCCAGCGCAGGTCCGTGCCCAGGTACTTGGTGACGGTCGCGACGTGCGCCCAGCGCGCGAGCCCACCGCCGGTGAGGGTGTGGAGGGGCGCCGCCGCGACGCTCCCCGCGTGGTCGTTCTCGATCACGAGGACGTCGGGCGCCTCGCGCAGGACCGCCACCAGCGCGTCCCGGCGGGCGGGGGTGAAGCGGCCGCCGCAGGGGTTCTGCGCCCGGGGGCTGCACACCACGGCGCGCACACCCGCGCGCAGCGCCGTGCGCAGGGCCTCGGGGCGGATGCCCTCGTCATCGACCGCGACGGCGACGGTACGCAGCCCGAGCGCCGTGACCAGGTCGAGCAGGTGGTGGTAGCCGGGGTCCTCCATGGCCACGGCGTCGCCCGGGCGGAGCTCGACGGACAGCAGCCGTCCGATCATGTCCAGCGCGCCGTGCGCGAACGTCACGTGCTCCACCGGCACCCCGTCCGCCCCCAGCCAGGCGCGGACGGCCTCCTCCAGGCGCGGCAGCCGGGGGGACGAGCGGTGGGAGCGGGCGCCGGGCGAGAGCCGGACGGGCGGCAGGAGGTCGGGGAGGAAGGCCGGGTCGGGGTGGCCGCCGGCCAGGTCGCGCAGCCCTTCGGGCACCTTGGGCGGGCGCCGGGAGGCCACGGCGGGGGCGGGCGCGACGACCGTGCCGCCCCTCCCCCGGGTGACGACGATCCCGCGCCGCCGCAGTTCCTTGTAGGCGGTCGCGACCGTGCCGGGGCTGATCCCGAGGTCCTCCGCGAGCCTGCGCACCGGCGGCAGCGCGGCGCCGGGCTCCAAGACGCCCTCGGTCACGGCCCGTTCGACGGACGCGGCGAGGGTCTTGGCTGTCGTACCAGTGATCGCATATTGTATTGCCACATCGTCAATTATGTATTGATACATATCTGGTTGGCAAGGGAATCTGGGGGAACGATGCGCGAGGCACGGATACCGAAGGCACGGATTCCAGGAGGGCGGGACGGGCGGCGCATGCTGGCCGTCGCCCTCGTCGACCGGGTGGGCAGCGGCCTGTGGGCCGCCACCTCGGTCCTGTACTTCACCTACGTCGCCCACCTCGACCTGGCCCAGGTCGGCACGCTGGTCGCCGCCGCCGGGATCGTCGGCATCGCGGGCGCGCCGGTGGGCGGGCTGCTGGCCGACCGGCTGTCGGTCGTCCGCGTCCTGGCCGCCCTCCAACTGCTGCGCACCGCAGGCGCCGTGGGCCTGCTCCTCACCCACGACTACCCCCTCCTGCTGATCTGTTCGGCGGCCGGCGGCTTCGGCGACCGGGCGTCGAGCGTGCTCACCAAGCTCTACGCCTCCCGCATCGCCGGGCCCGAACGGGTGCGCTACCAGGCGGTCCACCGCACCGTCGCCAACGCCGGCTGGGCCGTCGGCGGGCTCGGCGCGGCGGCGGCCCTCTCCGCCGGCACGACCACCGTCTACACGGTCCTGCTCCTCGGCGACGCCCTCTCCTTCGTCGCCGCCGCCCTGATCACCCTGCGCTGCGCGGAGGCGTCCGCGCCCGCCCGCACGGTCGCGGGCGGCTCGGGGCCCGTACCGGCGGCGCGCCCCACGAACCCCTGGCAGGACCGTACGTATCTCGCGTACGTGGTCAGCGAGACCGTGCTCTTCCTCGACGACGCCGTCTTCCGGGTGGGCCTGCCCCTGTGGGCGATCCGCGCCACCGACGCCCCGCACGGCCTCGTCCCCCTGCTGCTGGTGCTCAACAGCGTGCTGGTCGTGGCCCTCCAGGTGCCCCTCGCCCGCTTCGGCGCCACGACCGCCAGGTCGCGTGCGCTGCTCCTCCCCCTCGGCGCCGTCTTCGCCGCGTCCGGCATCGCCATGGCGGCCGGCGCCGCCCACGGCGCCGTGCCCGCCACGGTCTTCCTGACCCTCGCCGCCACCGGCTTCACCCTCGCCGAGATGCTCCACGCCACCGTGTCCTGGGAGTTGTCCATCGCCCTGGCCCCCGACACCGCCCAGGGCGCCTACCTGGGCGTCCACGGCCTCGCCCAGGCGACCCAGCGCGCCGTGGGCCCCCTGGCCGTCACGGCCGCCATCGCCACGGGCCCCCTGGGCTGGACGGCCTTCGGCGCCCTCATCGCCGCCACCTGCGCCGCCCAGCACCGCCTCGTCCGCACCCGCCTGGCCGCCCCCGCGCCGGGCCCGCAGGCCGCACCGGCCGTCCCGGCGACCCGCATCTGACCGTTCCCGCCCGGTCACCTGCCGCCGCGCGGCGTACTCCGTCCGGCGGCATCCCTTCCCGAACCACCCGGTGGACACCGGTCCTTCACGTACCGTGATGGGCTCCAGGACGTACCGGAAGGGCGCCGGAGGGGGTAGGGGCGATGGGATTCGCGTATCTGCGGTCGGACGCCGACCGGGCGGCGGGGACGGGCACGGCACGGGTACTGGCGCGGGAGGCGGCCGGGTGCGTGCGGGACATGGCGGTGGGCGCCCGGCGGGCGCGGGGGGCCGGGCGGGTGACGGTGCCGTACTGGATGGCCCGGCGCTTCGCGGGCGCCGCGGGCACGCCCCTCGACAGCGAGACGTTACTGTCCTTCCGCTTCGCCACCCCGGAGCGCCCCGCGCCCGTGGTCGTCCGCAGAAGCCAGAGCGATCTGCTGATCCTGTGGCAGGTGTTCCTGCGCCGCTCCTACGAGCTCGACGCCGTCTACGCGCTGGACGAGCCCCTCACCACCCTCGACACGGTGGTGGACCTCGGTGGCAACACCGGCCTGGCCGCCGCCTATCTGACGGCCCGCTACCGGCCGCGCCGACTGCTGACGGTCGAGCCCATCGCGGAGAGCCTCGCGGTCCTGCGGCGCAACGCCGCGCTGTCCGGCCTGGAATGGATCGTCGAGCCGCTGGCCGTCGACGGCCGGGAAGGGGAACTGGAGTTCGCGGTGAGCGGCTTCTGGGACACCTGCACCGCCGTCCCCGCCGTCCGCGAGCTGCGCCGCAGCCGCCCCCACCGGCTGGAGAACGTCCTGGCCCGGCCGCCGCGCACAGTCCGGGCGGTCACCGTGGAACATCTGCTGGACAGCCACGGCATCGACCGTGTCGACCTGCTGAAGGTCGACGTCGAGGGCAGCGAGACCGGGATCTTCGCCGAACCCCGGCCGTGGATGGCCCGGGTGGCGCGGATCGTGATGGAGATCCATGACAAGTACATCGACGGCATCGCCGTCCGCTCCACGCTGGCCCGGGCCGGCTTCCGCCGCGTCCCGCCACGCGTCCCCGACCCGGTCGGCTTCAACCCCGTGGAGCTCTACGTCCGCCGTACCTAGAGCCCCCACCGCCCCTCCATTTCCCCTTCGCGGTCACGTTACTTACCGTGGAAGAAGAAGAGGAACAAAACGCTACATTCCACTCGTCAAAAGCTCGACGTGAAGATTCCGACGTGAAGATTCCGCAGACGCCGTCGTCCGGGCCCATCGGATGAACAGCGCACCTCATCAATCCGTACATATGGACAGCAAGGCGCACATGCTGCGGATCCGCCCCGCAGGGAGAGGTCATGGCAGAGTCGACGACAGCCGCGGGGTCCGCCGGGACCCGGGCCACGGGCGCGCCGCCCGACGTCCGGACCCTGGCGGAATACTTCGAATACGCTTGTGACAAAGCCCCCCACCGCACCGCCGTCATCGACGACGGACGGCGCCTCGGCTACGCGGAGCTCGACCGCCGGGCCAACCGGCTGGCCCATCTGCTCCGGGAGCGCGGCGCCGGGGAGGGCGCCCGGGTGGGAATCCTCCTCGACCGTTCCACCGACGGCTACGCCGCCCTCCTCGCGGTGCTCAAGGCGGGCGCCGCCTATGTGCCGCTCGACCCGTCCTTCCCTGCCGACCGGCTGGCGTTCATCGCCCATGACGCGGAGCTGTCCGACCTGGTGACGACATCGTCCCTCGGTGGGAAGACCCGTGACCTCCACTGTCCCATCCTCGAACTGGACCGCGCCGAGGAGCAGCTGGCCCGCCGGCCGGACAGCCGGCCCGGGGTGCGGGCGGGCCCGTCCTCGCTGTGCTACGTCATCTACACCTCCGGCACCACCGGCCGGCCCAAGGGCGTGGCCGTCTCGCACGCGAGCATCGTCAACTTCCTGCGCGTGGCCGCCCCCGTCTACCGCGTACGGCCGGAGGACCGGGTCTACCAGGGCCTCTCCCTCGCCTTCGACTTCGCCGTCGAGGAGATATGGCCCACCTGGCTGGCCGGGGCGACCCTCGTCGCCGGGCCCGGCGACGACCGGCGGGCCGGCGAGGGACTGAACGACTTCCTGATCGAGCACGGCATCACGGTGCTGTGCTGCGTCCCCGCCCTCCTGATGACGCTGGAGACGGAGGTGCCCACCCTGCGCAGCCTGCTCGTCAGCGGCGAGGCGTGCCCTCCCGACCTGGTGCGCCGCTGGTGGCGCCCCGGCCGGCGCATCCTCAACGCCTACGGCCCCACGGAGGCGACCGTCACCGCCACCTGCGGCGAGCTCGCCCCCGACCGGCCGGTCACCATCGGCACACCCCTGCCCACCTACCGTGTCTACATCCTCGACGAAAAGCTCCGCCCGGTCGCCCGGGGCGAGAGCGGCGAGATCTGCATCGGCGGCCCCGGAGTCGCCCTGGGCTACGTCAACCGCCCCGAGCTCACCGCCGAGCGTTTCGTCCCCAACCCGGTGCCGGACGACCGCGACCGCGCCCCGCGCGTCTACCGCACGGGCGACCGGGGCCGCTTCACCGGGGCGGGAGAGCTCGAATACCTGGGCCGCACCGACACCCAGGTGAAGATCCGTGGCTACCGCATAGAACTCGCCGAGATCGAAACGATTCTGCGCGAGGACCGGGCGGTCGGGAACGCGGTTGTCACCCCCCTGGAGCGCGAGGGCGTCGCCCAGGGCCTGATCGGCTATGTCACCCTCACCGGCCACGCCGCCGACCGGCCCTCCGAGGAGGAGCTGCGCGAACGGCTGCGGGTCCGGCTGCGCAACAGGCTGCCCGGCTACATGGTCCCCTCGTTCCTCGAAGTGCTCCCCGAGTTTCCGCTGCTGGCCGCCGACAAGGTGGACCGGGCCGCGCTGCCCCCGCCCGTCTCCCCACCGCTCGCCCGCCGCACCAGGCCGCGCACCGCCCCGGCGACACCGCTGGAACGGCGGCTGACCGCCCTCTGGCAGGACATCCTGGGCGCCGGCAGCGACACCGGCAGCGGCAAAAGCAGCGCCGACGGCTCCGACAGCGGGATCTCCGTCGAGGACGACTTCTTCTGCGACCTCGGCGGTCACTCCATGACCGCGGCCCGGCTGATCTCCCGGATGCGCCAGGACCCCGCGCTCAGCGACGTGGCCATGGGCGACCTCTACGCCCACCCGACCGTCCGTGACCTGGCCGCCTTCATCGCCTCCGCCCGTTCACGGACACCCGCGCGCGAGACACCCGCGCCCCCTCCCCTGCGGCACTCCACCCTCCGCGTGGCGGTCTGCGGGGTCGCCCAGCTCATGGGGCTGTACCTGTGGCTGCTGCTGCCGTCGGTCGCCGGGGTGGCCCTGCTGTACCGCCTCTTCGAGGCGTGGCGCGTCCCCGTGCGGGCACCACTGGCAGGCAGCGCGCTGGACGTCGTCGGGCATCTCCCGGCGCCCGTGTTCCTGCTGCTGATCGCGGGCTGGATGGTCCTCACCCTGGGCGTGCTGCCGCTGTTCGTCTGCCGGCTGCTCATGGCCGGTGTGCGCCCCGGGGACTACCCCCTGTGGGGCGTGACCTATCTGCGGTTCTGGCTGCACGGCAGGGTGCTCGCCACATCGCCGGTCGCCCTGCTGCCCGGTTCGCCGCTCTTCGCCGGCTGTCTGCGGCTGCTGGGCGCCCGGATCGGGCGGGCCTGCCATCTCTCGGCGCTCTTCTTCCCTCCCGCGCTCGTGGACATCGGCGACCGGACCAGCGTCGGATACGGCGCCCGTATCCAGCCGTACACCGTCACGGGCGGCCGGCTGCGGCTCGGGCCCGTGCGGATCGGCTCCGGCTGCTTCGTGGGAGCCAACAGCGTGGTGCTCCCCGGTGCCGTCATCGGCGACGGGGCCTCGGTCGGCGAGCAGTCGCTCGTCCCCGAGGGCCAGGTCGTCCCCGGCGGCGAGCACTGGGCCGGCGCGCCCGTGACCCGCCGGGACGCCACCCCGCCCCTGCTCGCGGACATGGCCGCCCGCGCCGACGACGAACGTCCCTGGCCCGTCCCGGTGCTGGCCGGCTACGCGGCGGGCGCGCTGCTCTTCACGCTCGTCCCCCTGCTGTCGATCTCCGTCCCCCCGGTGATCGTGGCGGGCACGGCCTGGCGCTACGGCTTCGCCTGGGCCTGCGCGGCGGCGTTCGTGGCCGGGCCCGTGGCCGTGCTGGGCATCTGCGGGGCCGTCCTCCTCGTCAAGAAGGCCCTCATGCGCACCGCGCCCGCCGGGCTCCACATCGAGCGCGGCGCCTTCGGGGTGCGCAAGTGGATCAGCGACGGCATGCTCACGCGGAGCCTGACGCTCACCCACTCCCTGTACTCCACCCTCTACCTCGTGCCCTTCCTGCGGTGGCTGGGCGCGCGGACGGGACGCTGGGCGGAGGTGGCGACGGTGAGCTTCGTCGACCCCGACATGCTGGTCATCGGCGGGCAGAGCTTCGTCGCGGACATCAGCATGGTGGGCCCGGCCGTCTTCCACCGGGGCCGGATCGCGCTCGCGCCCGCCGAGGTGGGGCGGCGCGCCTTCGTCGGCAACGGGGCGCTGGTGCCCGGCTCCTGCCGGATCGGCGACAACGCCCTCCTGGGCGTCCACTCCCTCGCGCCCGAGACGCCCATCGCCCCCGAGACGACCTGGCTGGGCTCCCCCGCGATCTTCCTGCCGCACCGCGAGGCCAGCAAGGCGTTCGACCCGAAGCTGACCTACAGTCCGACCCCGGGGCTGATCGCCGCGCGCCTGGCCATCGAGTACTTCCGGGTGACCCTGCCCGCGACGATCGGCGCGCTGTGCGGCCTCGGCAGCCTCTACCTCGCGCTGCGCGTGGCCGAGGCCTCCCGGCCCCTGGTGCTGTTCCTCGTCGGCCCGGCCCTGGTGCTGCTGGCGGGGCTGGCCGCCACCCTGGTCACGGTGGTGGTCAAATGGCTGGTCGTGGGCCGCTACCGGCCGCGCGAGGAGCCGTTGTGGAGCATCTGGGTCCGGCGCACGGAGCTGGTCACCGGGCTGTTCGAGAACCTGGTCGTGCCCGCCTTCCTCAATCTGCTGACCGGCACGCCCTGGGCCTGCTGGGTGCTGCGGCTGTTCGGCGCGCGGATCGGGCGGCGGGTGTGGCTGTCCACCACGTACCTGACGGAGTTCGACCTGGTCGAGGTCGGGGACGACGCGGCGGTCGGGGAGGTCACCTCCCTCCAGACCCATCTGTTCGAGGACCGGGTGATGAAGATGTCCCGTGTCACGGTCGGGGCGTCGGCGTCGGTCGGCGTGCGCTGCGTCGTCCTGTACGACGCGCGGGTGGGCTCCGGCGCCCGGCTCGACTCGATGTCCCTCGTCATGAAGGGCGAGTCCCTGCCCGACGGCACGAGCTGGCGGGGCATCCCCGCCCGGCCCGCCGCGCCCGCCCGGACGACCGCCGAAACCGCCGGAGCGACCGAAGCGACCGCAGGAGGCGTGTCATGACCTCGCTCGTCACCGCCCGCCCGCTGACCGCCCCGTATGTCGGCGGCGAGCTGCCCGGCCCGCTCTCCGCCGAGCTGCTGGCCCGTCAGGAGCTCCGGGAGTCCGGCGCCCGGACGTACCCCAGGCATCTGCCCATCGCCCTGGAGGAGGGCTCCGGGAGCTTCGTCCGTGACGTCGACGGCAATGTCTTCATCGACTTCCTCGCCGGCGCCGGGGTGCTCTCCCTGGGCCACAACCACCCCGAGGTCGTCGCGAGCGTGAGCCGGCAGCTGGGGCTGCTCGCCCACGGCCTGGACTTCCCCACCCCGGCCAAGGACGCCTTCACCGAGGCACAACTGTCCATGCTCCGCCCGGGGCTGCGCGACAGGATGAAGATCCATTTCTGTGGGCCCACCGGCGCCAACGCGGTCGAGGCCGCGATCAAGCTGTGCAAGACCGCGACCGGGCGCGGGGACGTCGTCTCCTTCCAGGGCGGCTTCCACGGCAGTACCCACGCCGCCATGGCGCTCAGCGGCCTGGTGTCCGCCAAGCGGAACGTGGCCAACACCATGCCCGGCGTCCATTTCTTCCCCTACAACGACGCCGGGTACCTGGAGCGGGCGCTGACCGACAGCCTCGGCGGCATCCCGCTGCCCGCCGCCGTCCTGCTGGAGCTGGTGCAGGGCGAGGGCGGCGTGGTCCCGGCCCGCCCCGAATTCGCCCGGCGGGTGCGGGAGCTGACCCGTTACCTCGGCATCCCCCTGGTGGTCGACGAGGTGCAGACGGGCTGCGGGCGCACCGGCACGTGGTTCGCGTTCGAGCAGTACGGCGTCGAGCCGGACGTCGTCGTGGCGTCCAAGGCCCTGAGCGGCATCGGCATGCCCGTGGCCGTCATCCTCTACGACGCCGCGCTGGATACCTGGGAGGCCGGCGCCCACATCGGCACCTTCCGGGGCAACCAGCTGGCGTTCGCCGCCGGGGTGGAGGCGATCCGGGTGATCCGGCGCGACGACGTGCTGGGCAACGTCCGGCGGCGCGGCGAGCAGATCGCCGGCCGGCTGGCGCCGCTGACGGGCCGTCCCTGGGTCCGCGAGGTGCGGGGCCGGGGCCTGATGTGGGGCGTCGAGCTGGCCGATCCGGTGACCGGCCGGCCCGCGACCGGGGCCGCCTCGGCCGTGCAGGCCCACGCGCTGCGCCACGGGCTGATCGTGGAGCTGGGCGGCCGGAACGACTGTGTCGTACGGATCCTGCCGCCGCTCAATGTGACGGCCGAGGTCGTCGACACCGCCTGCTCGATCCTCGTCGACGCGGTCGACGCCCGCGCCCCGTCGTCCCCGTAGTCGATCCCACCGCACGTACTCCGTAGTGGAAGGCCCCGAACGATGCTCATCGTCCAGAAATACGGCGGCTCCTCGGTAGGGAGTACCGAGCGGATCCGGCGCGTCGCCGAACGCATCGTCGCCGCGCACGACGAAGGCCACGACGTCGTCGTGGTGGTCTCCGCCATGGGCGACACCACCGATCAGCTCCTCGGGCTGGCGCGGGAGATGGCCCCGGTCCCCTCGCGTCGCGAGCTCGACATGCTGCTGAGCGCCGGCGAGCGCATCTCCAACGCGCTGACGGCCATGGCGGTCCAGTCGCTGGGGGTGCCCGCCTGTTCCTTCTCGGGCCCGCAGGCCGGTGTGATCACCAGCTCGGTGCACGGCCGGGCCCGGATCATCGGCGTCGAGCCCACCCGGGTGCGGCAGGCGCTCGACCGCGGGATGGTCGTGCTGGTCGCGGGGTTCCAGGGCGTCAGCCGGGAGACCGGCGAGGACACCACGCTGGGCCGCGGCGGGTCCGACACCACGGCGATCGCGCTGGCCGCCGCGCTCAAGGCGGACGTCTGCGAGATCTACACCGATGTGGACGGCGTCCACACCGCCGACCCCCATCTGGTGCCGCAGGCCAGGCCGCTGTCCCGGCTGGACTACGACACGATGCTGGAGCTGGCCGCGAGCGGTGCCAAGGTGCTGGCCCCGCGCAGCGTGGAGTACGCGCGCCGGCACGGTGTGACCGTGCGCGTCCGCGCCTCCGACGGCGGCTGCCCCGGCACGGTGGTGTCGGCGTGCCAGGATGAACCGGAGCGCGGGGCGTGCGCGGAACACGCCGCCTGTCCGGAGCGCGCGCCGTTCGCGGGCGTCGCGCACGACCTGTCCACGGCCGAGGTCACCGTCACCGCCGTCCCGGCCCGCCCGGGGGCCGTGTCCACGGTGTTCCGGGTGGTGGCGGACGCCGGTGCCGAGATCGACACGGTCGTCCAGCCGCCGGTGCGCGGGCCCGGTGAACAGGCCGGCGACATCAGGTTCGTCCTCCCCAAGAGCGATGTGCCCGCCGTGCTCGCGGCGCTGTGCGAGCACCGGGCGGAGATCGGCCACGAGGAGGTGACCTGCCGTGACGACATCGGCAAGGTCTCGCTCGTCGGCTCCGGTGTCCGCACCCGCACGGGCGCGATCGCGACGTTCTGCGAGACGCTGGCCCGGGCGGACGTGCGGTTCGAGACCATCACGGCGACGGAGACCCGGATCTCGGTGCTCTGCCCCGCCGACCGGCTCCCGGACGCGCTGCGGGCGCTGCACCGGTCCTTCGGCCTCGGCGCGGACGCCGAACCGGCCAAGCGCGTGGTCTCCTCCGGCCGGGCGGCGAACGCCCCGCACGCGGCGTGCGCCGGGGCCGAACCGGCGCGTGCCGGCGTCTGTCGGTAGCTCTTACACAGAGCTAAACTGATGATATGGCCGTAGGGAGTCTGCCCGACGAGCTCGCCGGGGTCCTGTCCGGTATCCAGCGGTTGGCCCGCCGGAGGCTCTGGAGCGGCCTTCCGGTGCCACGACCCCGTGGCGCCCAGGTCGAACTGATGCGAGTGGTCACGGCCCGCCCCGGCATCGGCGTCTCGGCCGCCGCCCGCGAGCTGTGCCTGGCCTCCAACACCGTCAGCACACTGGTCAATCAACTGATGTCGGCCGGCCTGCTGCTCCGGGAGGCCGACCCCGGGGACGGGCGCGCCGTGCTGCTCTTCCCGACGCCGTCGTGCGGGGAACGGCTTCGGGACTGGGACGCGCGGCGCGCCGCACTCTTCCGGGACCACGTCCGAAAGCTCACGGACGAGGACCGGGCGGCCCTGGCGGCGGCGCTGCCGGCGCTGCGCAGGCTGGCCGCGTCGCTACGGGACGCGGAGCCCGTCTGACCGCACCCGTCCGGCACGGGCTCGCGCCGGACGGCATCGCTTCCGACACCGCGGAGGTGCCATGACCACTCCCCTCCCCCACCGCCCGGAGACCTCCGGGGAAGCCGCCGGCACCGCGGCCCTCAGCTGCGTGGACCTCCATTACTCGTTCGGTGCCACAAAGGCCGTGGACGGGCTGGACCTGCGGGTCGAGCAGGGCGAGGTCTTCGGCCTCCTGGGGCCCAACGGCGCGGGCAAGACGACCACGATCCGCGCGATCACCACGCTCCTGCCCGTCCCGCCGGGCGTCGTCGAGGTCTTCGGGCACGACGCGGCCCGGCAGCGGATGGCCGTCCGGCGGCTGCTCGGCTATGTGCCCCAGCAGTTGTCCGCCGACGCGGGCCTCACCGGCCGCGAGAACGTGGCCCTCTTCGCCCGGGTCTTCGACGTCCCCCGACGCGAACGCGCCGCGCGCGTCGCGCAGGCGCTGGACGCGGTCGGCCTGGCCGACGCCGCGCAGCGGTCCGCGGGAACGTACTCGGGCGGCATGGTCCGCCGTCTCGAGCTCGCCCAGGCGCTGGTGAGCGCCCCGCGGCTGCTGATCCTGGACGAGCCGACCATCGGCATGGACCCGATCGCCCGCGACAGCGTCTGGGAGCGGATCTCCGACATCCGCTCGGGCACGGGGATGACCGTGCTGGTGACCACCCACTCCATGGAGGAGGCCGACCAGCGCTGCGACCGGCTGGCGCTGATGCACCGCGGGCGTATCCGCGCCCAGGGCACGCCCGAGGAGCTCAAGGCGGAACTGGTCGGCCGGCGCCGGGAGTCCGGCGACACGGACTCGCCGCCGCCCTCCCTGGAGGACGTCTTCCGGCACTTCGCGGGCAGCGGGCTGGGCGACCCGGGCCCCGGACAGCGAGGGGAGTTCAGCGATGTCCGCCGTACCCGCCGCACCGCGTCCCGCATCGGCTGACGCCACGCCGGGCGGGACCGTCGCCCCGGAACCGGAACAGCGCTTCGCGCTGCTGCTGAGCCCGCCGCGCGCCCGCAGCGGCCTGCGGGTCGTACCGGCCCGGGTGGCCGCGATGTGCGCGGTCGAGCTCCAGAAGCTGCGGCACGACCGCACCGAGCTCTACACCCGGGCCGTCCAGCCGGCGCTCTGGCTGCTGATCTTCGGCGAGACCTTCACCCGGATGCGGGTCATCCCCACGGGGAACGTCCCGTACATCGACTACCTCGCCCCCGGGATCATCGCCCAGTCGGCGATGTTCATCGCCATCTTCTACGGCATCATGATCATCTGGGAGCGGGACTCCGGTGTCCTCACCAAGCTCCTGGTCACCCCCACCCCCAGGGCCGCGCTGATCACCGGCAAGGCGTTCGCGTCCGGGGTGAAGGCGGTGATCCAGGCCGTGGTCGTGATCGCGATCGCCGCCGTCCTGGGCGTCGCGCTCACCTGGAACCCGCTGAAGCTGCTGGGCGTCGTCGTGGTCGTCCTCCTCGGCTCGGCCTTCTTCTCCTGCCTGTCGATGACGATCGCCGGGATCGTGCTCACCCGCGACCGCCTCATGGGCATCGGCCAGGCCATCACCATGCCGCTGTTCTTCGGCTCCAACGCCCTCTACCCGGTGGACGTGATGCCCGGCTGGCTGCGGGCGTTCAGCGCCGTGAACCCGCTCAGCTACCAGGTGGACGCCCTGCGCGGACTCCTCATCGGCACCCACGCCCACCTCGTCACCGACTTCGCCGTCCTCATTCTCGCCGCGCTCCTGGGCATCGCCGCGGCGGCCTCCCTGCTGGGCCGGCTGGCCCGCTGAGACCGTGCGCTCCCCGGCCCGGCGGCACCGCTACTTCCCCGGCCACGGGAGCACGGGCTTCCATGTGGCGCGCTACCGGATCCGCCTGGACTGGAAGCCCGGCTCGGGCCGCGTCCTCGCCGACGCGGCCCTGACCGTCGTCCCCGAACGCCCGCTCGACGCACTCGACCTCGACCTGGCGCGTCTGCGCGTCACCCGTGTCACGGTCGCCGGCTCGGCCGTGGCCTTCCGGCACCGCAAGAGGAAGCTCCGCCTCGCAGCGGGACGCCCCCTGCCGGCGGGCGAGCCCGTCGAGGTCACCGTGGCCTACCACGGGGTGCCCCGGCCGGTGGGCCTGCCCGAACTGGACGACGCGGCGGGCTGGTTCCGCACCCGGGACGGCGGCGTCCGGGTCACCAGCGAGCCGGTGGGCGCCTCGTCCTGGTATCCCTGCGACGACCGACCCGACGACAAGGCCGCCCACCGCTTCGAGATCACGGCCCCGGGCCCGTACCAGGTGTGCGCCAACGGCCTGCTGACGGAGCGCCGGGCGGCGGGGGCGGGCCGTACCACGTGGGTGTACGAGCACGCGGAGCCGATGGCGCCGTACCTGGCGACCGTCGCCATCGGCCGCTTCGTCCTCACCGAGCAGTCCGGCGGCCCGCCGGGCGTCCTGCTGCGCAACGCCTTCCCGGAGCGGCTGGCGGACCGGGCGGCGTACGACTTCGGCCGGCAGCCGCGGATGCTGCGGGTGTTCACGGACCTCTTCGGGCCGTACCCCTTCGGGGAGTACGGGGTCGTGGTCGTGGACGACGACGTCGGGGACCCCCTGGAGGCGCAGACCCTCCCGGTCTTCGGCACCGACCGCGTCGACGGCGTCCGGGGCCACGAGGACGAGGTGGCGCACGAGCTGGCCCACCAGTGGTTCGGCGACCACGTGGGCATCCGCGGCTGGCGGGACCTCTGGCTGAAGGAGGCGTTCGCGACGTACGCCGAGTGGCTGTGGTGGGAGGCCTCCGGCGGGCCCGCCGCTTCGGCCACGGCCGCCCCGGAGCTGGCCGGGCTGCGGCGGGCCGGGACACCGAGGGGGTCGGTCCTGGCGGACCCGGGGCCGGGCGAGATGTACGAGGACTGGATGTACGGCCGTAGCGCGTGCACGCTGCACGCGCTACGGCTGACCGTGGGCGACGACGCGTTCTTCCGGCTGGCGCGCGAGCTGCCCGCCCGGTACGGGGGCGGGGTGTGCGACACGGAACGATTCGTCGCGCTCGCGGAGGAGGTGACGGGACGGGAGTTGGGCGACTTCTTCGCGGGCTGGCTCCACGAGCGGGCGCTGCCGGAATTCCCGGGTTAGGGGCCGCGCTCAGATACGTCCCGGTGCCCAGGGAAGACCCGTTCCAGCGCCCCCCAGCCGGTGTCGTGAGCACGCTCGGCCGCCTCGGCCCGGCCGCCGCCCCGGACGCCGAACAGCCGCTTGGCGATGAGCAGATAGAGCACGACGGCCAGGTTGATGACCAGCGTCAGGATCTTGGTGACGGTGATGTGCCCGGTGAGCTCGTAGATTTCGGGCACCAGCAGCACCGCCGTGGCCACGAAGGTGAGGTACTCCGCCCACCGCTTCGCGTACCAGAGCCCCACGGCCTCGACGCCTTCGAGCACCGCGTACGCGGCCAGGACCAGGCCGATGATCCAGAGGGTGGAGGTGTGCGCGGCGAAGGCCTTGTCGAGGTCCTTGAGCAGCCCGTGGTTCGACAGCCCGCTGGGCCCTCCGACGCCGTTCTGGATCGCGTCGACGATCCGGTAGAACGGCTTCTGGAGCCGGCCGCGTTCATGGACGAACACGAAGACGGCGGCGGCGAGCACGGCCAGAACGACGAAGTGCACCATCCGGTCGATGGCGATCAGTCGCAGGACGTACCGGTCCCGTAGCGGCCTGCCCCGCAGCGGGAGCTCGATCTCCGCCCGGCCGGGCGGGAACTCCCGCTCCGGGCGGGCGGGCGCGGGCAGCGGCAGCCACGCGTCACAGCGCAGGCAGCGGTGCCAGCGCGTGCCGTCGGCCGTCTCGCGGACGACGAGCGCGTCCGTCCCGCGCACGGCGGCCGCGTCGGTGCCGACGAGGTGATGCCCGTGCAGGGCGCAATTGAGCAGTTCGTAGACGGGGGCGCGGCGGCGTCGGCGCGGCGCGGGGTGCGGGTGCGCCCCGGGGGCGGGTACGAGGGCGGGCTTTTCCGTCACGGTCGTGGAGTATGCCCCGGTCCGGCGGGGCTACGCCCATGAGTGGGCAAACCGTGGGCGCGCCGTGGTGGGCGCCGGGTGGGCGCCGGGTGTCTACCGTTCGAGTGAACCGACATGGGCGTTCACGCCGCCGGAACGGCGGAGGCGTCCCTGTACCGTAGCGGCGGCGGATTTCCGGGGCGGACGGTCCCGGCGACGATGGAGGCGGAGACCTTGAACGATCCCGGCCGGACCGAGGCGTACACGGCCGAGGACCGCGCGACCATGACCGGGCCCGCGTGCGCGTTCCTCGACCAGTGGCTGGCCACCATGGACACCGCGCTGGAGGAGTGGCGCCGGGCCCATCTTCCGGCCGGTTTCCCCTTCGACTTCGGCCTCGATTCCCTGGACGCGCTGGAGCCGCTGCTGTTGTCGCGCTATCCGGACCGTGCCGCCATCGACGCCGCGTCCAACGCGGACTTCACCTCCGGGGCCGTGCGCTACATCGGCGAGGTGCTGCTGCGCGCCGTGCCCGCCCGGTGGGGCTACGAGGACCGTGGCGCGGAGAACACCCACCCGTACAACCGGGTCCCGGTCGTCCGCTCCAACACCCCCGCCGCCTTCATGGAGGCGGTGGCCCCGTATCTGACCCTGCACGTACTGGTCCGCGACAGGGGGCGCGGGACGCTGCGGCAGTTCACCGGCCCGCTCCTCGACGCCCACGAGGCGGCGGAACTCGCGGCCGACTGACCGTCACCGCGCCGTGTACGTCAGGCAGTCCGCCGCGTCCTGGAGGGCTGCCACCGTGATGCCGGGGGCCTGGCACTCGAGCCCGACGTTGTGGAGACACCCCGCCATGTGGCAGGCCCCCACCCGCCCCACGGCGGAGGCGTCACCGCCCTTGGACGGGTGGACGAAGAACGTGTCGCAGCGCGCGCGGGTCGAGTCGCCCACGGTGATGGCCAGGGCGTGGCAGGCGCTGTCCTCGTTGTACGCGCACTCGGTGACCTCGCACACGGCCACTTGCGGCATCTCCACAGCGCCCTCCTCGCTCCTCGGTGTTCGCGCCTGATGCCTTCCTCGGGCAGCGGGGCGTGACACCGCCCGTCCCCTCCGTTCACCCGGAAGCCGGGGCCGGGCCGCCGTGGCGTGCCGGCAGTTCCCTCTCCTGTTCCGGGCCGAAACCGCTCCGGAGCGCCGGCAGACCGCGGGCGCGGTCCCAGGCGAGGACGTCGGCCGCCGTCACCTCCAGCGGGGTCGCGGGCAGGCCCGCCGCCCGGGCGCGGGCCGGGCTGCGCTGCTGGGACGGCCGGTCCGGGCGCAGCAGCGGGAAGAGCGGGGGCAGCTCGTCGGGGGCCACCGTCAGGGCGACACGGCCGCCCAGCGCGTCCATGGCCGTCGACCCTACCCGGCGGGGTTCCGGCGGAACCCCGCCGTGCGGGCCCGGACGGTCAACGCGCGGCGCGCCGGAGGGCGATGACGTTGTCGGTGACGGTGGCCGTCCGTCCGTCAGGTCCGGTCGCCCGGCGGGCGGGGGCGTCCAGGCGCTCGGTGTGCCACCCGTCGGGTGCGAGGCCCAGCGCGGCGAGTTCCTCCTCCGGGGTGGGGACGGCGGTGTCCTCGTGGGGATGCCAGGACCACGGGGGGACGGTGGCGTGGGTGACGACGAGCAGGAGGCCGCCGGGCGCGACCTTCTCCGCGACCGCGCGCAGGATCCGCTCGCGGGGCAGTTCCACGTTCGACTGGAAGAACTGGGCGGAGACCAGGTCGAAGGAGCCGTCGGGGAGGGTGCGGGACAGGTCGTGCCGCTGGAAGTCGATCCGGTCCGCGACGCCCGCGTCGGCCGCGTGGCCCGCGGCTCGCTCCAGGGCGGTGGCGGACACGTCGGCGGCGGTCACCCGCCAGCCGCGCCGGGCGAGCCAGACTGCGTCGGCGCCCTCGCCGCAGCCCAGGTCGAGGGCCGTGCCGGCCGGCAGCGGCTCGACGACGTCGACGAGGACGGGGTTCGCCCGGCCGCTCCACACGCGTTGGCGCTCCTGGTAGCGCCGCTCCCAGTACTCGGCGGGGTCGACGTTCTCGGCCTGGTGGTGCCGGTGCTCGCTGATGCTCATCGGGAGTCCTCCCTCTCGGTTCCCCGTGAGCCTCGCCCGGACCCCGCCCGCTTGACAAAATTTCTTGCCGGATCGGCAAATGGAGGGATGACCGACGACGACATTCCCCAGGTGCTCAGCGCTGTCGGCCCCCGGCTGCGGGCGCTGCGCCACGAGCGCGGGGTCACCCTGGCGCGGCTGGGCGAGACCACCGGGATCTCGCTCAGCACCCTCTCCCGGCTGGAGGCCGGGCAGCGCAAGCCGACCCTCGAACTGCTGCTGCCGCTGGCCAAGGCCTATGGCGTCCAGCTGGACGAGCTGGTGGGCGCGCCGCCCACCGGCGACCCGCGCGTCCACCCCCGCCCGTTCACCCGGAACGGGAAGACCTTCATCCCGCTCACCCGTGACCTCGGCGGTGGGCTGCGCGCCTTCAAGCACATCGTCCCGGCCCGGGAGGCGAAGGACGTACGGCCCGGGCAGAAGACCCACGAGGGCTACGAGTGGCTCTACGTCCTGTCGGGGCGGCTGTGGCTGGCGCTCGGCGAGCACGATCTCGTCCTCACCGCCGGTGAGGCCGCCGAGTTCGACACCCGCGTCCCCCACGGCTTCGGCAACGCCGGGGACGAGCCGGTGGAGTTCCTCAGCCTCTTCGGCCCGCAGGGCGAGCGGATGCACGTACGGGCCCGGCCCAGCGGCGCGTGACCGGCGCGCGGGCCGGGCTACCGGCGCCCTGACGGGGTAGAACCCCGTCGACGGCGGACGGCGGGAGTGGTGCGGGTGAAGTGGCGGGACCGGCTGCGGTACTGGTTCGACAGCACCATGGACCGTGGCACGCCGGCCCTCATCGGCTGGCTGGCGCTGGCGTCGGTGGTGCTGATCGGCGTGACGACCGTGCTGGTGGTGACCCTCACCGACGAGGACACCGAGGCGAACGGCGGCTGGGCGGGCGTCGCGTGGATGAGCATGCTGCGCACCCTGGATCCGGGCACCATGGGCGGGGACCACGGCGGCTGGGTGTTCCTGGCGCTGATGCTGATGGTGACCATCGGGGGCATCTTCATCGTCAGCACCTTCATCGGTGTGCTCACCACGGGCCTGAACAACCGGATCCAGCAGTTGCGCAAGGGGCACTCGCAGATCATCGAGAGCGGCCACACGATCGTCCTGGGCTGGTCGGAGCAGGTCTTCACGGTGGTCGAGGAGCTGGTCGAGGCCAATCAGAGCGAGCGGCGGTCCTGTGTGGCCATCCTGGCGGACCGCGACAAGGTGGACATGGAGGAGCAGATACGGCTGCGGGTCCCCGACACCGGCCATACGCAGGTGATCTGCCGGTCCGGCAATCCGCTGAAGCAGGCGGACCTGGAGCTGGTCAGCCCGGACACGGCGAAGGCCGTCATCGTGCTGCCGTCGTTCTGCCGGGACAGCGACACCAAGGTGATCAAGGTGTTGCTGGTCCTCAACAACAGGCCGTGGGCCAAGGGGCGGCCGCCGCTGATCGCGGCCGTGCAGGACGCGGGCAATCTCGCCGCCGCCCGGCTCGCGGCGGGGCCGAGCGGTCTGGTGGTCGACGCGGACGACCTCGCCGTACGGCTGACCGTGCAGTCGCACCGGCAGTCGGGTCTGTCCACGGTCTGCAACGAACTGCTGAGCTTCTACGGCAACGAGATCTACATCGTCCGGGAACCGGCCCTCGCCGGGATCTCCTACGGGGACTCCCTCCACCGCTACGCCCTCGGCGTGCCCATCGGCGTGGCACGGGCGAACGGCCGGATCCTGCTCAACCCGGCCATGGACACCCTCATCGGCGCGGAGGACGGCGTCATCCTGGTCGCCGAGGACGACGAGTTCATCCGGCTCGCGGACGCGCCGCCGCCGATCGTGGAGACGGCCATCGCCGGGGGCACGAGGCGGCCGCCGGCCCCCGACCGTACGCTGCTGATCGGCTGGAACTCCCGGGCCCCGAAGATCATCGAGCTGCTGGACGAGTTCACCCGGCCCGGCTCGGCCCTCGACGTGGCCTCCCCCGCCCGCCCGGCCGGATTCGACGACCTCGCGCCACAACGCCTCACGCTCGGGCACAGGCACTGCGAACCGACGAACAGAAGGTCGCTGGAGGCCCTCTCCCCCGGCGACTACCAGCACATCCTCGTCCTCTCGGACGAGAGCGTCGACCCCGAACAGGCAGACAACCGGACGCTGGTGACGCTGCTGCACCTCCGCGACATCGAAGTCGGCCTCGGCGACCCGTACTCGATCGTCTCGGAGATGAACAACGACAGCAACCGCGAGGTCGCCCAGGTCACCAAGGCCGACGACTTCATCGTCAGCAACAAGCTGATCTGTCTGCTGCTGACGCAACTGGCCGAGAACCAGCGGCTCTACCGGGTGCTGCGCATCCTCCTCGACCCGGCCGGCTCGGAGATCTACCTCAAACCGGCTGACCACTATCTGGTGCCCGGCGCCGAGGCCACCTTCGCGACCGCCGTCGAGGCCGCCCGCAGGCGGGGCGAGACCGCGATCGGCTACCGCCTCGGCCGGGACCGCGACACCCCGCCCTCGTACGGGGTGCGCCTCAACCCGTCCAGGACCGAGCCCTTGACCCTGCGCGAAGGGGATCAGATCGTCGTACTCGCCGAGGAAGGGTGACAGGCGTGACAAAATACTTCACTGCTTGCGCAAATCGGGAACCATAGGCTCTGGCCTGGCGTTATTGCGCAATGACAGCACGCAGACCAGCGAACTCCGGAGGAAGAACATGGCCGTGACCCTGGCCAAGGGCGGCAACGTCTCACTGAGCAAGGAGGCCCCGGGCCTGACGGCCGTCATGGTCGGGCTGGGCTGGGACGTGCGCACCACCACGGGCGCCGACTACGACCTCGACGCCTCCGCCCTGCTGTGCGACACGGCCGGGAAGGTCCTCTCCGACCAGCACTTCGTCTTCTTCAACAACCTCCGCAGCCCCGAGGGCTCGGTGGTGCACTCCGGGGACAACCTCACCGGCGGCGGCGACGGGGACGACGAGCAGATCCAGGTCTCGCTGGGCACGGTCCCGCCCGGGGTCGCCCGGATCGTCTTCCCGGTGTCCATCTACGACGCCGACCAGCGCGGCCAGAGCTTCGGGCAGGTGCGCAACGCCTTCATCCGCGTGGTGAACCAGGCCGACGGCCGTGAGCTCGCCCGCTACGACCTCACCGAGGACGCCTCCACCGAGACGGCGATGGTCTTCGGCGAGCTCTACCGGCACGGCGCCGAGTGGAAGTTCCGGGCCATCGGCCAGGGTTACGCCTCGGGGCTGGCGGGCATCGCCTCGGACTTCGGCGTCAACGTCTGAACGTCCGAACGTCTGACGGATCGTGAGGCCCCTTCGGGGCGGTGGTGAAGGAGGCGGACGGCGCATGGCATCCCGGCGGTCCCTACGGCGACTCGCCGCCACGGTCGTGGTGACCGTCGCGGCGACCGCCTCTCTCGCGGCCTGCGGCGGCACGGGCGACCGCGCCGCTCCGGCGCCCGCCCCGGCGAGCCCCGGCGGGACGGGCGCGCCGGGGCCGAGCGTGTCGGGGCAGTCCGCGAACCAGGACCCCGCGCGCTTCGCGCCCCAGGTCCTCGAGCACGCGGGGCGGGCGAAGGTCGACGCCCAGCTGCTGATGGCGATCCTCTACAACGAGTCGTACAAGCCGCACGACCCGGCGCTGGAGCGTGCCTGGCAGCGCATGAAGCCCGATTCGGCGTTCGGCATCGCGAATATGCACAAGGCGGCCTTCGACGACACCAAACAGGGCCGCGACTTCGCGAACCGGTCGTGGGACGAACTGCCCGACGACCCGGACCTGGCCGTCGAGGCTGCGGCGTGGTTCCTCCACGACCTGGCCAAGGGCCTGCCGCAGCAGACGTCCGGTCCCTACACCCGGGACGAGCTGCTGGCCCTGGGTTACAACGCGGGCGCGGGCAACATGAGCGCCATCGCCCGGGGCACGAAGCCCGGCCCCCAGGCCCAGTCGTATCTGGACCGGCTGCGCGCCAACTGGGCGAAGGCCGGGGAGGCCGTCAAGCGATAGACCTTCCGCGGGGCCTGTAGCCGGGCCGGGCCCTCAGCCGACCACCCGCAGGCCCAGCGCGGCACACACGGCAGCGGCCTGCCCCGGTGAGATCACCCGCCCATCGCGCCCCTCGGTGCCGCCCCGGCCACGGGACTTGAGCACACCGCACCGGCGCCCGCGCCCGGACCGTACGGATCAGCTCCCGACGCTCCGACGAGCCGTCACCCGCGTGGGTGTCCCGGGCGGAGTCCGGGGCGATCGTTGGTCCGTACGGCCCCCGGCGGGCCGTGCCGCACACGGATCTCAGGGACAACGGATCTCAGGGACAGGAGCACGCCACCATGGCCATTGTCGTCACGTTCCAGGTCGAGGGCACCGCGGGTCAGAAGCTCTACGACGACTGCATCACCCGTATCACCAACGGCCGCGGCTTCACCTCGCCTGCCGACCTCCCCGTGCCCGGCCTGCTCGCGCACGTCGCGGGCCCGGTGGACGGCGGCTGGCGGGTCGTCGACGTCTGGGAGTCCTCCGAGGCGCTGGAGGCCTTCGCCAAGCACCTCGGCCCCATCCTGGCCGAGCTGGGGTACGCCGATCTCCACCCCGACGTCACCCCCGCCTACAACGTCGTCCTCCGCTGACCGGAATCACGGCCGACCGGACCACGGGCGAAGGGCCCGCGCCGCATTCCCCTGCGATGCGGCGCGGGCCCGCCGCCCGTGGCGGCGCTCCCCACTCTGCCGTCCCGCGCGCCCCGGAACGTCCTTCCAGGGTCGGGGGTCCCTCCGCCGTACGGCGGAGGCGCCCCACGGCCACGGGTCGTACCGTGGCGTCATGACGCCGCTGAGCTTCGACCGTCTCTGCGCCGAAATCCCCGCGCAGACCGAACTGTTGACGTCGTATGTCAAGGGCGCGGACCTGAGCGCCCCCGTGCCGTCCTGCCCCGGCTGGAACCTCGGGCAGTTGCTGCGCCACCTGGGCTGGGCGCACCGGTGGGCGGAGGCGATCGTGCGGACGCGGTCGCCGGAGGCCCTGTCCGACGCGCGGCTCAACGACGTCGCCGGGTACGCCGACGAGGACGTGGCCGTGGTCGGCCCGTGGCTGGCCGAGGGCGCGGAACTGCTGGCGGCCGCGCTGCGGGACGCCGGCCCCGGGGCGCGGGTGTGGACGCCGGTGCCCGGGGAGGCCTCCCCGGCGTTCTGGGCCCGCAGGATGACGCACGAGACGGCCGTCCACCGCGCGGACGCCGCGCTGGCCGCAGGCGTGGAGTTCACCGTCGCCGAGGACGTCGCCGCCGACGCGCTCGACGAGTGGATGTCCTTCGGCCCGGTGCCGGAGGCGTTCGCCCCGGGGCCCGGAGTGCCCGCGCTGCTGGGCCCCGGCCGTACGCTCGCGTTCCGCGCCACGGGCACCGCGCCCGGGGCGCCGGCGCACTGGCGGGTGGATCTCACGGGCAACGTCCCGGTCTGGAGCCGTTCCCCCGGGGAGGCCGCCGTCGTCGCGAGCGCCCCGCTGGCCGACCTGCTGCTGTACGTCTACGGGCGCCCGACGGCGGGCGGCGGCCCTGAGGTCACCGGGGACGCGGCGCTGCTGGAGCTGTGGCGGGAGCGGACGGGCTTCTGGCTCCACGATTGACCGGGCGGTGGCCCGGGCGCGGTGATTCCGCCACGGCACCGATCGGATCGCGTCGGAAGAAGGGACACGCCGGGATCCCGCGTCACCTGTGAGCACGTCATGCGGTTGTGTACGCGTACTCGTACGCGCACACCAGTGCACGTACTCACCAGCTCACCAGGAAAAGGGACGCGACACCTCCATGACCCTCCACCGCACCGCTCTCCGGGCCGTCTCCTCGGCCGCGCTGGTCACGGCGCTCGGCCTCGTACCGGCTCACACGGCCACGGCGGCTCCGGCCGGGGACCGGCAGTCCCCGGCCGGGCTGTCGGCCGGCCTCCTGCCCGGCGCCCACGGCGACACCTCCGGCAAGGCCCTCAAGGGCGGCCCGGGCGACGGCGGGTGGCACGGCGAAGGGCTGGAGCTCAACGCCGCCGACAACAAGAAGGTCGACGCCTTCCTCCTGCGCGCCCGCCGCGCGGAGCGGTCCGTCAGCCCGCAGGTCAGGGCGGCGGCCGTGATCAGCCATGCCCAGGTGATCGGCTTCGACCACCGGCTGAAGTCCCCCGACTCGCTGAAGCGCAAGGTCGCCACCTCCATGAAGGAGACCCCCGGCCGGACCGTGGACCAGGCACTCGCGGGCATCAGCGACTCCGTCCGCTACACCCTCCAGTGGCCCGACGGGCGGTACACCTCGGGCGTCGCCCTCGCCTCGTCGGTCCTGGCCGGCTGGGGCGACGACAGCGTGAAGTGGTCCAACACCTGGGGCCGCGCGAAGGGCTACAAGGGCGTCAATTCCGCGTGGAAGGAGCCGCGTTCGGGGCACGTCTTCGAGGTGCAGTTCCACACCCCGGCGAGCAAGCGGGCGCAGGAGGAGACCCACAAGCTCTACGAGGAGCAGCGGCTGCCCACGACCACGCCCGAGCGCCGGAAGGAGCTCCAGGAGCAGCAGGACGCGATCTTCGCCGCCGTGCCCGTCCCCGCCGGGGCGCCGGAGCTGACGGCGCCCGCGTCACGCCGCCACCCCGCTCACGCAGCCCACGCAGCTCACCCGGCCCACTCGGCTCATTCCGTGCGCCCGGCCGCCTGACCCAGGAGCGCGAACGCCTCCACCTCCAGCAGCAGCTCGGGCCGGAACAGCGCGGCCACCTGCACGGCGGTACTGGCGGGCGGGCGCGCGGTGTCGACGTGCGCGTCGCGCGCCTCGCGGACGGCGGGGAGGTGGGCGATGTCGGTGACGTAGTAGGTGAGTTTGACGACGTCGTCGAACGTGGCGCCCGCCGCCGCCAGGCAGCGCCGCAGGTTCTCGAAGACCTGCCGTGCCTGGGCGGCGGGGTCGCCCTCGCCGACCACCTCGCCCCGCTCGTCGAGGGCCACCTGCCCGGAGAGCGCGACGAAGCGGCCGGTGCCCATGACGACATGGGTGTAGCCGTTGCCGGGGAGGACGCCTTCCGGCGCCGGGATGTGGGTGAGTCGTGTGTCGGTCATGGCCGCATCCTGACCCGTGGAAGATCGTTTCTGCCAGCCGCCCGCCGTTCCTTCGCCTGCCGTTCCTTCGCCTGCCGTTCCTTACCGTGGTCGGGTGGACGGAACGAGAACGAGAACGGCCGAAACGACGGCGGCGACGCGTGCGGCCGGACGCCGCCGTGATCCGGGGGCCTTGCTGGCCCCGGTCGCCGTGGCGGCGGCGGGGCTGGGGACGACCAGCCTGTGGTGGGCCCTGCCCGCGATGGCCGCGGCCTTGTCGGCGGGGCGCCTGTCGGGGCGGACCCGGCCGCTGGTGGTGGCGCTGACCGTGCTGGTGACGGCGGCGTCGATCGCGGTGGTGGCCGTGCCGGGGCTGCTGGTGCTCGGCAGCAGGTTCGTGGTCGTGGTGGTCGGTGCCGCGCTGCTGCCGTGGTTCGCGGGGCGGGTGTGGCGGCAGTATCAGGAGCTGACCCGCCTGGGCTGGGACCGTGCCGCGCGGCTGGAACGCGAGCAGCGGCTGGTGGCGGAGCAGGCGCGGCTGCGCGAACGGGCCCGTATCGCCCAGGACATGCACGACGCCCTCGGGCACGACCTGAGCCTGATCGCGCTGTCGGCGGGGGCGCTGAAGCTCGCGCCGGGCCTGGCCAACGAGCACCGGGCGGCGGCCGAGGACGTACGGGCCCGGGCGGCGGGCGCGGTCGAGCGGCTGGGGCAGGTGATCGGCATCCTGCGCGAGGAGGCGGACGGCGCGCCCACGGAGCCCGCGGACTTCGCCGTGGCGCGGCTGGTGGAGGACGCGGCGGCCTCGGGTCTGGCGGCCGTGCTGTGCACGGAGGGCGAGGAGTACGGGATGCCGCCCGCGGTGGAGCGGGCCGCGCACCGGGTCGTCCAGGAGGCGCTGACGAACGTCGCCAAGCACGCCCCGGGCGCGGCGGCCACCGTGCGGCTCTCCCGGACGGCCGCGGAGGTCGTGGTCTCGGTGGAGAACACTCCCCCGCCCGCGCCCGCGGCGCCGCCCCTGCCCGGTGGAGGACTGGGGCTGATCGGCCTGGACGAGCGGGTGCGGCTGGCGGGCGGCTCGTTCGAGTGCGGCCCGCGCGGGGGCGGTTTCGCGGTGACGGCCCGGCTGCCGCGCACCCCGTCCGCCCGGCCGGTGGCCCCGGCGCCTTCGCCGGCGCCCGGAGCGGGCGCGCTGCCGCCGGAGCACCGGCGGGCCCGGCGGCGGGCCGGCCGGGCCCTGGCCACGGCGGTCGCCGTACCGCTGCTGGCCACGGTCGTCCTCACGGGCGCCCTGACGGCATGGGGCTCGCTGACGCTGTCCCACACCGTCCTCGACCCCACCGACTACGCCGCGCTGCGCGTGGGGCAGAATCGCTCGGAGGTGGCTCGTGTGCTGCCCGACCGTCAGTTGCCGTACCGGCCACGGGCGTACGAACCGAAGGGGCCCGGAATCAGGTGCGAGTACTACGCCGTGACGGCCGCCCGGTTCGTGTCGAGCTCCGGGGACGCGTACCAGCTCTGCTTCCAGGACGGGCGGCTGATCGGCCGTACCGTCTTCGGCGGGTGAGCGGGCGGTGATCCGGGTCCTGATCGCCGACGACGAGCCGATGGTCCGCGCGGGCGTCCGGGCGGTGCTGGCCACCGACCCGGGGCTGACGGTCGTCGCGGAGGCGGGCGACGGCGCCGAGGCGGTGGAGCTGGTCCGGCGGCACCGGCCCGACGTGGCCGTCCTCGACATCCGCATGCCGCGCGTGGGCGGCATCGAGGCGCTGGCGTCGCTCCGGGGCGCCGCGCCGGACACGGGGGTCGTGATGCTCACGACGTTCGGCGAGGACGACTACATCCTCCAGGCGCTCGCGGGCGGCGCCGCCGGATTCCTCGTCAAGTCCGGGGCGCCCGAGGAGCTCATCGCGGGCGTCCGCGCGGTGGCCGAGGGCGCCGCCTATCTGTCACCGAAGGTCGCCGCCCGGGTGGTGGCCCATCTCGCCGCGACCGGCGCCGGGTCCGCCGCCGGACGGCGCGCCACCGCCAGGGAACGGGTCGCGGCCCTCACCGCCCGCGAGCGGGACGTGCTGGCCCATGTGGCCGCCGGGCTGTCCAACGGGCAGATCGCGCGTCGGCTGCGCGTGGTGGAAGGCACCGTCAAAGCGCATGTCAGCTCCATACTGGCCCGGCTGGGCGTCGACAACCGGGCCGCGGCCGCCGTCATGGCCCATGAAGCGGGTGTGACGCCCCCGGATCCCCTGGGCGCCCCGTTCCGGTCCGAACCGTGACGTCAGCCGGGCCACCGGCCCGACGGTGACCGGCAGCAGCGCGAGGAACAGGACGACCGCCGCCGACGCGCCGAGCACGGAGCCGGCCAGCACGTCGTGCGGGTAGTGCACACCGACGGCGACCCGCAGCAGCGCGCCGGCCGCGCCCAGCGGCAGGGCCACGGCGGCGAGCCGCGGCCGCGCCAGGGCCACGCCGACGGCGATCGCCACGGCGAGGGTGGAGTGGTTGCTGGGGAAGGACCAGTCCCCCACCTCGGGGCACGGATCGACGGCCGTGACCCCGCTCAGCGCCCGGCAGGGCCGCTCCTCGTCCACCATCGTCTTCAGGACCTCGCTGATCCCGTACGCCACGACGGTGGCGGCACCGGCCAGCACCACCGCGGCGACCGTCCGCGCGTCCCCGCGGCGCAGCCCCCGCCAGCCGGTCCACACGAGCAGCAGCCCGAGCACGACCAGCGTCCCCTCGGTGGCCAGGCCGAGCGCCGACCCCACCCAGCCCGGCGCGTCCGCCGCCGCCCCGGCGAGCGACCGGTAGGCCGAGACGGAGACCCCACCGGTGACCTCGACGGCCCCGCCCGGCCCGGGCGCTCCGCCCGGCGTCAGCCACCACAACACCCCGGCGGCCGCGACCGCGACTCCCACGGCGGCCGCCGGCCGCCGCCCCGGCCTGCCGTGGCTCGTTGACGTTCGTTCCCTGTTGCGCAGTTCCATGAGCCCGAAGCTACGGATTCCGGGCAGCCGTCACCCCTGCCGAACGGCATCGCCGACCCCTGACGATCGTCAGGGTTGCGATGGCGGCTGGGGGTGAGATACGCCCTTGGCGGCCGCGACGGCTGTCTGGGCCCCGCCGCTCGCCGTCCCGTCCGCCGGCGGGAGGAACGGGACGAGAGCGGCCAGGCTGTGTTCCACCGCCTCGGCGCCGTAGCGGAGCATCCGGCGCTCGTACGCGTCGACGGCGTCGGGCAGGGTGCGGCGGCCCGCGTGGGCGTCGAGGAGGAGGCTCCGCAGCAGGTCGGCGTCCCTCAGTGCCGTGTTCGCGCCGTTGCCGCCGCTGGGCGACGTGGCGTGGATGGCGTCCCCGAGCAGGGTCACCGGGCCCAGGGGCCATCTCGGGCCGGGTCGTACCACCCGGATCGACAGCAGGGTGCTGTTGTCGGGGTCGGCGGCCTCGACGACGGCCCGCAGCTCGGGGTGCCAGCCCTCCGTCCGGGCCAGTACGGTCTGTTGCGCCCCGTCGCGGCCGGGGGCCGGCTCCGGCGCGTGCCCCGGCGGCAGCAACATGGCCCAGCGGAGGTAGTCGGCGGTGGCGGGCAGCGAGAGCCCGGGCGCCAGCTCGGCCGCCGCCTCGCCCGGCGACCGGCGGAAGCGCATCAGGCCGAGCAGCATGCTCACGTCCTGGGCGACGACGCGCGTGCCGAAGCCGGGGACGAGACCGGCGAAGCGGTCGGTGAGCGGCGTACGGCCGATGACGAACCGGACGCCGGTGTCCTCGGGCCGGACGGACGGCGCCAGCCGGGCCCGTACCGCCGAGTTGATCCCGTCGGCGCCGACCAGCAGATCGGCCGTGTCACCGGTACCGTCCGCGAAGCGGGCGTCCACCCGGCCGTCGGACCGCACGTGATAGGCCGTCAACTCCTTGCCGAAGCGCAGGGCGTCGCCGAGCCCCGCGAGCAGGATGTGGCGCAGGACGTGCCGGTCGGCGGCGGTGACCCCCGCCGTCGGCTGCTCGCTCAGCGGACGCAGCCACGGGTCGACGGCCCGCGCGGGGCCCGTGAGGTCGCCCAGGGTCGCCTCCACCAAGGGGTGGAGCTCGCCGGGCAGACAGCCGCGCAGCGCGGCGAGCCCCTGTTCGGCGAGGCCGATCCGGAAGCCCTGGAAGCGGGCCGTGACGCCCGGGTCCCTCTCGTAGACCACCACGTCGACCCCCGCCCGCCGGAGCCCCTGCGCCAGGCACAGCCCTCCCAGTCCGGCGCCGATCACGATGACACGCATGTCTCCCCCTGCACGAGCACTGTTTTGAGCACTGCTTTGAGCACTACCTATTGAGCAGTGTTCAATTGAACGATGCTCAAGTTACTTGGTCGGTGTTCAAGTCGGCAAGGGGCACGGGCATCATGGGACGGCGAAGGAACATGGGAGGTTCGCGATGCCGTTGGACAGGTCCATCGTGCTGGAAGCCGCGCTGGCACAGCTCGACGAGGTGGGACTGGACGAGTTCTCCACCCGCAAACTGGCGGCCGCGCTGGGCGTCCGGGTCGGCGCCCTCTACTGGCACTACCCCAGCAAGCAGGCCCTGCTGGACGCGATCGCCGAACGCATCGCCGCCGACGCCACGGCCGTGCCGCTGCCCGACGGGGACTGGGCGGAGCGACTGGCGGCGATCGCCCGGGCGCACCGCGACGCCATGCTCGCGCACACCGACGGGGCGCGGGTCATCGCCTGCATGAGCGCGCCGGGCCCCATGGCGCACGCCTTCTTCGAACGCCTCGTCACGGTACTGCGGGAGGCGGGGCTGGACGCCGACACCGCGGCCTCCGCCGGTGACGTCCTGACCAGCTACGTCAACGGGTTCACCGTCGAGGAGCAGGCCCGCGGGCTCCGGCGGCAGAGCAGGGCCGAGCGCGACCAGCTCTTCGGCTTCGGCGTCGCCGTGGTGATCGGCGGGCTGCGCCCCGTGGTCGGCGACTGAACCGGCGGCGGCCGGGATCAGCCGGCGGCGTGCGGCGGGACGGGGCGGGGGTCGTGCTGGGCGGGGGTTCCCTTCCCGGGCGTCCCGCCGCGTGGGAGCAGGGCCGCCGGGAGCAGGCCGAGGGCGGTGACCCCGGCCAGGACCAGGAGCGTCGGGCCCATCCGTGGGGCGGCGCTGCCGCCGGCCTGCGGATGGAGGAGCATCATGCCCGCGGCGACGGCGATGCCGAAGGCCGGGCCGACGTTCATCGCGGTCTGCTTGAGGCCGCCGACGACCCCGGCGTAGCCGGGCGGGGCATCGCCGACGACCGTCCCGGTGGCGGTGACCATCACGGTCGCGAACCCCGCGCCGAGCACCGCGAAGGCGGCCCCGGCGACCGTCCACGGGCTATCCGCGCCGAGCCGGGAGAGCCCGGCGACGCCGAGGACGACGAGGAGCGACCCGGCGGTCGCGGTACGGCGCGGGCCGTGGCGGCGCAGGGCCGTACTCGCGACGGGCGCGCCGAGCACCATGAGGGCCGTCAGCGGAAGGACGCGCAGACCGCAGTCGAACGGGCCGTACCCGAGGACGTTCTGGAGGAAGAACGTCGTCACGAACAGCGCGCCGAACATGCCCGCCGTGGTCACCAGCAGCAGGGTCATCGACGCCGTCACCGGTACCGACCGGGCCACGGCGCGCGGCACGATCGGGCGCGCCGCGTGGCGTTCGTGCGCGACGAACGCCGTCGCGAGCCCGGCGACGGCCGTGAGGCCGAGGAGCGTGGGCGGGGCGAGCCAGCCGTGTTCCGGCACGCCGACGAGGGTGTGCACCAGGACCGCGAGTGCCGTCGTGAGCAGGGCGGCGCCGGGGAGGTCGAGCTGCCGGGAGCCGTCGCGGGGCGGCGCGGGAGCGCGGACGGCGAGGGTGACGGCGGCGCTCGCGAGGGCGATCGGCACGTTGATGACGAACACCGCGCGCCAGCCCAGCGGGCCGACGAGGGCGCCCCCGAGCACGGGCCCGGCCGCGGCCGCCACCCCGATCGCGCTCGTACGGAGGGCGACGGCGCGGCCGAGCCGCTCCTCCGGGTACGCCGACCTCAGCAGGGCGAGGGTCGCGGGCTGGAGGAGCGCCCCGAACACGCCCTGGACGGCGCGCAGTCCGATCACCCAGCCGATGCCGGGCGCGAGCGCGATGCCGGCCGAGGCGGCCGCGAAGCCGAGCAGTCCGACGCGGAGCATCAGCGGGTGCCCGTACCGGTCGCCGAGGCGTCCGGCGACGACGAGGAGCGCGGCGACGGCCAGTAGATAGCTCGTGCTCGTCCACTGGACCTGGGCGACGCCCGCGCCGAAGTCCCGTTGCAGGCTGGGCTGCGCGACGCTCAGTACCGTGCCGTCCAGCGCGACGATCATCGCGCCGGCCACGCTGACGAGCAGGACGAGACGGGCGCGTGCGGCCCCGGTCACGGGTTCACCGGGCCGAGGTGGGCGTCCAGGGCGGCGGTGACGAGCGCGTCGAGGGGGGTGGGGAGGCCTGGCCCGCCGCTTCCCGCCGCGGGGGCGCCGAGGACGAGGGGCAGGCTCTCCGACGTCCAGAGCTGGGCGATGCCGTGGAGGTTGGCCCAGAGGGCGGCGGCCGCGACGTCCGGCGGGGTGTCCTCGTCCGTACGGCAGTGGGCGACGAGTCCGGCGAAGAGGCCGAACATGGGGAGCGTCGACTCCCGGAGGCGGGAGCCGCCCCCGCCGGGCGCGTTCTTCTCGCTGTCCAGCAGGTCGTGCCGGAACATCAGCTCGAACATGCCGCGGCGCTCCAGCGCGTATCCGACGTACGTCCGCGCCAGCGCGTCGAGCCGGGCGCGGGGCGTCGCGCCTTCTCCCGTGTCCGTCGTGGCGGCGACGCGGGCCCCGAGGTCCGCGAAGCCGCGGCGGGCGATCGCGGAGAGGAGGGAGTGGTGCGTCGGGAAGTACCGGCGCGGGGCCCCGTGCGAGACACCGGCGCGGCGGGCGATCTCGCGCAGGCCCAGCGCGGCGGTGCCCTCGGTCAGCACCAGCTCCACCCCGGCGTCGATCAGCCGTTCCCGGAGGGAGGTATCGGGTTCCTGTGACGATGACATAGACACTGTCTACCACGATGAGTAGACAGTGTCTATTCGCCTTGGGTGGTGAGCGGTGGTGAGCGAGCCCGAGCCGTTCCCCGCATGGGCCGCGAGGATGTGACATACCTTCAGTGGTGAGATCCATTCTGATCAGCCACCGCTCCCGGCTGCCCGTCGACGAGGCGTGGCTGCGGCTCACGGACTGGGAGCGGCACGGGGCGCACGTCCCGTTCACCCACGTCGAGGTGACGACGCCACCGCCGACGGGCGTGGGGACGCGGTTCTCGGCCCGGACCGGGGTGGGCCCGGTGGCGTTCGAGGACGTCATGGAGGTCGTCCGCTGGCACCCGCCGGCCGGGGGCCGGCCCGGCCACTGCCGGCTGGAGAAACGCGGCTCCTTCGTCACCGGCTGGGCCGAGCTGGAGGCGGGCCCGTCCGGGTCCGGCTCCTGGATCGTCTGGCGCGAGGTGCTGCACATCGCGGGACTGCCGGCGGCGTTCGACTCGGTGACGGCCTTGTGCGGCCACTGGGTCTTCGGCCGGGTGGTCCGGCGGCTGATGGAGGCGTGAGGTGTGACGGCGGGGGGGGGAGGCACCGGGGACGGGCGGCCTGGCCCGGAAGGGGCCGGCGGGCCGCCCCTCACCGCAGGCGGTCGACCTCGGCGTCGGCGGCTTCCGCCGCCTCCCGGGCCGCGCGCCAGGCGCGTTCCGCCTCGCGGAGCCGGTCGCGGACCTCCCCCACCGTCTCCTCGGCGGCGCTCCGGCGGGCCCGGGCGGCGTCCAGTTCGGCGGTCAGCTCGGCGAGGTGCCGCCCGGCGGTGCGTTCGTCCCGTTCCGCCCGGTCGGCCGCCTCCCGGACGCGGGCCAGTGCCGTCTCGCAGGCGCGGACGTCGGCCGCGGCCTGCTCGGCCCGGCGCCGGGCGCGGTCGAGCTCCTCGCGCCGCCGCTCCCGCCGGCGCCGCTCGCGGGCCTCGGCCAGGTCGGCGACCTCGGCCCCCTCCACGCCACCGGACCCTCCCCCGGACTCCCGGCCGGGCGGGGCCGCCAGCCGGTCCGCCGGACCGGGGAGCATCCCGGGGAAGCCGGGCACACCGGCCAGGGGCCGGGACAGCCGGCCGGTGGCCCACTCCTCCGCCGCCCGTGGGTCCGCGAGGACGGCGTACAGGGTCTCCTCGACCTCGCGCGCCACGGCGTCACCGACCGGGTGCCCCGCCTCCTCCGCGAGACCGCGGGCCTCCCGGGACAGGGAGGCGACCAGGGCACGCTGCCGGTGGCCGAGCTCGCGCAACCGTCCGCCGTCCAGCGTCCGGTGGGCCTCGCGCAGCCCCTCGCCGAGGCGGACGAGGGCGCGGGCCTCGTCCGGCCGGTTCCGTACGAGGAGGTTGCACACCCAGGCCGCCAGCGTGGGGCGGCGCAGGGCCTTCAGACGGCGGGCCAGCTCCGGGTCGCCGTCGCGGACGGCCCGGGCGGCGAGCCGGTCGCGGGCGGCGGTGAACTCCTCCGGCCGCAGCAGGAAGAGTTCGCCGGCGGCGCTGTCGACGTCCATGGCCGGTCGTGTGGGGAACGCCTAGCGCGTGAGCGGGCGGCGGCTACTTGTGCTTCTTCCGGAAGCCCTGCCGCGCCTTCTCCATGACGTCGCGGAGGTCGCCCTTGGCACGCTCGTAGCGCCCCTGGGCCTCCATGCGCCGATCGCCGGTCATCCGGCCGGCGGTCTCCTTGATCAGGCCCTTCGTCTGCTCGGCCTTCGCCCTGACCCTGTCCTTGGCGCTCATCCGGAGCCCGCCTTTCGAAAGCGAGGTGCTGCGGTCGTCCCCGTGCACGAGTCTCCGGGGGCTCCGCCGCGGGCGCATGCCCCGTACGGCATACGGCTGAACCACCCCCTCCCGGACCCGGGAGCGTGCGCACCGCCGCAGCGGGTACCCGCCGGGCATGCGGAACACGGTGAGCGCATGGGACCGGGCCCTGTTCCAACAGGTCGCGACCCACCACTGGCCGGCGGGCGACCGGGTGCTGCCGAGGCTGTCGCGCGGCGCCGACCACGGGATCCTGTGGCTCGGCATGGCCGCCGGCGCGGCACTGCTGGGCGGCCCGCCAGCCCGCCGCGCCGCGCTACGGGGCGTGACGTCGCTGGCGGCCGCCTCGGCGACGGTGAACACACTCGGCAAACGGACGGTACGCCGCGGCCGTCCGGTGCTGGACGCGGTGCCCGTGGTCCGCCGGCTGTCCCGGCAGCCGTTCACCACGTCCTTCCCCTCGGGGCACGCCGCCTCGGCCGTCGCCTTCGCCACGGGCGTGGGCCTGGAGAACCCCGCCTGGGGCCTGGCCCTCGCCCCGCTCGCCTGGTCGGTGTGCTTCTCCCGCGTCTACACCGGTGTGCACTACCCCGGCGACGTCCTCGCCGGCGCCCTCCTCGGCGCGGGCGCCGCACTCGCGGTGCACGGCATCCTGCGCCCGGACCGCGACGACGACCGGGCGTGAAAGAGCACCCCGAAACCTTGGTATTCTTTTCCATGTCGCCACGGGGAACACCCGGCAGCGACAAACACCCGGTCCGGGTGGCGGAATGGCAGACGCGCTAGCTTGAGGTGCTAGTGCCCTTTATCGGGCGTGGGGGTTCAAGTCCCCCCTCGGACACCAGCTAAGACCCCAGTTCATCTGGGGTCTTTCTGCTTTCCCGGGTTTGGCGGCGCTTCGCGTGCCCCACCGCGTGGCCCACGGAATCGGGCACTTCCTGAACCGGTGGCGTGACCGACCACGAGACCGACCGGACGGGAACCTTGCCCGCCAGGCCCGGCAGGCTGCTCGAGCCGCCCGGAGCATGCCCCGCGAGGCTGGTCCGACGCGAGGCCGGAGCCGTCGTTTACTTCGGATCCGGCGGCGGCACACACGTCGGCATCGTCACCAGCCACACGGACGACACCATTTACACAGTCGAGGGCAACACCGACGACTCCGGCTCAGCCGAGGGCGATGGCGTCTACCGAAGGCACGTCCCCGAAAGTCGGGTTACATCTACGGCTACGGATACCCGGCCTATCCGGAGGGCATTGTCGTGGCTGATCCCGATTGGAAAGGCCGCGATGGTGTTGTCTTCTTCGGCCGTGAGGCCTCGGAGGACGACATCTCGGCCAGCGTCTCCCGCCCGAGCACTCCGCCCGGCTCCGGCCGCCAGGGTTGTCATTGATGGCCTCTCTTACGGTCCGGGAGCGAAGGGCGACCGCATCACGGCTCTTGACCGAAATGCTCGTCGCCGCAGGCTGCTCCGCACACAAGGAGGGTCCGGGCCCGGTGTGGACGCCTGCGGACACCGAGTCCATGCGGAAGTACCAGATCAAGCCACGACCGCTGTGCGCCGCAAGGCCCAGATCCTCAAGGTGAGGCGCGACCTCAACGTCATTCGGGTTCGCGGCGCCGTCGGGACACGCCTCGAGAAACTCGACGGCAAGATGGGCGACCTCCAGGCCGAGGCCATGGTCCTTGCCCGCGCCGGCCTCGAACGCCTCGGCCTCGAAGATCGGATTCGCCACGAGTTCACGTCCCACGAGATGCTCCCCGCCGTCGGCGCCGGTGTCCTCGCACTCGAATGCCGCCGCGACGACGGCCCCGTCGCCACACTCCTGGAACGCCTCAACGACCCCAAGACACAGACCGAAGCCACCGCCGAACGCGTGATGCTGCACGGCCTGCGCGGACACTGCAACAGCCCCATCGCCGGGCACTGCACCACCGAACCCGACGGACAACTCTCCCTCCGCGGCATGGTCTTCTCCCGCGACGGCAGCAAATTCGTCCACGCCCACATCTGGGGAGAGATCTTGAACGACCCCGGCACCCTCGGCGCCCGCGTCTCCGCCGAACTGCTCCGGCAAGGCGCCCGCGACATCATCGAAGGTATCCCTCACTGACAGGAAGGAGCGATGGACGATCGATATGAACGTAGAGCAAGCCCGTCAAGTGGAGGCCGCCCTAAGGCGACTTGGCGCCCCCGGCGTCATCGCGCCGAAAGATCCCAACGACCCCCAGGGGCCTTGGCGGGTGTACGGCCAAGTCGACCCCGAGCAGCGCGAGGACGTGACCGCTGACGCGCTGGCCGCTGTGGCAGCCAGGGTCCTGGAGCTCGAAGCAGAGCTCGCTCGACACGGCAGCGGCCCAACCCGCGGGTTCATCCTCTGACTCCGCAGGTGGCATAAGGTCCCGTCCACGATCCCGTGGACGGGACTTTCCCGAAAGCGGTGGCCATGGGGCCACGAAGCCCTGCGGGCTACTCCGCCTGTGTCTCCCCGTTGTCGGCGGCGTGTTCTGGGCCTGGACGTGTGGTGGGCGCACCTCGCCGACGTCACGGTGTTACGACCTGCGGACGCGCGAAGACCGAGTTGTCGATGACAACGTCCATCATCGGCAACGGGTCGACTTCCTGAAGATAGATACGCTCGGCGACCGGATACCTGTTGCGGTGGATCGACTCTGCTTCAGTTCCGGCCCAGTCCTGGTCACGCTCGGCGCCCCGCTGAACGGACAGTTCCGCATCCACCTGCAACCAGACACGGAAGTCCCAGTATTCATTGATCTCGGGGCGGAAGGCGAAGACACCATCCACAATCAGCACCGCGTCCGCCTCAAGTGGCGTCACTTCGGATGAGTGATCTCGTTGGGTCAGCGGGTCGATGCTGCACAGCGCACAGGTTGTCGCTCCCGATGACCGGCAGGGATCCAGCAGCAGACGCTTGACCGCCTCATAGTCATACGCGTTGCGGTAGTACCCCTCACCAGACTCCCGGTCATAGAGATGCCGGTCCCTCCACGGCTTCTTGAAGTCGTCGAGAGTCGCCCGGAGCACCGGCCGTCCCGCAGCACTGATCCACTCAGCCAGTTCATGTCCGAAGCTCGTCTTCCCAGCGGCGGTGAAGCCGTCGATCCCCACGAGCAGGCGCCCCTGACCGAGAGCCAGGATGCGCTTGGCGATCTCTTCAACCAGCATGCTGCGCTCGACGGAGGCCGCCGGAGGAGAGGGCTGCCGCCAGGACGAAGCCGAATGATGCACGTCCGCCTGTGGTGATCTCATGGAGGTGAACCTATCGGCTGCTTCAACGGCCAGGAAGATCGTCCATCAGCACTCAGAGCGCCGACCCTCCACGGCCGTCCTTCCAGGCCGGCAGACACGATGAAGTGAGACAGCCGTCGGCATCTGTTTGGCGCGGGCACGATGAGATGAGACACGGGTGTGGTCCCCTCTCACGTCAAAGCACATCCTCGCTGGTCAGAAGGCCTCGCGAAAGCAAGGCCCAATGAGACGGGACAGTTTGATCGGAACCACCTGTGACGGCGCGTTCGAATCCGAGCTCCCCAGAGCTTGCCCTGCCCGGCTTAGGACGTGTCTGGCCGGACGGGGCGTCGTTGATCCGGACACCAGGCCGCAATGATGAGCGGCCCATATGACAGGAGTGCAGCGATGCTCTTGCCCATTGTCGGTCAGCTCTTGGGCCTAGTCGTGGTCGGGCTCCACGCTCTCGTCGGAGGTGTGATCAGCAACCTGGCCGGCCTGCTCTGAGAGCGGCCTGCTTCCCATGGCGTCGGGCGGGGGAAGCCTCGGGGCGTCCCTTGGTCCGACGCCACCCTGCCCTGAAACGCCTCTAGGGGCTGTCCGATGAGTCACATCCGACCCACCGGACAGCCCCTAGGCCTTGCGGGCTCTTCTACGCCTCGCCTCGAGGTTCCTCACGGCCTGGAGGGCCATAGGGGACAGGGCTAGGACGGTGTCGTCACGGACCACGAGCCAGCCCTTCCGGCTGAGAGACTCGGCGGTCGGCCGGGCATCATGCCCTGCGTTCGAGGACAGTTCGTCGAGTGTGGGCGCGTTCCCGGCGTCCAGATGATCGACGATCACGAAGAGAAGGTTCTGCTCTTCGCCGGTGATGTTGAAGTCCACGCCTCCACTGTGCGAGCCCATTGGGGGCTCGGCATCTTGGTGGTGGATGGGGTGGCCGCGTGACCAGTAGCGCTCTGAAACGCCCTGAAACACGCAGGACAGCCCAGCAGCACCCGGGGGTCAAGTCCCCCCTCGGACACAAGGAAAACCCCCAGATTCTCTGGGGGGTTTCGTCTCCCGTCGTGGATGTCCGTCGTGGATCTCTAAAGGCGCTCGCCGGGAATACCCGCGAACGCGTCGCGCAGTGCCGCGAGCACCGGGTGGTCCTGGGGGAACCGCACGTCGTCGAGGGCGCTGACGGTGCGGACGCCGATGGACGTGTTCGTGGCGAACGCGGCGGCCATGGCGGGGACGTCGGCGAGCTGTACCGGGGCGGTGATCTGTTTCGGGGCGTCCAGGCTCTGGAGCAGCAGCATCGTCGTGCCGGGGAGGACGGGGGCGTCCGGCCAGACGACCGTGCCCTGCTGGTCGACGAAGCCGAGGTTCCAGGTGGCGCCCTCGGAGACTCGGCCGTCCGGTTCGGCGAATACGGCGTCGTCGAATCCGGCGAGCTGGGCGTCGCGGCGGAGCTTGAGCTGCGGGTGGAGTCCGACATGCTTCACCTCCGCGTTGTCGCGGGTGAAAGTGAAGGTCTTCGCTGTCAGTGGGGGTGGTGTCAGGGCGCCGGCGGGGCGCAGGTTCACCAGGATGTGGGGGTCCTTGGCGGCACCGGGGCGGCTCAGGTCGAGGGCGGGGTCGAAGACGGTGACGCGGATGCCGGCGATGCCGGTGATGCCGTCGGCCGCTTTGCGGATGTAGTCCAGCGTCCGGTCGCGGTCCAGTTCGACGCCGAACACGATGCGGCAGTCCCGCACCAGGCGGTCCAGGTGGAGCGACAGACCCCGGATCGTGCCGTTCTCCATCCGCATGGTCGTGAAGTGCCCGTAGTTCGTGAGGGCGAGGCTCTGGAGGTCGTCGAGGGTAACGGGCTTTCCGTTGAGTTCGGCCATGCGGGCAGTCTCTCAGCCGTCGAGGAGACGGGGTGCCCCCGGTTGATGACGACCCGGGGGCACCCCGTCCCGCGCCTTACGAGGAAGAGGAAGAGGACGAGGAAGAGTCCGGGAGTTCCTCCCGCAGCGTGCGCGCCGCCTTCACCAGGTGTTCCAGCGAGGCGCGGACCTCGGGCCAGGCGCGGGTCTTCAGGCCGCAGTCGGGGTTGACCCACAGCCGTTCGGCGGGGATGGCCGCGAGGCCCCGGCGCAGCAGGGCGGCCGCCTCGTCGGTGCCGGGGACGCGGGGCGAGTGGATGTCGTAGACGCCGGGGCCCACCTCGCGGGGGTAGCCGGCGCCCGCGAGTTCGCCCGCGACCTGCATATGGGAGCGTGCCGCCTCCAGGCTGATGACGTCGGCGTCGAGGTCGTCGATGGCCTGGAGGATGTCGCCGAACTCGGCGTAGCACATGTGGGTGTGGATCTGGGTGTCCGGGCGGACGCCGCCGGTGGTCAGGCGGAAGGCCTCGGTGGCCCAGGACAGATAGCCGGGGCGGGCGGCGGCGCGCAGGGGGAGGGTCTCGCGGAGGGCGGGTTCGTCGACCTGGATCACGGCGGTGCCCGCCGCCTCCAGGTCGGCGACCTCGTCGCGCAGGGCGAGCGCGACCTGGCGGGCGGTCTCGGCGCGGGGCTGGTCGTCGCGGACGAAGGACCAGGCGAGCATGGTGACGGGGCCGGTGAGCATGCCCTTGACGGGGCGTGCGGTGAGGGACTGGGCGTGGGTCGTCCAGCGCACGGTCATCGGCTCGGGCCGGGAGACGTCGCCGGCCAGGACCGGCGGGCGGACGTAGCGGGTGCCGTAGGACTGGACCCAGCCGTGCCGGGTGGCGAGGTAGCCGGTGAGGCGTTCGGCGAAGTACTGGACCATGTCGTTGCGTTCGGCCTCGCCGTGGACCAGGACGTCCAGGCCGGTCTTCTCCTGGAAGGCGACGACCTCGCGGATCTCGGCCTCGATGCGCCGCTCGTAGGCGTCGGTGTCGATGCGCCCGGCGCGCAGGTCGGCGCGGGCGGTACGCAGTTCGGTGGTCTGGGGGAAGGAACCGATGGTGGTCGTGGGCAGCGGGGGCAGGCCCAGCCGGGCGCGCTGGGCGGCCGTCCGCTCGGCGTAGGGCAGGGAGCGGCGGGCGTCGTCGCCGGTGACGGCGGCGGTGCGGGCGCGGACGGCCGGGTCGTGGGTGAGGGCGGAGCCGGCGCGGGAGGCCAGGTCGGCGCGGTTGGCGGTGAGTTCGGCGGCGATCGCGGCGGTGCCGTGGCCGAGGCCGCGGGCGAGGGTGACGATCTCGGTGGTCTTCTGGCGGGCGAAGGCGAGCCAGCGGGCGATCCGCGGGTCGATGTCGTGTTCGGCGGTGGCGTCGAGGGGGACGTGGAGGAGGGAGCTGGAGGCGGCGACGTCCACGCGGTCGGCGAGGCCGAGGAGGGTGGCGAGGGTGGCCAGCGACGCCGTCAGGTCGTTGATCCAGATGTTGCGGCCGTCGACGACGCCCGCGACGAGCCGTTTGCCGGGCAGTCCGCCGACGGCGGCGAGGTCGTCGAGGTTGGCGGCGGCGGGGCCGGTGAAGTCGAGGGCGAGGCCGTCGACGGGGGCCTTGGCCAGTACGGGCAGGGCCTCGCCGAGCCGGTCGAAGTAGGAGGCGACCAGCAGCTTCGGGCGGTCCGTGCGGCCGCCGAGGTCGCGGTAGGCGCGGGCGGCCGCGGTCAGTTCGGCCGGGGTGCGGTCCTGGACGAGGGCGGGCTCGTCCAGCTGGACCCACTCGGCCCCGGCGGCGCGCAGCGCGGTGAGTACGTCGGCGTAGACGGGCAGCAGCCGGTCCAGGAGGGTGAGCGGGTCGAAGCCGGCCGGGGCGCCGGGGGCGGGCTTGGCGAGCAGGAGGTAGGTGACCGGCCCGACGAGGACGGGGCGGGCGGCGAGGCCGAGGGCCAGGGCCTCGGCGAGTTCGCCGAGCTGTTTGGCGGGGTCGGCGGTGAAGACGGTGTCGGGGCCGAGCTCCGGGACGAGGTAGTGGTAGTTGGTGTCGAACCACTTGGTCATCTCCAGGGGCGCCACGTCCTGGGTGCCGCGTGCCATGGCGAAGTAGCCGTCCAGGGGGTCGGCGGCGAAGGCGGCGCGGTGGCGGGCGGGGATCGCGCCGACCATGACGCTGGTGTCGAGGACGTGGTCGTAGTACGAGAAGTCACCGGTGGGGACCTCGTGGAGGCCGGCGGCGTCGAGATCGCGCCATGTGGCGGCGCGCAGTGCGGCGGCGGTCCGGCGCAGGGCGTCGGCGGTGACGGCGCCCTTCCAGTAGCCTTCGACGGCCTTCTTCAGTTCCCGGTCCCGCCCTTGGCGGGGGTAGCCGTACAGGGTGGCCCGGGCTGCCGCGGCTGCGGACTTGCTGGTCACGGAACTCTCCTTCGCGAGCTCGTCTTCACAGGATCCTGGAAGGGCCGCGAGGGGTCGCGCCGGTGCGGGCGAGCCGACGGGTGCTCGTCCGTGCGCGCCGACCCGCCCTCGGGGTCACCGGGATCTCCGCGCGCGGTGCGTTCGCGCGCGGGCAGCGGGCAGGTCTTCGGACTCGCGGGCGCGTCCACCCGAGGGCGGACACCTAGTGGCCGTCGCTTCCCGGGCCCTGTCGGGCCCAGTGCGTATGACGGCGGTCGTTCCCGCTCACCGCTGCGGGGCAGTCCCGGATTCCCACCGGGTTCCCTCTTGCGACGCGTCTGCCTGGCGGGCAGGGCGAACCGGCTGCGTGGCCAGCGTAGGCACAGAAGTCGCCCGCCGAACAGCCCTGTTCACATACCGGTCACACTCGGGTGGCGAAGGAGGCGGAGCGGTCGGGGAGGCGGAGCGGTCAAGGAGGCGGAGCGGTCGGGGAACGGTCGCTAAGCGGGCGCGGGCCCGGCGCAGGCCCCGTGCGGGTCCAGCGCACGCTCCAGGGCGTGCGCGCCGGTCGTACGCCGGTACGCGTCCCCCCGCCCCATGGCGCAATGTTGGCCTGAACGGTACGGTCGCGTGGACATGACGACGGGGTGACGGAAGCCGGTGGGAATCCGGCACGGTCGCGCCACTGTGAATCCGGCCGAGCGCTCGTGGCAGCGCGGTGACGCCCGGGGAGTCAGACCCGCCTCCCGTCGTCCAGGAACCCCTAGTTCTGGGACGCGTGTTTCCCCAGGAGGTTTGATCATGGCCTATTCCGCCGCTCCCGTGTCCGGCGCTCCCACGTCCGGCTCGTCCGCCCGGCCGGAGATCGCGCCGATATCCCTCAAGGCGATCGCCCCGTGGGCGGTCTTCTTCGGCCTTCTCATGCTGATCCTGCTGTACTTCGTCGGCGCCGAGCAGGGCGCCACCTCGCTGCTGTCCGGCGAGGGCGTCCACGAGTGGGTCCACGACGGACGCCACCTGCTCGGCTTCCCGTGCCACTGACCCCCGGGGAGTCCGACTCGTGAATACCGTCTCCGTACGGTCGCTGCTGGTGCGCGGCATGCTCGCCGGGCTGGCGGCGGGGTGCCTCGCGTTGCTCGTGGCCTATCTGCTCGGTGAGCCGTCCGTGGACAAGGCCATCGGCTTCGAGGAGGCCCACAGCCACGACGACCACGGTGTGGAGCTGGTCAGCCGCACCCTCCAGTCCACCGCCGGGCTGGCGACCGGCGTCCTGGTCTACGGCGTCGCGCTCGGCGGCATCGCGGCGCTGGCCTTCTGCGTGGCCCTGGGCCGCATCGGCCGGATCGGCCCGCGCGCCACGGCGGCCCTGCTCTCGCTGGGCGGGCTGCTGGTGGTCTATGTGGTGCCGTTCCTCAAGTACCCGGCCAATCCGCCGTCCGTCGGCGACCCCGACACCATCGGCAAGCGCACCGCACTGTACTTCCTGATGATCGTGCTCAGCGTCCTGCTGGGCGTCGCCGCGATCTTCCTGGGCCGTGCGCTGGTCCCCCGGCTGGGCGGCTGGTGGGCCGGCGTCGTAGCGGTGGCGGCGTTCGCCCTGATGGCGGGGGTGGCGTACGCCGTCCTGCCCGTGGTCGACGAGGTGCCCGCGGACTTCCCGGCCACCGTGCTGTGGCGGTTCCGCCTCGCGGCCCTGGCCATCCAGTGCGCCCTGTGGGCGGGCTTCGGGCTGCTCTTCGGGCACCTGGCGGAACGGCTGCTCGTCCACCGGGCCGGGCCCGACCGCTCGGCCCAGGGGGCGGCCGAACCCGTCTCCTGACCGATTCCGCTTCCCCGTCCTTCTCTCATCCCTCACCCGTCCCCGGCGTGCGGGGCGGCCACCCGGCCGCCCCGCACGTTTTTTCGACTCTGGACTTAGTAGGACGTCCAACTATATGTTCGGGTGCACCACGAGGACGGACAGGACGGACCGCGCCCCACAAGGGCGCGCGCCCGCGGCCCCGCCGTGCCTGTCCCCGGATCTCACCTGATGAGAGCAGGCTTCCATGGTCCGTGAACTGACCCATTTCATCGGCGGAAAGCACACCCCGGGAACATCGGGGGTCTTCGGCGATGTGTACGACCCCAACACCGGCGAGATCCAGGCCCGGGTCCCCCTGGCGAACCGCGCGGAGACCGAGGCGGCCATCGCCGACGCGGTCCGCGCCCAGCGCGAGTGGGGTGAGTGGAACCCCCAGCGCCGGGCCCGGGTCCTGCTGCGCTTCCTCCAGCTGATCGAGGGCGAGAAGGACGCGCTGGCCCGGCTGCTGTCCGCCGAGCACGGCAAGACGATCGCCGACGCCCACGGCGACATCCAGCGCGGCCTGGAGGTCGTGGAGTTCGCCGCGGGCATTCCGCATCTGCTCAAGGGCGAGTTCACGGACAACGCCGGCACCGGCATCGACGTCCACTCCCTGCGCCGCCCGATCGGCGTCGCCGCCGGCATCACCCCGTTCAACTTCCCCGCGATGATCCCGCTGTGGAAGGCCGCCCCCGCGATCGCCTGCGGCAATTCCTTCATCCTCAAGCCCTCCGAGCGCGACCCGTCCGTACCGCTGCGGCTGGCGGAGCTGTTCCTGGAGGCGGGCCTTCCGGCGGGCGTCCTCAATGTCGTCAACGGCGACAAGGAGACCGTCACCACCCTCCTCGAGGACCCGCGCGTCGGCGCCGTCGGCTTCGTCGGCTCCACCCCGATCGCCGCGCACATCTACGCCACCGCCGCCGCCCACGGCAAGCGCGCCCAGTGTTTCGGCGGCGCCAAGAACCACATGATCGTGATGCCGGACGCCGACCTCGACCAGGCCGTCGACGCCCTCATCGGCGCCGGCTACGGCTCCGCCGGGGAGCGCTGCATGGCCATCTCCGTGGCCGTGCCCGTCGGCGAGGAGACCGCCGACGCGCTCGTCGCCAAGCTCAAGGAGCGCATCGGCACGCTGCGCATCGGCCGTTCCGACGACCCCGAGGCGGACTTCGGCCCGCTCGTCGGCCGGGACGCCGTCGACCGGGTGCGCGGCTATGTGGACCTGGGCGTCGAGGAGGGCGCGGAACTGGTCGTCGACGGCCGGGACTTCGTCCTGCCGGGCCACGAGAAAGGTTTCTTCGCCGGCGCCACCCTCTTCGACCGGGTCACCCCGGACATGCGGATCTACCAGGAGGAGATCTTCGGCCCCGTCCTGTCGGTGGTCCGCGCCGCCGACTACGACGAGGCCCTGCGGCTGCCCAGCGAGCACCCCTTCGGCAACGGCGTCGCCATCTTCACCCGCGACGGGGACACCGCCCGCGACTTCACCCGCCGCGTGGACACCGGCATGATCGGCGTCAACGTCCCGATCCCCGTGCCCGTCGCCTACCACACCTTCGGCGGCTGGAAGCGGTCCGGCTTCGGCGATCTCAACCAGCACGGCCCCGACGCCATCCGCTTCTACACCCGCACCAAGACCGTCACCTCGCGCTGGCCCTCGGGGGTCAAGGAGGGCGCGAGCTTCACGATCCCGACGATGGGCTGACCGCCATGACGACCCTCTTCCTCACCGAGGACCAGCGCGCCATAGCCGAGACCACCCTCGACTTCGCCCGCGAGCACCTCGCCCCGAACGCCGTCGACTGGGACCGCGACAAGCACTTCCCCGTCGACGTGCTCCGCAAGGGCGCCGATCTCGGCCTCGGCGGCGTCTACGTCCGCGAGGAGTCCGGCGGCTCCGGCCTCACCCGCGCCGACGGCGTCCTCGTCTTCGAGAGCCTGGCCACGGGCTGCCCCTCCGTCGCCGGCTACTTCTCCATCCACAACATGGTCGCCTGGATGATCGACCACTACGGCGACGACGCCCAGCGCGCCCGCTACCTGCCCGGCCTGTGCTCGATGGAGACCCTCGGCAGCTACTGCCTCACCGAGCCGGGCGCCGGCTCCGACGCCGCCGCGCTGACCACCCGCGCCGAACGCGACGGCGACGAGTACGTCCTCGACGGCGTCAAGCAGTTCATCTCCGGCGCGGGCTCGACCGACGTCTACATCGTCATGGCCCGCACCGGCGGCCCCGGGGCGCGCGGCGTCTCCGCCTTCCTCGTCCACCGCGACGACCCCGGCCTGTCCTTCGGCCCCAACGAGAAGAAGATGGGCTGGAACGCCCAGCCCACCCGCCAGGTGATCCTCGACGGCGTCCGGATCCCCGCCGACCGGCTGCTCGGTGGCGAGGGCGAGGGCTTCCGCATCGCCATGAGCGGGCTCAACGGCGGCCGGCTCGGCATCGCCGCCTGCTCCCTCGGCGGAGCCCAGAGCGCCCTCGACCGCAGCCTGGCCTACCTCGCCGACCGGGAGGCCTTCGGGGAGCCCCTCATCGACTCCCCGGCCCTGCGCTTCCGCCTCGCCGACATGGCCACCGAGCTGACCGCCGCCCGCGCCCTGGTCCGCCAGGCCGCCGAGGCGCTGGACCGCGGCGACGACCAGGCACCCCAGCTGTGCGCCATGGCGAAGCGTTTCGCCACCGACACCGGGTACGAGGTCGCCGACCAGGCGCTGCAGCTCCACGGCGGCTACGGCTACCTCAACGAGTACGGCGTCGAGAAGATCGTCCGCGATCTGCGGGTCCACCGGATCCTGGAGGGGACGAACGAGATCATGCGCCTCATCGTGGCCCGCGGCCTGACGGGGGCGGGCCGATGAGCGACGATTCCGTACTGTTCCGGGTCGAGGGCCGGGCCGCCCATATCGTCCTCAACCGTCCCAAGGCCCTCAACGCCCTCACCCACGCGATGGCCTCCCGGATCGACGAGGCCCTCACCGCCTGGGAGCACGACCCGGCCGTCGGGACCGTCGTGATCACCGGCGCGGGCGAGCGCGGGCTGTGCGCGGGCGGCGACATCCGCTCGATCCACGAGGACGCCCGCTCCGGCGGCACGGCCTCGGCGGACTTCTGGCGAGACGAGTACCGGCTCAACGCCCGGATCGCCCGTTACCCCAAGCCCTATGTGGCCGTCATGGACGGCATCGTCATGGGCGGCGGCGTCGGCGTCTCCGCCCACGGCGGCGTACGGATCGTCACCGAGCGCTCCCGGGTGGCCATGCCCGAGACCGGCATCGGCTTCGTCCCCGACGTCGGCGGCACCTATCTGCTGGCGAAGGCGCCCGGGGAGCTCGGCACCCATCTCGCCCTGACCGGCGAGGCGGTGGGCGCCGCCGACGCCCTGCTGTGCGGCCTCGCCGACCACTTCGTCCCCTCGGACCGGCTGCCCGCGCTCCTCGCGGAGCTCGCCGACGCGCCGGCCCACGAGGTCGTCGCCCGGCACACCGCCGAGGCGCCCGGGGGCGAACTGGCCGCTCACCGCGAGTGGATCGACGCCTGCTACGCCGCCGGCACCGTCGAGGAGATCGTCGAGCGGCTCCAGGGCTACGGCACCCCGGCCGCCAAACAGGCCGCCGAGACGATCCTCGCCAAGTCCCCCACCGCGCTCAAGGTCACCCTCGCCGCGCTGCGCGCCGTCCCGGGGCTCGGCCCGCTGGAGCGGGTGCTGGAGCAGGAGTACCGCGTCTCATGTGCGGCCCTGGCCGCGCCGGACCTGGTGGAGGGCATCCGCGCCCAGGTCATCGACAAGGACCGCAGCCCCCGCTGGTCCCCCGCCACGCTCGCCGAGGTGGGCGAGGCGGACGTCGCCCGGTTCTTCGCACCGCTGGGCGAGCGGGAACTCGCCCTTACCCAGGAGGTGTCGTGATGAGCAGCAGCACTCCCCTGACCGTCGGATTCGTCGGCCTCGGCCACATGGGCGGCCCGATGGCCGCCAACCTCGTCAAGGCCGGGCACCGGGTGCGCGGCTACGACCTGGTGGCCGAGTCCCTCAAGGCGGCCGTGACCGCCGGTGTCGAGGCCGCGGCCTCGGCGGCGGACGCCGCCGCCGGCGCGGACGTGGTGATCACCATGCTGCCCGCCGGACGGCACGTCCTCGCCCTCTACCGGGACGAGGGGCTCCTCGCCGCGGCCGCGCCCGGCACGCTCTTCATCGACTGCTCCACCATCGACGTCGCCGACGCCCGCGCCGCCCACGAGGCCGCGCTCGAGGCCGGCCACCTCGCCCTGGACGCGCCCGTCTCCGGCGGCGTGGCCGGTGCCGAGGCAGGCACGCTGACCTTCATGGCCGGTGGCGGCGAGGCCGAGTTCGCCCGGGCCGAACCGCTGCTCGCCGCCATGGGCAAGAAGACCGTGCACTGCGGCGGCCCGGGCGCCGGGCAGGCGGCGAAGATCTGCAACAACATGATCCTCGGCATCTCGATGATCGCGGTCAGTGAGGCCTTCGTCCTCGGCGAGAGCCTCGGCCTGTCCCACCAGGCCCTCTTCGACGTGGCCTCCACGGCGTCCGGCCAGTGCTGGTCGCTGACCAGCAACTGCCCGGTGCCCGGCCCGGTCCCGGCCAGCCCGGCCAACCGCGACTACCGGCCCGGCTTCGCGGCCCCCCTGATGGCCAAGGACCTCGGCCTCGCCGCCGACGCGCTCCGCGCGAGCGGGATCGACTCCGCCTTCGGGATCGAGGCGGCGAAGCGGTACGCGGAGTTCGCCGCGGGCGCCGGGGCGACGGAGGACTTCTCCGGGATCATCCGGACGATCCGGCAGCGCGACGAACGAAACGAGACGGCTTCCTGATGACCACCGCGTACGAGACGTACAAGACGTACGAGACCATCCTCGTCGAGCGCAAGGGCCGGGTCGCCCTTGTCACTCTCAACCGCCCCAAGGCCCTCAACGCCCTCAACCTCCAGGTGATGAACGAGGTCGTCGAGGCCACCGAAGCCCTCGACCGTGACCCGGACGTCGGCTGTATCGTCCTCACCGGCTCGGCGAAGGCGTTCGCCGCCGGTGCCGACATCAAGGAGATGCAGCCGCAGGGGTACATGGACATGTACCTCAACGACTGGTTCACCGCCTGGGACCGGCTCGGCGCCCTCCGCACCCCGACCGTCGCGGCCGTCTCCGGCTACGCGCTGGGCGGCGGCTGCGAACTCGCCATGCTCTGCGACATCCTGCTGGCCGCCGACACCGCCGTCTTCGGGCAGCCGGAGATCAAGCTCGGGGTGATCCCCGGCATCGGCGGCTCGCAGCGGCTGACCCGGGCCGTCGGCAAGGCCAAGGCGATGGAGCTGTGCCTGACCGGGCGCACCATGGACGCGACCGAGGCCGAGCGGGCGGGCCTGGTCTCCCGGATCGTCCCGGCGGACGAGCTCCTCGCGGAGGCGCTGTCCGTCGCCGAGACCGTCGCCGGGATGTCCGCGCCGGTCGCCATGATGGCGAAGGAGGCGGTCAACCGGGCGTTCGAGACGACGCTCGCGGAGGGCGTGCGGTTCGAACGGCGCGTCTTCCACGCGGTGTTCGCCGTCGCGGACCAGAAGGAAGGGATGGCGGCGTTCACGGAGAAGCGGAAGCCGGAGTTTCGGCACCGCTGACGTGCGGGGTTCGCCCCGCCAGGGGCGCGGGGAACTGCGCGATCAGCCCCCCCCCCCCCAGCGACGCACGGTCGAAAGGCTGCGGAGCCGACGTACCGTCGGTCGGCTGCGGACCGTCGTGGCTGGTCGCGTAGTTCCCCGCGCCCCTCAGTGGGTACCCAGCACCGGATACGGCACCCTCGTCCGCCGGTCGGGGTCGACGGCGAGTCGGCCACCGGCCGGTGGACGCGCGCGCTGGGCGCAGTCGCGGCGCTCGCAGATGCGGCATCCGAGGCCGATCGGGGTGGCCGCCCGTGGGTCGTCCAGGGCGATGCCCTCCGCGTAGACCAGCCGGCCCGCGTGGCGGAGTTCGCAGCCCAGGGCGACGGCGAAGTCCGCTCGCGCGGCCCGGTGGCCGAAGCCGCCGCGTGTGACGGTTCGCGCTATCCAGAAGTACCGTTTGCCGTCGGGCATCTCCGCGACCTGTGTGAGGATCCGCCCGGGCGCGGAGAACGCCTCGTACACCGTCCACAGCGGGCACGTCCCGCCCAGCCGGGAGAAGTGGAAGTCCGTCGCCGACTGCCGCTTGGAGATGTTGCCGGCCCGGTCCACCCGCAGGAACGAGAAGGGCACGCCGCGCCGGCCCGTCCGCTGGAGGGTGCTGAGGCGGTGGCAGACGGTCTCGAAGCCCACGCCGAAGCGGGAGCCGAGCAGTTCGACGTCGTAGCGCAGTTCCTCGGCCGCCGCGTGGAAGGCCGTGTACGGCATGAGGAGCGCGCCCGCGAAGTAGTCGGCCAGGCCGATGCGGGCCAGGGCGACGGAGTCCGGGGAAGAGAGGGCCGCGTCGTCGGCCAGGGCGTCCAGCAAGGGGCCGTGTTCCAGGAGGGCAAGCTGGGTGGCCAGTTGGAAGGCCCGTTGGCCGTCGCTGAGCCAGGGCGAGAGGAAGACCAGTCCGGCGTCGGGGTCGAAGAGCCGGGCGTCGGCCGTCTGGGCGGGGGCCGCCTGGACGACCGTGACGCCGTGCCGTGCCGCGAGGCGGGCGGTGAGCGCCTCGGCGGAGCGGCCGGGCCGTATCCCCAGTTCGGCCGCGGTCCGTTCGGCGGCGGTGTCGAGCGGGCCGAAGTGGTTGTGATGCTCGTAGAAGAAGTCCCGTACCTCGTCGTGGAGTTCGGCGGGCGGCAGGGCGGTGGTGTCGCCGGGGGCGGCCAGGGCGGCGGTACGTTCGGCGGCGTCGCGGTAGCGGCGGTGGAGGGCGACGAGGGCGCGGGCCACCTCGGGGTGGTCGCGGGCGACTTCGGCGATCTCCTCGGCGGGCGGCGGGGCCCCGGGGCCGCACGCCTCGTCGCCGAGGGCGGCCCGGAGGTCGGTGGTGAGCCGTTCCTCGTCGGCCTCGGAGAAGAACTCGGCGTCGACGCCCAGCACCTGGGCGATCCGCAGCAGCACGGAGGCGGTGAGCGGCCGCTGGTTCTGCTCGATCTGGTTGAGATAGCTGGTGGAGATACCGAGTTCGCGGGCGAGCTCCACCTGATTGAGGCCGTGCTCGCGGCGGAGCCGGCGCAGTTTCGCGTGCGCGTAGATCTTCCGGCCCGCCGTTCGCGCCATGTCGTCCGCCCCCTCGAAGTCCCTGGTCCCCGATCCCGGATCACTGCTGCGAAAGTAGCATCCGCATGTTTCGCAGCTTTCGCGGATTCGCAGCTCGGGGCTGTACGGATTCCGCACGGTGGAGCCGTCGCGGACGGCGGGCGCAGCGGGCAGGCTCGGTCGCGGAAGCCCAAGCGCCCTCCCCGAGGAGTCCCGTGATCGACCACCGGATACGCGTCCACCCCAGCGCCGCCCCGCTGCCCCGCGAGGAGCAGCTCGCCTGGCGGCTCGCGGCCGTCGCCACCGCCACCCCGGCCGCCCCCGAACTCGACCCCGACGCCGCCGCGATGGCCGTCAACCGGGTCGTCGACAACACCGCCGTCGCCGTCGCCTCCCTGGCGCGCCGCCCGGTGGCCGTCGCCCGGTCGCAGGCCCTCCCCCACCACGCCCGGCCCGGCGCCTCCGTCCTCGGGGCCCCGGCCGGGGCGCGGGTCTCCCCGGAGTGGGCGGCCTGGGCCAATGGCACGGCCGTCCGGGAGCTCGACTTCCACGACACGTTCCTGGCCGCCGACTACTCCCACCCCGGCGACAACATCCCGCCCCTGCTCGCCGTCGCCCAGCACACCGGCCGCTCCGGCGCCGACCTGCTGCGTGGCGTCATCGCCGCGTACGAGGTGCACGTCGCCCTCGTCAAGGGTGTCTGCCTGCACGAGCACCGCGTCGACCACGTGGCCCACCTGGGCGCGGCCGCCGTCTGCGGCCTCGGGGCGATGCTGCGGCTGCCCACGGAGACGGTGTACCAGGCCGTGCAGCAGGCGGTGCACACCACGACCGCCACCCGGCAGTCCCGCAAGGGCGAGATCTCCAGCTGGAAGGCGTTCGCGCCGGCGTTCGCCGGGAAGGCGGCGGTCGAGGCCGTGGACCGCGCGATGCGCGGCGAGGGCTCGCCCTCGCCGGTCTACGAGGGCGAGGACGGTTTCCTCGCCTGGATGCTGGGCGGCCCGGACGCCGAGTACACCGTCGCGCTGCCGGAGCCCGGGGAGGCCCTGCGCGGCATCCTGGAGACGTACACCAAGGAGCACTCCGCCGAGTACCAGGCGCAGGCCGTCATCGACCTCGCCCGGCGGCTGGGCCCGCGGATCGGGCCGCCGGAGCGCGTCGAGCGGATCGTCCTCCACACCAGCCACCACACCCACCGGGTGATCGGCTCCGGGTCCGGCGACCCGCAGAAGTACGACCCCGGGGCCGCCCGGGAGACACTGGACCACTCCGTGCCGTACATCTTCGCCGTCGCCCTGGAGGACGGCGCCTGGCACCACGAGCGCTCCTACGCGCCCGAGCGCGCCCGCCGGCCGGAGACCGTCGCGCTGTGGCGGAGGATCTCGACGGTGGAGGACCCGGAGTGGACCCGCCGCTACCACGACCCGGACCCGGGGCGCCGTGCGTTCGGCGGCCGCGCGGTGGTCACCCTCACCGACGGCACGGTCGTCGAGGACGAGCTGGCCGTCGCCGACGCCCACCCCGCCGGGGCCCGGCCCTTCGGCCGCGCGGACTACGCCGCCAAGTTCCGCACCCTCGCCGAGGGCCGCGTCGGGCCGAAGGACCAGGACCGCTTCCTGGAGACCGCCGGACGGCTGGCCGAGCTGGACGCGGCCGGCCTGGACGGGCTGTTCCCCGCCGTCGACACCGCCGCCCTCGCCGCGTACGACGCCGGGCTGCCCAAGGGGCTGTTCTGATGCTGCACACCCGCACCACCCCCGCCGAGCGGCGCCGCGCCTTCCGCGAGCGGCTCGCCTCCGGGCGGCTGCTGCGCGTACCGGGCGCGGTCAACCCGCTCTCGGCACGCCTGATCCAGGAGACCGGCTTCGACGCCGTCTACCTCTCCGGGGCCGTGCTCTCCGCCGACCTCGGCCTGCCGGACATCGGGCTCACCACCACGACCGAACTGGCCGCCCGCGCCCAGCAGATCTGCCGCGTCACCGACCTGCCCGCCCTCATCGACGCGGACACCGGCTTCGGCGGTCCGCTCAACGCCGCCCGGACCGTCCAGCTGATGGAGGACGCGGGCCTGGCGGGGCTCCACCTGGAGGACCAGGTGAACCCCAAGCGGTGCGGGCACCTCGACGGCAAGGCGGTCGTGTCCCGCGAGGACATGGCACGGCGGGTGCGCGCCGCCGCCGACGCCCGCCGGGACCCGGGCTTCCTGCTGATGGCCCGCACCGACGCCCGCGCCGTGGAGGGCCTGGCCGCGGCGATCGACCGTGCCAAGGCGTACGTGGACGCCGGCGCCGACGCCGTCTTCCCCGAGGCCCTCGTGGACGAGCGGGAGTTCGAGGCGTTCCGCGCGGCCGTGGACGTCCCCCTGCTCGCCAACATGACCGAGTTCGGCAAGGGCCGGCTGCTGGACGCCCGTACGCTCCAGGACCTCGGCTACAACATCGCCCTGTACCCGGTCACCCTGCTGCGCCTGGCCATGGGCGCCGTCGAGGACGGTCTGCGGACGCTGGCCGCCGAGGGGACCCAGGAGTCCCTGCTCCCCCGGATGCAGACGCGGTCGCGGCTGTACGAGCTCCTCGGCTACGAGGAGTACACGGCCTTCGACGCGTCGGTCTTCGACTTCACGCTCCCGCCCGGCGCCTGACCCGATCCCCGGAGGTTTCCCATGACGCTCAGCATCCACCGCGGGCTGGCCGGGGTGGTCGTCGACACCACGGCCATCTCCACGGTCATCGAGGAGAGCAACTCCCTGACGTACCGGGGCTATCCGGTCCAGGAGCTGGCCGACCGCCGTTCGTTCGAGGAGGTCGCCCACTTGCTGTGGCACGGCGAGCTCCCCGACGCCGGGCAGCTGCGGGAGTTCCGGGCGCGCGAGCGCGCCCTGCGGCCGCTGGGCCGTACGACGGCGGAGCTGCTGGCCCGGCTGCCCCGGACGTGCCACCCGATGGACGTGCTGCGGACCGCCGTCAGCCTGTTCGGCGCGGAGGACCCCGCCGAGGACGACGGCAGCCCGGCCGCCAACCGCGCCAAGTCCCTGGCGCTGCTGGCGAAGCTGCCGGTGGTCGTCGCCGCCGACCACCGCAGGCGGCGCGGCCTCGACCCGATCCCGCCCGACGCCTCGCTGGGGCTCGCCGAGAACTTTTTCCACATGTGCTTCGGCGAGGTGCCGGACCCGGAGGTGGTGCGCTGCTTCGAGGTCTCCCTGATCCTGTACGCCGAGCACAGTTTCAACGCCTCGACGTACACCGCACGGGTGGTCACGTCCACGCTTTCCGACCTCTACAGCGCGGTGACGGCCGCGGTCGGCGCGCTCAAGGGGCCGCTGCACGGCGGGGCCAACGAGGCGGTGATGCGGACGCTGGAGGAGATCGGCGACCCGGCGCGGGCCGGCGAGTGGCTGGCGGCGGCGCTGGCCGGCAAGCGCAAGGTCATGGGCTTCGGCCACCGTGTCTACAAGCGCGGGGACTCCCGCGTCCCGCTGATGCAGCGGGCCACGGACCGGCTCGTCGCCCTGTCGGCCGACCCGGAGACGGCCCGCCTGGCGGCCCTCCACACGGCCTTGCGCGAGGCGATGGCCGCCCGCACGGGCATCCACCCCAACCTCGACTATCCGGCGGGGCTCGCGTACCACCTGATGGGGTTCGACATCCCGTCCTTCACCCCCGTCTTCGTGATGAGCCGCATCACGGGCTGGACGGCGCACATCACCGAGCAGCTGGCCCACAACGCGCTGATCCGTCCGCTGGGCGCGTACAACGGGCCGGGGCAGCGGGTGGTGCCGGCCGCGTGAGCGCTTCGCTGGAGGTCCGGTACGTCATGCGCGGGCGCGTCGTGGCCGGTCGCGCAGTTCCTCGCGCCCCTTCGGGGCGCTACCCGCCCGGCAGGGGTCCCGATCCGGACAACTCCCGTGCGGGGCCGATGCGGTGGTCGGCGGCGGGTTACCCGAGGAAGGGGGGCCGTCAAGGGGGCTTGGGAGGGGCTGAAATCCGTGGGCCTTCACACGTCGTTAACGGAGCGTATCCAGATCGCACTTGACCGTAGTCGACCGACGGCGATTGACTTCTGCTCGCTTACGTCCAGCAGCGCCGTCCCCCGGCCCACCCGACGCGCGAGCACGTCGAGGCCCCGTGATCCCGGAGACCCCGTGACCCCTGAAGTGACCCCCGAACCGCTCACGCCGCTCGACCTCGCCTTCTGGAACATCGAGTCCGCCGGTCATCCCCTGCACATGGGCGGGCTCGCCGTCTTCGACGCCGACACCCCGGACGCCGCCCGGCGTGCCGCCGGGCTGCTCGCGGACCGCGCTGCCCGCGTGCCGGGGCTGAACACCCGTATCCGCCCCGTCCTCCTCCCCGTCGGCGCGGCCGCACGCCATGTCGCCCCCGGCTACGACCCGTCGGACCACGTCCATCTCACCGCGCCGGTGCGGGACTTCTTCGCGGCCGCCGGGGCGCTGATGCAGCAGCCCCTGGACCGGGAGCGGCCGCCGTGGGCCGCGCACGTGCTGCCCGGCGCGGACGGCACGTCCTTCGCCGTGCTGTTCACGTTCCACCACGCCCACGCGGACGGCATGCGCGCGGCGTCGTACGTCCTGTCGCTCCTGGACCCCGCCGCTCATGAGGCACCCGCCGCGGCCGAAGCGCCGCGGACGGAGCGGAACGGCTCCGCTCTGCGCCTGCCCGATCCGCGTGAGCTGCCCGGTCTGGTGCGCGGCGCCGTCGGCGACGCCGGACGGGCCCTGGCCATCGGCTCCGCCATGGCCCGTGCCGCGCTGGACGTGCGCTCCTCGCCCGCCCTCGTCTCCCGCGCCACCGGCGCTCGCCGCGCCGACGGTGCGACCGTCGACCTGCGCGATGTGAACCGCGTCCGCGAGGCCACGGGCGGCACGGTCAACGACGTCCTCCTGGCCGTGGTCGCGGGCGGTCTGCGGCGCTGGCTCGACAAGCGCGGCGACGGCAGCGACGGCGTACGTCCCCGCGCCCTCGTCCCCGTGTCGCTGCGCGACCCGGACAATCCGGGCGCCTCGGGCAACCGGCTCTCCGGCTATCTGGTCCGGCTCCCCGTCGACGAGGCCGATCCCCTCGCCCGGCTGCGCGCGGTGCGCAAGGTCATGGACCGCAACAAGCAGGCGGGGCCCGCCAGCGGGCCGGGCGCCGCCGCGCTGCTCGCCGAGGTCATCCCGCCCTTCGGCCACCTCTTCGGCGGCGGCCTGATCGCCCGCTCGGGCCGGCTCTTCTACGACCTGCTGGTCTCCAGCGTCCCGTTGCGCGGCTCCCACGGCCTCACGCTCGCGAACAGCCGCCTCCGCGAGGCCTGTCCGCTCGCCCCGCTCGCGCCCGGGCAGTCCCTCGCCGTGGGCATCACCACCTACGAGGACCGCATCTGCTACGGCCTGCTCGCCGACGCCGTCGCCGTGCCCGACCTGGATCTGCTCGCCCGGTCGATCACTGAGGAGGCCGCGGAGCTGGTCGCCGCCTGCGGCGGCTGAGCCGTTCCCCCTCCACACCAGCCACCGTCACCGCCGCAGGAGCCACGCCCATGACGATCTCCCCCGGCCGCACCGGCAGCGCTGTCGTCCTGGGCGGAGGCCTGGCCGGCATGCTCGCCGCCGCGGCCCTCGCCGACCGGGCGGCGACCGTCACCGTCGTCGAACGCGACCGTCTCCCGGACACCGCTTCGCCCCGGCGGGGCCTCCCCCAGGCACGCCACGCCCATCTGCTGTACTCCGGCGGCGCCCGCGCCGTCGAGAGCCTGCTGCCCGGAACCCACGACCGGTGGCTCAGGGCGGGGGCGCGCCGTGTCCCCCTCCCCACCGGGCTGGTCACCTTCACCGCGCAGGGCTGGCTGAGGCGCTGGCCCGAGATGCAGTACATGATCGTCTGCTCCCGTGACCTCCTCGACCACGTCGTGCGCCGGCAGACCCTCGCCCTCCCCGCGGTCTCCCTCGTCGACGGCGCGGAGGCGGTCCGGCTCACGGGCGACGCCCGGCGGGTCACCGGCGCGGTCGTCCGTGACGCGCACGGCACCGAGACCCGTCTCGAAGCCGACCTTGTCGTCGACGCCACCGGCCGCGGGTCCTCCGCCCCGCGGTGGCTGGCCGGTCTCGGGCTGCCGGCGGTTCCCGAGCACGCGGTCGACTCCGGTCTCGCCTATGCCACCCGGATCTTCGAAGCGCCCGCGGGTACCGGGGGATTCCCCGTCATAGGAATCCAGCCCGACCCGCGCCGGCCCGTCCCGGGGCAGTCCGCCACGCTCCTGCCGGTCGAGGACGGCCGCTGGCTGGTCACGCTCTCCGGCACGCGCGGGGGCCAACCACCCAACTCCGCGGACGAGTTCGTGCCCTTCGCCCGGCAGGTGCGCCATCCCCTCGTCGGCGACCTCATCGCCCGCGCACGGCCGCTGACCGACGTCCACGTCACCCACAGCACCGTCAACCGGCGCCGCCTCTACGAGAAGGCGACGGCCTGGCCCGCCGGTTTCGTCGTCCTGGGTGATGCCGTCGCCGCGTACAACCCCCTCTACGGCCAGGGCATGTCCGTCGCCGCACAAGGTGCCGCCCTGCTCCGCGAGACGGTTCGCGCCCGGGGGCTCGCCCCGGACGTCGCCCGCGACGTGCAGCGCGCCATCGGCCGGCTCGTCCAGGGGCCCTGGGACCTGGCCGTCGCGCAGGACATCCTCTACCCCGGCACCACGGGTCGGCGGCCCCCTGCGGCGACCACGCTCCTGCGCGGGTACATGGACCGGCTGATGCTCACCGCGACGGGGCGGGCCGCCACGTGCCGGGCCCTCTTCGACGTCCTGACTCTTTCCGCCCCGGTGACCGGGCTCGTCTCACCGACCGTGGCCATCGGGGTGTTGCGCGGCCCCGGGAGGCCACTGCTGACGGAGCCGCCGCTCGGCGGCTCCGGGCATGCCGCCGGGTAGCCGAACGGGCAGGGCCGCTGCCACCGTCGTCGACGGTGGCAGCGGCCCTGCCCGGACAGAACACCGGCCGTGGCGGCCGGGGCCACTCAGTGGCTGGTGGTGTTGATAAAGCCGATGACCACGGCGCCCCACCAGCAGACCTGGGAGATCATCGCGGTGGCCCCGCCCCAGGCCAGCACGCGCGGCGACGGCTCACCGGCGGACTGCCGGGCCATGTGCTTGTTGAGCATGCCCGCCTGGAGACCGTTGAGGCTCAGGACGAGGACGAACGCCAGCTTGATCGCGGTGAGCGTGGCCGAGGGGTTGGGGTGGAGCAGGGTGCCGCTCAGGACCAGGCCGGCGAGACCGGCCCAGATGGGCAGGTGGAGCTTGCCCGCGCTGCCGAGGGCCTCGCGCAGGGTGGTGCGGCCGGTGATCCACAGCAGTCCGTAGTAGTCGGCGACGAGCACGGCGCCGAAGCCGAGGACGAGGCTGGCGAGGTGCACGAAGAGCGCGACCGTGTGCAGGGACGCGTCCGCCTGGAGGTGGATCGAGACCCACACGGTGGCGGCCCAGCCCGCGCACAGGGCGACGGCGGCGGCGCCGACCGTCCACCAGGTGTCGTAGAGGCCCAGCGGACGGGCGTGGCGGGCGCCGCCGGTGCGGGCCGCCGCCATCGCGATGGGCGGCCGGGACGTTCGGATGACGGACAGAGGCGGCTGTGATGACAGAGCGGACACGTGAATCTCCCAACGCGGACCCTTGGCGAAAGGCACTGCTGGCCTGTCGCCGATCCTGGGCCGTACTGTGACCGGCCCTGTACGGCCGGTACTGAAATCGGTCGCTTCCTCGGCAGTGAGGACCGACACCAAGTGCCAGAGGTCTTCCCGGCCTGGTCTTCGGCCTCGGCGCGGCCGGTCGATCCGGCGCGGCGCTCCACACGGCCGGTCGATCCGGCACGGCGTGTCCACACCAGAACATCCCTTCGATGAATGTGCAAGCCCGTGGGTCACAGTCAATGCCGTCCATTCCGCCCCTCGTGTCCTAGCCTGAGCCCGCAGGACACGGCCTGGGCCACCGGAACGAGGCGGGTGGGGGCATGCGCGTCGCTGTCGTCCTTTTCACAGCCGATCTGCGGTTGCACGACAATCCCGTGCTGGGCGCGGCGCTGCGCGCGGCCGAGCGTGTGGTGCCCCTGTTCGTGATCGATTCCGGTATCGCCGGTGCGGGCTTCGTCACACCGGCGCGCGCGGCCTTCCTCGCGGACTGCCTCGCCGATCTCGACGAGGGGCTGCGCGCGCGGGGCGGCCGGCTGGTCGTCCGGGCCGGGGACGTGGTGCGCGAGACGTGCCGCGTGGCCGCCGAGACCGGTGCGACGGAGGTGCACCTCGCGAGCGGGGCCAGCGGCTATGCCCAGCGGCGCGAGGAGAGGCTGGGCCGGGCGCTGGCGGCGGACGGCCGGGAGCTGCGGGTGCACGACGCGGTGACCACGGCCGTGGCCCCGGGGACACTGGTGCCGTCGGGCAAGGACCACTACGCGGTGTTCACCCCGTACCACCGCCGCTGGTCGGCCGAGCGGCTGCGGCCCGTCTCCCCCGCTCCCCGGCGCGTGGAGCTGCCCCGGGTGCGCTCGCTCCCGCTCCCCGGGGCCGCCGGCCTGGCCCGTGGCACGGCCCCGGCGGGGCTGCCGAAGGGCGGCGAGACCGAGGGCCGGCGCCGGCTGGCGGCCTGGCTGCGCTCGGGCCTCGCGGGCTACGCGCAGGCGCACGACGATCTGGCGGCGGACGCCACGTCCCGGCTCTCCCCTTATCTGCGCTTCGGCTGTCTGTCACCGGTCGAAGTGATCTCCCGGGCCCGCGGGTCCGCCTCGACGGGCGAGCGGCAGGCGGGTACGGGTGCGGGTGCGGGCGCGGAGGCGTTCGTCCGCCAGCTGGCGTGGCGCGACTTCCACCACCAGGTCCTGGCCGCCGTCCCGGCGGCGGCGCACCGCGACTACCGCGACCGGCACGACCGCTGGCGTACGGACCCCGACGAGCTGGCCGCGTGGCGGGCGGGCATGACGGGCTACCCGGTCGTGGACGCGGCCATGCGCCAGCTCGCCCACGAGGGGTGGATGCACAATCGCGCCCGGATGCTGGTGGCCTCCTTCCTGGCCAAGACGCTGTACCACGACTGGCGGGAGGGTGCCGGGCACTTCGAGGGCCTCCTCGTCGACGCGGACGTGGCGGACAACCGGCTGAACTGGCAGTGGGTGGCGGGCACGGGCAACGACACCCGCCCCCACCGCGTCCTCAACCCCCTCGTGCAGGCCAGGCGCTTCGATCCCCGGGGCGAGTACGTGCGCCGCTGGGTCCCGGAGCTGGCCGCGCTGCCGGGGGCCGCCGTCCACACCCCGTGGCGGCTCGACGGCCCCGAGCGGGCGGCGTTGCGCTACCCCGCGCCGGTCGTCGATCTCGCCGCGGGCCTGGCCCGCTTCCGGCGGGCGAGGGGGCTGGACTGACCGGCACCGGGCGCGTCAGCGCAGGTCGAAGGCGTTCGGCCGGCCCGCGCGGTAGCGGGCCTCGTCCTGCCGTTGGAAGGGTTCCAGCTCGGGCGGCCGGTACAGGGTCCACACCCGGCAGCGCGGGGCCGGGGAGCCGTCCGCGTCCAGCAGGGCGTTGACCGCGCGGCGGGCGGACTCGTTGGCGCCCTCCATGGTCGCGAGGTCCATGTCGGTGGCGACGTAGTCGCCGGCGAGGAAGAAGTTGGGGACGGCGGTGCGGCTCGGGGGGCGGTCGTACCAGGTGCCCGTGGGGTGGATGAGGAGCTGTTCGCGGTTGGCCGGGGACGGGCCGCCCAGCCCCGTGACCGCCGGGTCCATGAACCAGGAGTGGACGTCGCCGTCGGACAGCACCTGCCGTCCGGTGTCGTTCAGCCCGGCCTTCAGCTGGGCCCACACCTCGCGGATCACCTCCTGCCGGGTGCACGCGATCGCGGGCTTGCCGTAGAGGATGCCGGGCTTGTCCCATTGCGAGACGCACACGGACAGACAGTCGGCCACCTGGCCGTCGCCGTAGTCCGCGCGGAAGTCGCGGCCGGGCCAGAACTGGGCCTGGCTGATGGTGGTGAGCGCCCACGGGGAGTCCACGTGGTCGACGTGCCCGTGGACGATGGGGGTGCGGGTGCGGAGGTAGAACTGCACGCCGACCATCCAGTCGGTGCGCAGCCGGTCGCAGCGGGCCAGCCGGGGGTCGGCGGCCCGCAGGGCGCTCCCCCAGGTGGCGCGGGCGTGCTCGACGGGCATCGCGCTGAGGTAGTGGTCGGCGCTCGTGGCGCGGGGTACGCCGATCTCGCGGGACCGCAGCCGGAGGTGGCCGACCCGGCCGTCGCGGTACACGACCTCCTCGACCTCGGTGCCGAGTTCGAAGCGGACGCCGAGGCGGCGCAGATGGGCGGCCCAGGGGTTGATCCACGCCTCGTTGGTGGGGGCGTTGAGCACCCGGTCCGGCTCCCCGTCGTTGCCCCGGCCGAGGCCGTTGCAGAGGAAGGCCTGGAGGACTCGGGCGACGGTCCGGGTGCTGGCGATCTCGGCCTTGGTGGCGATGACGTTCCGGGTGATGCCGGTGCCGAGGAGGCGCTGGTAGTCCCGTGACATGCGGGACGCGTCGATGAAGTCCCACCAGGGCACCCGCTCCCACTGCCCGTAGCGGCGCCGGTCGCAGCTGGTGAGGTGGACGAGCACACGGTGGGCGAAGTGGAGGGCCTCGCCGGCCGGCAGCCGCAGGGCCGTGTCCAGCGCGCCCGCGAGGGTGCCGGGCAGGGCGTCGGGGAGCAGTGCGGCGAGGTCGGCCGGGGCGAGGAGGGTACGGAAGGGGATGCGGAGGTCCGGGCGGCCGCCGTCGCGGGCGAAGAGTTCCTCGGTGGCGTTCACGAGGTTGTCGTGGACGCTGTGCCGGCCGTCCGGCAGCGGGATCCTGCGCAGGGTGTCGGGGAGGTTGCGGTAGAAGCCGGGGAAGAAGCGGAAGCCGTGCTCTCCGGGGAGCGGGCGCCGTCCGTCCCGGGCGGTGCCGGGGACGTCCATGCTGCGGGCCTTGCCGCCGAGCGCGGTGTTGCGTTCGTACACGGTGACGCGGTAGCCGCGTTCGGCGAGCTCCTGCGCGGCGCTGAGCCCGGCGACGCCACCGCCGAGCACCGCCACGGTACGGCCCGTTCCGTCGCGGCCCGTTCCGCCGTGCCGGGCGGCGGCCCCGGCGCGTCCGGCGGCCGCCAGGGCGGCCGCGCCGCCGGCGCCGCCCGTCGTCGCCAGGAACTCCCGCCGGGTGCGTCCGCTCCCCTGCCGTCTCCCCATGCCCGGGTCAACGACCGGGCGGCGCCCGGGGCACCGGGCGGGCGGGGGGCGCGTGCCCCCCGCGTGAAGGAGCGAAGGGCGGCGCGAGGGATCAGACGGACAAGCGGAAATGCAGGCTGCCGAAGGCGACCTGGTCGCCGGGGTGGACGCGTACGGTGCCGGCTATGCGCAGCCCGTTGACGTACGTTCCGTTGCGCGAGCCCAGGTCGGACAGGCGCCAGTGGTTGTCCACGTAGCGCAGCTCGGCGTGCCGGCGGGAGACCGTGTCGTGGTCGAAGCGCAGGTCGGACAGGGGTGAGCGGCCGATGCCGAGCGCGGCCCCGCCCGGCTCCGGGAGCCGGAGTCCGGGCAGCCGGGCGCCGCGCCAGGCGCCGCGCAGCCGGCCCGTGAACCCCGCCAGGCGGGTGACCGTGCGGACGAGGAAGTCCGAGAAGCGGCCGTGGGTGCGCAGGTCGGCCATGGCGAGGTCGATCTCGGCGCGGTGGCGGGCGGTCAGGACGATGTTCATCCGGCGCATGAAGGTGTCGTGGGAGAGCCTGCCGTCGCCGGCACCGTCCCTCAGCAGGACCAGGGCCTGGTTCCGTTCGGCCTCGGAGGGCCGGGTGAGGCGCGTACGGAAGTCAGGTGAGGTCATAAGGGTGATTCTCGGTCCGGCAGGCGCTCCCTGTCCATATCTCACGCCCCCGGGAGGCGGCGGGCGCCCCACCGGGCCCATCGGGGTGTCATCGGTCAGGCCGTGGCCGTGAGTTCCCCGATGCGTTCGGGGAAGTCGGGCTGGGGCAGGGGCAGATCGACCTCCTCGACGAATCCGAGGGCGTCGGGGACGTAGGCGATGACGGCGCTCGCGGCGGGCGAGAAGCACTCCCCGTCGCGGAGGCTGTCGAGCATCTGGAGGGCGGCGTTGAGGTCGCCCCGGTCGATGTCCTCCGGGGTCTGCGGGATGAGCGCCTCCAGCCCGGCCTGACGGCGCCACAGCTCCGCTTCCCTGCGTTCGCCGAAGGCCATGTGGTGGAGGTAGAGGCAGCAGGCGGCGCCGGCGGCGTCCGCGCCGGCGGCGAACTGCCACCAGAACCGCGCGCTGTCCTCCCGGTCGGCGAGCTGGAGCACACAGCCGAGGACCAGGGCGCCGTCGGGCTCCAGCATCCGGTGGGCGAGGAAGGCCCCGAGCTTGTGGAGGTCCTGGGCGACGACCGTCTCGCACAGGCTCCGCAGCCGCCGCCGGAAGGCCCGGTGCGGCAGCGAGTTGCGCTCGGCGGCCCGTACGGCGGCCGTGCGGGCGGGCTCCATCTGGTCGTCGAAGTAGAGCGCTCCGTGCCACATCCGCTCCGCCAGGCGGGCCCGCAGCCGGGCCTCGGCCTGATCGGTGTCGGCGATCGTGTAGGGCCGGGGTTCGAGGCGGGCTTTGGCCAGGGCGTGGTCGAGGGACCCGATCACCGGTGCTCCTCTTCTCTCTCCAGTCCGAGGGCGTCGTGGAGACGGTGTCTCGCGAAACGGGCGGTGGACCGTACCCCGCCCTGGGTGATGCCCATGATGTCGGCGGTCTCGCGGATGCTGTAACCGAGGCAGTAGTGCAGGACGATGACGTCGTGCTGACGCTCGGGCAGGGCGCAGATGGCCTTGTAGACCGACAGGCTCTCCTCCAGCTCGCCGATCGGGTCGACGGCGTGCCGCAGCGCGGAGGTCTCGAAGGCGGCGGTGTCGATGACGGTGGGGCGCCGGCCCCGGGCGCGGGCGCAGTCGATCGTGCGGTGCCGGACGACGGACCAGGCGTAGGCGTTGGGCGACTCGGTCCTCAGGACCTCGCTCCAGGTGAAGCAGAGGTCCTCGAAGGCCTGGTCCACCGCCTCCTCGGCGTCGTGGCGATTGCCGAGGTAGAGCTCGGCCCACTGCATGTAGCGGGGGCGGTAGAGCTGGTGGAACGCACGATAATCGGCAGGCAGTTCGGTCATGGGAAACGTACCCGCATGGCGGGAGAGCGTCACCGTTTCCCTCCCCGCCGCCGGCCCGTCGCCCCGTCGCCTGCATCGTGTGGGATCACGGAAGTACTGGTCCCTCCGGTTGTGGATGGTCATGGGCCGGGCGGGGCCTGTCCGGACCCCCGTGTCACCGCACCCCGGAGGGACCTCGTCGCTTCGCCCCTCCGCAAGTAATGGCGTTCACGGACGGGCGTTTGTGCATCGAGCGATCGTAAAGTCTTATGGAAGGCGATCTTCCGGTTGCGCTCCACCACTCCCGGTCTCGTTCCACCACTCCGCGCGCCACCCCGCGCCCCCCTCTGCCGTCCTCTGCCGCCCTCTGTCGGCCGGCGGTGCGCCACTGCACGATGGGACGCGTGGTGCACACCGGGCACCACGCGTTGCCGGGCCGAGGACCTGAGGGGGTCTCATGCGGCGGATCGCCATCGTAGGAGCGGGACAAGCGGGATTACAGCTGGCGTTGGGGCTCCAGGCGCACGCGTACGACGTCACGCTCGTGTCCGCCCGCACGGCCGGGGAGATCCGGGACGGACATGTGCTGTCCACCCAGGCGATGTTCGGTCCCGCACAGACGATCGAGCGGGAGGCCGGGCTGAACCTGTGGGACGCCCAGGTCCCCGCCGTCCGAGCGATGCGGGCCACCTTGATCGACCCGCCGGGAACCGCCTCGGTCGCCATCACCGGCAGGCTGCGGCATCCCCAGCGGTCGGTGGACCAGCGGGTCAAACTCTCCGGCTGGCTGGAGCTGTTCGAGCAGCGGGGCGGCCGCGTCGAATACCGCTCGGTGGACCGGGCCGGGCTCGGTGGGCTGGCCCGCCGGCACGAGCTGACGATCGTCGCGGCCGGGCGCGCCGAGCTCTCCGGCATCTTCCCGCGCGACCCCGCCCGCTCCCCCTTCGACCGCCCCCAGCGCACCCTGGCCTGCCTCTATCTGCGCGGCGTGGCGTCTCCCCCGGACCCGGCGGAGACACATGTGCGCATCCCGATGGTCCCCGGCGTCGGCGAGGTCCTCCTCCAGCCGGCTCTGACGACGAGCGGTCCCTGCACCATCCTGCTGTGGGAGGCCGTGCCCGGCGGCCCGTTCGACTGCTGGCAGGACCGCCCCTCGCCGCACGACAACCTCGAGCGCTCCCTGGCCCTGCTGCGCGAATTCGCCCCCTGGGAGCACGATTTGTGCGAGAAGGCCGAGCCGACGGACGCGAACGCCACCCTCTACGGCGCGGTCGACCCCGTCGTCCGCCGGCCCGTCGCCCGGCTCGACGACGGCGTGTCCGTCCTGGGCATGGGCGACACCGTCGTCGTCAACGACCCGGTCACCGGGCAGGGCGCCAACAGCGCCGCCCGCTGCGCCGACGTCTACCGGCGCGCGATCCTCGCGCGCGGCGAACGGCCCTTCGACGACTCCTGGATGCACGAGACCTTCGAGGAGTTCTGGGCCTACGCCCGCCACGCGACGGCCTTCACGACCGCGATGCTCGGCCCGCTGCCCCCGCACATGGCACGGGTGCTGGGGACGGCGGCCGTGCGCGAGGAGGTCGCCGACCGCTTCGCCGAGGTGTACGCGGACCCGTCCGGGGCGCGGTGGTTCCTCGACCCGGCGGAGGCCGACGCCTATCTGGAGGCGATCGGCGCACGGCCCTGAGACCGGTCGCGGAACGGCCGTGCGCCCCCGCCCACCGGCCCGTGAGGACCGGTGGGCGGGGGGCGCCGGCCGCCGCCGTACGGGAAGTACGGGACGGACGGGAATCAGCTCCCGGCCGCCGCCGGGGCCGGGAGGCGGTGGTTGCGGCTGATGTTCTTCTCCAGCAGGGCCAGGCACTCGGCGACGCCCACGCTCGACGGCGTGGTCTCGGGCAGCCGTCCGTCGTCCTCCTTGAGCCGCCGCAGCGCCTCGTCCATCGCGGTCTGGGCGGCGAACAGGCACGGCGTGCTGTAGATCGCCACGTCCACGCCCAGCTCGGTCAGTTCGGACCGGCTCAGGCGCGGGGACTTGCCGCCCGCGATCTGGTTGAACAGCAGGGGCTTGGTGCCGATGACACCGCGCACCTTGCGGATCCACTCGACGCTGCGCACTCCGTCGACCAGGATCACATCGGCGTCGCTGGCGGCCAGTGCCTCGGCGCGGCGCAGGATCTCGTCCTCCTCCGTGGCGTCGGTCCGGGCGACGACGACGAGGTCGCGCCGGGCGGACAGGACGAGTTCGAGCTTCTCCAGGTACTCGGCCAGGGGCAGGATCTGCTTGCCGTCGACGTGGCCGCAGCGGCGCGGGCGCTTCTGGTCCTCCAGGATCACGCCCGAGGCGCCGATGGCCTCCAGGTGCTGCACGGTGTGGCAGGCGGTCTCGGGGTCGACGTAGCCGTCGTCGATGTCGACGAGCAGATGGTGGGCGGGGAACGCCAGGCGCATCCGCTGGACGAAGGCGACGATGTCCGGCCAGGCGATGAAACCTATGTCCGGCAGGCCGTAGTGCGAGGCGGCGAAGCCGAACCCGGAGACGAACATGCCGTCGTAGTGCTGTGCGGCGACGGAGGCGGAGAACATGTCGAAGACACCGATGAGCGGTGTGGTGCCGTTCTCGGCGATGGCGGCACGTAGCCGGTTCGGGTGATTCACGGTACCCTCCGGGGAAAAGGACGCGCCGACGCGTGCTCGTGACCGCTGCCCGCTACAGCTCGCGGTCGCGGCGTCGGCGTCACGGAACGAAGAGTGAAGAGTGGGGAAGCCCCGGGAGTGACGCGCGGTCAGGCGCGGTACGCCCCCGGGGTTTTCTGCGTCTGCGGAACTGGTGCGTCGGCGCTGCGCCGCGCTGCCACGACAGGACGTTAGTCAAGGTTTGGTCATGGCACAATATTGCCGAGGTAAAACAGACCGCGATGCGGCGCTTTCGCGCCGCCCCGTCCCTCCCGCCACCTCGGCCGCCATGGGCCGCCTTCACCCCTCGTAGGCGTCCTTCAGCCCCTGGATATCGATTTTCTTCATGCCCAGCATCGCCCCCATGACCCGCTGGGACTTGACCGGATCGGGATCGCCCAGCAGTTCGGGAAGGGCCCTCGGTACGATCTGCCACGACACGCCGTACTTGTCCTTGAGCCAGCCGCAGGGGCCCTCCTCCCCACCGCCGTCGGTGAGCTCGGCCCACAGCTCGTCCACCTCCTCCTGCGACGCGCAGTCCACGCTCAGCGAGATCGCCTCGTTGAACGTGAACTGCGGCCCGCCGTTGAGCGCGAGGAACCGCTGCCCCGCGAGCTCGAACTCGACGGTCATCACCATCCCGGCCGGCCGCGGACCGGCCTCCCCGTAGCGCCTGATCTCCACGATCCGGGAGCCGGGGACGACGGACGTGTAGAACGTGGCCGCCTCCTCCGCCCGGTCGTCGAACCACAGACACGGGGTGATCTTCTGCATGGTGCTCTCCCTCTCCACAAGATCCGGACGAACGTGGCGTCCACGCCACCCGGATCCATACCCGCGGCGGTAGTTTCTCTCCGGGCCTCTCCACGGAGGGGTGAGCCGCAGACGCTGGGGGGCAGCCTTGGTCCACCTCGATCTCACCGCCACGCCCGGAGCCCGGTCCAAACTCTCACGGGGTCTCGCGCTGCTGGCCTGTTTCCGCGCGGACGAGACGGAGCTGACCCTCTCCGAACTGGCCCGCCGTACGCACCTGCCGAAGCCGACCGTCCACCGGCTGATCAAGGAGCTGGTCGACTGGGGACTACTCGAGCGCGGCCGGGGCGGCGTCCGGCTGGGACACGACCTGTTCCTGCTCGGCTCGCGCGCGCCCTGGCAGCGAAGACTGCGGGAAGTGGCATCCCCCTTCCTCGAACGGCTGCACGACGTGACACGTCACAGCACCTACCTGTCCGTCCTCGACGGCACGAACGTCGTCCATCTGGAGGGCATCCGCTCGCCCGCGCCGCCGGCCGACGGCCCGTGGCGCGCCGAGCAGGGCGAGATCTGCGCCGGGGCCGCGGGCAGGGCGATGCTGGCCCACACCCCTGCCCTGCGGGAGGAGCTGTCGGAGGTCGCCCGGCAGGGGTACGCCGTGGCCAGGGGGAGGCTGCGGTCGGTGGCCGTGGCGGTGCCGGTGCTGCACCCCACGGGCCACGCCCTGGCGGGCATCACCGTGGTCGGCCCGCTGGACCGGGTGCGCCTGATGACCACGGTGCGCCACGCCCAGGGTGCCGCGGCCGCGACCGTGGCTCAGCTGGGGGCCGTCGAGGCCCGCTGACGGGCGGCTCCCGCTCGTCCTCCCGCTGGAGCAGGAACTGCCGTACGGCCGTGGTGGCGTAGCAGCCGGAGGGCAGGAAGAACGACAGCCGGCAGCGCCACCGGCCCGGGTGGAGCTCGTCGGGGGCGACACCGTCGATCCTGAGCTGGGTCTGTACGACGGTCGGCCGTGGGGCCCGGTCGTGCCGGATGGTCCCGGCGGCCCAGCGGTAGCGGTCGTACTCCAGGACGGGGCACCGGGCGAGGACGGCGACGGCGGCCTCGGCGGTGGTAGGGAAGGTGTACGGGATGCCGTCGTCCTCCTCGTCGACGGTCCGCCCGTTCGCCGCCCGCTCCACCACCTCGCGCAGCCGGCCGTTCCACTGGTACGAGGCGTACGAGCAGCGGTAGAAGACGGGGACGCTGGGGTCGAGGCCGGCCAGGAAACGGGCGGGGCTGCCGCGGTGACCTTGCGCCAGGCGCCCTTCGGGGGAGCCGGAGCGGCGCAGCAGGGCGAAGGCCCTGGCGTCGTCGCCGCGCAGCAGCGCCTCGCCCAGCAGGTGGGTCTCCTTGGGGCCGCCGGGCACGCCGAAGCGCTGGGTGTCGTAGTAGTTGACGAAGAAGAGGGTGTGCCGGGCGGGGCCCTCCCGCAGGGTCCCGGCGGCCTCGGGGGTGAGCGCGCGGGCCACGACGCGGAAGCAGTTGCCGTCGAGGTCCCCGGTGCGCAGGGGCTCGGGGCCGTATCCGTGGGCGGTCAGGCGCAGCCAGCGGTGGTCGTCGCCGACGCTCGCGCTGAAGGCGCGCAGCCGGCCGTCGGAGACCGGGCCGCGCAGCGACAGGTACTGCTCGGTGACGCCGTCGTCGTCCTTGAGGCCGGCGGCCGCGACGGCGTCCGGGGGGACGCCCAGGTGGGCGGCGAGGGCGCTCATGGCCTCGTGGGTGGTGAAGCCGCGTTTGCGCAGCAGCAGGTACTGGTAGTCGCGCTCGGCGGCCCTGCCGGTGGGCAGCCCCAGGCACTCGGTGACGGTGAAGTCCTCCGGGACCGCCTTCAGTACGCAGCATCGCATCCGGGCTCCCCTCCCTGGCTCCGTGGTCCGGGCTTCCGTCGCGGGCCTCTCGGCCGTGCGGTTGTCCGTGACCCTAGGCACCCGGGCGGCGGGACCGGGGAAGTGTTCCGCTCGCTGGAACGCCGGGGTGGCACCGGGGAGGTGGAACAGGAAGGTGGACCGGGCCGGGCGGCGCCGACGGAGCCGCCCGGCCCCGGGGATCAGTGTCCCGCGGGCTCGTCGAGCGAGCTCAGGTCGTGGGTGTAGATGCCGACCGCGTGCGCGATGACGCCGATGTTGAGGTCGAAGGCCTTGCGGTCGATGTTGGCGAGGGTGTCGCCGGCGCCGTGGTAGTTGGGGTCGTAGGCGGCGCCCGCCGTGCCGCCGAACCGGGCGGCCTGCTCCTTGGTCTTGAGGCCCTCGGCGCCAGTGAAGGTGCCGCCCGCCGGGATGCCCTTGTCGATGAACGGGCCGTAGTCGGAGCGGCCGTCGAAGTCGGTGCCCTCGTGCGGGGCGCCCTTGCGGTCGAGGTAGCCGTTGATCAGCTTCTCGATCTGCGCCGAGCCCTTGGGACCGGGGCCCGAGCCCGTGTGGTCGGAGTCGTCGCCGTCGTAGACGAACTCCACCGGGTTCGGCGAGGCGATCATGTCGAAGTTGAGGTAGAGCGCGATCTGCTTGCGCTGCTTCTCGCTCAGCGAGGCGACGTAGTGGTCGGAGCCGAGGAGGCCGAGCTCCTCACCGGACCACCAGGCGAACCGCACCTTGTTGGTGGGCTGCTGGCCGTGGCCGCGGGTCTGCTGGGCGAGCTTGAGGGCGACCTCGAGCAGGCCGGCGGAGCCGGAGCCGTTGTCGTTGATGCCGGGCCCGGCGGGCACGGAGTCGAGGTGGCTGCCGAGCGTCACCACGTGGTCGGCGCTGCCGCCCTTGGTCTCGGCGATCACATTGCGGGTGGGGCGCTTGATCGCCTCGGTGGCGACGTCGAGGCGGACCTTGGTCTCACCCTTGGCGATCTGCGCGGCCAGCGCCTCGCCGTCGGCGAGGGAGACGCCCGCGGCCGGGATGTGGGCCTTGTCCGGGGTCTCGACGGTGCCCCGGACCGGCTCGGTGCCGGAGTGGTTGTAGAGGATCAGGCCGGCGGCGCCCGCCTTGGCGGCGATCTCCTCCTTCTGCTGGAGGGCGCAGCTGCCGCGCTTGACCAGCGCGATCTTCCCCTTGAAGTCCTGGCCGGCGTAGTCGTCCAGGTCGCAGCCCGGGGTCGCGTCGACGCGGACGGCGGCGAGCGGGGCGACGAGGCCGCCGTCGGGCGTGGCCTTGCTGAACTTGTAGGCGAAGGTGCGGATCTCGCGCGGTTCGGGCGAGACGACGCTCAGCTTCTCGCGCAGCGCCTTGGACTCGTAGAAGTCGAAGTCCTGGTACGAGACGTCGTAACCGGCCTTCTTGAGCAGGCGGTAGACGTACTCGGTGGACGCCACATGGCCGGGCGTGCCGGCGGCGCGGTTGCCCCCGTTGGCGTCGGCGATCTTCTGGAGGGCCTGGAGGTGGCGGTAGGCGCTCTTCCCCGAGGAGTTCTTGACGAGCTTGCGGGCGAGCCGTTCGGCCTTCTCGTGCTGCCCGGCGGGCCGCGCCTCGGCGGGCGCCGCCACGGCGAGCAGGGCGGGGGTGGCGACGACGGTGGTGACGAGAGCGGATATCGCTCTTCGGCGGAGCTGTGCGCGCACGGAGGTCCTTTCGGTGCGGGCGGTCCCGATGGCGGGCGCCCGGTCTTGGGTCGGTCGCGATCGACGACTGATCACAACCGACCGGACGGTATCGAGTCAACGCCGGCCAGGGGAAGGGTCCCGGGTGGTTGACACAAGATCGCCACATGCCGGTCATGCCCGACCCGGGCGGTGCCGGTACGTCCCCGTATGTGCGAGGCTGGGAGGGCAGCACGGCGCATCGCAGAGGGATGAGGGACCGGTACATGCTCCAGCACAGAACCGTGGGCGATCTGATGACCCGCTCGGTCGTCCGGGTCCAGCGCGGCACGCTGTTCACCGAGATCGTGCACGTGCTGCAGGAGCACGACATCACCGCCGTCCCGGTGGTGGACGCCGAGGACCGGCCGGTGGGGGTGGTCTCCGAGGCGGATCTCCTCGCGAAGGCCTCGCGGCGGCCGGATCCCCATGACGGGCCCGGCGCCCGGGCGAACGCGCCGGGCACCGGCAACGGGACGGGCAGCGGCAACGGGACGGGCGCGAAGCACGAGGCGACCACCGCGGAGGGGCTGATGACCAGTCCGGCCGTGTGCGCCCGGCCGGACTGGAGCGTGGTGGAGGCCGCCCGCACCATGGAGGAGCACCGCGTCAAGCGGCTGCCGGTGGTGGACGACACGGGCCGGCTGGTGGGCCTGGTCAGCCGGGGCGATCTGCTGCGGGTCTTCCTCCGCACCGACCGGGCCATCCGCGAGGAGATCATCGAGGACGTCCTCGTCCGTACGCTGCGTCAGCCGCCGTCAGCCGTGGGCGTCGAGGTGAACCACGGTCAGGTGCGGCTCAGCGGCTCGGTGCGGCGCAGCAGTCTGGTGCCGGTCCTCGTCCAGCTCTGCCAGAGCGTCGACGGCGTGGTGAGCGTGGATCACCAGCTGGCGGCGGAGACCGACGACACGGGGGACGAGCCCAGCGGGTCGTGATGGATCCGCGCGGCCGGCACCCCGAGCCCGCGCAGCGCGCGCACGGCGGCCTCGACCATCCCGGGCGGTCCGCTGACGTAGGCGAGGCGGTCCGCCCATTCGCCGTGGCGCGCCACGGCCTCGGCGACCACGGACCGGCCGCCGGGCGAGGGCGCGTCGCCGAGGGCGAGCAGCACGGTCAGCCAGGGGCGGCGGCGTTCGAGGTCGGCGAGCCACTCGGCGTCGTAGAGGTCGCCGCGGTCCCGGGCGGCGAGGAGGAGGTGGACCCGCCGGTTGCCGGTGCGGCGGCCGGCCAGCTCGTCGAGCAGGGCCTTGACGGGGGCGAGGCCGCTGCCGCCGGCCACCAGCAGCAGATCGCGGGAGAGTTCCTCGCCGAGGGTCATCGTGCCGGTGGCGGGGCCGAGCCGCAGGGTGTCGCCGACGCGCGTCCGGTCCACCAGGGCCTCGCTCACCCCGTCCGGGCCGGTGCGCCGCACATGGAACTCGACGATGTTGTCGCCGCGCGGGGCGCAGGCCATCGAGTACTGCCGCCAGGCGTGCGGCAGTAAGGGCGACTCCAGCGCGCCGTACTGGCCCGCGCGGTAGGGGTAGGGCTCGTGGGTGCGCACCCGCAGCACCGCCAGGTCCGGGCGGCGCAGGTCGTGGCGGACCACCGTGGCGTGCCAGTAGGGCGGTTCGGTGAGCGCGGCGTCCGCCCCGGCGACCATGGCGTCGACGGCGGAGCGCAGCATGCGCAGCCAGGCCCGCTCCAGCTCCACGCTCCAGCGCCGGCCCGCGCGCAGCCGCAGCGCCTCGCGCAGGGCGTCCTCGAACGTCGCGTAGTGGGCGCGGCGGACGCCGAGTTTGCGGTGGTCGCGGCCCAGCCGGGTGAAGGTGGCGACGACCTCCTCGGGCCGGTCCAGATGGTCCGTCAAGTACTGGAAGGCCTGGGCGAGATGGGCGCGCTGGAACGCCATCGACTCGGGGAACATCGAGCGCAGATAGGGGTGGCGGCGGAACATCACCTCGTACAGGGGCGTGATGAGCTCCTCGAACGGGGTGACCAGGTCCAGGTGACCGAGGATCAGCCGCCGGTCGGCCTCGTCGCAGTACGGCGTGGCCGGCGCGGGTCCGGGACTGTCGGCCCGGGCGGGTGTCCCGCCGGGCGCGAGCAGTTGCCGCCGCAACCGCATCGCGTCGTGCCGGGCCAGCAGCGCGTAATAGTCGTTGCCCTTGGGGGTGTTCACGGGCTGGGTCTCCTGTACTCCGTCGTTCCGAGCGCAAAGCAGTATGGCAGTGCGGGAACGCACCCGATCGGCCCGGGATGACAGGGCCGTTCGGCCCTTCCGGGGGCCCCGAGGGCGGGGTAGGGGCTAGGGCCGGCCTTCGCCGAGGGCGGCTCTGTGCTCGCGCCAGCGGGCCAGGACCTGCTGGAACTCCTTCTGCAGGAATTCGATGAACTCGGCGGTCTCCGCCACCCGTGACCCGGCCGGGCTGCCGGGCCCCAGGGTCTTCGCGCCGTCGCGCAGGACGCCCTCCCAGCGGATCAGCAGCTGGTCGCGGCGGGTGAGGGCCTGGAACCAGACGTCGGCGTTGAGCCGGTAGCGGTCGCGCCGGGTGCCCGGCTCCCGCTCGCGGGCGATCATGTCGACCTGGGTGAGATAGCGGACGGCGCCCGAGACCGCCGCCGGGCTGATCCGCAGGGAGTCGGCGAGCTCCGCCGAGGTCAGCACCCCCGAGTCGGAGGCCAGGAGCGCCGCGAAGACCCGGGAGGCCATGCGCGGCATGCCCGCGTCGGTGAGCTCGGCGGCGAAGCGCTCGACGAAGCGGGAGACCGCTTCCTCGTCGCGCTCCCGGTCGTGGCCGCCCGCTCCGGTCGTCTCGGTCATCGTCCCGCCCTCTCTCCGGTGATCCCACAGGTCAATTTACACTCTTTCCAACCTTCACAATTTTCTGAAAGAAGCGTACGTTCGGAGGTATGACGAAGGCGATCCACGTGTCCGGCCTGACGAAGTCCTTCGGCCGGACCCGTGCGCTGAACGGCCTCGATCTCACCGTCGAGACCGGCGAGACGCACGGATTCCTCGGCCCCAACGGCGCGGGGAAGTCCACCACCATCCGCGTCCTCCTCGGACTGCTGCGCGCCGACGGCGGCTCCGCGCGCATGCTCGGCAAGGACCCCTGGCACGACGCCGTGGAGCTCCACCGCCGCGTGGCGTACGTCCCCGGTGACGTCACCCTCTGGCGCAACCTCTCCGGCGGCGAGGTCATCGACCTGCTCGTCCGGCTGCGCGGCGGCGCCGACCGGGCCCGCCGCGACGGGCTGCTGGAGCGCTTCGACCTCGACCCGACGAAGAAGGGACGCGCCTACTCCAAGGGCAACCGCCAGAAGGTCGCACTGGTGGCCGCCTTCGCCTCCGACGTCGACCTGCTCGTCCTCGACGAGCCGACCTCCGGCCTCGACCCGCTGATGGAAGAGGTCTTCCGCGCCTGCGTGGCCGAGGAGCGCGAGCGCGGCCGCACCGTCCTGCTCTCCAGCCACGTCCTCAGCGAGGTCGAGGCCCTGTGCGACCGGGTCAGCATCATCCGCGAGGGGACGACCGTGGAGACCGGCTCCCTCGCCGACCTGCGCCACCTCACCCGGACCTCCGTGACCGCCGAGCTCACGGGCGCGCCCGACGGGCTGGCACGCCTGCCCGGCGTCCACGACCTCACCGTCCGCGAGCTCCACGGCGGCCGGGGGCAGCAGGTGCGGCTCCAGGTGGACACCGGCAAACTCGGGCCAGTACTACGGCAGTTGGGCGAGTCCGGCGTCCGCAGCCTGACCAGCACCCCGCCCACCCTGGAGGAGCTCTTCCTGCGCCACTACCAGCAGGACGCCGCCGCCGGACCCGCCCGGACGGTGACCTCGTGAGCGCCCCCGCGGCCGCGCCCCGGCCGAGCTCACCCCGGTCGGCCTCGCCCCGGTCGGCCTCGCCCCGGTCGGCCTCGCCCCGGCTGGCCGGCACGGGCACGCTGGTCCGTCTCGCGCTGCGCCGCGACCGGGTGCTGCTGCCGGTGTGGGCCGTGGCCCTGGCCCTGGCCGTCGTCGGCGTCGCGAGCGCCTTCCAGTCGCTGTACACCACGGCCGCCGACCGGGCCGGCGTGGCCCGCTCCACCAACGCCAATGCCTCGGTCCGCGCGCTGTACGGGCCGGTGTTCGGCGACTCCACCGGCTCTCTGGTCGCCTGGCGGATGGCCGTTCTCGGTGGCGTCCTCGCCGGGATCATGAGCCTGGTGATCGTGGTCCGGCACACCCGCGAGGAGGAGGAGACCGGCCGTCAGGAACTGCTGTCCGCCGCGGTCGTCGGCCGCCGGGCCCCGCTGACCGCCGCGCTGCTGACGGCCCTGGCCGCCAACGGTCTGGTCGCCGTCCTCGTCGCCGCAGGGCTGGCCCGCGCCGGGCTGCCGGCCGGCGGCTCGGCCGCCCTGGGCCTGGCCGTCGCCGGTACGGGGCTGTGCTTCGCGGGCGTCGCCGCCGTCACGGCCCAGCTCACCGACACCGCCCGGGCGGCGCGGAGCCTCGCGGGCGCGACCGTGGGCCTCGCCTTCCTGCTGCGCGCGGCCGGTGACGCGGCGAGCGCCGACGCCTCCTCGCCGCTGGTCTGGGTCTCCCCCGTCGGCTGGGCCGAGCAGACCCGGGCCTTCGCGGGCGAGCGCTGGTGGGTCCTCCTCCTGCCGTACGCGGCGGCGGCCCTCGCCACCGCTGCCGCCCACGCCCTGGCCGGGCGCCGCGACATCGGCGCGGGCCTGCTGGCCGGACGCCCGGGCGCCGCGACGGCACCGCGGTACCTCACGGGCGCCGCCGGCCTGGCGTGGCGCCTCCAGCGCGGCACGCTGCTGGCCTGGACGGCGGGCTACGCCGTCGCGGGCGCCGTCTTCGGCTCCCTGGTCGACGGCGTCTCCGACCTCGTCGCCGACAACGAGAGCACCCGCGAGATCGTCGAGCGGATGGGCGGCCACCAGGGCCTCGCCGACTCCTTCCTGGCCGCCCTGACCGGGCTGCTCGGCATGGTCGCCGCGCTCTACGCGGTGGGCTGTGTGCTGCGGCTGCGCGCGGAGGAGACGAGCGGTCGCGCCGAGCCCGTGCTGGCCGGGGCGACCGGGCGGCTCCGGTGGGCGGCCGGGCACCTGGCCTTCGCCGGCCTGGGCACGGCGGTCGTCCTGCTCGCCGGCGGCCTGGGCATGGGCCTCGCGTACGGCGTCACGGCCGGGGACGTCGGGGGCCGGCTTCCGGCGGTGCTCGGCGCGGCGCTCGCGCAGCTTCCGGCGGCGTGGGTACTGGCCTCGGTGGCCGTGCTGCTCTTCGGGGTGCTGCCCCGGGGGGCGGTGGCGGCGTGGGGGATCGCCGGGGGGTGTCTGGCCATCGGGTGGCTGGGGCCGACGCTGCGGCTGCCGGGGTGGGTGATGGATCTTTCGCCGTTCGGGCACTTGCCGAAGTTGCCGGGGGCGGGGGTTTCGGCGGGGCCGTTTGTCTGGCTGGTGGGGCTTGCCGCGGTGCTCACGGGGGTGGGGGTGGCGGGGATCCGGCGGCGGGACGTGGGGTGAGGGTGCCCCGGTCCCGCCCTTTCACCGTTTCCGAGGGGGCTGCGCCCCCTCGCACCCCCTTGTCCTCAAGCGCCGGACGGGCTGCTGTGCTGTGTCCTCAAGCGCCGGACGGGCTGAATTCAGCCCCTTACTGCTCCGGCGTCAGCTGCGGTTCCAGCGGTGACTGCGGGTCCGGGCCGAAGAGGACCGCCTTCGCGACCGGCGGGGCGAAGAGGGACGTCACCGGGGCGGTCAGTGAGAGCACCCGGCGGAAGGCCTCGCCCACGACGAGGTCGCCGGTGGCCCGCCGCTGGACGCGCGCGAGGTACCAGTCCCCGGGGCGGTCGACCGCCCGGCCCCGCGGGAGGTTGCCGGTCGCGCCGGGCACGTTCTTGTCCGCGCCGGAGGAGATGTCCCACGCCTGCCGGGCCGCCTCGACGAGGGCCCGCTGCACACGGCCGGTCGTGGGGGTGCGGCGCGGGTCGGTGAGGGCGTCGCGGAGGGCGACGGCGCAGAGCGCGGCGACGGACATGCCCTGGCCGTAGACGGGGTTGAAGGCGCACAGGGCCTCGCCCGTCGCGAGGAAGCCGGCCGGGCGGCGGCCCGGGCCGTCGTAGCGGCGGCGGACGTTGGCGGTCTTGCGGAAGCCGTGGATCGGGGTGATGGGCTCCGCCTTGAGCAGCCAGTCGTGGAGGACGGGGTGCGGGAGCTCGGCCGCGAAGGCGAGGAAGCCGTCGTCGTCGGTGGGCGGTTCGTTGCCCCGCAGGCCGGAGAGGATGACGGACCAGCGGCCGCCGTCCAGGGGCATCAGGATCCCGCCGTAGCGCTGACCGGGGTTGGGGATGATGTAGACGCCCCGGAAACCGGGGTCCTCCTGGCCCGCGGGGGTGCGGTAGAAGCGGGTGGCGTAGGCGAGGCCGGTCTCCAGGACCTCCTCGTGGGGCGGCTCCGCGCCCAGGGCGGCCAGCCAGGAGGGGGCGCGGGAGGAGCGGCCGGAGGCGTCGACGACGATGTCGGCCTCCAGGGCGGTGCCCGCCGTGGCGGCGGGCAGGCCCCGCTCGCGCAGGCGGACGCCGCGTACCCGCGTGGCGTCACCGAGCAGGCCGGTGACCTCGGCGCCCTCGACGGTCTCGATACGGGAGCCCTCCCCGAGGACGCGGCGGCGCACGACCCAGTCGGTCAGGGGCCGGGAGCCGGTGAGGACATGGGTGGTGGGGCGGGTCCGGCGGTACCAGTAGCCGGCCTGCCACTGCACGATGTCGGTGGGCAGCGCCAATCGCGGCGAGCCCTCGTCGAGGAGCTCGCCCACGATGCCGGGCAGCAGCTTCTCCAGGGCGTTCTGGCCGCTCTCCAGCATGACGTGGGTGTGCTTGTCCTGGGGGACTCCGGAGCGGTTGTCCGGGCCCTCCGGGAAGCGGTCGCGCTCGACGAGCGTCACCTTGTCGGCGTGGGCGGTGAGCACGTGCGCCGCGAGGAGGCCCGCGAGCCCGCCGCCGATGACGACGGCGTGCCGCCGGGCCCGGTCCTCGTCCTCACTCGCGCGTGGTCCGCCCTCGACGCCCTCTGCTGTCACGTCGCCACCCCATTCGTTCCGTCGTCCGAACCGGAAAATGCTGCGATCACCGTACCGGCAGGGCCCGTTGGGTGTGACCCGGAGCGATCCACCGCGCCTCAGTGACTTGAGGGGCTTTGGTTCGTTTTCGTGGTGTACGTCGTTCCGGTATCGAGAGAGGCTCTCATGCGTCTGCGCCACACCGTCACCCCGCTGCTGGCCGCCCTGTCGTTCGCCGTGGTCGCACCGGCGGAGGCGTCGGCGGCGCCCCCGAGCGCCGAGCAGCTGCCCGAGACGCTGTCGTTCCAGGCGGCGGCCGACCTCCCCAATCCGGGGGCGCTCGTCAAGAAGGAGCAGGCCGCCGCCATGGACCAGGTCCGGGAGGGCGGCCCGCGGTCCGAGCCGCAGGCGGCGCCCCAGGCCGCGCCGCAGGCCGCGCCGCAGGCGCAGCCCCAGGCAGCTCCGGCCGAGGGCGCGCCGGGTGGCAACGCGGGCAACGCGCTCGCGGGCCCGCTTCAGCCGCTCGTGGGGCCGCTGCAGCAGCAGTTGACGCATCTTCCGGTGGTGGGGCAGCTCCTCGCCGGGCCCGGCGGAGGGCACTGAGCCGCCCGCCGGAGGGCCTTGCGCCGCTCAGCCCGGCCAGGCATCCCCGAAGGCGTGCCGGGCCGCGCGGCGCCAGCGGTTGGCCGGAAGGCCGGGCCGTAGCGCCGCGTACGCCCCGCAGTACTTGGTGAAGACCGCTGGGCGTACGCCGCTGTCGTGCAACAGCCGGTCCGCCTCCGTCAGATGACCGGCCGTCTTGGTCTCCACCAGGACGAGGCCGGGTGCGCAGCGCACGCTCCGTCCCGCCCGCAGGTCGTCGCAGACCAGTCCGACGTCGCAGGTGATGCGCTCTCCGTCGGCCACGAAGGTGGTGCGGACGTAGTCCGTGCTGAGGGACGGTCGCAGCTCCGGGGGCGAGTCGATGCCGTAGGCGTCGCGGAGGGTGTCCGCGAGGAAGGCCCGGTAGGGCGCGTCCAGCGGGGTGTCCTCGCCGGTGAGGGGCCGGCGGTGCTTGACGGTGTCGCCCCGCCCGCCCTTGAGCTTGATCTCGAACTGCCGCTCGCCGCTGTCCTGGTAGACGCGTTCGCGGATCTTGAAGCGGAGGCGGCGGCCCTGCCGGTGGTCGTGGAAGGAGCGGAGCTCCGGGGTGTCGTAGTACACCGAGTGGTACCGGAAGGCGCGGCGTCCGTCGATGGTGAGGGCCCGGAAGGGGCCGCCGGGGCGCCGGGGGTCGGTGAGCCTTCGGGCCATCGCCAGGAAGGCGTCGGCGGGCACGAGGTAGCTGCGGTCGAAGCGGGCCATCAGCTCGGCGCGCGCGTTGACCTCGGCCAGGGAGATCGGCCCGGCGGCGCCGGCCGCCTCGCCGACGGCCCGGACGGCCGCGGGGACCGGTGGTGCGGGCGTGGTGGTCACACGGTCTCCCACGCGGGCGCGGCGCGGTGCGCGGTCCGGGGCCGTTCGGCCTGGTGGGCGCCGCCCGGGGCGGGTTCGCGGTAGCGGACGTCGACGACCATCAGGTCGCGGACGTAGTCCACTTCCATGACCGTCCAGTGGAAGGGTTCGCCGAGTCTGCGGGCGAGGTCGGCACGGAGGGCGGCGGGGTCGGCGTGCACGGCGTCGAGGGTGACGACCGTGCGGCGGGAGCGGGCGAACAGCCGGGGGTGGTCGGCGGCGTAGACGACGAGGAGCAGGACGGCGCTGAGGCCGGCGGCCGCGGTGAACGGGAGGTGCGGCAGTCCGCACAGCAGGCCGAGGACCAGCGTGGTGAAGTAGTAGGCGACTTCCTCGTGCTGGACGGCGTCGGAGCGGAGCCTGATGATCGAGAGCACTCCGAAGAGCCCGAAGCCGAGCGCCGCCCCGCCGTTGCCGCCCACCTGGGCGAGGGCGGCGACGACGGTGAACAGGGCGACGTTCAGGGCGAGATAGGCCGGCACGAGGTCGCGGCGGCGGTGCCGGGGGTAGTAGATCGCGAACGTCAGCAGGCATATGGCGGCGAGGTCGAGCCCGAGGTGGGCGACGAGGTGCCGTGACGAGTCCATGGGTCGGCTCTCCTGGGATGTCGGGAGGAGGAGCTCAGACCCTAGGGAAACGGAGAGTGAACACGCAGCGGCTTTCCGGTGAACCATGCGCTTCCTTGACGGAAACGGACGATGAGTGTCCGGAACGCCATCGCTCCTGTCGCGTTACGCACCCTTGCCGCCGCACCCGGCTCACTTGACGAAGTCCTCCACCACCTTGGGGGGCCAGGTGCCGACCTTGAGCACGCCCATGGAGTAGGCGCGCGAGACCAGCGCGGCCCGGTTGGGCACCTTCAACTTCCGCAGCAGGCAGGTCACGTGGTACTCGACGCCCTGCCGGCTGAGGTAGAGACGGGACGCCAGCGGGATGGTGGACACCCCGGCGGCTATGCCCTCCAGGATGCGCGCGTCCATCTCGGACAGGATCTTCTTGCGGCCGGCCACCACCCGGGCGCCCTCGGCGCTCCGGGTCGCGGGCATCATCACCAGGATCGCGGTGGTGTCGGGGAGCCCGCCGCGCACCGAGACCGCCGTCAGGGGCACGGTGAAGGCGGATTCGTCGGCGCCCACGGCGATGACCGGGGTGACGAAGCGCTGGTGCTTGCCCTCGATCAGGTGCGAGAACTGGCGCATCAGCGGCTGCCGGACGCTGGGGTGGACCACGTCGCGGAAGCTTCTGCCGCACAGCTCCTCCGAGGAGCCGTCGAACTGCCGGAAGAACTCCTGGTTCGCCTGCTGGATGGTCAGGGACGTGTCGAGGCTCGCCATGCAGAGCCCCGACTGGTCGGACTGCGTACGGGCATCCGGGTACCCCGCCGGGGTCTCCGGGCCGTCCTGGGAGGTGACCCGAGCCGATTCGACCGAAGCGAGAACAGAATTCAACAAGAGATGGAACCCTTTCATGGCACTTCACACATGCGGAATCGCTATGCAATCGCGTGGTAACGCGGAATCCAGACCCTCGTCCCGAGGCCCGGCAGCCGAACTGGGCGAACTGATTGAAAGACTAGATACCCGCCGGTCGGCGGTCAACGACAGCCCTGCCGCTCGCCCTAAACCTGCGGTCGGCCGCGGGAAAGGTACGGTCCGCCCTTCGGTCTTCGGTGGGGCGAATTCCCCACCGCCGGACCACCGCCCCACCACCACATGTGACCTGGGCTTTCCTTGGTGGTTGACATCCCGTCACCCAGCTGCTCCACCATGCGCGTACGGCGCGCCCGGACATCCGGGCACGCCGTACCGACGGTTTATTGGAAGCCGCGCACAACAAGCGCGGACAAACGATTCAGCCGGTCATCCCCAATGCCGGTCCCCATTGCCCGGACGCCAACTCGGCGCGTCCCGTGATCCCCAATTTTCGATAGGAATTCGTAAGGTGTTTCTCGACGGCCCGGGAACTCACCCCCAGCTCCCGTGCGATGTGCTGGTTGGTGAGGCCGCGGCCGACGAGCGCGGCCACCCGGCGCTCGGCGGGGGTGAGCACCGCCGCCGGCACCCCCGGGGCTCCGAGCTCCTCGCGCCCGGCCTGTTTCACCAGCCGGGGTACGCCACAGGCCACGGCGAGCTCCCCGGCCTCGCGCAGCGCCGCCTCCGCCAGGGGCCCACCGCCGGGCCGTCTGCCCAGATCCTGCAGCGCGCGGGCGAGTTCCAGCCGGTTGGCCGAACCACGGAGCACCGCGACCGCCTCGGTCAACAGTGCCTCGCCCCGACCGCCCCCGTACAGCTTGCCCTTCAGCCGCAGGGCGCGGCCGAGCACGGCGGGCGCACCCCACTTCTCGGCCCGCGCGTGCTCCTCGTCGGCGAGGACGCGCGCCGCGCCGGAGTCGCCGAGCCGTTGGTGGAGGCTGACGGCCCAGGGCCGCCACGGGAACAGCGCCGAGCTGTCCCAGCCCGACGCCGCCAGCCGCCGGCCGCAGGACAGGACGGTCTCCAGGGCGTCCGCCCAGTCGCCGCGCCCCGCCTGCAGCGAAGCCTCCAGCAGCCTGAGCATGGACGTGGTGACCAGCCCAGGCGCCCGGCACCGGCCGCCCAGGGCCAGTACCCGCTCGCTGAACGCCGGGTCGCGTACCTCCAGCGCGACGGCGGCGAGCACCACGACGAAGGCCGTGCTCCCCTCGTCGTTCCCCTCGCCCGCCGGCTCCCCCGGCCGGTCGACGACGCGCTCGGCGTACTCGCGCGCCTGCGTCAGCCGCCCCTGGGCCAGGAGGGTCAGGGCCCGTTCCGCGTGGTCGACGGCGCCCGCCGCCAGGCTGTCGGGATTGCGCAGCCGGTGCCCGGCGGACAGCCAGGAGGCGACGGCGTCCACCGAGTCGGCCCCGCAGAGCGCGAGCACCACGAGGGGCAGCGCCGAGTGCGTACGGTCGGGGGCGGCCGGCTCGTGCTCCAGGATCCGGTGGCCCAGGCGGGCCACCTCGGCCGCCGTCAGGGCGCCGGAGACGGACGCCGCGTGGAGCAGGACGGCCGCGAGCTCCCGTTCGCCCGCCGAGCGCAGCGCGGGCTCCTCCCCCATCCCCCGCAGCCGCAGCACCGCCGCGCCCAGCTCCGCCGGGTCCTCCCGGCCCGCGTGGCGCAGCCGCGCCTCCAGGCGCAGGGCCGCCTCGCGGGCCGTGCCCTTCAGCAGCGCGGCGGGGCCCAGCTCCCCGGCCGTACGGCGGAGCAGGGCGATGGCGGGGGCGGGCAGCGCGCCCAGGAAGGCCGGCGGTATCCGCAGGGCGGCCAGGGCCCGTTCGGTCGGATCGGACAGCAGGGAGACGGCCTGGGTGACGTGGCGCTCGCAGGCGGCGGCGTCGGTGTCACGGACGGCCGCGGCGAGGTCGGCCAGCAACCGGGCGCGGTCCGGGCCGGGTTCGGGGCGGTCCTGGAGCGCCCTGCGCAGGGCGCGGGCGGCCGTCTCCGTATCGCCGGTGCGCAGCGCGGTCTCGGCGGCCTCGCGGAGGATCGCGGCCGCCCAGGGCCGGGGGGCGGTGGCGGACTCCATGAGGCGCTCGGCGATCAGGGCGGCGGGGGCGCCGTGCCGGAGGAGCAGGTCCACCGCGGCCTCGTGCCGTGCGCGGCGCTCGTCCGGGGTGGAGGAGGCCGCCACCGCGTCCTGGACCGCGCGGTGGACGAAGCGCGGCTCGCCGGGCCCGGTCAGCAGGCCCAGCCGGTGGAGGTCGTCCAGCGCGCCGTCGGCCTCCCAGGGGTCCAGGCCGGCCAGTTCGGCGGCGAGGCGGGGCCCGGCGTCGCCGCCGAGGGCGGCGAGGGCCCCGGCCAGGTGCCGTACGGGGCGGGACTGCGCGCGCAGGCAGTCGGCGAGCCGTTCGGTCAGCCGCGGCGGCCGCAGCGCGTAGGCCCGGCCGGCGCGGGCGGCGGTCGGCTCGTCGCCGTCGGCCGCCATCCGGTCGAGCAGGGCGGTCAGGAGGAGCGGGTTGCCGCCGGTGGCGTCGTGGCAGGCGGCCGTGAACTCCTCGTCGCCCGGGGTGCCGAAGCGCTCGTGGACCAGCGTCCGGGTGGCGCCGGGCGTCAGGGCGGCGGGGCGCAGTACGCGCGGGGCCGCGTCCAGCAGGTCGAGGACGGCGGGGCGGCGGCCGCCCGGGTCGCCGTCGCGCAGCGTGCCCACGACGGCCGCGCGGAGCCCGTGCGGGCGGGCGGCCAGGTGGGCGAGCCAGCGCAGCGAGGGGGCGTCGGCCCACTGGAGGTCGTCCACGAGGATCAGCAGCGGGGCCCGCTCGCCGACGTCGGCGAGCAGCGAGCGCAGCCCTTCGAGGACCGCCCACTCCTCCGCCGTGTCGCCGGCTGCCTCCATGGCGTGGTCCGTCGCGGTGAGCCGGGGGTCGGCCTGCCGTCGCTCGCTCTCCTCGGGGGGCTCCTGGGTCCGTAGGCTGTCGAACAGCTGGTGTGCCACTCCGAAGGCGAAGTCCTGTTCCATGGGGGCGGCGTGGGCGCGCAGGACGCGTGCGCCCTCCCCGGTGGCCGGGCCGGGCAGCGCCCGCAGCAGCGCGGACCGGCCGATGCCCACCGGGCCGGTCAGCAGCAGACACGACGCCTTTCCTCCGGTGGCGGCGCGCAGGGCGGCCTGGACCGCGGTGAACTCGGTGCCTCGTTCGAGCAGCATGTGTTCAGTTACTCTCCATTCCCCGGACGAGGGCGCGCAGTTCGCCGCGCCCGTTGACGCCGAGCTTCTTGTAGACGCTGCTGAGCCGCAGTTCCACGGTGCGCCGGGAGACCGAGAGCAGCTCGGCGATGGCCCGGTTGGCGTGGCCCTGGCCGGCGAGCGTCGCGGTGTGCGTCTCGGCCTGGGAGAGGGTGGCCCACTCCCGGAGCCGGCGGACGTCGGTCGGGGACGGTGCGGGCCCGTTGTCCCCGGCGAGCCGGCGCACGGTGTCCGCCAGTCTGCTGCTCGGGTGGGCGGTGATGAGCGCGGAGAGGTCGCTCGCCCAGGAGGCGGCGGCGGGTGGCTCGTTGCCCGTGCGCAGTTCGAGGGCTGCGAGGTCGGCGAGCGCCCAGGCGTGGGCCAGGCCGGCGGGTGTGCCGCGCAGGACGTCCACGGCGCGGCACACCTTGGCGGGCCGTTGCTCGCCAATGGGCAGGGCGGCGTTCAGCTCGGCCCAGCCGATGGTGCCGGCGGCTCCCCAGCGGCGGGCCAGCGCCAGCTCCTGTGCGCTCAGGCGCCGGGCCTCGGCGTGCTCGCCCAGCGCCAGGGCGGTGCGGGCCGCGAGGGAACGCCAGGGCAGCAGCGCGGGGTTGACGTACTGCCGGCGCAGCAGGATCCGGCCGGTCTCGCGGAAGAGTGCCATGGCCTCGGGCAGGTCGTCGTCGGCGACGGCGACCAGGGCCCGGGCGAAGAGCAGATACGCCCAGGGGGCGCTGTCCTCGGCGCCGGCGGGGGCCGGTACGAAGGCGCAGGCGCGGGCCCCGTCCCGGTCGCCGTTCTCCAGGGCGACGGCGGTGCGGACGGCCGTCAGGTAGGGCGCGGTGGCGGGGTGCCAGCCGTCGGTCGGCAGGGAGCGCTCGGCGTCGGCCACGTACCGCTCGGCGTCGGAGAGCAGGCCCCGGCGCAGGCTCATCTCGGCGCGGACGGTGAGCACGCGGGCGACGCCGGCCCGCAGCCCGTCGCGGCGGACGTCGGCGAGCAGGGCGACGATGCCGGCGTCGGCACTCTCGTAGTCGTCGGCGAGGTAGAGGGCGCGGCAGGCGGCGAGGCGGGGCAGCAGGGGGGTGTCCCGGCCGGCCGGGGGGACGAGCGCCGCGCGGGCCAGCCGGAGCGTGCCGGCCAGGTCCTCGCCGTCGCGGGCCAGTTGCCAGGCCCGGACGGCGGCCTGGGCCGGGGTGCGGGGGACGCGGGGCAGGGCGGGGACCCGGGGGGTGCCGGGGTCCGTCTCCTCGCGCCAGCCGTGGTGGGCGGCCCAGTACAGGGCGACGAGGTCGTCGTGCTCGGCGCCTTCGGCGTCCGCCAGGGCGTCGGCCAGCGCGTGGCCCACTCCATGGGTGTAGCCGCGCAGGAGACCGTGGTCGACGGCGCGCACGCGCCGGCCGGCGAGGGCGGGGGCCGGGGTGCGGGCGATCGCGCCGAGCCGGCGGTCGGCGGCCTCGGGGGCGGTCAGGGCCTCGGTGGCGGCCAGTTCCAGCTCCAGCCGGGCGCGTTCGGCGGGGTCCAGGGGTTCGGCGAGGGCGCGGCGGAGGCAGGTGGCCGCGTGGGCGTGGTCGTCCCGGCGCACGGCCGCCGTGTGGGCGTGGCGCAGGGCGGGCACGACCCAGTCGCGGCCGGTCGGCGGGGTGTCCAGGAGGAGACCGGCGAGGACCTCGCCGGTGACTCCGGCGCAGTGGGCCAGTTCGGCGGCGCGCTCGTGCAGGGCGGCCCGTTCGCCGACGGGCATCTCCGCGAGGACGCGGGTCCTGGTGGCCGGGTCGACGCCGGGCAGCGGCAGGCCGGGGGTGACGAGCCCGGTCGCCTCCAGGGCGGCCCACAGGGCGGGTTCGTCCTCGGGCCGGGTGCCGGAGAGGCGGCGGAGGGCGGGGAGGTCCAGGACGCCGTCGGCGGCGGCGAGGGCACGCAGGGCGGTGCGTTCGGCGGGGCGGAGGGTGCGCAGGACGCGTGCGACGTGGTCGGCGGCGGCCGCGGCGGCCAGCTCCCGCATCCGGGGGATGTGGGCGGCGACGGGCGGGTGTCCGCGCTGGGCGAGGCGGCGCAGCGCGTCTTCGAGTACCGCGGGGTTGCCCCCGGTGGCCTCGGCGGCGGCCCGCGCGAACCGGTCGTCGACGGGCGTGCCGCCGCCGCAGACGGCGGCCGCCATGGCGGCGGCGCCGTGTTCGTCCACCGGCGGGAGGACGAGCTCGGTGGCACCGCCACCGCCGACCGTCCGGGCGAGGGCGTCGGGGAGCCGGACGCCCATCCGGGCGAGGGCGTCGGGAAGCCGGGGCGGGGTGCCGTGGGTGCTCATGAGCAGCACCAGGGGGGTGGCCTCCTCGGGCCGCTCGGCGAGGGCGGCCAGCAGTCGCGCGGACTCCGGGTCGGCCCGGAGTACGTCCTCGACGACGAGAAGGGTGGGGCGCGCGTAGAGAGCCGCGAGCAGGGCGGCCGGTTCCGCGCCGGGGGGCGACGGCGGCACGTAGTGGCCGTCGCCGGGCGTAGGCGACTGCTCGTACTGGCCGTCGCCAGGAGCCGACGACAACGCGTCCGCGCCAACGCCGGGAACCGGCATCGACTCGTACCGGCCGTCGCCGGGGACCGGCAGCAGCTCATCCTGGCCCTCGCCGAGAGCCGACAACCGCCCGTACCGGCCGTCGCCGGGATCCGACGGCAACACGTCCGCGCCAACGCCGGGAACCGGCATCGACTCGTACCGGCCCCCGCCGGGAGCGGGCGACAGTCGGCCCGCGCCACCGCCAGAAGCCGGCGGCAACCCATCCGGGCCATCGCCAGGGGCCGGCATCAGGTCGTACTGGCCGTCGCCGGGAACCGGCACCCGCTCGTCGCGCCCCTCGGGCGCGGTCCGGCTCGCCAGGAGCGCGGTGGTGAGGGCGTGCGGCACGGTCGCGGCGGCCGCGGTGGCGCGGGCGCTGAGCACTTGGAGGCCGCGCGCCTCGGCGGCGGACGCGGCCCAGCGCAGCAGGGCGTGCTGGCCGTGGCCCGGGGGGCCGGTCACAACGACGACGGCGGAGCTGCCCCGTTCCAGGCGGGTCAGCGCCGCGGTCAGCCGTCCCCGGGCCCGGCCGCAGTGTGCCAGGAGGGGATCAACGTGCGGCACGGGCGGGCCTCCCGTACGCCACCGTGGGCATTCCGGCGGGGGGTTCCGGCGGGCCGTCGGGGGGCAGCGCCGAGGCGAGGGCGGCCCGGTCGCCGACCCCGAGCTTGCGGTACACGCCGGTGAGGTGCATCTCCACGGTCCGCACGGTGACGAACAGCGCCTCGGCTATCTCGCGGTTGCTCGCCCCGGCGCGGGCGAGGGCCGCGACCTTGCGCTCGGTGCGGGTGAGCAGGTCGGTGCGGCACCCGGTGGCCTTGCGCATGCGGCCGCCGGCGGTCACCAGGCCGCCGCGGGCGGCCTCGGCGAGCGCGAGGGCCCCGCACTGCCGGGCCAGGCCGACGGCGGTGCGCAGGTGCTCGCGTGCGGCGGGCTGGTCGCCGGCCGTGAGCAGGGCCCGGCCCAGGTAGTACTCGGCGCGGGCGTGTTCGGCGCGGGCGGGGGAGCCGGCCAGCCACTCCACGGCCTCGGTGTGGAGGACGACGCCTTCGGGCCCGGGGGTGGTCACGGCCCGGGCGTGGGCGGCGAGCCCGAGGGCGCGCGGGGTGCCCCAGGCCCGGGCGGGGCCGGTCCAGCGCTCGGCGAGCTCGCGGGCCTCGCCGGTCCGGCCCAGGGCGGACAGCTGGCGGACGGCGTGCACCCACCAGGGGTGGAAGACGGCGTTGGCGACGCCCGCCGCCGCCAGGGCCTCCCCGCAGGCGAAGAGGAGCGCTACGGCGCCCTCCTGGTCGCCGAGCCCCCGCCGGGCGCGGGCCCGGGCCATCAGGTAGGCGGGCTGCTCCAGCACATGGCCGTCCAGCTGCCGCGGCTCGATCCGGGCGAGGGCCTCCTCGGCCCGCCGGGGCTCGGCGTGGTCGACCAGGGCGGTGGCCAGCACGATATGAGGCATCGTCAGCTCGGCGCACTGGGGCTCCTCCGCCGTCAGGCCCATGGCGGTGCGGGCGTCGGCGAGCGCGTCGGGGATCGCGCCGATACCGTGGAGCACGAGCGAGCGGGCGGTCAGGGCGAGGGTGTACACGCGGGCCTCGCCGTATTCCTGACCCTGGGTCAGGATCTGGTCCAGGGCGGTGAGCGCGTCGTCGACCTCGTCGGCGAGGGCGAGCGGGAAGGCCGCGGCGAAGGCGGCCCAGCCGCCGGGCTCGGCGCCCGGGGAGCGCAGGGCCAGGCGGGCCTGGACCACGGTCCGCTCGGCCGAGCGGCCGTCGAGGGCGGTCAGGATGCTCATCATGGCCGCCTTCTGCCGCTGGGCGGGGGTGTCCCCGTGGGGCAGCGTCATCCGCGCGGCGCGGTCGCGGACGGCGGCGATCGTCTCCCGCCGGACGATCCCGGCGAGCAGCAGGACCGACTCCAGGAGCGCGGCCAGCTCGTGGTCGGCGGGGCCGGTGCGGGGCCCGGACCCGGCGGCGAAGGCGGTCAGGGCCTCGTCGATGACGCGGACGGCGTCGGTGAACCGGCGCAGGGCCACGCAGGTCAGCCCGTACTGGGCGGCGACGGCCGCCTTCGTGCGCGGGTCGGTGGGCAGCGCGAGCGCCTCCTCCAGCAGCGGGACGGCCTCCTCGGGGTTGATCTCGGCGAGCGCCCGGGCCAGTTCGGTGCGGGCGGACAGGTCGTCCGGTTCCGCCCGGAGCACGGCGTGGAGGTAGCGGGCCGCCGTCTTGTGGCCGCCCCGGGCGGCGGCGCGCGCGGCGGCGTCCCGCAGGGCGGAGGCCATCCAGGGCGGTACGGGGCCGGGCAGCCGCAGCACGTGTTCGGCGATCTCCTCGGCGGGGCGGCCGGCGTCGCTCAGCAGCAGGACGGCCCGGGTGCGCAGCGCGGTCAGCTCCGGTTCGGTGAGCGGGGCGAGAACGGCGGCGCGGGTGGCGGCGTCCACGAGGCCGGCGTGGCCGGGGGCGACGAGGCCGGCGCGGCGCAGCGCGGTCAGGGCGTCCTCGACGAGGCCGGTGGGCACGCCGGCGAGGGCGGCGACGCGCTGCGGTTCGTCCTCGCCGAGCACGGCGACGGCCGTGGCGACGTCGCGGACCCAGCCGGGCTGGTGGTCGAGGCGCCGGCGGGTGGTCGTGGCGGTCATGGCGGCGCAGAGTTCGGCGGCGCGGCGCGCGCCGCGCCCGTCGGGCGCGGTGCCCTCGGCGCGCAGGGTGCGCAGGGCGTGGGTGAGGGTGCGGGGGTTGCCACCGGAGGCCGCGGTGAGGTGCCCGGCGAAGGCGGGGCCGACGGGGGTGCCGAGGATCTTCCGGGCGAGCTCGGCGGATTCCGTTTCGGTCAGCGGTCCGAGCGGCAGGACGGTGGTCCGGTGGGGTGCGCCGACGGCGGCCAGGGCGTCCCCGGCGAGGGGTTCCGCTTCGGGGCGGTGGGCGAGGACGACCAGGAGCGGCAGGTGGTGCTCGGCGCGGCGCAGCAGGAAGTCGAGCCAGCGCAGGGAGTGTTCGTCGGCGTGGTGGGCGTCGTCCAGGACGAGGGTGAGCGGACGGTCCGTCATCAGATTGCCGGCGAGGCGGTACAGGCCGTGGAGGACCTGGTGCGCGGGCGGGGCGGTCGTGGCCGCGCGGGGTGTCAGGGCGGGCAGGGCGTGGTGGGCGCCGCCCCGCAGGAGGGGGGAGTGGCCGGCGCCGGTGAGCCCCAGGGGGCCGAACAGGGCGCGTACCGCGCTGTAGGGGGCCGTGGCGGCACCCTCGGGTATGTCGTCGGATATGCCCTCGGGCAGGCCGTCGTAGGCGGCCGGGGCCCGGTGCGCTGCGGGTTCCCGGCCGCAGGCGGCGTAGAGCGTCCGGATGCCGCGTGCGGCCTGGGCGTCGAGGAAGGCGCGCAGCAGGCGGGTCTTGCCGATGCCGGAGGGGCCGCTGAGGAGGACCGCCTGGGCGTGGCCGGTGTGGGCGGAGGCGGCGCGGGCAGCGAGCGCCGCCAGCTCCCCGCCGCGGCCGGTCGGCGACTCGGGTAAGCCGCCGGCGTGCGGGCGGTGCAGCACGGTAGTTCTCCTCACGCCCCTGAGGGGATTCAGCGCTCAGACATCGCATTCCGCTCAAGTCCCGCCAAGGTGGATCTTGCATCACCTCGTCAGGTCTCTTGTCACTCTAGAGCGTTTTGTATGACTAGGGGTTCCACTTGCTCGAACTCCTGGACATTAGAACCTCTTACTGTCTTGACGTGGTAAGGGGTGAAGCCCGGCGCGTCGCGTCCGGGAGGAGTCTAAGGATTTCCCGGCACGTGGCATGAGATCACAGTGCGGGGAGGCCGTCCGGCCAGCCCGGGGCGTCCCGCGCCCCGCCCCTGCGGCCACCACTGAAAGGGATGCCATGGACTCCGCGCGACGGCCGATCCTGTTCGTCAGCCTTCCGGAGAGCGGGCTGCTCAATCCGCTGCTCGTGCTGGCGGGCGAACTCTCCCGGCAGGGCGTGGAGGACCTGTGGTTCGCCACCGACGAACCGCGCCGCGAGGACGTGGCGCGGATCGCCGAGCGCTCCCCGGTGGAGTTCGCCTCGCTCGGCGAGGTGATCCCGGAGCTGTCCGCCGTGACCTGGGACGACGAGGTCTACCGGGAGGTGACCCAGTCCTCCCGCTTCCGGGCGCACCGGGCCGTCATCCGGCAGTCCTACAAGCCGGCCCTCCAGGCGGAGAAGTTCCGCAAGCTGGAGGCCGTGGTCGAGAAGGTGCGGCCGGCGCTGATGGTCGTCGACTGCATGGCGGGCTTCGCCGTCGACCTGGCCATCGCCCGGGACATCCCGTTCGTCCTGAGCGTCCCGTTCCTTCCGAGCAATGTCCTTACCTCGCTCAACCCCTTCGCCAAGGGCCACACCCCCCGGGACTTCCCGGTCCCCCACTCCGGGCTGCCGCGGAAGATGACCCCGGCGCAGCGCCTGAGCAACGAGCTGTTCAAGTACCGGACCCTGGCGATGTTCTTCAACCCGGCCATGGGCAAGGTGCTGCAGGAGGACACGCGGATCCGCAAGGAGCTGCGCATCCCGCCGCCCAACCCGATGACCAGGATCGACAAGGCCGAGCTGGTCCTGTGCAACTCCATCGCCGAGCTGGACTACCCCTTCCCGGTACCGGAGAAGATGCGGCTGGTGGGCGCGATGATGCCGCCCCTGCCGGAGACCCCGGACGACAAGGACGTCCGCGGCTGGCTCGACGAGCAGTCCTCGGTCGTCTACATGGGCTTCGGCACCATCACCCGGCTGACGAAGGACCAGGTCGGCGCGCTGGTGGAGGTGGCCCGCCGGCTGGAGGGCGAGCACCAGGTGCTGTGGAAGCTGCCCAAGGAGCAGCAGCACCTGCTGCCTTCGAAGGAATCGCTTCCGGCCAACCTCCGCATCGAGAGCTGGGTCCCCTCCCAGCTCGACGTCCTCGCCCACCCCAACGTCAAGGTGTTCTTCACCCACGGCGGCGGCAACGGCTTCCACGAGGGCATCTACTTCGGCAAGCCCCTGGTGGTGCGCCCCCTGTGGGTGGACTGCTTCGACCAGGCCGTACGCGGCCAGGACTTCGGCATCAGCCTGACCCTCGACCGGCCCCAGACCGTCGCGGTCGACGACGTCGTCGACAAGCTCACCCGGGTGCTCGGCGACCCCTCGTTCCGCGAGAAGGCGGAGCGGCTGGGCGCCCTCCAGCGCGCGGCGGGCGGTCGTGAGACGGCCGCCGGGCTGGTCCTCGGCCTTCCCGCGCTGGCCTGATCCCGGCCTGACCAGAGAGGAACCCATGTCGTTCAAGTACCCCGTGTCGCGTCCCGCCCTCGACGGCAAGGAGCTCGAGTACGTCACCGCCACCATCGGCGACGGCTGGATATCGTCCCAGAGTCCCGTCATCCAGCGGTTCGAGCAGGCCTTCGCGGACTGGAACGGAATCGCCCACGGCGTGGCCTGCTCCTCCGGGACGGCCGCCCTCACCCTCGCCCTGCGGGCCCTGGGCGTCGGCCCCGGCGACGAGGTGATCGTCCCCGAGTTCACCATGATCGCCTCGGCGTGGGCGGTCACCTACACCGGCGCCACCCCCGTCTTCGTCGACTGCGGGGACGACCTCAACATCGACGTCACCCGCATCGAGGAGAAGATCACCCCCCGGACCAAGGCGATCATGCCGGTGCACATCTACGGCCGGCGCTGCGACATGGACGCGATCATGGACATCGCGTTCCAGTACAACCTGCGGGTCGTCGAGGACTCCGCCGAGGCCCACGGCATCCGCCCGGTGGGCGACATCGCCTGCTACTCCCTCTTCGCCAACAAGATCATCACGGCGGGCGAGGGCGGCGTCTGCCTCACCGACGACCCCAGGCTCGCCGGCCAGCTGGCCCATCTGCGCGCCATGGCCTTCACCCGGGACCACAGCTTCCTCCACAAGAAGCTCGCCTACAACTTCCGGATGACCGGGATGCAGGCCGCCGTCGCCCTCGCCCAGGTCGAGCGGCTGGACGAGATCCTCGCGACCCGCCGGGAGATAGAGAAGCGCTACGACGAGGGCCTCGCCGGCATCCCCGGCATCACCCTGATGCCCTCGCGCGACGTGCTGTGGATGTACGACCTCCGCGCCGAGCGCCGCGAGGAGCTGCGCGCCTTCCTCGCCGAGTCGGGCATCGAGACGCGGCTGTTCTTCAAGCCCATGAGCCGTCAGCCCGGCTACCTCCACCCCGACTGGCCCTCGCTGAAGGCCAACCGGTTCGCGGAGGACGGCTTCTACCTGCCCACCCACACCGGGCTGACCGCCGCCGACCAGGACTTCATCACGGCCCGGGTCCGCGAGTTCCACACCGCCGGGTGACCGGCCCCGCAGGCCCGCCACGAGGGAATGAGTTTCCGACATGACGCACGACGGCCCGATGGTGGTCGACTTCCCGCTGCGCAAGCCCGGTGAGGCCTTCCCGCCTCCCCGGTACACGACCTACCGCGAACAGGAGGGGCTGGTCCTCTCCTACCTGCCCAACGGCAACAAGGTCTGGCTGGTCACCCGGCACGAGGACGTCCGCGCCGTCTTCACCAACCCCAAGATCAGCTCCAACCCGGACCACAAGGGCTTCCCCAACATCAGCGAGACCATGGGCGTGCCCAAGCAGGAGCAGATCCCCGGCTGGTTCGTGGGGATGGACTCCCCCGAGCACGACCGCTTCCGCAAGGCGCTCATCCCCGAGTTCACCGTGCGACGGGTCCGGGCCATGCGCCCCGCGATCGAGGAGACCGTCGACAAGCTCATCGACGAGCTGCTCGCCTCCGGGAACTCCGCGGACCTCGTCGCCGACTTCGCGCTGCCCGTGCCCTCCCTGGTGATCTCCGCCCTCCTCGGCGTGCCCCCGGTGGACCGCGACTTCTTCGAGTCCCGCACCCGCACCCTGGTCGCCATCCGCTCCTCCACCGACCAGCAGCGCGACACCGCCACCAAGGAACTCCTGCGCTACATCAACCGGCTCATCGACATCAAGTCGAAGTGGCCCCAGGACGACCTGGTCAGCAGACTGCTCGCCACCGGCGCCATCGCCCCCCACGAGCTGTCGGGAGTGCTGCTGCTCCTGCTGATCGCCGGCCACGAGACCACGGCCAACAACATCGCGCTGGGCGTGATGACCCTCCTGCAGAACCCCCAGTGGATCGGCGACGACCGGGTGGTCGAGGAGACGCTGCGCTTCCACTCGGTCGCCGACATCGTCTCCCTGCGGGTGGCCGTCGAGGACGTCGAGATCGCCGGGCAGCTCGTCCGGGCCGGCGAGGGCATCATCCCGCTGGTGGCCGCCGCCAACCACGACGAGCAGGCCTTCGCCTGCCCCCACGCCTTCGACCCCTCCCGCACCGACCGCCACCACGTGGCCTTCGGCTACGGCATGCACCAGTGCCTCGGGCAGAACCTGGTGCGCCTGGAGATGGAGATCGCCTACCGCAGGCTCTTCGAGCGCATCCCCACCCTGCGGCTGGCCGTCCCCGTGGAGGAACTGGCCTTCAAACACGACGTCGTACTCTTCGGGCTGCACGAGATGCCCGTCCAGTGGGAGAGCTCCTGATGCGTATCACCGCCGACAACGAGCGCTGCATCGGCGCGGGCCAGTGCGTGCTGACCGCCCCGGCCGTCTTCGACCAGGACGACGACGGCCTGGTCACCGTCCTGGCCGCCGACGGCGCCGGACTGACCGACGCCGTGCGGCGGGCGGGCGACCTCTGCCCGTCACGGGCCATCACCGTGCACGAGGACTGAACGCACCGACGCCCGGCCGCCGTGTGCCCTCCCCACCCCCACCGAGAAAGGACCCGAGCCCTTGAACAGCGCGGACAACGACCTGGCCCTGTGGGCCCGGCGCTACCACCCGGCCACGACCGCCGCCACCCGGCTGGTCTGCTTCCCCCACGCGGGCGGCTCGGCCAGCTTCTTCCACCCCGTCTCGGCCCGGTTCGCCCCCGGCGTCGACGTCGTCGCCCTCCAGTACCCCGGCCGCCAGGACCGCCGCCACGAACCCTGTGTCACCGACATCGCCACCCTCGCCGACCGGATCACCGACCGGCTCCTGGACCTGGACGACAAGCCCACCGTCTACTTCGGCCACAGCATGGGCGCCGTCCTCGCCTTCGAGGTGGCCTGGCGGCTGGAGCAGAAGGGCGCGGCCTCCGCCCCCAAGGCCGTCATCGCCTCCGGCCGCCGGGCCCCCTCCACCTCCCGCCCCGAGACCGTGCACCAGCGCGACGACGACGGCGTCATCGCCGAGCTCAAGCTCCTCAACGGCACGGAGGCCGGGGTCCTCGGCGACGAGGAGATCCTGCGGATGGCCCTGCCCGCGATCCGCGGCGACTACACCGCGATCGAGACCTACCGCTGCCCCGAGGACCGCGTCGTCCGCTGCCCCGTGACCGTCCTCACCGGTGATGCCGACCCTCGCACCTCCCTGGACGAGGCCAAGGCCTGGGAGCGGCACACCGAAGGGGACTTCCGGCTCCAGGTGTTCCCCGGCGGCCATTTCTTCCTCACCGGCAATCACGTGGCCGTGAACGCCGAGATAGCCCGCGAACTCGGGAAACTCTGATGCGCACGCTCCTCGTCGACAACTACGACTCCTTCACCTACAACCTCTTCCACTACCTGTCCGAGGTCAACGGCGAAGAGCCCGAGGTCATCCACAACGACGACCCGGCGTGGCACCCGGCGCGGCTCGGCGACTTCGACAACGTCGTCCTGTCCCCCGGCCCCGGCACCCCCCACCGGCCCGCCGACTTCGGGTTCTGCGCGGAGATCGCCGCCGAGGGCCGGATACCCGTCCTCGGCGTCTGCCTGGGCCACCAGGGCATGGCCCTGGCCCACGGCGCCCGCGTCGGCCGGGCCCCCGAGCCCCGCCACGGCCGGGTCTCCCCCGTCCGGCACGACGGCACCGGCCTCTTCGAGGGGCTCCCCTCCCCACTCGAGGTCGTCCGCTACCACTCGCTCGCCGTCACCGACCTCTCCCCCGACCTCGAACCCACCGCCTGGTCCCCGGACGGCGTGGTCATGGCCCTGCGCCACCGCACCCTCCCGCTGTGGGGCGTGCAGTTCCACCCCGAGTCCATCAGCACCCAGGGCGGCCACCGCCTCCTGGAGAACTTCCGGAAGCTGACGGAAGAGCACCAGCGCGCCACGAACACCCCCCGCGCCGCCACGAGAACCGCGCCGAGAACCACCCCCGCCCCGGCCGGCCACGCCCCCGCCCGGCGGCTGCGCGTGCTCACCGAGAGCCTCCCCACCCGCTGGGACCCCGAGGTCGCCTTCGACCGGCTCTTCCGCACCGGGAACCACCCCTTCTGGCTCGACAGCAGCCGCACCGGCGGCCCCCTCGGCGAACTCTCCGTCATGGGCGACGCCTCCGGCCCCCTCGCCCGCGTCGCCACCGCCGACGTCGCCCGCGGCACCGTCACCGTGACCGCCACGGCGGAACCCGCCCGGATCGTGCCCGGCGACTTCCTGACCTGGCTGGAGGAGGACCTGCGCGCGGCCCACGTCGAAACCCCCGCCCTGCCCTTCGACTTCGCCCTCGGCTGGGTCGGCTACCTCGGCTACGAGCTCAAGGCCGACTGCGACGGGGACGCGGCGCACCGGCCCGCCGAACCCGACGCCGTGATGGTCTTCGCCGACCGCGCCGTCGTCCTCGACCACCGCACGGACACCACCCACCTGCTGGCCCTCGCCGAGGACACCGACGAGGCCCCCGCCCGCGCCTGGCTGCGGACCACCGCCGACCTCCTCGCCCAGGCCGCCGGCCACACCCCCGGCCCCTGCGAGCCGCCCGTGACGCCCGGCACCACCGGGATCCGGCTGCGGCACGACCGCGACACCTACCTCAAGCTCATCGCCGCCTGCCAGGAGGAGATCAAGGCCGGCGAGACCTACGAGGTCTGCCTCACCAACATGATCGAGGCGGAGGCCGACCTCGACCCCTGGCAGGCCTACCGCTTCCTGCGCCGCACCAGCCCCGCCCCCTTCGCCGCCTTCCTGGACTTCGCGGACCTGTCCGTCCTCAGCACCTCCCCTGAGCGCTTCCTGCGCATCGACCGGAACGGGCTGATGGAGTCCAAGCCCATCAAGGGCACCCGGCCGCGCGGCGGCTGCGCCGAGGAGGACGCGGCCCTCGTCGCGGAGCTGGCGTCCTGCGAGAAGGACCGCGCCGAGAACCTGATGATCGTCGACCTGGTCCGGCACGACCTGGGCCGCTGCGCCGAGATCGGCTCCGTCACCGCGGCCCCCGTCTTCCAGGTGGAGTCCTACGCCACCGTCCACCAGTTGGTGAGCACGGTCCGGGCCAGGCTCCGGGAGGACGGCTGCGCGGTCACGGGTGTCCGGTCCGCGTTCCCCGGCGGCTCGATGACGGGCGCGCCGAAGATCCGCACCATGCAGATCATCGACCGGCTGGAGGACGGCCCCCGCGGCGTCTACTCCGGGGCCATCGGCTACTTCTCGCTGACCGGCGCGGCCGACCTGAGCATCGTCATCCGCACCGTGGTGCTCAGCGGCGGCAACCTCCGCTACGGCGTGGGCGGCGCGATCATCGCGCTGTCGGACCCGGAGGCGGAGTTCGAGGAGACCGCGGTGAAGGCCACGCCGCTGCTCGAACTGCTCGGCGCCGAATTCCCCGGGCGCGCGCCCGTGACCCCCATGACCGGCGTGCCGGCCCCGGCCGGTGACCCCGGCGCCCTCATCTGAACCTCCGGGAGTGACGATGCCCGTCCGCACCACCGACTACACCATCGACCCGCCGGCCGGTTCCCCCGGTGCCCTGGGCGGCTTCACCCTCCCGGACGTCTTCCAGGCCGCCGTGAACGCCGCCCCCGACGCGGTGGCCCTCGTCGACGGGGACCGCTCCTGGACCTGGCGGCAGTGGCGCGCCGACGTCGACGCCCTGGCGAGGGGTCTCCAGGAGCTCGGCGTCGCCCCCGGCGACGTGGTCGCGGCGCACCTGCCCAACAGCTGGGAGTTCCCGACCCTCCACCTGGCCGTCGCCGCCGTCGGCGCCGTGCTGCTGCCCGTCCACCAGGGCAACGGCCCCAAGGACGTCCACGCCCTGCTCGGCCGGGTGGAGCCCGCGCTCGCCGTCCTCCCCGCCGCCACCCAGGACGGCGGCGAACACGAACTGACCGTCCGCCACCTCCTGCGGACCGTGCCCTCGCTCGGGACCGTCCTGCTCACCGGGGCGGCCGGCGAAGGGGAGGACGAGCCCGGCACCGCCCGGCTGGACACCCTGCTGGCCACCTGGTCGGGCAGCGCCCCCCACCCCGTGACCGTCACCCCGGACATGCCGTTCGTGCTCGTGCCGTCCTCCGGCACCACCTCCGCCCGGCCCAAGATCTGCCTCCACAGCCACGACGGACTGCTGTCGAACACCGCGGCCGTCACCGCCGAGGCCCCGGAGGCGTTCGCCCGCGCGGTCGTCACGGCCTGCCCGCTCACCCACCTCTTCGGCCTCCAGTCCCTCCACTCGGCGCTGTTCGCCGCCTGCCGGCAGGTGCTGCTGCGCTCCTGGGACCCCGAGCGCTTCCTCGCCCTGGCGCGGGAGGCCGGCCCCAGCGTCGTCTTCGCCGTCCCCGCCCAGCTCCACGACGTCGTCGCCCGGCTCACGGAGACCGGCGAACCGGCCGGCTTCCGGCCCCACGAGGTGCGCACCGCGGGCGCGGCCGTGCCGGGCGCGCTCGTCACGGGCGTACGGGCCGCGCTCGACTGCGCGCTCGTCGTCGTCTGGGGAATGTCCGAACTGGGCACCGGCACCCGCACCGGCGCCGACGACCCCGCCGACGTCGCCACCCGCAGCGTGGGCCGGCCGACGAGCGGCGCCGAGGTCCGCGTCGTCGACGAGGACGGCCGCGACTGCCCCCCGGGCACGGTCGGCGAACTGCGCTACCGCAGCCCCGGGATGTTCCGCGGCTACTACCGCGAGCCGGAGCTCACCCGCGCCGCCGTCACCGACGACGGCTGGCTGCGCACCGGCGACCTGGCCGTCCTCGGCGGCGACGGGCGGGTCGCGTTCCACGGCCGGTCGGCCGAGATCGTCAACGTGGGCGGCCGGAAGTTCAACGCCACGGAGATCCAGGGCCTGCTCGCGGACCTCCCCGGCGTGGGCCCCCTCGCCGTCCTGGCCGTACCGGACGCCCGCCTCGGCGAATACCCCTGCCTGGTCGTCACCGAGAAGGCCGACCCCGTGCCCGGCCTCGCGGAGGTGACGGACTTCCTGCGGCGGCGCGGCGTGGCCGACTACAAGATCCCGCTGGAACTGGTCACGGTGCCGGAGCTCCCGCTCACCCCCGCCGGCAAGCTCCACCGCCGGGCGCTGGAGAAGGCGCTCGCCTCGGGCGAGATCGCCCGCGGCCCGGCCTGTGACGGCACGGGCTGCCGGCCGTGCACCGTCGAGGAGGCCCTGGACCTCGTCCGTACGTGCGTGGCCGGTGTGCTCGCGCACACCCCGGCGGACACCGTCCCGGCCGAGGCGACCTTCCGCGACCTGGGCCTCGACTCGGTCCTCGCCATCCGGCTGCGCAATCTGCTCCAGGAGGCGACGGGGCTGCCCCTGCCCACCACCCTGGCCTTCGACTTCCCCACGCCGCTCGCCGTGGCACGGGCCCTGACCGGCCGCCCCGACGAGGAGGCGGCACGGGAGGCCGTGCCCGCGCGGGTCGCGGGCTCCGGGGAACCCGTCGCCGTCATCGGCATGGCCTGCCGGCTGCCGGGCGGGGCGCACTCCCCCGAGGAGCTGTGGGCCCTCCTCGCCGACGGCACCGACGCGGTCTCCGGCTTCCCCACCGGCCGCGGCTGGGACCTCGACCGGCTCTTCGACGGCGACCCCGAGCACCCGGGCACCTCCTACGCGCGCGAAGGCGGCTTCCTCCACGACGCGGGCCGCTTCGACGCGGGCTTCTTCGGCCTCTCCGACCGGGAGGCCCTGGCCACCGACCCCCAGCAGCGGCTGCTGCTGGAGGTCTCCTGGGAGGCCCTGGAACGGGCGGGCATCGACCCGACGACCCTCAAGGGCACCCGCACGGGCGTCTTCACCGGCGCCATGTACCACGACTACGCCACCGACCGGACGGGCGCGGCGGCCGGGCTGGAAGGGCTGCTGGGCATCGGTACGGCCGCGAGCGCGCTGTCCGGGCGCATCGCGTACACCTATGGCTTCGAGGGCCCGGCCCTGACGGTCGACACGGCCTGCTCGTCCTCGCTCGTCGCCCTCCACCTGGCGTGCCAGTCCCTGCGGTCCGGGGAGTCCTCCCTGGCCCTGGCGGGCGGTGTGGCCGTCATGGCGACACCTGCGTCCTTCGTGGAGTTCTCCCGGCTGCGCGGGCTGTCCCCCGACGGGCGCTGCAAGCCCTTCGCGGACGGCGCCGACGGCACGGCCTGGTCCGAGGGCGCGGGGCTGCTCCTGCTGGAGCGGCTGAGCGACGCGCGCCGCAACGGTCACCCGGTGCTGGCGGTCGTCCGGGGCTCCGCCGTCAACCAGGACGGCGCCTCCAACGGCATCACCGCCCCCAACGGCCCCTCCCAGCAGCGCGTCATCCGCCAGGCGCTCGCCAACGCCGGGCTCTCGGCCCGGGACGTCGACACCGTGGAGGGCCACGGCACCGGCACGGCCCTCGGCGACCCCATCGAGGCGCAGGCGCTGCTGGCGACGTACGGCCGGGACCGGGACGCGGACCGGCCGCTGTGGCTCGGGTCCGTCAAGTCGAACCTCGGGCACGGGCAGGCGGCCGCCGGCGTCACCGGCGTCATCAAGACGGTGCTGGCACTGCGCCACGGCGTCCTGCCGAAGACCCTCCACCTCGACGAGCCGTCCTCCCATGTGGACTGGGCGGCGGGCGCGGTGGAACCGCTGACGGAGGCGCGGGCCTGGCCCCGCGAGGAGGGGCGGACGCGCCGGGCGGGAATCTCCTCGTTCGGGATCAGCGGCACCAACGCCCACGTGATCCTGGAGGAACCGCCGGCGGACGCCGTGGCATCCGCGGAACCCTCCGGTGCGGAACCTTCCGGTGCGGACGGGGCGGCCGTCCCCTGGGTGCTGTCCGCCCGCAGCGACGCGGCCCTGCGCGCCCAGGCGCTGCGGCTGGCCGAGTACGCGCGGGCGAACCCCGCCCTGCCGGCCCGGGACATCGGCTACTCCCTGGCCACCACACGGGCCCTGCACGGCCGGCGGGCCGTCGTCACCGGCGCCTCGCGCGAGGAACTGCTCGCCGCCACCGCCGCGTTCGCGAGCGGCGAGCGCGCCCCCGGCGCCGTGCGCGACGAGAGCGCGCCCGGCGATCTGGCGTTCGTCTTCACCGGTCAGGGCAGCCAGCGCCTCGGCATGGGCCGCCGGGCCGCCGCGGCCTTCCCCGTCTTCGACGCGGCGCTGCGCGAGGTCTGCGCCGCCCTCGACCCGCTGCTGGAGCGGCCGCTCACCTCGGTGATGTGGGCCGGCCCCGACTCCGAGGAGGCCGGGCTCCTCGACGACACCGCGTACGCCCAGCCGGCGCTGTTCGCCGTCGAGGTCGCGCTCCACCGGCTGTTCGCCTCGTGGGGGGTGGTCCCGGATCACGTGGTGGGCCACTCGGTCGGCGAGATCACCGCCGCCCATGTGGCGGGGGTCCTCGGTCTGCGGGACGCCTGCGCCCTGGTCGCGGCCCGGGGCAGGCTGATGGGGGCGCTGCCCCCGGGCGGCACGATGGTGGCGGTCCGCGTCGCCGAGGACGAGCTGACGCCGTGGCTGGCCGGGCTCGACGGCACCGTGTCCGTCGCCGCGGTCAACGGACCGCGCTCGGTGGTGCTGTCGGGAGCGGAGGGCCCGCTCACCGGGCTCGCCGACCGGCTCGCCGCCGCCGGGCACAAGACCCGGCAGCTCGTGGTGAGCCACGGCTTCCACTCGCCGCTGATGGAGCCGATGCTCGCGGAGTTCCGGGAGGTCGTCGAGGGCCTGTCCTTCGCCGCGCCGTCCGTCCCGGTCGTCTCCGCCCTCACCGGCCGGCTCCTGACCGCCGAGGAGGCCCGCGACCCCGGTCACTGGGTGCGGCACGTACGGGAACCCGTGCGGTTCAAGGACGCCGTCGACCGGCTGCGGAGCGGGCCGGCCGCGACGACGTGCTTCCTGGAGCTGGGCCCGGACCCGGCGCTCACGCCGATGATCGACGAGTGCGTCCAGGCCACGGCCGCCCGGCCGGGGGCCGTCACGATCGTCCCGACGCTGACGACCGGTCAGGACGAGGCGCGGGCCGCGCTCACCGCCGCGGCCCGGCTGCACGCCCACGGCGCGTCCGTCGACTGGCGGGCCGTGCTGCCGGCGGCCGTGCCGGTGGCCCTGCCGACGTACGCCTTCCAGCGCCGCGAGTACTGGGTGACGTCGGCGGCGACCACCGCTCCCCCGCCGGTGCCTGCCCTGGTGCCGCCGGTGTCCTGGGTATCCTCGCCGTCTTCGCCGTCTTCCGTGGACGACGACGGGGGCGTGTCGCCGCTGCGGGACCGGCTGGCCGGGCTCGACGGGCCCGAGCGGGACGAGCTGCTCCGGGACCTGGTCCTGGCCGAGGTGACCGCCGTGCTCGGCGGGCGCGGGCCGTGGGGCGAGGAGGCCGGCGCGCAGCCCTTCACGGAGATGGGCGTCACGTCCGTGAACGCGATCGAGCTGCGCGGGCGCGTCACCGAGGCGACCGGCGTGCGTCTGCCGGCGACGCTGGTCTTCGACCACCCCACCCCGGACGCCGTCGTCGCCCTGCTGCGGGAACGCCTGGAGCAGGCCGGGACCCGCTCCCCGCGCGGTGTGACCGGCCTGGTGGACGAGCTGGAGTATCTGCTCTCCACGGGCGTCACGGTCAACGCCGAGACGGCGGCCCGGCTGCGGGCCCTCGCGACCCGCTGGGGCCCGGAGGACGTGCCGGAGGCCGACGCGCCGGAGAGCGGGCTGGACCTGGACTCGGCCAGCGACGAGGAGCTGTTCCGGCTGATGGACGGGGGGTGAGGGGAGCCCCTCCCGGAGTCCGGGGCGGTGGGTGCCGTGGGCGGCTGCGAGGGCCGTGGGCTCCGGGGCCGTGCGCCGGCACCCGTTCCCGGGGCCGGCGCACCCTCGCTCACCCGGCTATGCGCCCGCCCGCCGGGCCATGGAGTACAGGGGCCAGCCGTCGTGGTCCGCGTGGCTGGACACGTCCGTGAACAGGCCGCTCGCGCGCAGCAGTTCCGGCACGGACTCGCCGTGGACGTGCCCGTGCTCCACGACGAACCCGCCGCCGGGCCGCAGCAGCCGTTCGGCCGCGGCCACCACGTGCCGGATGACCCGCAGCCCGTCCGGCCCGCCGAAGATCGCCTGCCGGGGCTGGTGCGTACCGAACTCCGGGGGCACGTCCGCCCCGTCCGGCATGAACGGCGGGTTCGCCACCACCAGGTCCACCCGTCCGGTCAGCTCCTCCAGGAGCCCGGGGCGGGTGACGTCCGCCTCGTGCAGGACGATCGGGGTGTCGCCCAGCCTGCTGCGGCGCTCGCGGTTGCGGCGGGCGAAGTCCAGCGCCAGCGGGTCGAAGTCGACGGCGTGCACGACGGCGTCGGGCCGCCGGTGGGCCAGGGCCAGGGCGATCGCGCCCGAGCCGGTGCACAGGTCGGCCACGAGCGGCGCGGAGACGTCCGCGACGGCCTCCAGCCCGCTCGCGAGCACCAGCTCGCTGTGCGGACGGGGTACGAACACCCCGGGGCCCACCGCCACCTCGATGCCGCCGAGCTCGGCGAGGCCGGTCAGATGCCCCATCGGCGCCCCCTCGGCCCGGCGCCCCACCAGCCTGCGGAACTTCGCGGCGACCCGGTCGTGCGGCTCGAAGTCCGCGGCCAGTTCGCCCACTTCTCTGCCGAGCACATGGGCGGCGATCTCCTCGACCTCGCCCCGCGGGGACGGATGCCCCGTGCGGTGCATGATCGCCACCGCCTCGTCCAACAACACCCCGAGGTTCTCTCGTGCCATGGCTCCTCCATCCGCCCGGCCAACACTCCCCCGTATGCCGAAGCAGTAACCATGCACCCGACAGCCCTAGGTGAGACCCGAGACTTTTCGTGTTACGGCCGGTGGCCGGTCAACTCCCGGGTCGCGCATGCTCGCTGTCGAAATCACGGCGTTTTCGCCACGGCGATTTCGCCACCTCATCCACCTGCGGGAGATCAGCCATGAGTGGGCTCACCGTACCTGTCGAAGCCCCGATGGCCGGGGACGACATCATGATCGAGACCGAGGGCGTCGGCAAGGTCTTCGGCTCCGTACGCGCACTGGACTCGGTGAACATCACCGCCCGGCGGGGCACCGTCCTCGCGCTGCTCGGACACAACGGCGCGGGCAAGACGACCCTCGTCAACATTCTCGCGGCCGCCCTGCCGCCCAGCTCGGGCCGGGCCAGGGTGGCCGGTTTCGACGTCACGCGCGAGCCCCGGGAGGTCCGCCGACGCGTCGGCCTCACCGGCCAGTTCGCCTCGGTCGACGCCCAGCTCAGCGGGCGGGAGAACCTCGTTCTCATCGCCCGGCTGCTCGGCGCCGACCGCAGGTCCGCCCGGGCCCGGGCGGACGAGCTGCTGGAGCTCTTCGGGCTCCAGGACTTCGCGACCCGCCGGCCGGGCACCTACTCCGGCGGCCTGCGCCGGCGCCTCGACCTCGCCGCGAGCCTCGTCGGCCACCCGGACGTCATCTTCCTCGACGAGCCCACCACCGGGCTCGACCCGTCCAGCCGGCTGAGGCTGTGGGAGATCGTGGAGGGGCTCGTCGCCCAGGGCACCACGGTCCTGCTCACCACCCAGTACCTCGACGAGGCGGACCGGCTGGCGGACTCCATCGCGGTGCTCTCCGCCGGCTCCGTCATCGCCGGCGGCACGGCCGCCGAGCTCAAGGCCACCGTCGGCCAGCGCACGGTCACCGTCACCCCCGACCCGGTCAGCGGCCCGGACGCCGCCGCCTCGGCCCTGCGCCGGGCCGGGCTGGAACCGGTGCCGGACCGGGAGAACGGCACGGTCGTCGTCGCCATCGAGGCGTCCAAGGACATCGCGGCCGTCATCAGGGCCCTCGACCAGGCGGGCATCGAGGCGACGGAACTGTCCTTCGGCGAGCCCAGCCTCGACGACGTGTACCTGGCCCTGGCCGACCAGCAGACCCGCCCCCGCCCGACGGCACAGACCGCCGCTTCGTAACGCCCCTCACCTGCCCCACATATCTCAATACCTCACGTACATGCTCATGTTCACCGTGGAGACTCCATGACCGCACCGCTCACCCGGACCCCGGAGGACGGCACGGTGGCGCCGGGCGCCACCGCCCCCGGACTGCCGGGCCCCACCGCCTGGTCCGGCAGTTCCATGCTCGGCCAGGTACGGGTGCTCACCGGCAGATCCCTCCGGGCAATGGCGACCGACCCCGGCACGGTCCTGTTCGGCCTGATCCAGCCCGTGATCATCCTCTTCGTCCTCACCCAGGTCTTCAGCAAGATGGGCCACCCGCCCCACTTCCCCAAGGGCGTCAGCTACCTCGACTTCGTCCTGCCCGCCGTCCTCGTGGACAACGCGGTCCAGTCCGCCATGCAGAGCGGCGTAGGCCTCGTCGACGATCTCAAGAACGGCATCGTCGCCCGGCTGCGCTCCCTCCCCATCCACCCCAGCTCGCTGCTCATCGCCCGCAGCATCTCCAGCCTCGTGCGCAGCGCGATCCAGGTCGTCATCATTCTGTTCCTGGGCATCACCGTGCTCGGCTACTCCCCCAAGGGCGGCGTGGGCGAGCTCGCGGCCTCCGCCGGGCTGACGCTCTTCATCAGCTGGACGCTGGGATGGGCGTTCATCGCGGCCGGCGCCTGGCTGCGGCGCGCCGAGCCCATGCAGAACCTCGCGATCATCGCCATCTTCCCCCTGATGTTCGCCTCCAGCGCCTACGTGCCCGTCGACGACCTGCCCGCCTGGCTCCGGGTGGTCGCCGAGATCAACCCGCTGACCTACGCCATCGACGCCACGCGCGCCCTGGCCCTCGACGTGCCGGGCGCCGATGCCGCGCTGCCCGCGGTGCTCATCAGCGGCTGCGTCGCCGTCGCGGGCGCCGTGGCCGCGGTGCTGGGCTTCCGACGCCCGCTCTGACGCGTTCTCCTTTTCCTCGTCAACCTTGTAAGCCTCGTAAACGCCGCTGCCCGTACCGGATTCCGGTACGGGCAGCGGCGTTTCGGATCAGGATCAGATCTCGTCGGAGAGGCCGAGCTCGTTGTCGAGGAGGTCGAAGACGTCCTCGTCGGAGGCGGACTCGAAGTCGAACTCCGCGTCCTCCCCGGCCCCGGCGCCGGTCACGGCCCCGGCGCCGGCCACCTTGCCGCTGTCGCGCAGGGCGCCCCACTTGGACCTGATCACTTCCAGACGGCCGGCGATCCGCTCGAACACCTCCTCGGTGACCTCCATACCGAGGAAGGCCTTCTCGAGCTTGTCGAGCTCACCCAGGACCGCCTCCGGGCCGGAGGGCGAGTCCGCCGGGGCCACCTTGGCGTACAGGTGGTCCACGAGCTCCCCGGCCGTCGGGTAGTCGAAGAGCAGCGTCGCCGGCAGCCGGACCCCCGTGAGCGCGCTGAGCCGGTTCCGCAGCTCGACCGCGGTGAGGGAGTCGAAGCCGAGGTCCCGGAACGCCTTGGCCGGGTCCACTTCCCCGCCACCGGCGTGCCCGAGCACCACCGCGATCTGCCCCCGGACGGCGTCCAGCAGGACCTCACGCCCCTCCACCACCGACAGCCCGGACAGCCGCTGGGCGAGTTCGGCGGCGGCAGCAGCGCCGCCACCGGCCCCCGCGGAGGCCGCCCGCCGGCCCGGCGTCCGGATCAGGCCGCGCAGCAACGGCGGCACCTCGCCCCGGGCGCGCAGCGCCGCGAGGTCCAGCCGCACCGGAAGCGTCACGGGCTCGTCCGTCAGGGACAACGCCCTGTCGAACAGCGCCACGCCTTCCTCGGCGGAGAGCTCCGGCATGCCCGTACGGGCGATCCGCTGGACGTTGGCCTCGGTCAGCGTGCCGGTCATGCCGCTGTCCTGGGCCCACGGGCCCCAGGCGAGCGACGCGCCGACGAGTCCCTCGGCCCGGCGGTGCCGGGCCAGGGCGTCGAGGAAGGCGTTGCCTGCCGCGTAGTTCGCCTGGCCGGGGGTACCGAAGGTGCCCGCGGCGGAGGAGAAGACGGCGAAGGCGTCGAGGTCGAGGTGCTGGGTGGCCTCGTGGAGGTTCCAGACAGCGTCGACCTTCGGCCGCAGGACGGTGGACATGCGATCCGGGGTGAGGGAAGCGACGATTCCGTCGTCGAGCACACCGGCGGTGTGCACCACGGCCGTGATCCGGTGCCGCGAGACGAGACCGGCCACGGCAGCCAGGTCGGTCACGTCGCAGGCTTCCACGAGCGCCTCGACACCGTGTGCGGTCAGCTCCTCCACCAGCTCCTGGGCGCCCTCGGCGGCGGGGCCGCTGCGGCTGACCAGGAGGAGGTTGCGTACGCCGTGCGCGCTCACCAGGTGCCGGGCGACGATCCGGCCCAGACCGCCCGTACCACCGGTGACCAGGACCGTACCGTCGGAGCGCCAGGGGGCTTCAGCCGCCGGCTCGGCCGTCACTCGGGCGAGCCGAGCGGCGAGGAACTCGCCGCCCCGGATCAGCAGCTGCGGCTCGTCCAAGGCGAGTGCCTGCGGCAGGACGGACGCGGCGGTGTCGTCACCGTCGAGGTCTACCAAGCCGAAGCGGCCCGGGTTCTCCGACTGCGCCGAGCGGACCATGCCCCACACCGCCGCACCCGCCAGGTCGCCACCTGTGGTGGCGCCGCGCGTGACGAACGTCAGACGCGACTCCTCGAACCGCTCCTCCACCAGCCACGACTGAAGCAGACCAAGGACACGAGCCGTGAGCTCATGCGTCGACCTCACAACGTCAGCCTCGCCACCGCCGACCTCGACCACAACCGCCGCAGGAACGACATCCGCCTCGGCCAGCGACTCGAGATCCACGTACGACACTGCTTCGGCGTCCGTGGCCTGGACCGGGGTCCAGTCGAGGGCGAAGAGCGAGTCGCGGTCGGCGGTGCGGAGCTGGTCGGCCGCGATCGGCCGGACCACCAACGAGTCGACGGAGGCCACGGGCGCACCCGTCGTATCGGCGACCGCGATCGACACCCCGCCGCCGTCGGCGGCCTTACGGATACGGACCCGGACGGCCGAAGCACCCGTGGCATGGAGCGAGACACCCGTCCACGAGAACGGCACACCGCCCTGGCCATCGCCCTCACCCTCGCCACCGCTGAACGCGGCAGCGTGCAGGCTCGCGTCGAACAGCGCCGGGTGAAGGCCGAACGCCCCACCATCGGTGCCTTCCGGCAGCGCCACCTCGGCGAACACGTCGTCGCCGAGCTTCCACGCCGCCCGCAGGCCCTGGAACACCGGACCGTACGCGAACCCGGCCTCCGCGAACCGCTCGTAGGCGCCCACGACGTCCACCACTTCCGCTCCGGCCGGCGGCCATGCCGAGGCAGCGAATTCCTGCGCCTGCGCGTCGCCCGTAGTGAGGTATCCGCTGGCATGCAGCGTCCACGGTTCCTCTCCCGTACGGGAGTGGATCGTCACCGCGCGACGGCCCGCCTCGTCGGGCTCACCGACCCAGACCTGCACCTGGACACTGCCCTGCTCGGGCAGGACCAGCGGCGCGGCGAGCGTCAGCTCCTCCAGCAGGCCGCAACCCGCCTCGTCACCGGCCCGCAGCGCCAGCTCCACCAACGCCGTACCCGGCACCAGCACCGAACCCAGCACCACGTGGTCGCCGAGCCAGGGGTGGGACTGGACGGACAGCCTGCCCGTGAAGAGGAAGCCATCGGTGTTGACCAGTTCCACCGCCGCGCCCAGCAGCGGGTGCTCGGCGGAGCCGAGGCCCGCGAACCGGACGTCCCCGGCGCGTACGGCCGTGCCCGTGGGCCAGAACCGCTGGTGCTGGAACGCGTACGTCGGCAGGTCCACGCGGCGCGCGCCCGTACCCGCGAAGAACGCTGTCCAGTCCACCTTCCCACCGTGGACGTGCAGTTCGGCGAGTGCGCCGACGATCGCCGTCTCCTCGCCCCTGTTCCTGCGGAGCGCGGGAACGAGGGTGGCCGGTTCGGTCAGCGACTCCTCGGCCATGGCGGTGAGGACGCCGTCGGGGCCGAGCTCCAGGAAGCGGGTCACGCCCTCGGTCTGAAGGGTGCCTATCCCGTCGGAGAAGCGAACCGCCTCGCGGACGTGCTGCACCCAGTAGTCGATGGAGGCCAGTTCCTCGGGCTTGGCGAGATCACCGGTGAGGTTGGAGACGACGGGGATGGCGGGAGTGCCGAAGGAGATGCCCTCCAGGGCCTCCCGGAACTCCGCCAGCATCGGCTCCATCAGCGGCGAGTGGAAGGCATGCGAGACGCGCAAGCGGCTGGTCTTCCGGCCCTCGGACTCGAAGTGATCGGCGATCCTTACGACCGCCTCCTCCACACCCGAGACCACGACCGATGAGGGGCCGTTGACGGCCGCGATCGAAACGCCGTCCGTCAGCAGCGGCAGGACCTCGTCCTCCGTCGCCCGGACCGCCACCATCGCACCACCCGAAGGCAGCTCCTGCATCAGCCGCCCGCGAGCGGCGACGAGCCGGCAGGCGTCGGCCAGCGAGAGGACCCCGGCGACGTGAGCCGCCGCGACCTCGCCGATCGAGTGCCCGGCCACGAAGTCCGGACGTACGCCCCACGACTCCACCAACCGGAACAGCGCCACCTCGACCGCGAACAGCCCGGCCTGGGTGTAGACGGTCTGGTTGATCAGCTCCTCGTCCTCACCCCAGACCACATCCCGCAGGGACCGGTCCAAGTGCTCGTCCAGCCCCGCGCACACCGCGTCGAACGCCACAGCGAACACCGGGAAGCGGGAGTACAGCTCCCGGCCCATACCCAGCCGCTGCGACCCCTGGCCCGAGAACAGCACCGCCGTCCTGCCCGAACCCCCGATCGAGCCCTCGACCACACCGGCAGCGGGCTCGCCCGACGCCAGTGCCGCGAGCGCCCCCGCCAGCGACTCCGCGTCGGCGGCCAGTACCACCGCACGATGCGCGAAGCTCGACCGGCTCGACACCAGCGAGTAGCCGATATCCGCCGGCCGGCGGCCGTCGATGTGCGTCAGCAGACGCGCGGCCTGTTCCCGCAGAGCGGTCTCGGTCTTGCCGGAGAGCACCCAGGGCACGACCGCGCCCGACTCCGGTGTCTCCACAAGTTCGGGCTCGGGCTCGGCCTGCTCCAGGATCACGTGGGCGTTCGTCCCGCTGATGCCGAACGACGACACACCCGCCCTGCGCGGCCCCTCGCCCTCCGGCCAGACCGTCCGGTCCGTCAGCAGCTCCACGGCGCCCGCAGACCAGTCCACGTGCGACGACGGCTGGTCAACGTGCAGGGTCTGCGGAAGAACGCCATGACGCATCGCCATGACCATCTTGATGATCCCGGCGACACCAGCGGCGGCCTGCGTGTGACCGAGGTTGGACTTGACCGAGCCGAGCAGCAGCGGCCGGTCCTCCGGCCGTCCCTGGCCGTAGGTCGCCAGCAGCGCCTGCGCCTCGATCGGGTCACCCAGAGTGGTGCCCGTGCCGTGCGCCTCGACCGCGTCGACGTCCGCCGGGGACAGCCCGCCGCTGGCGAGCGCCTGGCGGATCACCCGCTGCTGCGACGGACCGTTCGGCGCCGTCAGACCGTTCGACGCACCGTCCTGGTTGACCGCGCTGCCCCGGACCACGGCGAGTACGCGGTGACCGTTGCGACGGGCGTCCGACAGCCGCTCCAGGACCAGCATGCCCACGCCCTCGGACCAGCCGACGCCGTCGGCCGCGTCCGCGAACGCCTTGCAGCGGCCGTCCGGGGAGAGTCCGCGCTGACGCGAGAACTCGATGTACGTGGTCGGGGTCGACATCACCGTCACACCGCCGGCCAGCGCCAGCGAGCACTCGCCCGAACGCAGCGCCTGCGCCGCCAGATGCAGGGCGACGAGCGAGGACGAGCAGGCCGTGTCGACGGTCACCGCCGGGCCCTCGAAGCCGAAGGTGTACGACACCCGGCCCGACGCCACACTGCCCGCGCTGCCACTGCCCTGGTAGCCCTCGAACTCAGGCCCGGAGAGGAGGTTGGCGTAGTCGTTGTACATCACACCGGCGAAGACGCCCGTCTGGCTGCCGCGGAGCGACACCGGGTCGACGCCGGCCCTTTCGATCGCCTCCCACGTCGCCTCCAGCAGCAACCGCTGCTGCGAGTCCGTCGCCAGGGCCTCGCGCGGGCTCATCCCGAAGAACGCGGGATCGAACTCCGCCGCCTCCCGCAGGAAACCGCCCTCACGGGTGTAGACGGTCCCCGTGTGGTCGGGGTCGGGGTTGTAGAGGGCGTCGAGGTCCCAGCCGCGGTCGGCCGGGAAGCCGGAGACCGCGTCCACGCCGTCCGACACCAGCCGCCACAGGTCCTCGGGCGAGGAAACCCCGCCCGGGAAACGGCAGCTCATCCCGACGATCACCACCGGGTCGTCCGCGACCGGCGGCAGCACCCGCACCGGGACGAGCGCCTCGGCCTCGGTGTCCCCGCCGAACAGCTCGTCCAGCAGGAAGCGCACCAGGGCCTCCGCTGTCGGGTAGTCGAACACCACCGTCGCCGGCAACCGGAGGCCGGTCACCGTGCCCAGCCGGTTGCGGAGTTCGACGGCCGTGAGGGAGTCGAAGCCGAGGTCCTGGAAGGCCCGCGTCGGATCCACCTCGGCGGAGCCGGCGTGGCCCAGGACCGTGGCGATCTGCCCGCGCACGACGTCGAGCAGAGCCTCGTGCCGCTCCGGCGCGGACAGCCCGCCCAGGCGCTGGATCAGCCCGGAGGCCGCGGCCCCGCCCGCGCGGCGCGTGGCCCGCGTACGGATCAGCCCGCGCAGCAGCGGCGGCACTTCGCCCTGGTTCCGGAGCACCGGCAGGTCGAGGCGGACGGGCAGCACCGCTGCCTCACCGCCGGCGGCGGCGCCGGCCAGTGCCGCGTCGAACAGCGCCAGTCCCTGTTCGGGCGACAGCGGCGGCATGCCCGCGCGGGTCATCCGCTCGGCCTCGGCCTCGCTCAGCGCGCCGGTCATGCCGCTGTCCTGCGTCCACGGTCCCCAGGCGAGCGACAGGGCCGCTCCCCTGCCCTCGGCGCGCCGCATCAGAGCGAGGGCGTCGAGGAAGGCGTTGCCTGCCGCGTAGTTGGCCTGGCCGGGGCTGCCGAAGGTACCGGCGACGGAGGAGAAGACGGCGAAGGCGTCGAGGTCGAGGTGCTTGGTGGCCTCGTGGAGGTTCCAGACAGCGTCGACCTTCGGCCGCAGGACGGCGGATACGCGATCCGGGGTGAGGGAAGCGACGATTCCGTCGTCGAGCACACCGGCGGTGTGCACCACGGCCGTGATCCGGTGCCGGGATACGAGATCCGCCACCGCCGCGCGGTCCGCGACGTCGCACGCTTCCACGGTCACGTCGACACCCTCGGCGGCCAGCTCGGCGACCAGCTCCTGGGCGCCCTCGGCGGCGAGGCCGCTACGGCTGACCAGGAGGAGGTTGCGTACGCCGTGCGCGCTCACGAGGTGCCGGGCGACGATCCGGCCCAGACCGCCCGTACCACCCGTGACCAGGACCTTACCGTCGGAGCGCCAGGAGACCTCAGCGGTCGCCTGCTTCTCCACACGCGCCAGCCGGGGCGCCAGGAACTCACCGTCACGGACCAGCAACTGCGGCTCGTCCACGGCCAGCGCCCGGGACAGGACAGAGGTGTCGTCGTCGCTGCCGAGGTCTACCAGGCCGAAGCGGCCCGGGTTCTCCGACTGCGCCGAGCGGACCATGCCCCACACCGCTGCACCGGCCAGATCACGGCCCGTGGTGGCGCCGCGCGTGACGAACGTCAGACGCGACTCCTCGAACCGCTCCTCCACCAGCCACGACTGAAGCAGACCAAGGACACGAGCGGTGAGCTCATGCGTCGAAGCCACCACATCAGCCTCGCCACCGCCGACCTCGACCACAACCGCCGCAGGAACAACATCCGCCTCGGCCAGCGACTCGAGCTCCACGTACGACACTGCTTCAACATCCACGGCGGCCCGGACCGGGGTCCAGTCGAGCCGGAACAGCGAGTCCCGGTCCGTTGTGTTGAGCTGGTCGGCCGCGATCGGCCGGACCACCAGCGAGTCGACGGAGGCCACGGGCGCACCCGCCGTGTCAGCGATCGCGATCGACATCCCACCGCCGCCGTCGGCGGCCTTACGGATGCGGACCCGGACGGCCGAAGCACCCGTGGCATGGAGCGAGACACCCGTCCACGAGAACGGAACTCCACCCTGGCGTTCACCTTCGCCACCGCTGAACGCGGCAGCGTGCAGGCTCGCGTCGAACAGCGCCGGATGGAGGCCGAACGCCTCACCGTCGACGCCGTCGGGCAGTGCCACCTCGGCGAACACGTCGTCGCCGAGCTTCCACGCCGCCCGCAGGCCCTGGAACACCGGACCGTACGCGAACCCGGCCTCCGCGAACCGCTCGTAGCCGCCTGCCACATCGATGGGCCGGGCGCCCTCCGGCGGCCACACCGTCGCGTCGAACGCGGCGGCGGAGCCGACAGCGTCGGCCAGTGCGCCCTGCGCGTGCAGGGTCCACGGCTGGTCCTGACCGTCATCGGGTCGAGAGTGGACGGTCACGGTGCGGCGGCCCGACTCGTCGGGTTCACCGACGCGGACCTGTACCTGGACGCCGCCCTGCTCGGGCAGGACCAGCGGCGCGGCGAGCGTCAGCTCCTCCAGCAGGCCGCAACCCGCCTCGTCACCGGCCCGCAGCGCCAGCTCCACCAACGCCGTACCCGGCACCAGCACCGAACCCAGCACCGCGTGATCGGCCAGCCAAGCGTGGGTCTGGAGCGACAGACGCCCCGTGAAGAGGAAACCATCGGAGCCCGCCAGCTCCACCGCCGCACCCAGCAGCGGATGGTCGGCCTCGGACGAGATGCCGAGGGGCGTCATCACCGCCGGCCAGAAGCGCTGGTGCTGGAAGGCGTAGGTGGGAAGGTCGATGCGACGGGCACCGGTGCCGGCGAAGAACGCCGCCCAGTCCACCTGCTCACCGGAAGCGTGCAGCCGGGACAGCGCATCCACGACAGCGGTTTCCTCGGCCTGGTTCCTGCGGAGAGCGGGGATCAAGCTGGCTTCGCCGGTGAGTGAGGTCTCGGCCATGGCGGTCAGGACACCGTCGGGGCCGAGTTCGAGGAAGCGGGTCACACCCTCCGACTCCAGGGTGCGCATCCCGTCGGAGAAGCGGACCGCCTCGCGGACGTGCCGCACCCAATACTCGGCGGACCC
>NZ_JBIAUP010000011.1:0-299205 GCF_042892945.1 Streptomyces sp. NPDC001678 | reverse complement strand
TCTCGGGATGGCTCCCCACCATCCGCGCGACCTCAGCATCCGGACGTCCCCGCTCGAACAACTCGACCGCGCGCATCCGCCGGGCCTCCGCCAACTGCGGCCGCGTCAACGGCGGAACAGACGCTGCGACAACAACAGACTGAGGCTCAGAAGGCACACCAGCATCCTCGCACTGTTACAGCCTCTGCACCCACAGAACTAACGAAAGACTCAGTAGGGGTTGTCTCCCAGTAGTAGACGTTGTCCTGCCGGGTGGCGAAGGCATTGAGGCCGGCGGGTATCGCGGTGCGCAGATACATGACGGTCAGCAGTCCGGCCACGGCGGTGACGGCGAGGCCGGACAGCCCCAGCGTCTGGCGCCACGACGGTACCCAGCGCCTGAACCCCGTGCGGCCCGGGCGGGGATAGGCGGGGCGGAACCGTGACCCGACGGGCGGGGCTTCCCGTGTCCGGGGCCGAAGTACGTACAGGCGGGGGCGAATGCTCACTGGACCGTCCGGCAACGGGGAAGGGGCCCGGCCGCCAGGGGAAGAGCGGCCGGGCCGGTACGGGGGTGGGGTGGGTCAGCTGAGCGCGGAGGCGCAGGTGGTGGGGGTCGCGTGCGCCGGGTCGAGCGCGTTGGCCACCTCGTGGAAGGCGATGCGGTCGATGGTGCCGATCGCGGCGTGCTCGGAGACGTCCCACTTGCACAGGTTCTGGAGCTCGATGTTGCGCACGTTCGGCCCGGACAGGAACTGGGTCCTGTAGGGCGTGACCACCTCGTCGTACTTGGTCGCGATGACCGTGTACTTCACACCGGGCACGGTGTCACCGCCGGCGTTCAGCTTCTTCATGAACTCCGAACCCACCAGCTGGTCCTCGACACCCGGCATCGTCAGGGAGACGACATTGCGGGCGCCCGGCACGGCGTCGATGAGGCGGGACATCCCCGAGACGGTGGTGCCGTGGTTGGAGGGCGCGATGCCCACGAGCTTGTCGACCTTGTCGGCGCCGCCCAGGAACTTGAGGTAGTAGCGCGGCAGGGCGCCGCCGCCCTGGGAGTGACCGACCAGGTCTGCCTTCTTGGCACCCGTGGACTTGAGGACCTTGTCCACGAACTCCGAGAGCTGGTCGGCGGACTTGGCGATCGGCCCGATGCCGTGGACGAGCGGCACGCCGGCCTGCTGCCCGTAGTCCAGGGAGTAGACGCAGTAGCCGCGCTGGACCAGGTAGGGGGCCGCGAGGAGCCAGTTGTCCCATGAGTTGGCGAACGTACCATGTGCCAGGACGACGGGGTTGGGGTGGGCGGCGGACGGCTTGCAGGACCAGTTGTTCCAGCCGCTGGTGACGGCCTTGTCCGCCTGGGCGGCGGCCGGGGCCGCCGACGCGGAGGCGGTTCCGAAGGACAGGGCCAGCGCCAGCGCGGAGACGGTGCCGGCGAGGACGCGGAGCGTTCTTGCGCGTACGGACATGGGGCTACCTCGCAAGTGGGGGATGAACCAAGTGGGGGATGGACTTCGTGTCGGACGGCGGGTCAGTTGAGGAACGAGGCGCAGGTGGTGGGGGTCGCGTGCGCCGGGTCGAGCGCGTTCTTCACCTCGTTGAAGGCGACGCGGTCGACCAGGCCCAGCGCGACGTGCTCGGAGACGTCGAGCCTGCACAGGTCCTGGACCACCACGTTGCGCACGTTCTTGCCCGAGAGCTGCTGCGACTTGTAGGGCGTGGCGATCTCGTCGTACTTGGTCGAGATGACCGTGTACTTCACTCCGGGCACGGTGTCGGGCTTGGAGTTGAGCTTCTTCATGAACTCGGAGCCGACGATCTGGTCCTCCAGCCCGGGGAGGGAGAGGGACAGCGCCTTGCTCACGCCGGGAACCTTGCGCGCGAGGGTGCCCAGCCCGGAGGCGGTCGTGCCGTGGTTGTCCGGGGCCAGGCCGATGAGCTTGTCGACCTTCGAGGCGCCGTTCATGAAGTTGAGGTAGTAGCGGGGCAGGGGGCCGCCGCCCTGGGAGTGGCCGACGATGTCCACCTTCTTCGTGCCCGTGGACTTGAGGACCTTGTCCACGAAGACGGACACCTCTCCGGCCGACTTGACCAGCGGCCCCTGGCCGTTGAGCCCCGGCATGTAGGGCAACTTGCCGTAGTCGAGGGAGTAGACGCAGTAGCCCTCCTTGGCCAGCGACGGGGCCGTGAGGAACCAGGTGTCCAGCTGGTTGGCCCAGGTGCCGTGGAGGAGGACGACGGGGTTGGGATGAGCGGCGGACGGCTTGCAGGACCAGTTGTTCCAGCCGCTGGTGACGGCCTTGCCTGCCGGTGCGGTCTTCGCGACGGCCGGGGCGGCGGGCGCGGAGGCGGCGACCGCCGTCACGGCCAGGGCCAGCACCGAGGCGGTGCAGGCGAGGGCGGGGACGGATCTCTTGTGCGGGGACATGGGGGTACCTCACAGGGTGGGGGTGGGCAGGAGTGGGGAGTTGCTCGACCGGGGAGTTACTTGACCAGGGACGTCCAGTCCGGGGACTGCGCCGGGTCCAACTGGCGCATCCTCTGAAGGACCTGGGGGTCCTGGACGTCCAGCCAGTCGGCGAGCTGTTTGAAGGTCACGCAGCGCACGCCGTCCCGCGTGCAGACGGACTTCACGACGTCCTCGACGGCCTTCATATAGATGCCGCCGTTCCAGTCCTCGAAGTGGTTGCCTATGAACAGCGGCGCGCGGCTGCCGTTGTAGACGCGCTCGAAGCCGTTGAGATAGCCGTCGCGCGTCAGCTTGCGCCACTGCCCGTACTTGGCCGGATCGCCCTTGGTGTTGTCACCGGACTGGTTGTAGAGGAAGTTGAAGTCCATGGAGAGGACCTGCTGCTCGGTCCCTGGGTAAGGGAGGAGCTGCAGCGGGAAGTTCCAGATGCCGTCGTTCTTCGACGGCCAGAGCTGGAAGTCGCCGGGTGAGCTCGCGTCGTAGCGCCAGCCGAAGGACTTGGCGGCCTTCAGCAGGTTCTTCTGGCCCTCCAGGCAGGGGGCGCGGCCGCCCGCGAGTTCCTTCTTGTAGTCGAAGGGCAGTGGGGGAAGGTCCTTGTATCCGGTATTGGTCTTCCAGTTCTGAACGAAGGAGTAGGACTGCTCGATCTCGCTCTTCCACTCGTCGACGCTCCAGTCGCCGCCGCCCTTGGTGCCGCAGAAGTGCCCGTTGAAGTGCGTGCCTATCTCGTTGCCCTCCAGCCAGGCCCCGCTCAGCTGTTCCAGGGTGTCCCGGATGTGCTGGTCGGTGGCGTACGAGATCGCCATCTCGCCGCGCTTGTGCCGCGGCGGCCGGTACAGCGACGCCTTCGACCTGGGCAGCAGATAGGTGCCGGTGAGGAAGAACGTCATCCGGGCGTTGTTCTGCCTGGCGACCTCACGGAAGTGCGAGAACTGCTCGTCGCCGCCCTGGAGTGCGCCGTCCCAGGAGAACACCACGAACTGCGGTGGCTTCTCGCCGGGTTTGAGCTTCTCCGGCTTGGGCTGGTGTGGCTGCGGGCCGGTGGAGGACGTCGAACCGTCGCCCAGGATCCGTACCTTTCCGTCCCACTTCTCCCCCGTCTCCGCCACGCTCGACGCGGACGGAGCGGGGGCCTGCGAGGCGGACGAGGGACGGGCGGAGGGAGGGAGCGCGGCCCTCGTCCCGCCCCCACCGGATCCGCAGCCCGACAGCGGCCCGAGCACGAGGGCGGTCCCGGTCACCAGGACCACCGCGCCGCGCGCCGTACGCATCAGGTGCGGTACGCGTACCACTTGGTGAACGGCAGCGTCACCGAGAGGCTCAGCATCGACCGCCGGTAGGTGTCGAAGGAGTGGTACGTCAGATACGGGGTGCCGAGAGCGTCGCGGTAGGTCACCAGCATGGTGTGGTCCTTGGACCCGTCACGGTCGAAGTCCGCCTGGAGGACGTCCCCGACCTCCATCTGGTAGACGTACTTCAGCGGCTTCACCCGGTTCGAGTTCAGCGCGAACCAGGACCACTCGTTGACGCCGGTCCAGGAATCCGACTGGGTATCGGACCCGTACCACCACTTCGTGTAGTCGCCGGCCTTGCCGGGGGCGTGCTTCCAGCCGCCGGCCTTCAGCGCCTGGCTGACGAAGTTGGTGCAGTCGCCGCCGTTGCCCAGCGGGTACTTCCGGTAGGCCGGGTTGTAGTTCTTCCAGTACTTCTCGGCGTAGTCGGCCATCGCCTTGTAGTCGAGACCGGTCGCCCTGTTGTCCTTCGGCAGCCGCTTCACGAACGGCCAGACACTCGCCTCGGGGGCGTTCGGCATGTCGCCCGCGCCCGCCGTGGCCTTCGCCTCGGGTGCTGTCGGCGCGGGTGCGTTGATCTGCGGTATCTCGTCCAGGTTCTTGATGCCGGCCAGCTCCCACGCCCCGTTGCCGGTGGCGGTGAAGCTCAGCTCGTGGTGGGCCTGGAAGCCGGTGGTGCCGGGCTCGTCACCGTGGATCTTCTCGTAGGTCAGCTGCGTGGTCTCGGTCACCCGCACCGTGGCCTTCTTGCCGGCGGCGCCGGCCCGGTCCACCGTGACCCGGGTGTCGCCGGCGGAGTACGCCTCGCCCAGGGCCTTGAGCTTCGCCCTGCGCTGACGCAGCTCGGTCACGACGGTCTTCTCCGAACGCGCCGTCGCGGACGAGAGGCGCGCCTTCTTCGTGGACGGCGCAGTGGCGTGCCCCTTCACCTTGCCGTCGACGATCGCCGCTGTCCGGTCGGTGAGCACGACACCCGCGATACGGCCGAGGGTTTCGGCCGTCGTCTTGTCCACGTCCCCGGGCCGGGCCTCCGCCCTCGCGGTGGACGCCGGCACCAGCGCGGCCGACACCGCCAGGGAGGCGACCACCCCGGCAGCAGATCTGAGCGTCAATGATTTCACAGGAACCCTTTCTCCGTCCGGCTGTTTTCTGGCCGGGCAGCAGGATCCTCGCATAAAGATCCGGAATAGCAACCCCGGAACCGGGGAAAATTTCCACGCGGAATTCCACTCGAATCTGACGCACAGTCAACTATCCAGGATTTTCACGCCGATTGGGCCCGGAGGTGCGGCTGGTACGGACTAATTCTGCGGAAATTCCGTAACCGCTGCGGGCTTGCCGCAATTCATTTGCGGGTTTCCCGCAAACCACACCGATACGACCATTGATGTGATGTACACCATTCACGGAAGAATACCGAACGGGGTATTCCATTCATGCTTCACCGTGCAATGATCCAGCCAGGCCCGCCGGGAAGTCGGGCCGCATTCTCTCCGTGCCGGCCGTTGACCGTCGCGCACCTCCCCGCTCATCTCACCGGCACCGACAGCGGCGTCCCTCCGGCCCGGGGCGTCCGACGCTCCGCGCGTCCCCGGTGCTCCCGAACAACCTCCTTGCCTCTCTCCTGCCTCCCGGAGTGCCCGTGTCCACAGAAACCATCCTGGGCGTCAGCCCGTTCGGCGAACCCGATCCACGTCTGGTTGCGGCTGTCTGCCGGGCCGGCGGTCTGGGCGTGCTCGATCTCGGAAGGGGCCGGCGCCGCGCGGCCCGCGAGGCCCTCCGGCTGGTGCGGCAATGGGTGCCGGGCCCCTTCGGGGTGCGCGTCGGGGCGGGATGCGCGCTCGGGCCCGACGACCTGGCGGCCGACGGGGGCGTGCACACCGTACTGCTCGGCGCGGATGCCGAATTGGCCCCGGGCGACCTCGCCGGCCGGCACCGCGTCCTGGTCGAGGTCACCGACCACGAGTCGGCCCTGGCGGCCGCGCGGGCCGGGGCGCACGGTCTCGTCGCCCGCGGGAACGAGGCCGGCGGACCGGTCGGCGAGCTGAGCACCTTCGTCCTCCTCCAGCAGCTGGTGGCGGACCCCGGACTCGGCCTGCCGGTCTGGGCCTGCGGTGGCATCGGGCCGCGCACCGCCGCGGCTGCCGTCGTCGGCGGTGCGGCAGGCGTCGTCCTGGACACCCAGCTGGCGCTGCTCGACGAATCCGGCGTCCCGGAGCAGGTGGCGGCCGCCGTCCGGGCCATGGACGGCTCGGAGACCGTGGTGGCCGCCGGCCACCGGGTGCTGCGCCGCCGGGGACCGGACGCGCTGCCCCTGCCGGACGACCCCGACGAGGTCGCCCGGCTGCTGGGCACGGACGATCCGCGTACCCGGCTGCTCCCCGTGGGCCAGGACGGCTTCCTCGCCTCCTCGTTCGCCCGGCGCTGGGGCGACGTGGGCGCGGCCGTCCGCGGCGTCACCGCCGCCGTCCGGGAGGCCGTGCGCGACGACGCCGCCGCGGAGGCGCTGCTGCGCGGCTCCCCGATGAGCCGGGCGATGGGCACCGCGCTGCCCATCGCCCAGGGACCCATGACCAGGGTCAGCGACCAGGCGCGGTTCGCGGCCGCCGTCGCCGGCCATGGCGGGACGCCCTTCATCGCGCTGGCCCTCGCCGGGCCGCTGGAGACCCGGACCCTGCTGGAGCAGACCCGCGACGAACTGGGCGAACTCCCTTGGGGCGTGGGCGTCCTCGGCTTCGCGCCCGCGCACATCAAGGCCGCGCAGCTGGAACTCGTCCGGGAGATCCGGCCCTCCTGCGCCGTCATCGCGGGCGGCCGGCCCGCGCAGGCGGCCGAGCTGGAGGCGGCAGGCGTCGACGCCTTCCTGCACGTGCCCTCGCCCGGGCTGCTCCGGCAGTTCCTGGACGCGGGCGCGCGCAAGTTCGTCTTCGAGGGCTCGGAGTGCGGCGGCCATGTCGGACCGCGGAGCAGCTTCGCGCTGTGGGAGGCGCAGGCCGATGTGCTGGAGGAGTTCCTGGACACGGTCGAGGGCGCGGACCCCGCGGAGCTGCGGGTGTTCTTCGCCGGTGGCGTGCACGACGAGCGGTCGGCCGCGATGGTGGCCGCGCTCGCCGCGCCGCTGACCGCCCGCGGAGTGGCCGTCGGAGTGCTCATGGGCACCGCGTATCTGTTCACCGAGGAGGCGGTGGAGCGGGGTGCCGTGCGGCCGGTGTTCCAGCGACAGGTCCTGGCAGCACGGCGGACCGAGCTGCTGGAGACCGCACCCGGCCACGCCACCCGCTGCGTGAGCAGCCCGTTCACGGAAGAATTCCGCCTCACCGGGAAAGAGTTGCGAAAGAGCGGTGTCCCGGAGCGGCAGGCGTGGGAGCGGCTGGAGCAGCTCAACATCGGGCGGCTGAGGATCGCCAGCAAGGGCGTGGAGCGGACCGGCGAATCGCTCACGGAGGTGGACGAGGCCCGGCAGCTGACCGAAGGCATGTTCATGGCCGGCCAGGTGGCCGTGCTGCGGGCCGCGGTCACCACCGTCCCCGAACTGCACGCCGCCGTCAGCGCGGAAGCCGCCGGCTTCTTCGTGGCGCGCGCCCGGCGGCTGCGCGAGAGGTTCCGCCAGGACGCCCCGGAACGCGCCCCGGCCCCGCTCGACATCGCCGTGGTCGGCATGGCCTGCATGTTCCCCGGCGCGCCGGACCTGGCCGCCTACTGGGCGAACGTGGTCGCGGGCGCCGACGCGGTCGGCGAGGTGCCACCGGAGCGCTGGGACCCGGAGCTGCACTACGCGCCCGACGCGGACGGCGCCCGCACGGAGTCGAAGTGGGGCGGCTTCCTGCCGGACATCCCCTTCGACCCGCTGCGCTACGGCATCCCGCCGGCCTCGCTCGGCAGCATCGAGCCGGTGCAGCTGCTCGCGCTGGAGGCCGCGCGGCGGGCGCTGCGCGACGCCGGCTACGAGGAGCGTCCCTTCGACCGCTCCAGGGCGTCGGTCGTGTTCGGGGCCGAGGCGGGCAGTGACCTGTCGAACGCCACCACTGTGCGCGCGGTGCTCCCCGCCTATACAGGGGAACTGCCGCCCGGGCTGGACGAGCAACTCCCTCGGCTGACGGAGGACTCGTTCCCGGGCATGCTGGCCAACGTCATCGCCGGGCGGATCGCCAACAGGCTCGACCTGGGCGGTGCGAACTTCACCGTGGACGCGGCCTGCGCCTCCTCGCTGGCCGCGGTGGACGTGGCGTGCAAGGAACTGGCCTCCGGCACCAGCGACCTCGTCCTGTGCGGAGGCGCGGACCTGCACAACGGGCTCAACGACTATCTGCTCTTCTCCTCGGTGCACGCGCTGTCCCCGACCGGCCGCTCCCGCACCTTCGACAGCGCGGCGGACGGCATCGCGCTCGGTGAGGGCGTCGCCTGCGTCGTGCTCAAGCGGCTGGCGGACGCCGAGCGGGACGGTGACCGTGTCTACGCGGTCGTCAAGGGCGTCGGCAGTTCGAGCGACGGCAGGTCCCTGGGGCTGACCGCACCCCGCCCGGAGGGGCAGCGGGCGGCGCTGGAACGGGCCTACCGCCATGCCGGGATCTCCCCGGCCGAGGTGGGTCTGCTGGAGGCGCACGGCACCGGGACGGTGGTCGGCGACCGTACCGAGCTCACCACGCTCACCGAGGTGTTCGCCGAGGCCGGGGCGGCTCCGGGCGGATGCGCGCTCGGCTCGGTGAAGTCCCAGATCGGGCACACCAAGTGCGCGGCCGGACTGGCCGGTCTGATCAAGGCGGCCCTGGCCCTGCACACCGGGGTCAGGCCGCCCACGGCGCAATTGACCCGGCCCAATCCGGCCTGGGAGGCGCGAAGCAGTCCGTTCGCCTTCCACACCGTCGCCCGCCCGTGGGCGGCCGCACCCGGTGAGCGGGTCGCCGGGGTCAGCGCGTTCGGCTTCGGCGGCACCAATTTCCACGTGGTGCTGCGCGGGCACGCGGCGGGGCCTCCGCCCCGGCACGGGCTCGACGCCTGGCCGGCGGAACTGTTCGTCTTCCACGGCGCCGACCGGGCGGAGGCCGCCGGGGAGATCGACAGGCTGCTGGAGCTGGTCGCGCGGAACGACCGGCAGGGCCGTTCCTGGCGGCTGCGCGACCTGGCGCTGAGCGCCGCCCGGCGCGCCGACGCGTCCGGGAAGCCGGCCTGGGCGGCAGTCGTGGCCCGTGACCTTGAGGAGCTGCCCGGGCTGCTGGGGCGGGCCCGGGAGGGCGAGCACGATCCCCGGGCGGGGATCTTCGGCGCGGGGCCGGACGGATCAGCCGGGCCGGACGGGCCGGGCGGATCGGCCGGGCCGGGCGGTGAGGTGGCGTTCCTCTTCCCCGGCCAGGGCAGTCAGCGTCCGGACATGCTCGCCGAGTTGTTCATCGCCTTCCCGGAGGTCCAGCGGCATCTGCGGACCGGCCACGAGTGGGCGGACGTCATCTTCCCGCCGACCGCCTTCGACTCCGGCGCCGAGGAGGCACGGCGCGCCCGGCTCACCGACACCAGGGCCGCGCAGCCCGCGCTGGGCATCATGGGGCTGACCGTGTCCGAGCTGCTGGGCCGGGCCGGTGTCCGGCCCTCGACGGTGGCCGGGCACAGCTACGGCGAACTGGTCGCGCTGTGCGCGGCCGGGGCGTTCGAGCCGGAGACGCTGCTGGAGCTGAGCGCGGCGCGCGCGGAGGCGATCCTGGCCGCCGCCGGCGCGGAGCCGGGGACCATGGCCGCCGTGGCGGCCGGGCACGAGGACGTCGCCGAGGAGCTGCGGGCGGCCGGGCTGGCCGACCGGGTGGTGGTCGCGAACCACAACGCACCCCGGCAGAGCGTGATTTCCGGGCCCGTGGAGGCGATCGACGCGGCGGTGCGCCGGCTGCGCGAGCGGGGCCTGGGCACCAAGGCCGTGCCGGTGGCGTGCGCCTTCCACAGCCCCCTGGTGGCCCCGGCGGGCGAGCGGTTCGCCGAGGTTCTCGCCGCCCGGCGGGTGACCGCACCGGAGATACCGGTGTGGGCGAACCGGACGGCTGCCGCCTACCCCGGGCGACCGGACGACATACGGTCCGAGCTGGCGGCCCAGATCGGTTCCCCCGTGCTCTTCGCACAGCAGATCGACCGAATGTACGAGGCCGGTGTGCGGGTCTTCGTGGAGGCCGGGCCGGGTTCGGTGCTGACGGGCCTGGTGGGCCGGATCCTCGGCGACCGTCCGCACATAGCGGTGGGGTGCGAAGGCCCCGAAGGCACCGGACTGCGCGGTCTCCTGAGCCTGCTCGCCCGGCTCGCCGTCGCCGGCGTCCCCGTCCGCACCGGCTGGACGCACCGCGGGCGCGACAGCGTCGAAGCCGTCCTCGGGGGCTGCCCCGACCGGCCCGGCTGGATCGTCAACGGGCACCTGACGCGCACCAGGGACGGCGGCCTGCTGCCCGGTTCGCTCGCACCCGCCCGACGTATACCGATGGAGGAGATGACAGTGGTCCGGGCCCAGGACGGTGGCACGGCGGACGACCGTGACCGCATGGTCCACGAATTCCTGTGCACCAGCCGCGAGCTGGTCGCGGCGCAGCGCGACGTGCTGCTGACGTATCTCGGCGGGGCGGCGGGTGTGCCGCCGGTCGCGCCGGCGGCGGCAGCGGCCACGCCGGTGCCGGCCGCGCTCCGGCCGGCCGTGCCGGAGCCCGCTCCCGCCGCCGATCCTGCCGCCGCTCCCGTGCCGTCCCCGGCGGCGGCACCCGGGGCACCGGCGGACGTGCTGGCGACCGTGCTGGACATCATCAGCGAACGCACCGGCTATCCCCTCGACATGATCGAGCCCGGTCTCGACCTGGAGGCCGACCTGAGCATCGACTCGATCAAGCGGGTCGAGATCGTCGGCGAGCTGGCCGCACGGCTGGGCTTCGGCGCCGACCGGACCTCCCTGCCCCGGCTCGACGACGCGGAACTGGAAGCGGTCTCCAAGGCCCGTACGGCGTCCGGCATCGCCGAGCTGCTGGAGGAGCGGCTGCCCGGCGGGGGAACGGCCCCCGCGCCGCGGGCCCCCGCCCCCGCGGAGGGCCCCGGGCCGGTCGTCACCGGCGAGGTGCCCGGCAGGCTGGTGCTGCGCAGCGTCCGCCTGCCCTCCCCCGACGGGAACTTCGCGATACTGGAGGGGACACGGTTCGCCCTGCTGGGCGGTGCCGGACCGGTGCCGGACGCGCTGGCCGCCCTGCTGGCCGCCCGCGGTGCGCAGACGGTCGTCCTGCCGCCGGACCACATGCTCACGGACGAGGACGGCCCGCTGGACGGGGTGTGCCACCTGGAGGCGCTGTCGCGGGACGGCGGCGGGCCGCTCCTGCCCGGGGCCTTCCCGGTGTTCCAGGCCGCGCTGCGGCGCGGGCCGCACTGGCTGCTCGCGGCGGCGCCCGCCGCCGACGCGGACGTCCCCGCCGGGACCGACGGACGGGCGGACGGGCTGCGCGGCATGTTCCGGACCGTCGCGCGGGAGTACCCGGACACCCTCGCCCGGTTCGTCGAGCTGGCCCCGCGGCTGACGGCCGCCGAAATGGCGGCCGCGCTGGTGGACGAGTTGACGGCCGAGGAGCCGGCCCCGGTGGTACTGCGGTCGCCGGACGGCGTCCGGTCCGGCCTCGAGACCGCGGCCGCCGGCCTCGGCGCGCTGGGCGACCGCGGCGCGGGCCCGGCCGGGGACGGTACGGCCGAGGCGGCCGCCATCGGCCTGCGCCAGGACGCGGTGGTGCTGCTGATCGGCGGGGCCCGGGGCATCTCCGCCCGGATCGCCGCGACGCTGGCGGCGGCCTCCCGCTGCCGGATCGAACTGGCCGGCCGGACCGCCCTGCCGGACGAGCCCGAGGACCTCGAGGACGCGGCCACCCGGCAGGCGCCGGACCGGGCCGCGCTGCGGACCGTCCTGGCCGACGGCGTCCTGCCGGAAAAGGGGGAACGCTCCCCGGCCGGCATCGAGCGGGCCGTCTCGGAGATCCTCGCCCGCCGGGAGGTCCGCCGTACCCTCGACACCCTGCGGGATCTGGGCAGCCCGGCGCGCTACCGCACGGTGGACGTCCGGGACCCCGAGGCGGTGCGACGCCTGGTGGCCGACGTCCACGCCGAACACGGCCGGCTGGACGGCGTGGTGTACGCGGCCGGGATCATCGAGGACCGGGTCCTGGCCGAGAAGGACCCCGAGTCCTTCGGCCGGGTCTACGGCACCAAGGTCGACGGCGCGCGCACCCTGCTGGCGGCGCTGGACGAGCTGCCGCGGACTCCCCGGTTCGTCGTGTTCTTCGGCAGCGTCGCGGCCGTTCTCGGCAACCGCGGCCAAGCGGATTACGCGGCCGCCAACGACGCCCTGCAGTCCCTCGGCAGCCGGTGGGCGCGGAAGTCCGCGTCCCGCGCGCTGACGGTGCACTGGGGGCCCTGGGCGCCGGACGGGGAGCACGCGGGCATGGTGACCCCCGAGCTCGCCCGGGAGTACGCGCGGCGCGGTGTCGGGCTCATCGACCCCGAGGAGGGGGCGCTGTGCCTGCTGCGCGAGCTCGCCTGGGGCGAGGAATCCACCGACGCCGTGGTCTACACCGCGACGGGCCGGTGAGCATGAGCACGCGTCACACACCGTCCGGCCGGCCCGCCGTCGCCATCGTCGGCATGGCCGTCCTCTTCCCCGGCGCCCCGGACCTCGCGACGTACTGGCGCAATCTGACGTCCGGGACCGATGCGATCACCGAGGTCCCGTCCGGGCGCTGGGACCCCTCCTTCTACGACCCGGCGGCCGCAGGCAGCCGCTCGGACCGGGTGTACTGCCGCCGCGGCGGATTCGTCGACGAGCTGGCGGAGGTGGCGGCGACCCGGTTCGGGATCATGCCCAACTCGGTGCCCGGCACCGAACCGGAACAGCTCATCGCGCTGCACGTCGCCGCCGAGGCGATCGCCGACGCCGGTGGCGAGGAACGGCTGCCGGACCGGGACCGGATCGGGGTGATCCTGGGCCGGGGCGGCTATCTCTCCCCCGGGATGGCGCGGGGCACCCAGTCCGTCCAGACGTCCAACCAGTTGGTGCGCACTCTCTCGGAGCTGCTGCCCGAACTGGACGCCACACTGCTGGAGCGGGTCCGGCGGACGTACACGCGGCAGCTGGGACCGGACGAGCCCGAGCAGGCGATCAACCTGGTGCCCAATCTGACCGCCTCCCGGGTGGCCAACCGGCTCGACCTGCGCGGCCCGGCGTACACGGTGGACGCCGCCTGCGCGTCCTCGCTGGTCGCGGTCGACCAGGCGGTCGGCGAACTGGCCGCGGGCCGCTGCGACCTGGTGCTGACGGGCGGGGTCCACCACTGTCACGACATCACGCTGTGGTCCCTGTTCTCCCGGCTGCGCGCGATGTCGCCGAGCCAGCGGATCCGCCCCTTCCACCGGGACGCGGACGGTCTGCTGATCGGCGAGGGCACCGGCGTGGTGGCGCTCAAGCGCCTCTCCGACGCGCTGCGCGACGGCGACCGCGTCTACGCCGTCGTCCGCGGCACCGGCGTGGCCAGCGACGGCCGCAGCGGCAGCCTCGTCAACCCCGACCCCTCGGGCCAGGTGAAGGCGGTACGGGCGGCCTGGCGCGAGGCGGGCCTGGATCCCGCAGCGGCGGGGTCGGTCGGGCTCCTGGAGGCGCACGGCACCGCCACCCCCTCGGGCGACGCGGCCGAACTGGCCACCCTTGCCGAGGTGTTCGGCCCGCCCGACGACAGGGACCGGCCGGTGATCGGGTCGGTGAAGTCGATGATCGGGCACACCATGCCGGCCGCCGGAGTGGCCGGTCTCGTCAAGGCCGCGCTCGCGGTGCACCACGGCGTACTGCCGCCGACCCTCCACTGCGAGGAGCCGCACCCGGCCCTGGCCCGTACCCGCTTCCGGACGATCGCCGCGGCGCGGGAGTGGGAGTCCGGCGACGGGCGGACCCGGCGGGCGGGCGTCAACGCCTTCGGCTTCGGCGGCATCAACGCCCATGTGGTGCTCGAAGCGGTCCCCGGTCCGGAATGCCGTCCGGACCGCCCGGCGGTGGAGGTCCGCGAACCGGAACAGGTGCTGCGGCTGGCCGCCGGCACCCCGGAGGAGCTCGCCGCGCTGCTGGACGCCGAGGACGCCGCCGTCCGCGCACGGCGGTCCGCGCACGACGGACGCGTCCGGCTGGGCGTCCTCGCCCCGGACGCCCGGCGCCTCGCCCTGGCCCGCAAAGCGGTCGCCAAGGGCGGCCCGTGGCGGGGGCGCGGCGACGTCTGGTTCGCCCCGGAGCCGCTGCTCGGCGGCTCCACGGGCGGACGGCTGGCCTTCGTCTTCCCCGGCCTGGAGGCCGAGTTCCGGCCCCGGATCGGCGACGTCGTCGAACGGTTCGGCCTGTCGGCGCTGCTGCCCGCGGGGTTCGGCGGGTCCGGGGCCGATGTGGCGGACGTCGGACGGCACGGGGCCGGAGTCATCGCCGTGGGGCGGGTGCTGGACGCCGCACTGCGCCGGATGGGCATCGTGCCCGACGCGGTGGCGGGCCACAGCATCGGCGAGTGGACGGCCATGGCCACCGCCGGGCTGTACGCCGGGGACGCGGTCGACGAGTTCACCCGCTCCTTCGACCCGGACCAGGTGCGGGTGGCCGGGCTGTCCTTCGCCGCGCTGGGCGCACCCGCCGAGCAGGTCACCGCCGTGCTCGCCGACCGTCCCGATGTGGTGCTGTCGCACGACAACGCTCCGGAGCAGTCGATGGTCTGCGGTCCGCCCGGCCAGGTGAAGGACCTCGTGAGGCACTTCCGGGGACGCGGCGTCATCGGGCAGGTCCTGCCGTTCCGCTCGGGCTTCCACACCCCGATGCTGGCCCCCTACCTCGACCGGATCCGGCACTACGCGGGCCTGTTCGAGCTGCACCGGCCGAGCGTGCCCGTCTGGTCGGCGACCACCGCCGCGGAGTACCCCGGCACCGAGGACGGGATACGGGACCTCTTCGTACGCCACCTGCTGGAGCCCGTCCGCTTCCGCCCGCTGATCGAGGCCATGTACGCGGCCGGCTTCCGGGTCTTCGTCCAGGCCGGTACGGGCCAGGTGGGCTCGCTCGTCGAGAACACCCTGCGCGGCCTCCCCCACCTGGTGGTGCCGGCCAACTCCCCGCACCGGAACGGGACGGCGCAGCTGCTCCGGGTCGCCACGGCGCTGTGGACGGTCGGCGGCGGCCCGTCCACCCCGTCCACCGGGGTCCCGGCGGACGGGGGCGGCCACGCCCGCCGGATGCCGCCCTCGCGGCTGGACCTGGGCGGGAAGCTGGTGTCCCTGGACCGGGAGACGGTGGCCGCGGTGCGCTCGGCGCTCGCCGTCGGGAACTTGCCGGACGGTCTCGAGGCCCCGGACGGCTCCCCGCTGGTCGCCGAGCTTCAGGCCCTGCTGAAGGACACCGCCGAGGTGGCCGTCGCGGTGTCCCGCGCCACGGCCGCGCGTACGGTCCGCACCGTACTGCGGGTGTCCACGGACGCCATGCCGTACCTGCGCGACCACTGCTTCTTCGCACAGCGCCCCGGCTGGCCGGACGAGGCCGACCGGTGGCCGGTCGTCCCGGCCACGACCGTGGTGCACCACATGATGGAGCGTGCCGAACGGGCCCGGCCCGGGACGACCGCGGTGGCGGTGCGCGACGTGCGGCTGAACCGCTGGGTGGCCGCGGCACCCGCCGTCGACGTACCCGTGACCGTCGAGGCGCGCGGGGCCGGCCGGGCCGGTGTGACGTTCGGCGCGTACGCGCACGGTGAGGTGGAACTCGCCGACCGCTACCCCGGCGGTGCGCCCCGGCCCTGGCGGTGGGCGCCCGAGGAGGAACGGATCCCCGGGATCACGGCCGGGCAACTGTACCGGGACCGCTGGATGTTCCACGGCCCGGCGTTCCAGGGCGTCACCGAGCTGACGGCCATGGGCGACGCGCATGTGCGCGGCGTACTCACCGCACCGTCCGCGCCGGGTGCCCTGCTCGACAACGTGGGGCAGCTGCTCGGCTACTGGATCCTCACCACACTCACCGAGCGGACCCTGGTGTTCCCCGTCCGCCTGCGGCACATCCGGTTCTTCGGCCCGCACCCTTCGCCCGGCACCCGGGTCCAGTGCCTCATCAGGATCGTCTCGGTCACCGACGCCACCGTGGAGGCGGACGTGCAGTTGCTCGTGGACGGTCATGTCTGGGCGGAGATCGACGGCTGGCAGGACCACCGGTTCGACAGCCGCACGGACACCAAGGCGCAAGAACGTTTCCCCGGGCAGCACACCCTCTCCGCGGTGCAACCGGGCGGCTGGATGCTCCTGTTCGACGGGTGCCACGACCTCGCGTCCCGCGACCTCGTGATGCGACGGCACCTCGGCGCCGCCGAACGCGAGGACCACGAGCGGCGCCCGCCCTCCGGTCGCCGCCAGTGGCTGCTCGGCCGCATCGCGGCCAAGGACGCGGTCCGCCGGTGGCTGTGGCGGCACGGCGAGGGGCCGGTCTTCCCCGCCGAGATCCGGGTGGACAACGACGCGACGGGCCGGCCGCGGGCGACCGGTGTGCACGGCCGGGTCCTGCCCGCTCTCGACGTCTCGCTGGCGCACCGGGCCGAGGCCGCGGTCGCCCTGGCCCGGCCGCGCGGCACGGACGGGCGCCCGGCGCCGGTCGGCATCGACATCGAGGAGGTCACCCACCGGCCGCCCGGGACCCTGGCCGCCGCCCTCGACCCCGCCGAGCGCGAGCTCCTCGTCGCGCTGTGCTTCCGGACCGGTGAACCGCAGCCGCTGTGGTTCACCCGGTTCTGGGCGGCGAAGGAGGCGGTGGCCAAGGCCGAGGGCACCGGGCTGCGGGGGCGGCCGAAGGACTTCGCCGTCGCCGAGGCCCGGGCGGACCACCTGGTGGTGGCCGTGGGCGGCCGCCGGTACCCGGTGTGCTGCCGCACCGTCACCAACCCGCGGGGCCTGCCGGAGAGGGAGTACGTGGTCGCGTGGACCACGGGTCCGGCTCCCGGGGACACCCGGCCGGAAGACGAACGACAGGAGAGCCAGCAGTGAACAGCAGTCAGGCGGCGCCGGCCGCCGCGACCCCCGAGTCCGTGTTCGAGGAGGTGGGCGGCATGCTCCGCGCCGTCCTCGGCGAGTACGGGGACGTGGTGGACGCCGGGATCACCATGGACACCCGTTTCCACGACGACCTGGACCTGGAGAGCATCGACCTGGTCACCCTCGGCGGCCACCTCCAGGCGCGGTACGGGGAGGCGGTGAACTTCGCCGAGTACCTGGCCGGGCTCGGGCTGGAGGAGATCATCGGCCTGACGGTCGGACAGCTCGTCGAGCACATCACCGGCCGCCTGCGGGCCCCCGGGGAGCGGTGACCCATGGCCATGATCGACGCCAACGGCCTTGCGGTGCACGTGGCACGGATACCCGCGCGGACCACGACCGGCACGGCCCCGCCGCCCACCGTGGTGCTCATCCACGGGATGCTCATCGACAGTCTCATCAGCTACTACTTCACCCTGGCGCCCCGGTTCGCCGCCGCCGGACTCGACGTGATCATGTACGATCTGCGGGGGCAGGGCCTCAGCGAACGACCGCCGGCCGGCTACCGGCTGGAGGACCACCTCGACGACCTGCAGGCCCTCCTCGACCAGCTGGCCCCGGCGGGCCCCGTGCACCTGGTGGGCAACTCCTACGGCGGCACCATCGCGTTCGGCCACGCGGCGCGCCACCCCGGCCGGGTGGCCAGCGTCTCGATGATCGAGTCGGAGCCGGCCACCGTCGCCTGGTCCCGCAAGATGGCGGCCAACCTCGCGCGCGGGGCGGAGGAGCTCGCCCGCGACGGCCTCTTCGAGGAACTCACCGAGAAGCACGGCAAGCACGTGACCAAACGCGTCCGGTCGGCCGCCCGGCTGCTGCACTCCACCACCACGGTGCGGGACGTCCCCGCCAGCCGGGTCCTCGACGAGGACGCCGTCCGCGCGGTGGACTGCCCGGTGCTCGCCCTCTACGGGGCCGAGTCCGAACTCGCCGCGCAGGCGGACTGGTTGGGGTCACTGCTGCCGCACTGCCGCACCGTGGTGCTGCCGGACCAGGAGCACTGGGTCCTGGTCGGCGCCACGGAGACGGCCGGCGACCTGATCCTGGAGTGGATCCGCGCGCACACGCCCGTACCGGCGGCGGCCAGGACCACACCGCCGATGAGGGGGACGTGATCCGGTGAGCCGCTTCCTCTTCGTGGTGCCACCCCTGGCCGGGCACGTCAACCCCACGGTCGGCGTCGCCGCCGAACTGGTCCGGCGCGGGCACCAGGTGGCCTGGGCCGGGCTGCCGGAGGTCGTGGGACCGCTGGTGGGCGACGGCGCGACCGTGTTCCGGTGCTCCTCACCGGACCTGGCCGACCCCGCCCTGCTGCGGCCGCCCTCGCTCCGCGGCCCGGCGGCGCTGAAGTTCCTGTGGGAGCGGTTCCTCGGACCGCTCGCCGAGCACATGGCGCCCGGCGTACGCGCGGCCGTCGAAGAGTTCCGGCCGGACGTCCTGGTGGCCGACCAGCAGGCCGTCGCCGGCGGCCTCGTGGCCGAGCGGCTGGGGCTGGTGTGGGCCACCTCGGCGACCACCACGGCGGGCTTCACCTCGCTGTCCGGGCTGCCGAAGGTCGACTCCTGGATCGCCGGGCTGATCGGGGAGCTGCGACGGCGGATCGGCGACCCCTGGAGCACCACGGACCCCCGGCTGTCCGGCCGGCTGGTGCTGGCCTTCAGCACCGAGGCCCTGACCGGGCCGGTCCCGGCCGCCGGCGAACAGGTCCGGTTCGTCGGCCCGTCGATCGCCGCCCGGCCGGCCGCGGACGACTTCCCCTGGCACCGGCTCGACCCCCGGACGCCCACCGTGCTGATCACCCTCGGCACGGCCAACGCCGAGGTGGCGCCCCGCTTCCTCGCCGCGTGCGCCGAGGTGGTGCGCGGACGACCGGACCGGGCTCAGGCGGTGATCGTCGACCCGACGGGCACGGTGCCGGAGTTCGCCGACCGGGTGCTGGTCCGGCCGCGCGTTCCCCAACTGGCCCTGTTGGAACGGTGCGACGCGGTGATCTGCCACGGCGGGCACAACACCGTGTGCGAAGCGCTGTGGAACGGCCTCCCCCTGGTGGTCGCGCCCATCCGCGACGACCAGCCCGCCGTCGCCGCCCAGGTGACGAACGCCGGGGCGGGCGTACGGGTCCGGTTCAACCGGGCGACCGCCGACGTGGTGGGCGCGGCGCTGGACACCGTCCTCCGTGAACCCGGCTTCCGCGAGGCGGCCGGGAGGGTGCGCGCGTCGTTCCGCGCCGCAGGGGGCGCCGCGGCCGCGGCCGTGCACCTCGAAGCCCTGGCGGCGGGGACGAAGTGACCCGCCGGCCCGCAGGCCCTGCCGAACGGGAGGTACCACCCATGCCCTGACATGGCATGTTCCCGCCATCCCTTTTGCAGGGAAACAGACCCCTCACCACCATCCACGAGGATCCCCCATGCGCAACCTCCACAGAAGAGCGGCACTGGCACCAGTGCTGCTCACCTCTCTCTCACTCGCCCTGGCCGGCTGCTCACCATTCGGGAGCGGCTCCACCGACGCCTCGGACGAAACGGCGAACACCGCGGGAATCAGCGCTCCGCCCAACGACTTCGTCCTCGGGAAGACATCCCCCGGGGGAGCCGAACCCAGCGCGGTGGCCATTCCGGCGGGCGGCGGCGTCAAGGCGCGCAAGTCGGCGGTGAAGGTCGACTCGATCGACCCGAAGAGCGGGCGCGCCGTCATCTCCCAGACCCTCGCGCAGGCCACCCCGAGCGCGTCCGGCACGCCGGAGCAGTCGGCGACACCTGCGACGTCTACGGCGCCTGCAACGCCTGCAACGCCTGCGGCGAAGAACCCCGTCGCCGTGGGCGACATCGTCGCCAGCAAGCCCGTGCCCGGCGCGCCCCAGGGCCTCCTGGCCAAGGTCACGGAGGTGGGGAAGAAGACCTCGAAGGGCACCGAGGTCCGTACCACCCCGGTCGATCTCTCCACGGTCCTGGGCGACACCAAGGTCGAGAACAAACTGCCCGTCGACCCGTCCGGATTCACAGCCGATTCGCTCGTCCCGGGGGTGAAGGTCTCCTGGGCCAAGCGCGGCAACGTCCACGCCGGGCCCGAGGGCCTCAAGCTGCCCTTCGGCAGCCTGCGCGTGGATGTCGACACCTCTCTCGACACGGAGAAGAACGCGAAGGGGGACGGGGTGGAAAGCCCCACCAAGGCATCGTTCAAGGGCTTCGTCCAGCTCGCGCCCGAGGTCGATTTCTCTTACTACGGCCGCGGTTCCGGCGACGGCCCGTCGGGGGCCGGCCTGCGGCTGAGCGGTGACTGGTCCTCGGCCTTCCATTTCAAGGGGCGGACGGCTCCCACGATGAACGGCAAGCCGGTGCGGGTACCGTTCGTCGTCCTGCACGCCAACCCGACCTTCTACGTCGGTGAACTTCCTGTCACCGTCAACATCGACCTCACCTGCTACGTCCTGATCGACGCCGACGGCAAGGCGAGCCTGGACGTCCAACAGGACGCAGTGAAGGGCGACTTCGCCCTCGGTTCCGCGTTCGGCCTGCGCGAGGGCTGGCAGCCGGAGGCCAAGGCGAACTTCACTCCCGCGACGCTGAAGGCGAGCGCCTCGGCCGCGGTCAACGCGAAGGTCCGGTTCGGCACCGAGGCGAACCTCGGCCTCTACGGCAGCGTGGGCGTGAAGGGCGACGTGGCCGCGCCGTACGTGCGCACCGAGGTCAAGGGCAGGGCCGGCGGGTCGGCCGAGGGCAAGGCCGCGGCCGACGCCGACTGGAAGCTGTTCGCGGGAGTCGACCTGGAGGGATGGGTCATGCCGTACCTGAAGATCGGCGGCGTTCAGGCGCTCGCGGTGCGCCTGCCGATGCCCAAGGTGCAGCGTGAGGTGCAACTCGCACACGGCAAGGGAGCCATACAGATCCCCCAGCCGCGCACTCCGCAGGACGACGCGCCACCGGCCGACAAGAGCCAGTCCGGCGGCAGCGGGCCCCGGCGCCGCTGATACACCGACGCCCGGCCCGACTGAACGGCTCTTCACTCCTGACGGGCCGCCGTCGGGCCGACGCGTTCCATTTGGGTGCGCCCCAATGCCCTTTCATTAATTGCGGGTTTACCGCAACACCGCAGGTGACACCACATCTATTCGCCGTTTGCGTCGTGCAGTTGCATACCGAATGCGACATGCACAATCCATATGACGTAAAGTTTCGGCGAGTTGTCGCTCAAGAAACCGCCATTTACCGGCGATTGACGATCGCGACAGCACCCACCCTCCACGGTTCGAATCGGCGTGCACAGGTCCCGTCGTGCACACCGCAGAAAGGCATGCCCATGTTCCGAATACGGTTGCCGAGACCCGCCGCGCTGGTCGCGGCGTGCGGCATAGGCGCCTGTATCGCCACCGTCGCCGTACCGTCCGCCTACGCGGTCGCCCCCGCCTCGGCGGACAGCTGCACGGTCCGACCCGCGGACAAGAACTCCGAAGCGCCGCCGAGCTGTCTCGGCGTCACCGCCTCCCTCGGCCGCCTCCCCGCCATCGGCGAGCGGACCACCCTCACCGTGGCCGTCACGGCGCGGACCGACGTCAAGCGCGCCGGCCTCTCCCTCCAGCTGCCGCCCGCCCTCCGGATCGTCGACCGGGACCCGGCCCTCGCCGCGCCCACGAAGGACGCCTTCGGCCAGCGCACCAGCCGGACGCTGGCCCTCAGCCCGGGCACCCGCACCATCAAGCTCGAGGTCAAGGCCGTCGCCGCGGGCCCCGCCCAGGTCCAGGCGGACATCAGCGACATCGACCGCCCCGACCCGCGCCGCGCCGGTCACGCCTCGGTGGAACTGACCATCGGCAAGGCCAAGGGCTCCACCGCCAAGGGCATGTCCGTCACCAAGGCCGACGCGACCCCGGCCGACGGGCCCACGGCCGATGGACCCACGGCCGGCGGGCCCACGGCGAACGACCGCCCGGCACGCCCGGGGGCAGCCGCCCCGACCGCACCGAGCACTCCCCCACAGGCCGCCGCCCCCGGCAGGCCCTACGCCCCGGTCTGCGTCAGCGGCACGCTGCGCAACCGCTTCCAGTCCTCCGAGGGCGGCAGCTGGAACCGCAAGGCCGACCGGGACCTGCCGGTCAGCAACGCCAACGTCACCCTCTGGGGCAGGGCGACCGCGGGCGGCGGTACGCAGAAGCTCGCCACGGGTCTGACCGGCAACGGAGACGGCACGTTCAAGCTCTGCTACACGCCGAGCACGGCCGTCACCTCCCAGGTCTGGGCGGAGTTCCAGACCCAGGCCGGCAGCATGTGGTCGGTCGTCGACGGATACAACCGCCGCTACTCGACCACCTCGAACGCCCTGAGCAACGTCTCGGGCAACAACTCGGGCAACAAGAGCCTGGGCACCGTCTACGCCAACAGCGGCCAGAGCCGCGCCTGGCACGCCTTCGACACCCTCAACAAGCTCTGGTGGGACCGGGGCTCCATCAGCACCTGCTGGACGAGCAACCAGCGGGACGGCCGCTGCACCCCGATCACCGTCCAGTGGTATCCGGGCTCCCAGGACTGTACGTACTGGACGAACCGCGACGACAAGGTCCACCTCGCGGACAGCGACCCCGACTCCGGCCACACCACCGTCCACGAGGCCGGTCACTCCCTCATGGGCAAGCTCTACAACGGATGGTGGCCGAACGTCACCAACTGCTCGCCCCACTACGTCAACCGCACCTCCTCCACCACCTGCGGCTGGACCGAGGGCTATGCCGACGCCGTGGCGTTCCGCGCCTTCAAGGACACCGTCATGACGTGGGGCAACGGCAGCTCCACGAACCTCGCCAACGACCGCACCACACGCGGCATCGACTGGGGCGACGCCTGCGAGGCCCGGGTCGCCACCGCGCTGGTCGATCTGTGGTCCCAGGTCGACGGGGGCTGGACGAAGAGCAACACCATGATGTCCCGCGAGCGCCAGTCCACCTTCCGTGAGTACTTCCTCACCGACCGGCCCGCGTACGGCCTGGACACCGGCTCGAAGGCCCGCGCCATCCTCTACAACCACACCATCCAGTACTGATCCGCAAGAGAAGAAACCCCATGCACAGTTTCCGCAGATCAACCCGCATATCGACGCACACACACGCCGCCCCTGCGTCAAGGCGTAACAAGAAACTTCTGGCCACGACGGGCGCCGCCGCCCTCGCCGGCGGGCTCCTGCTGAGCATCTCCCCCCAGGCCGAGGCCGCCGTCACCGGCACGGTCACCGGCGGGCGAGGCAATTTCAGCACGGTCAACCAGCGCTCCCAGCCGTCCCTTTCGGCCGGCATCACCGGAAAATCGCGGGTCGGTGACCGCATCACGATGTCCTGCCGTACCACCGGCGACGTCGTCGAGAACAACTCCCGCTGGATCTATTCCGGCAAGTACTACATCGCCGACGCGTTCATCCGGGAGAACACCGGGAAGCTGCCGGTCTGCAACTCCACGGAGCCCACCGACCGGCCCACCACCGGCCGGAAAGCCCTCGACATCAGCATGCAGAAGCAGGTCAAGGACCAGTGGTGCTGGGACGCCACCGGCCTGACCATAGCCAACTACTGGGGATACACCCGCTACAACCAGTACGACTTCTGCCGCCTGGCCGCCCAGAACAACCGGCTGGACTGCAACAACCGCCCCGCCACCCTCGGCGACATGGCCAACGGCCTCCGCAACATGGGCTTCAGCAGCAGCGGCACCGACCTGTACCGCAACGCTTCCTTCGGCGAGACCCGGACCGAGATCGCGAACGGGCGCCCGTTCGCCGTCCGTATCGGCTGGAACTCCGGCGGCGGCCACATGAACCTCATCTACGGCTACGACAGCACCAGCAACATGATCGCGGTCGGCGACCCCTGGCCCACCACCAAGACGTACACCTGGTGGAACTACTCCAGCTACTCCAGGAACAACTCCTTCCAGTGGACCCACACGCGCATCGGCATGCGCGGCTAGAGGAAGACGACCCACCATGCACCGTATGACCCGACGCGCCGCCACCCTGTGTGCGGCCACCGCCGTCGCCACCCTCTGCGGAATCGTTTCTGCACAAGCCGCCGACGGCCCCACCGCCCCTGCGGCGACCGACTACACCGCGGCTCAGAAGGTGCTGCGCTCCGGCACGGTCCACGACACCGTCACCCGCTTCCTGACGGCTGTCGAGGGCCGCACCCCGGACGGCGGCGCGGACGGCGGCGCGGCCGGTGCCGCACCCGGCCCCGCGCAGGCACCCGGCGCCGCACCCGGCTTCGACCTCAAGAAGCCGGTCCCCTTCTACGAGCTCTCTCCCGAGTTCGTCGCCGGCAAGGCCAAGGTCACCGCCGGCGCGGCCCTGCGGCTGTCCTACCTCGCCTCCCGCGTCTCGGCCGCCAACGGCCGTCAGGCCGCCGTCCTGCTCGCCCCGGGACAAGGCGGCCAGGACGACCGTACCTGGCAACTGGCCGGCATCCGCGACGGCGACGCGGACATCAGCGCCGCCGAACGCGGCACGGACCGGGAGCGGACCTTCATGGAGCCGCAGATCCACGGCTGGTACCGGCTGACCGGCAGCGGCTCCGTCGAGCCGCTCAACGAGGAAGCCCGGACGGCCCTGCAAGGCAAGCCCCGCGTCCCGCTCGCGGCGTACCAGCAACTCGTCGCCAAGCGCTACGGCGACAAGCTGCCCGGCTCGGCCTACGACCGCAAGGGTCTCGCGGGCGGCTACGCCCTCGCCGAGGACCAGGCCGCCACCGCCCCTTCCCGCTCCTGGCTCCCGGCCGCCTCCGGCGCGGCAGCCCTGGCGGTGACGGGCGCGGCGGTCCTCCACCTGCGCCGCCGACGCCGCTCGGTCTGACCCCGCCACAGCCCGGCGCCCGGCGCCGTGGACCGGGCGCCGGGCTGTGTGGGCAAGCGGGCCGTGCCCCTGGCCGACCTGTGCGGGCCGGGGGCAGGCAGGAGCCGGCGTGGCCGGCCGGCTAGGACGCCCGGGTTTTCCGGCAGCTGCGCAGGGGGAACACGGCCCGGACGACCGTGCCACCGGTGACGGCGGTCCTGGCGCTGAACGTGCCGCCGTACGCTTCGCAGCGCCAGCGCATGCCCTGCATGCCGTACCCCTCGGTGGCTCTCGGCGGGGTCGGTCCGAGGCCGCGTCCGTCGTCGGTGACGGTGAGGCTGATGCCCTCGTCGCGACAGGTGAGGGCAAGGGTGATGTGCCGGGCGTCGGCGTGCTTGACCACGTTGGTGAGCGCTTCCTGGGCGACCCGGTAGACGGCGAGGTTCACGCCGTTCTCCCCTGTGCACGCATGGGGCCGGTCGCCCTGGACCTCCACGGCCACCACGAGCCCGTTCTCGGCGGCGACCTGACCGGCGAGGGAGGTGACCGACTCGGCGAGCCCCAGCCCCTGGACGGCCACCGGGCTCACCGTGGCGATGATGCGGCGCAGCGTGCCGGCCTGTTCGTCGAGCGTGCGGGACGCGTCCTCCATCGCCGCACGCAGCGCACCGGGGTCGTCCGATGCGCGGGCGGCGTCGAGCCGTCGTCGGGTCAGTGCCAGCAGCTGGAGGACTTCGTCGTGCAACTCGCCCGCGAGCAGGCCCGCGTGGTGCTCCTGCCGCTCCACCATGGCACTGGCGCGTCCCCGGCTGAGGACCACCTTCATCTCGGGCCAGGCCGGGACGGCGTACACCGATGCCGCGAGCAGGAACGCCATGGCCGCGTGGTCCGTCGGTGCGGAGTGGGCCAGTCTGTCCACGCTGAGGATCGTGAATCCGCAGCAGATCAAGATCAGCAGTCGGCGGGCCCGTCGCAGTCCGCAGGTCAGCAGCGCGAGGGCGCCGGTGGCCAGGGCGACGCTCGGGGTCGCGATCGACCGGGCCGGCAGCCGGTCGTCGGCGAGGAGGTTGGCCATGTAGGAGACGGCGCCCACCAGGCTCACCGCGACGCAGATGCCGCCGAGCGCGCTTGGTCCGGGTGGCGGGTGTGCCACGGCCGGCCGGGCGGTTCGGCTACACATCGGACGGGCGGTTCCGGCGGGCGTACGCCACGAGGTCGGCCCTGGTGACCAGGCCCAGCCGGGCGCGCAGAGCGGCCCTGACGCTCTCCACCGTGCGGACGCTGACCGTCAGCCGCGCGGCCACCTCACGGTTGGTGTGCCCCTCGGCGAGCAGGCCCAGGACCTGCCGCTCCCGCAGGGGCAGTTCCGTCTCCCGGCCCTGGTCGCGGGCCAGCCCGGCGCCGAGCGAGGGCTGTACGTACCGTCCTCCGGACGCCACCGTCCGTGCCGCGACGACCAGTTCGGACACGGGGCTGTTCTTCAGCAGATAGCCCGCGGCACCCGCGGCCAGGGCCCCGCAGATGATGGCGCGGTCCTCGTAGCAGCTCTGCACGAGAATTCCCATCCCCGGTGCGGCTGCGAGGAGTTCGGGAATGGCCTTGAGCGCCAGCCCCGACTCCAGCCTCACGTCCAGCATCAGCACATCGGGCTGCTGCCGGGAAACGATCTCCAACGCCTCGCGTTCGCAGGCGGCCTCCCCGACCACGACGAAGCCCTCAGGCTCCAGGAACGCCCGGGTTCCAGCTCGTACGGTCGGATGATCCTCGGCCAGGACCACTCGCACGGGACCCCCCATCTTCTGCCTAGCCTTTCGGGCGCGGGGAAAGCATGACCGCTTTGCCGTCCTAATGGATGCATTCACCTTCTGATGTAGTGGCCAATCTTGTCAACCGACGAAATTCCTGCAATGGACGGTCAAAAATTCAATTTCCTTGCGGCTAGCCCGCAGAAATCTTGCGGACTTCTACGGATTTCCCGCAGCGGGCGGGCCAATGGCGACCGTTTCGCCCGAATCACCCACCAGGCACTATCCATCCCGAAAAGCGCGAATTGCACTTCTTGACGGGAAAATATGCCGCCGGCGAAGAAAGATCAAGTGGATCTTCGGTTGAGATCCGGCTGTTCCGGACACGAATGCCTTTCGCCGGAAGAGAGCACACCAACCCTCGTCACTTCCGATCCCTCAGGCCCACCTAACGCGAGCACATGGCTCCCCATCAAAAACACATCGCGGTAGCGCGGTCCGGAGGAATTCCGGGCTGTTCTTCATCGGCGTCCGGGCGTCTCAGGGCGGTGTCCTCGACAGGAAGACGCACTCGGTTCATGTTCGTGAGCCCCCCCTGCACGCGGGCGTCAAAGTGCTCACGGACCCGTGCCACGAGCCTGATTGGTGACCACTCCGAAGGAGCTCAGTGGGCCCTGTAGCGGGTGGCGAGCGCGTGGAACGCTTGCTTCGGTTCCCAGGGCATGTCGGGGTAGGCGCGCTTGTCGGCGGGATAGCCGCTGTGCTCGTCCAGGACTTTGACGATGCCGTAGGAGGCGAGGTCCTCGTCCGGTCCGGACGTCCGGTGAGGTGTGCTGAAACCGGCGAAGCTGAACCAGAAGACGGAATCGACGCCCTCCCCCTCGAAGACGGTCATGAGATCGTCGAGGTAGCGGACCTGCTCGCCCTCGTCGCGCACCAGGCCGGGTTTGAGGGTGACGCCGTCGGCCGCCCTCGCCATGTACCAGCCGGCGCCGCCGTGCTCTCCCGCTCCCCGGTAGGTGCAGCAGCCGGCCTCCATGATGGCGACGGGCTTGCCGTGGCCGCATTCCTCGCGCAGGTCGGTGCGGTAGGTCGCCGCATTGCGCAGGCTACGGAAGGCGTCCAGGCCGACGATGTCGAACGGGGCCCAGTCCACGCCGTCCAGAGGGCAGGAGGCGTAGCTCACGCGGCCGCCGAAGAGGGGCCGCACGGTGTCGACGGCCTCCCCCAGGAAGGCGTTGACCTTGCCGGGGATGCCCTGGAGCGCGGCTTCACGGCCGGGCCCCGCCAGGACCGGAATGCGCTCGTTCAGTGTGTCCCCGGGCAGGTATCCGCGGGCGAACACGCTGAGTTCGCAGCCGGCGACGAGGACGACCTCGGCGCCGTCGCGCCGCAGTCGCTCCGCCCGCTCGGCGCAGTCGGTGAACAGCGGCAGCATCTCGGCGTTCGACAGCTCGCAGGGAAACGGCGAGAACCAGACCTCCAGGCCCGCCTCCGCCGCGTACCGCGCCGTGGTCTCGATACGGTCCGGATCGCCCCCGGTTATACGGACAGCGGTGCAGTGCAGGTCCTCCGCGACGACACGCATGTCCCGTTCGGCGTCCCGAACGTCGAAGACGGGGCGCGACGTGTCGCCGTTGGGAAAGGTGCCGGTGTCGTAATGGATGCCCTTGCCGCGCAACATGACGGACGCCTCCGGTGGGGTGACTGTGTCTGCCGTACGGCGTCATCGTCCAAGTTGCCGCTGCGTCAGTGTCAAGGTCGCACCGCGGCCGCGGCCGCAGTCCACACCCGCATACCCTCCGAGGAAAGGGTGGCTGAAAGGTGCGCCTTAACGTTCCTTCTGACCCGGTGTCAGGATGAGGCGCATGACGGCCGCCTGGAGACGCTACGGGCTGGATGAGCTGGCCCGGCAGTACTCGCCCAGCTCCCGCGCTCCTGATATGCAGTACTGCCTGTCCGAATACGCGAAGCGCAGTGAGTCCGCGCGTCGGCTGCTCGACGTGCACGAGGCCGTGGCCTACGGCCCGGCGCCGGAGCAGCGGTTCGATTACTTCCCGGCCGAGCGCCCGGGCGCGCCCCTGCACGTGTTCGTACATGGCGGCTACTGGCAGGAGCTCGGCCGTGCCGAGTCCTCGTTCGCCGCGATCGGCATGGTCGCGGCCGGGGCCGCGTTCATCGCGCTGGGGTACCCACTGGCACCCGGCTACTCCCTGCCTGCCATCACGGCCATGGTCGGGGAGGGCATTCGGTGGCTGTGCGGCCATGCCCCGCAGTTGCCGGGCGCTCCCGGAAGGATCCATCTCAGCGGCCACTGCGCCGGCGCCCAGCTGGTGGCTCATGCCTTGGCCGACACCGGGGCATGGCAGCGCAGCGGAATCGATCCGCTGGCAGCCGTCGGCAGTGCGACCTTGCTCGGCGGCGTGTACGACCTGGAACCGCTGGTCGGGACGTACATCAACGAGCCACTTGGCCTGGACGGGCCGACGGCCCGCGCATGCAGCCCACAGCACGGCCCCCTGGTCCGGATGCCGCCTCTCCTCGTGGGCCGGGGCGAGAGCGAGACCGACGAGTACGCCCGCCAGCACCGGGAGTTCGTCGCGCGAGCCCGTTCCTGCGGCACCGACGTGACCGACCTGGTGGTGGCCGGACGCCATCACTTCGATCTTCCCCTGGACTTGGGGCGGGGCGCGACGGAGCTCGGTGCCGGGGTATTGCGGCTGATGGGCCTGAGGCCGGAGACAGAAGGGTGAGTCATACCGTGGCGCGTGTCCATGTCCGTGGAGCAGAGCTGGCATATGAAGTCCTCGGTCACGGCGAACCGCTGGTTCTGGTGCACGGGGGGGAATGGCGGGAGGACACAGCTGGCGCGCCGTACGCGAAGCCCTCGCACGGTCTTTCCGGGTATTGGTCTACGACCGCCGCGGCCACAGCGCGAGCACGCATGGCCACAGTCTTGCTTCTTGCGTCCGTCGCGAGCACGAAGACGACCTGGCCGCCCTCATCAAGACCCTCGGACTCGGCCCCGCCCACGTCGCGGGCGTCTGCTACAGCGGTTCCACGGTGCTGGGGCTGGCCGCCCGCCACCCGGCACTCTTCCGCAGCGTCATCGCCCACGAGTCACCTCTGCTCGGGATTGTCGACGATGGCCCGGCCCTTGCGCTGGTACGCGCCGCACAAGCGGGCATCGACACCGCGACGGCCCGCATCCGCGCGGGCAGCAACGAGGAGGGCGCCCGCGGTTTCCTCGAGGATGTGGTCCTCGGGCCGGGCGTCTGGGGTCGCCTCCCGGGTCCGGTCCGCGACCGCATCCTCGCCAACACCCCCGTCTGGGCCGCCGAACAGGCCGACCCCCACTGGGCCGGCATCGACCTTGACGCACTGTCCGCCTTCCCCGGCCCGGCGCTGCTCACCTACGGCGCCGACACCGTGCGCTGGCTGCCCCCGATCACCGTCAAACTCGCGGAGGTCATGAAGCACGCGGACCTGCGACGCCTCACGGGCGTGGGTCACAGCCCGCATGTCCAGGACCCCGACGCGTACGTGAACCTGCTCACCACGTTCATCGCGGACGCCCGGGACACCACCGGAGCCCTGGCATGACCCGCGCCACGGCGTCCGATCAGGCCCGGGAGTACCCCGCATTCCCGATGCCCCCGGCCTGCTCCTTCGCTCCGCCCCCGGACTACGCCGAGCTACACAGCCGTGCGCCCGTCACCCGCGTCGCGTTCCGGGACGGCCGCCGCGCCTGGCTGGTCACCTCCTACGCCTACGTCCGCCGGGTACTGGCCGACCCACGCTCCGGCTCCAATCGCGGCGACGTCGGCTTCCCCACCATCGTCCCGCTCGCCCCGCACCGACCGGACAAGGGCAACCTGGTCTCCTTGGACCCACCCGAGCACACCGTCCTGCGGCGCCTGCTGTCCGGCGAGTTCACCCTCCGCCGGATGAACGCCCTGCGTCCGCGCATCCGCCGTCTGGTCGACGGCCAGGTCGTGCGTCTCATGCGGCAGGCCCGGCCCGTCGATCTGGTGGACTCCTTCGCCCGGCCGGTTCCCCTGCTCGTCCTGTGCGACCTGCTCGGCATCCCTTACGCCGACCACCACCTGATCCTGCGGCTCATCGGGGCCCAGGTCCGCACGACGGTGACCGCCGGACAGCGGGAGGCGGCCCGCAGAGCCCTGGACGACTACCTGCGCGACCATGTCACTGCCAAGGAGCAAGCCCCTGCCGACGACCTGCTGAGCCGCATCGCCGAGAAACTCCGCCAAGCCGGCACGTACGACCGCGAGGTTCTCACCCGGATCGCCGCCATGCTGCTCGTCGCGGGCCACGGCACCACGATGAACACGATCGGGCTCGGCACGGTCGGCCTGCTGCGCGAGCCGGGGCGCATCGCCGCCCTCGCCCGGTACCCGGCCGAGATCCCCGGCACGGTGGAGGAACTGCTGCGCTACTACAGCGTGGCCGACCCCGTCAGCAGGCGTGTGGCACTGGCCGGCATGAGGCTCGGGAACGTGAGCGTCCGTGCGGGCGACGGCATCATCGCTTCCCTCCTGGCGGCCAACCACGACAGCAGTGTCTTCCCCGACCCCAGCTCCTTGCGCACCGGGCACAACGCCCGGCATCACCTCGCCTTTGGCTACGGCGTCCACCAGTGCCTGGGCCAGAACCTGGCCCGCGTCATCCTCCAGTGCGTCCTCGCCTCTCTTTCCGCGCATGTGCCCGGTTTGCGCCTCGCGGTTCCGGAGCGGGATCTCCCTCTGACGTCCGACGCCACCACATACGGTCTCCGCGAGGCATGGGTGGCCTGGTGACTTCCGCCCGCGCTGCGACCGACGCCTCAGCAGGACGGGACCGCCCCCTCCCCGTGAGAACCGGCCAGGACCACCTCCAGCGCGTCCCCAGTCGCCCGTGAGTGTCCCGTGCGAGCACGCCTGGGCTGCTGCCCGGTCGCCCGTACGGACGATCCGCGGAAGATCCCCGGACCCTGCCGTGTTGACACCCGCACCACCCTTCGACGCACAGCGACAGCAGTGGACCACCGCGATGCCCACATCGAGCAGCACGCTGCGGAGGCTACTGGACGCGCACCTCCACAACCACGGCGATACAGCCGAGGATCGGCCGGTGACTGCCGAACTCGTGTCGGAAGCCGATACGAGTACGGCCTCCTGTGCACAATGGCCCTGTGCCGCCGACTGACCGTTCGTTGTCCCGCCGTCGGCTGCTCACGGCCGGTGGGGCCGTGTTGCTCGGGGTGGGCACTCCGGCGGCGTCGGCTGCTGTGTCCGAGTCGGTCCCCACGCCTGAGGAGGTGGTCAACGCCGGTCCCATGGTCATGGCCCTCACCTTCGATGACGGGCCCAGCCCGCAATACACACCGCAGGTGCTGGACGGGCTGCGTGACCACGGTGTCCGCGCCACGTTCTTCGTCTGCGGTGACAACGTCGTGCGCTACCCCGACGTTGTGCGCAGCATCGTCAGGGAGGGACATACGCTGGGTAACCACACATGGTCCCATCCCCGCCTCGACGGCCTGGCCACCGCTGACGTCCGCGAGCAGATCCGGCGCGCCCAAGACGCCATCACCCGCATCAGCGGCCACAGGCCCGTTCTGTTCCGCGCCCCGTACGGCCAGTTCACCGACAGCACCCTGGCCCTCTGTGCCGAGCTCGGCCTGCGCCCGATCTCCTGGTCGGTGGACCCCAAGGACTGGACCAACCCCGGCGCCGGCGCCATCGCCGAACGGGTCCTCGCCGGAGCGGCCGGCGGAGCCATCGTGCTGAACCACGACGGGGTCGAGGGCGGCGACGACCACCCCCAGCCCGGCACCGGCGCCGACCGCTCCCAGACCGTCGCCGCCCTGAACGCCTACCTGCCACGGCTGATCGCCGCCGGCTACCGCTTCACCACCCCCGACCGCCACCCACCGGCACACGGCCGGAAGGCCCCGTCCGCAACCTGATGCCGGAGAGGCGGCACTGGTGCGGCAAACGCCCCCTGCCGCAGCCGTATCGGGCGCCGCAGCGGGTCCGTTCGCCTTCCCGTCACTGTGACCGTTCCCCGGACGGGGCCCCAGCGGATGCCGATCGTCAGGCGCGCGCCGCCGCCTGCGATCCAGGCATTCGCCGCCGACCCGCCTCCTCGTGCCCCACTCGCCCACCACCACCCGGGCCGGGCCGCCCCGCGCCGCCGGTCCTCCCGCTTCCGCCGCGCACGCAACAGCAGCGGCATCGTTCCCGCGACGCTCTCCGGGCGGCTGCGCTGCCGTAGCTCGGTCGGGGTGTACGTGGCGGTTGTGTCTGAATCACCGGATGGACGTGTCATTGCGGGGCACTTCAGTGCCCGGCGTTTCTGGGGCACCCCGGCGCCTGCTCAGAAGCGTGGCGATCGGGAGGGCCGCCGCCAGGCCGCTCAGGAGGATCGCGGCAAGTGCGCCCAGAACAGCGGGCTGGTCGGCGAAGGCGAGGCTGCCGAGGGAGGCGAGCAGTACCTGCATCGCCGCGCCAGCGACAGCAGGGGGACGTCGGCGAAGACGCCGCGCAATGCCGGGACGGTGGCGCGCAGGCCGGCGGCGAACATGGTGGCCGCGATGAAGATGACGGTGACCGCGTTGAGCACGAGATGCAGGGTGTCCATGGCGCTTGTCCGCCCTGTCAGTCGTGGAGGTCCCCGAGCCAGCGCAGGGCGCTCAGGCTCGGCAGGAAGCAGTACTCGCCTCCACGGGTGACCGCGAACCGGGGCAGCGGGGCTAGGCGGCGCCGCACCGGCCGTCGGGGGATGGTGTGGCCGGCTTCCCCGTCGGCGGCGCCGACGACGGGGTCCTTCGTGTTGCCGGCTCCGAAGAAGACGCCGTCGTTCATCCACTCCGACTGGACGAACTCGAACTGCCGGCCCAGGTGGGCGCCGATGAACGCGAACATCAGGCCGCGGTCCGCTCCGTCGTCCTCCAGCACGCCATCGGGCAGTGGCGGACCGTAGACGGCGCCGCGCCGGATCATGCGGTGCAGCCGTACCTCCCCGGCCACCGAGGCGTCGCGCGGGTTGGCCCGGCGAATGTGACAGCCACCGGGCGTGGCGAATCCCATTGGGTCGTTCTGCTCGTACAGGAAGGTGTTGCGGCGGTGCGGGTCGGCGCCGAGCGCGGGGTCGTCGTGCTGTGGGGCGAGCGCCAGAGGGGCCCCGCTGCGCCAGCGCCCCATGATCTTCGCGGCGATCAGCTCCTCGTCCTCGGGGCCGGCGGAGTTGTCCCTCAGATAGCGCCTGAAGGCGACGACGTCCTGGTGGAGTTTGCGGAAGACCGCATAACTGCCGTTGCGCCCGAGCACGGTCGGCTGCGGCATCTGGACGCCGCCGAGCTCATCGGGGTAGCCGAGGACGAACTCGCCGCCCTTCAAGGGCGCTTCCAGCGTGTTGGAGCCTGGGATGCCGCTGCCTTCGACGGCCGGATGGCTGACGCCGTCGAGGTAGCCGAAGTGCTCCTTCTCGGTGGGCAGTGCGTAGCAGTCCTGCCTCCAGATGGCCGTCACGCCGGAGAGACGCTCGTAGGCGGGGCGGGCGCGGTCGATGGCCGCCTCCAGGTGCGGGGGGGTCGGGTGCGATCGCCGTGATGACCACATGGACGTCGCGCGTGCCGAGCGGTGCCTCCCAGTGCTGTGGGCTGCTCGCTCCCTCGTCGCGCAGCGTTCGGGCGCGGGCTGCCATGCCCTGCCGGAACTCCCAGGCGAACGTCTCCAGCGAGGAACGCGGCACCCCCAGGGCCTCAAGGCCCCAGTAGGTGACGGCGACACTGACCCAGGTGTCCCCCAGGGGGCTGGAGGTGTCGGCGGCGGAGGTCGCCGCCGCGCTCGCCCGCCGCATCAGCTCACGGCCCTGGGTGCGGTCGTCGATGCGGAAGGCGAGGTACGTCGCCGCGTACGGGGTGGGGCGTGGGCTGAGGACCCCGCGCTGGATGTCGTCGAGTTCGAGTGTGACGTGGGTGGGTGCGCTCACGTCGGCCTCCTTGCGGCATCGCTACGTAACGAGGTTGCGCCAGAAGTTCCGCAGGCTGTCGTCGGCGCCGAAGAGCGTGCTGAAGATCGTGGAGTCGGCCAGCAGCACGTCGGCCGCGCGGTCACCGCCCGGGGGCATCCACAGGAACATGTTGAACTCGGTGTTCCCGTCGTCGGTGAACGGATGGGGCCGGGAGGTGTCGATCGGCTGCCGGGCCAGCACGTGGACGGCCTTCGGCTCGTCGGTGGTCACGGCGTAGTGCGGCAGGTGCATGTGGAAGTTGAAGTTCGTGACCCCGTTCAGCCACCCCTTCTCGTCCAGGTCCGGGACGGTCGACAAAGGAGCGATCCGGTTGTCCTCACCGGTGGCGGGACGCAGCCCGTACCGGTTGACGACCGGCACGCCCAGGCCCTTCATGAGGTCCCTGGCGTAGGTGGCGAACCGCTGCTGGCGCGGCACCAGGGGATCGCCGTGGTGGCGGTACTCCACCTCCCGCACGGACAGCTCGTCCGACGCGCCGACGTCGTGGTGGGGCCCGAGGACGAGGCGGGCGTCGTCCCGGGCGAGGAAGGCCCGCAGCGACTCGATCTCCCCGGGCTCGGCTTCCTGCCTGGTGATCATGTGGTCCAGTCCGAAGACGAACAGGACGTCCGTGTCGTCGAGTACCCGCTCATCGAGCGGGGTGTGGAAACCGGCCTGGTCGATGCGCTGGTAGACCGGGACGGGATGCCCGGTCACCTCCTCGACGAAGTCCTGGAACGGCACCCAGGCCCAGAAGAACAGCTCCAGGGAGCCGGCGATGCCCTGCTGGAACCGGTAGGGGTCCGACCACTTCGGGTCCTCGTACGCGGGCCAGGCCACCCGCCTGACCTCGGTCATCGTGGAGAAGCGGTTGTCCAGCTCGGCCGCGTTCCGGCCTGCCTCGGCGGGATAGCTCCACGACACGTAGATACTCACGCGCCGTCCGGCTGGGCTGTACTTCCGAGGGATGTGCCTCTGGTTGTAGGTCCGCGCTGTTTTGGCCTCGCTCATCGCCCAGCCCTCACTGCATCTGGTCGAGCATCTCCGACAGGGCGCTCTTGATCCGCAGAGCCTTCTTGATCTCGTCCGCCGTCACGTACGGATACTCCCCGTACTCGATGAAGCTCGGACAGTGGTGGTCGCGTACGTAGCGTACGAACGCCTCCGGGTTGGTCCGCCAGTCCTCGGGAAACCCTTCGAGGTTCTCGAAGGCGGTGCTCACGCCCGCCTTGCTGAACAGCGCGACGGCGTCCTCGGTGTACTTGTCGAAGTCGGTGTCGAAGATCCCCTGGTACATGAAGCGGGTGTCGTCGTCGAACAGGACCCAGCGCAGGTAGTGCAGCTTCAATGGCGCGAGAAGGTACGGATCCTGCTCCAGCGCCCTGGCCAGCGCATGGCCGTGCTCCCGTATCGCGTCGGCTCGGCCCGGCTTGACGTTCGCGACGATGGTGAACCCGTAGCAGGCCGGAACCCACCTCCAGCGTGGCACCGGACGGCTGGGCGCGCCCACTGAGTGGGCGGGGGCTGTCGGCCCGCTCCCGGCCTCTGAAGCCGGGCGGCTTGCACGGCGCGGACCACCGGCAGACGGCTGATCAGTGCTTCGGATCATGACAACGAGGACCTGACGCAACAGCTCCACCCGACATCTGGTACTCCGAAGCCCCCTGCGTGCCAGCCGTGCGCCTCAGGTGCACTCGTGGCGCCCCGGGGACGCATTGCGGGTCTTGCGGGGAGGTGTCGAAGACCTCGGAGACGAACGGGGCGGGCGAGGTGAGGGGGCCGGTGTCGCGTCAGGTCACCGGAACCAGGGCCACGGGGCAGTGGGCGTGGTGCAGCACGGCGTGAGTGACGGGCCCGAGTTGGAGGCCGAGCGGGTGCCGGGGCCGGTGCGTGGCGAGGACCACGACGTCGGCATCGGCACTCGCCTCGACGAGGGCCTGCCCCGCGCCCTGGTACACCGACTCGGTACGGACCTCGACGTCCGGGAACTCCTCGCGCAGTACGGCCGTCGCGAACGCCGGCACGGCGGCCTGGCACTGCCTCTGATCGTCGGATCCCTCCCAGTACAGCTCCGCGGCGGGCAGGACGCCCGGTACCCCCCGGTGCTGCCAGGCGTGCAGCACGCGCAGCGCGGCACCGCGCCGCCGCGCCTCCTCGAAGCCGAACCGCACGGCATCGTCGTCCGCCTCCGAGGCGAGACCCACCAGAACGACACCATGGGAGGGGGCGTTCCCGCCACGCACCACCAGCAACGGCCCGGTGCAGTGGGCGGCCACCCGCAGCCCGACCGAGCCCAGCAGCAGACCGGTGAAGCCGCCGTGCCCCCGGGTGCCGACCACGGTCAGTCCGGCGCCGCGCCCCGCCCGGACCAGGGCACGGGCCGCCGGCTCGGTGGTGAGGTGCGGCATGGTCGGCAGGTCCGGGAAGCGGGAGCGGACCCGTTCCAGGGCCGCGTCCGTGACGGCACGACCGGCGGCGTAGAGCATCTGTCCCTCGGCCGGCGGCTGCCGCTTCTCACGGGGGTCCGTGTCGGTCCTCGGGAGGTGCAGACCCCAGGGCCAGCCGCAGACGACCTCCAGTGAGGCAGTACGCCGTTCGGCTTCCTCGGCAGCCCGGTCGAGGGCCGACAGCGCCGGGTCCGAACCGTCGAAACCGACCACCACGCGCTCGGCGGGCGGAGCATCTGTCCGAAGCATCATGTTCTCCAGAGGCGATGGGCCGCGCGACGATGGGCCCGTTACCCCAGGTTCGGCCACCCGGGGGCCTTCGCCCCAGGGGCCGTACGGTCCAGGCGGGGCCCGAAGGTCCCCTCCCAGCCGTGGCCGGGCTCGGCGCCGTCCCACTGGTCCACGCACTCGGTCCCGGGCGACCCTGCCCCGGTGACGGTCAGGTCCGCGCGGGTCCATGCCTCGGAGGCCACACTGAACGTCCTGACGCGACAGCCGGAAAATCTGGGTGCGCTGGTCACGGACGCCGAGACCGGTCAGCCCCTGGCGGGCAAGGCAGTGAAGGGGCCGAGCGGCCCCGGACGTCCTCCGATCGGCCCTGGCGATGCCCTCGGAGCAAGGGGCAGGCTGGGACGGAGTCGCACGTAGGTCCCCCGTCCCCTTTCGGAGGCAGTCATGCCGGACGTTACGACAACGACGACGGCTGGTCCCACAGACGAGGAGCTGCGGGGCCTGGATGCCCATTGGCGGGCCGCGAACTACCTGGCCGTCGGGCAGATCTATCTGATGGGCAACCCCCTGCTGCGGGAGCCATTGCGGCGCGAGCACGTCAAGCCCCGGCTGCTGGGTCACTGGGGCACCTCGCCCGGCCTGAACCTGGTCCACACCCACCTCAACCGCGTCATCCGCGCCCGCGACCTGCGGGCCCTGTGCGTCTGGGGGCCGGGGCACGGCGGGCCCGCGGTACTGGCCAACTCATGGCTGGAGGGGACGTACGCGGAGACGTACCCCGACGTCAGCCGGGACGCGGCGGGCATGGAACGGCTGTTCCGGCAGTTCTCCTTCCCCGGCGGCGTGCCCAGCCACGTCGCCCCCGAGACCCCGGGGTCGATCCACGAGGGCGGGGAACTGGGCTACTCCCTCTCCCACGCCTACGGGGCCGCCTTCGACAACCCGGACCTGCTCGTCGCCTGCGTCATCGGCGACGGCGAGGCCGAGACCGGACCGCTGGCCGCCTCCTGGCACTCGAACAAATTCCTCGACCCGGTGCACGACGGCGCGGTCCTGCCCATCCTCCACCTCAACGGCTACAAGATCGCCAACCCGGCCGTCCTCGCCCGCCTCCCCGAGCGGGAGCTCGACGACCTGCTGCGCGGCTACGGCCACGAACCGCTCCACGTCACCGGCGACGACCCGTCAGCCGTCCACCGGGCCATGGCCACCGCCCTGGACACCGCCCTCGACCGGATCGCCCTCATTCAGCGCACCGCCCGGCAGGAAGACATCACCGAACGCCCCCACTGGCCCGTGATCGTGCTACGCACCCCCAAGGGCTGGACCGGCCCCGCCGACGTCGACGGCCTGCCGGTCGAGGGCACCTGGCGCGCCCACCAGGTGCCGCTCGCCGGGGTCCGCGACAACCCGGAGCACCTGCGGCAACTGGAGGCGTGGCTGCGCTCGTACCGCCCGGAGGAGCTCTTCGACGAACAGGGCCGCCCACGGCCCGAGGTACTCTCCTGCGTGCCCGAGGGCACCCGCAGGCTCGGGGCGACACCGCACGCCAACGGCGGCCTGCTGCTGCGCGAACTCCCCCTGCCCCCGCTGGAGCGCTTCGCGGTGCCGGTCGACAAGCCCGGCGCGACCCTCCACGAGCCCACCCGCGTGCTGGGCGAACTGCTGGAGCACGTCATGGAGGCCACCCGCGAACGCCGGGACTTCCGGCTCGTCGGCCCCGACGAGACGGCCTCCAACCGCCTCCAGGCCGTCTACCGGGCCACCGGCAAGGCCTGGCAGGCCGAGGCCCTCCCCGTCGACGAACACCTCGACCGGCACGGCCGCGTCATGGAGATCCTGTCCGAACACACCTGCCAGGGATGGTTGGAGGGCTATCTCCTCACCGGTCGGCACGGCTTGTTCTCCTGCTACGAGGCGTTCGTCCACATCGTCGACTCCATGGTCAACCAGCACGTCAAATGGCTGCGCGTCACCCGCCGCCTCCCCTGGCGCCGCCCCATCGCCTCCCTCAACTACCTGCTCACCTCGCACGTCTGGCGCCAGGACCACAACGGCTTCTCCCACCAGGACCCCGGCTTCATCGACCACATCCTCAACAAGAGCCCCGAAGCCGTACGGGTCTACCTCCCACCGGACACCAACACCCTGCTGTCGGTGGCCGACCACGTCCTGCGCAGCCGCGACTACGTCAACGTCGTCGTCGCCGGCAAACAGCCCAGCTTCGACTGGCTGGACCTGGAGCAGGCACGGGCGCACTGCGCCCGGGGCGCCGGCATCTGGGAATGGGCCGGCACCGAGAACGGCACCCAGGAACCCGACGCCGTCCTCGCCTGCGCCGGGGACGTCCCCACCCAGGAGGTCCTGGCCGCCGCCCAGATCCTCCGCCGCCATCTGCCGGACCTGGCGCTCCGCGTGGTCAACATCGTCGACCTGGCCAGGCTGCTGCCGGCCGAGGAGCACCCCCACGGGATGCCGGACCGCGAGTACGACGCGCTGTTCACCCGCGACAAGCCGGTCGTCTTCGCCTACCACGGCTACCCCTGGCTCATCCACCGCCTCGCCTACCGCCGCACCGGCCACCCCCACCTCCACGTCCGCGGCTACAAGGAGATCGGCACCACGACCACGCCCTTCGACATGGTCGTCCGCAACGACCTCGACCGCTACCGCCTCGTCATGGACGTCATCGACCGCGTCCCCGGCCTCGCCGTCCGCGCCGCGACTGTGCGCCAGGCCATGGAGGACGCCCGCACCCGCCACCACACCTGGATCCGGGAACACGGCACAGACCTCCCTGAGGTCGCCGACTGGACCTGGCCGGACTGACAGCACGGGGCCGGTCGCCGCAGGGGCGGGAAGAGCAGCGGCGGCCCGGCCGAGCCCGTTCCGTCACGGCGGGCCCGTCCCGGCCCCGGCCGCCGACGGTCCACCACCGTCATCATGAAGACCGACCTGGTCGGGCCGGCCCGCCGGGGCCTTGTGATGGGCCTCAACGAGGCCGCCGGCTACGGTGCGCTCGCCGCCACGGCGATGGCCACCGGCGCCATCGCCGCCCTCCGCCCCGTACCCACGAACCCGGACCACCACAGCGAGCTGACGACACATCAGGTCGCGGGCGCCGCCGGCCTCACCGACAGGGCACTGTCGTCGGCCAGTTGGGCGGGCATGGCCAACGACCTCAATGACGCCCTCGCCTGGGGCGCCTTCCCCCTGCTGTTCGCCGCGCACGGCCTATCGGTCGCCCGGATCGGGCTGCCGGCCGCGCTCTGTCCGGCTGTGTGGGGACTGGGCCAGATCCTGACCGGCGGCGGGTGGTCCGACCGGATCGGCCGCAAGCACCTGATCACGGCGGGGACGCTCGTGCAGGCCGCGGTCGGGGTCCACCGGCTGTGGCACGACGGCGGCTTCGCCGTGGGAGCCGTGCCCGCCGGAACCCTCGCCGACGCCTACGGGCTGACCACCGCTATCCGGGGCGTCGCCGCCCCCACCGCCGCCTCCGGTCTCGTCGTCGCGCTACGCCTGTACGAGACCGGCCCGCGGGAGTGAGCTGAGCTCGGCACGGCCGCGGACCGGCCCTGGAGGGGGCCGGGCGACGAAACACAGTGGATGGTTGTGGTGCCGCCGACGGGGTCGAACGTGCCGCAGTGGTGCACAGCGGGCGGTTCCATGGCCTCCGATCCGAACCGCTTGCCGCTTCACGAGATACCCCCCGGGGTATTTGACAGTCGCACCACCAAGGCGTTACGTTCGAAGACAAGATACCCAGGGGGGTATACGGAAGGAGGAATGACGTACCGGCGGAATCGACCTTGGCGCCTTCGCCACGGCCTGGACCGAGGGCGACCTCGTCCTGGACGTGCGCGAGCCGGAGGGGTACCGCGCGGGACACGTGCCCGGCGCGCCGCCCGTGCCGCTCGCGAAGCTGCCCGCCCGGGCCGACGCCCCGGCGGACCGGCCGGCGTATGTGATCTGCGGGAGCGGCGGCGGCCGCAGCCTGGACGCCACCGACTGGATGCGCGCCCGCGGTATTGACGCCCGCCCGGTCGCCGCCGGCACCCACGGCCGGGCTCAGGCCGGGCACCTCTCGCCACCGGCCCGCACACGCACCGACCTGCCCGAAGCCGCGGTCCGTCACCGACCGACCATGGCCCCACCATGTCCGTTTTAATACCCCACCGGGTATACCGAGGGCCTGCAAATCCTCGACCGAAAGGTTGTTCCCCGTGTTCTTCGCCCAGCACTACCTCGACTGTCTCTCCCAGGCGTCGTACATGATCGCCGACGAGTCCACCGGCAAGGCGGTGGTCGTCGACCCGCGCCGGGACATCTCCGAGTACATTGCCGACGCCGAGGCCCACGGCTTCACCGTCGAGGCCGTCGTCAACACCCACTTCCACGCCGACTTCATCGCAGGTCACCTGGAGATGGCCGCCCGAACCGGCGCCTGGATCGGCTACGGGCAACGCGCCGAGACCGAGTACCCGATCCGCAAGCTCGCCGACGGCGAGCGGATCAGCCTCGGCGACGTCACCTTGCAAGTCATGGAGACCCCCGGCCACACCCCGGAGTCGATCAGCGTCCTGGTCCACGAGCACGCCGCCGACGAGGTCCCCTACGGAGTGCTGACCGGAGACGCGCTGTTCATCGGCGATGTCGGCCGTCCCGACCTGCTCGCCTCGGCGGGCGTCACCGCCGGCGAACTCGGCCGGATGCTCTACCACAGCGTGCAGCACAAACTGATGGGCCTGCCCGACGAAGTGCGGGTCTTCCCCGCCCACGGCGCCGGCTCGGCCTGCGGCAGGAACCTCTCCACCGAGAAGCAGTCCACCATCGGCGCCCAGCGCGCCACCAACTACGCCTGCCGGCCGATGAGCGAGGACGAGTTCGTCGCCATCGTCACCGCCGGACAGTCCGCCGCACCCGGCTACTTCGCCTACGACGCCACCCTCAACCGCCAGGAGCGCGACCTGTTCGACCCGGCTGCCGCGTCCCGGCCGCTGTCGGTGGAGGAGTTCCGCACCGAGCGCGCGGCCGGTGCGGTGGTGGTGGATGCCCGCGGCCCGCAGGAGTTCGGCACCGGTCATGTGCGCGGCGCGATCAACATCCCCGCCGACGGCCGCTTCGCCGAGCAGGCCGGCACCGTCCTGACCCCCGAAAGCCGCATCCTGGTCATCGCGCCGCAGAACCGCGAGGAGGAGATCACCACCCGCCTCGCCCGTATCGGCTTCGACCACGTGGCCGGATACCTGCGCAGCCCCGACGACGCCCTCGCGGCGATGCCCGACGAGGTCGCCCCGGCCAGCCGCCTGACCGCCGACCAACTGCGCACCGCCCTCGCCGGCGACCGGCCCCCCGTGGTCCTGGACGTCCGCAACTGCTCCGAGCGTGCGGGCGGCTCCATCGACGGCTCGCTCCACATCGCGCTGGGCGAACTGCCCCACCGCCTGGAAGAGATCCCCACCGGCCGCCCCCTGGTACTGCACTGCGCCGGCGGGCACCGCTCCTCCATCGCCGCCAGCCTGCTGCGCCACCACGGCTTCGAGGACGTCTCCGACGTACTCGGCGGCTACGGCGCCTGGGCGCTGCTCACCGAACCCGCCGCCGCCTGACGGAACCCCTCAGGCGCCGGGATCCGGCGCGGAGGCCGACAAGTCAGCAGCCCTCCGCCATCGGCCCCGGCACCCCGAACCGCCGGTGTCCGACAGGAGCCCCCGTCTCACCGGACACCCGCGCCCCACCACACCCCGACATATACCCGGGCGGGTATCCAGCCCGCCCGGCCCAACCGACACCGGAGCCCCCCATGACCACCCCCGCCCGCACCCCCGCCAGAGTCGACGCCGCCGCCCTGAGGGAACTCGTCAAGGACGGCAGCGGCCCGCGCCTGCTGGACGTGCGCACTCCCGGCGAGTTCCACACCGTCCACATCCCCGGCGCCTACAACGTGCCACTGGACACGCTGCGCGAACACCGCACCGAGCTGCTCCACCACCTCGACGAGGACACCGTCCTGATATGCCGCTCCGGCGCCCGCGCCGCCCAGGCCGAGCAGGCACTCGCCGACGCCGGACTGCCCGGCCTGCGCGTCCTGGACGGCGGCATGGTCGCCTGGGAGACGGCCGGCGGCCCGGTGACCCGCGGGTCGGCCCGCTGGGAACCGGAACGCCAGGTCCGGCTGATCGCCGGTTCGATCGTGCTCGTCTCCGGGCTGGCCGGCCTCGCGATACCCGGACTGCACCTGATCGGCACCGCCGTCGGAGCCGGCCTCACCTTCGCCGCCCTCACCAACACCTGCGCCATGGGCATGCTGCTCGCCAAGCTCCCCTACAACCGCGGACCGCGCACCGACATCGCCTCGGTGATCGCCGCCCTCCGGAGCCGGCCGTGACCGCTCTCGCCATCGCGGCCTCGCTGCTGATCGGGGTCCTCCTCGGGATCCTGGGCGGTGGCGGATCCATGCTCACCGTCCCGATCCTGGTCTACCTGGCCGGCCAGGACACCAAGCAGGCGATCACCACCTCGCTGTTCGTCGTCGGCGTCACCAGCCTCGCGGGCCTGATCTCCCACGCCCGCGCGGGCCGGGTGCGCTGGCGCACCGGAACGCTCTTCGGCCTGGCCGGCATGGCCGGCGCCTACGCGGGCGGACGGGTGGCCGCGTACATCCCGGACACCGTGCTGCTGGTCGCGTTCGCGCTGATGATGCTCGCCACGGCAGCCGCGATGCTCCGCGGCCCCCGCAGGAACCCACAGCACAAGGCCCCCCAGCAGGCACACCGCGAACTTCCGCTCCACCGCCTGCTGTTGCAGGGCCTCGTCGTGGGCGCGGTCACCGGCATCCTCGGCGCCGGCGGCGGCTTCCTCATCGTGCCCGCGCTGGCGCTGCTGGCCGGCCTGCCGATGGGCATCGCGGTCGGCACCTCGCTGCTGGTCATCGCCATGAACTCCTTCGCCGGACTGGCCGGACACTTCTCCGGCGCGCACCTGGACTGGAGCGTGGCCCTGGCCGTCACCGCGGCCGCCGTCCTCGGCAGCCTCATCGGCGGGCGCTTCGCCGGACGCATCCCGCAGCACACCCTGCGCATCGGCTTCGGCTGGTTCGTCGTCGCCATGGGCCTCTTCGTCCTCAGCCGGCAGACCGGCCCGGTCGTCCTGGCAGCGGGCCCCGCGATCGCGGCAGGGCTGCTGCTCCGGCGCGGGCACACACCCCGCACCGAAAACCCGCCCAGGGCAGCGGCGCCCGCTCCGGAACCTGCCGGCCGCCGCTGACCCCCGCGTCGTATACCCACCGGGGTACCCTGAACAGCACAGTCGGCACCAGCCAAGAGGAGTCCAGTGAAGGTCGAAGAAGAAGCGATGAGCGCGGTCCTCAACCGGCTGCGCCGCGCCCAGGGACAGCTCAACGGCGTCATCTCCATGATCGAAGCCGGCCGCGACTGCAAGGACGTCGTCACCCAGCTCGCCGCCGTCTCCCGAGCCCTCGACCGGGCCGGCTTCAAGATCGTGGCCAGTGGAATGCGCCAGTGCCTCACCGCCGAGCAACAGGCCGACGCCGCCCCGATGACCGAGGAGGAACTCGAAAAGCTCTTCCTCGCCCTCGCCTGACGACCGAACCCGAGCGGCCCGCCAACGGCACGACAACCACCACCGACAGGCCGCTCGCGCGCTACTCGACCGCACGAAGATCATTCCCTTCCTGAATCAAGGGTGACCTGGTAGCCGAGTTGGTTGACCTGGCTCACCAGCCCTCGGGGCTGTCGGGTGCGGCCAGTGCGTTCGAGGATTTGGCCGCTGCCGGGATCGGTGTACTCGACGCCGTGGGTGAACATGCGCCAGACCGCCATGACGATGGAGTGTTCCGGGGCGGCGAGAGCAGGCTTCTTGCCTCGGCGGGAGGCGACGCGTCGGTGGCATGCGGCGTCTCCCTGGTACGCGAAGCGCTGACGGCGGCCTGGCCGAGGGCAGCCTTCAGCCACGGCTCGCCGTGCTGTGCGACATTGCACGGCGGACAGTGCCGCCCCGATGTGGCGCGTGATCGACGAATCACCCGCCCTGCGGGAGTACGAGGAGTCGATGAGGCTGTGCCATGCAGAGTCGCCGGCAGCGGCGATCGCCGCCGATCTGCCGTATCGGGTGGGCAGGATCGAGTAGCTGACAGGGCGCGACTTGTCGCGGCTGGGGGACAAGCCGGACTTCTTCCTGACGTTGCGGATGACCTGAGGCACGGGGTTCTCGAGCTCTGAATGCGCTGAGGGGCAGGAGCCGTTCGACGGCCCCTGCCCCTCTTTTTCACCGGGATGCAGCAGAGCTACAGCCCCAGCTGCCTACGCGTATCGTCGTCCACTTCGACGGCGTAGAACCGCACCATTTTCGCCGCCTCTTCCCTCGTTCGCTCCCCCATGAACGGAAGCGCTGTCTTCAGGAGACCATCCGCATCGAGAAGCGGCTCCAAGCACTGGAAGTGCGCAGCCGATCGAATCCCGTCCTCCGGGCTCTCCATCAGCTTCTCGATGAAGGCGAAGCAGCACGCGACGAGATCGCGATCCGGATCACCCGAGCGCAGCTGAGGCATCAGCAGAGGGTAGGACAGCACATTTCCGAGGAGATTGAAGTAGCCGAGAGCGAAATCGTCGTCACGAACCGCCTCGCGGATGGGCATGTCGGCCTCCCCCTCGATCAGACTTGCCGCCTCGGGCACGAAGTCGACCAGGAGAGCCGGGATCTGAGTGTAGGAAGTGACGGTCACAGAGTTACTTCTTCCTTCTGGCACGGACAGCCGGACTTCGATGGCGTGCTGTTTCTCTTCACTATCCCGGACGGATCTACCAAGTTCTTGATCAGATCCTTCATCGCTTGCTTGAAACCATGCCGCTGCACGTCTCGCGCGTATCCGGGCACTTGAGCCACTCCACCTACGACGCCAAAGGTACGCGCGAACCCGCGCATCTTCGTGGGCTCCCCAACCGGCTCCGGGCGGCCACTGTACTTATTGCGCTCAAATGGGAAGCCGCGAAGAAAGGGGCCAAGCGGGAGGCCCGGACGGTCACTGACGTCATCGTGTCGTCCTTGGCCAAGACGGAGATCTCGCGTGGCATCGCGGCCGGCGAGTCCGCCCGCCGGATCGCTGGCCGGCTGGGGCGGTCACCGTCGACCATTTCGCGGGAGATCAAACGCAACGGCGGTCGCGAGCACTATTGGGCCATCGTCGCGGACCAGGAGACACGGCAGCGGACCCGGCGCCCGAAGCCGGCGGAGCTGGCGCTTCTGCCCGGCCTGTGGGCGGTCGTCGAGGAGAAGCTCGCGCCGAGCCGGTCGCCGGAGCAGATTTCCGGATGACTGTGTCGCCAGTTTCCGGGCGATGCCGCTATGCGGGTCTCACACGAGGCGATCTACCTCACGCTCGGATGCTGCACGCCGTCGTCATGCGCCACACGCGGAAACCCCGCCGGAACAACCGGCGGGGTTTCACTCGCGGCTTCGGCCTACCGCCTCACGGTACCCGCCGGCTCCTGCGTCTCAGCGCCGACCCGTCGCGGACGAAGAACAGCAGGGCCAACAACGCAATCCCGAGGAGGACGAGGAGGCCGGTGCGGCCGAGGAAGTAGCTGCGGACGCGATCCCAGCTGCTCACCCTCGGCGCCTTGGCCGTGTCACCCAGCCAGATCGAGCCGTCGGCGGCCGTGGCGGGGCGGTTCGCGGAGCTGGCGATCGTCTGCGACAAGCCCGGTACCTTCCGGTTCATATCCGCGCCGCTCAGCCGGGTCGAGGTGACATTGCTGAAGTCGACTCCGCCGGTCCGAATCACATAGGTGAGCGTGGTGTTGCCGACGTGTTCAGTCCGCCGGTAGGTGAAGGTCCCATTGCGGATGGAGCGCACGTACTCGTCGTACACCTGCTGTGGCCGCCAACTGCCGTGCGCCACTGCGGGGCCGAGGTTCCCGGAGCCGATCAACTTGTCGAAGGACGTGGCGTGGCCGGCGGCATGCCGGTCCAGGAGCCATTGGGCCACCACCCGGGCCAGGAACGCCCGGCGCAGCGGGGCGTACTCGGGTGCGGAGTTGACCTCCTTCTCGATTTTCGGCACCACCATCTCCTGCTCGAGCTGCGCATTGCGCGCCGTCTGCTGCGGATCGCTGTTGCAGTTGGTCCCGAGCCCGGCGACTTGTTCCGCCTTGGCCTTCACGTTGAGGTTGGCCTTCAGGACGTAGAGCGAGGACCCGTCCTGGCGCACCTCCACCTCCCCCGGGACGATCCACATCCGCGAGGAGTAGCAGCTCTCTCCCCCCGAGCCGCCAAGTCTGCGCCAGTACTCTGCGCCGAAGGAGGTGTTGGGGTCGAGGAGTTTCCCTTCCGTCTGCTTCATCCGCCAGTCGGCCTCCAGTAGCGCGCGGCCGGCGTTCGTCTGGCCCAGGTCCTTGTCGATGATGCGGTCCGGCTGGTTGGGATTGAGGTTGACCCAGAACTTGTCAGGGCTCAGCGCCAGCCAGGTGCGCAGGTCCGCCATGCTGCCCACCAGTGCCTGGCTCGCGGCACTGGGGTTCTGGGTCAGCCCCTTCTCTGCGGCCTGGGAGGAGAAGGCGTACTTCACCCCGCCACCGTTGTCGGAGAGGTAGCGCAGCTGGAGGTTGGAGAGGTCGACGCCGCCGTAGGCGGGCGAACCGAGTGTCTTGGTGAGAACGTTGCTGCTCTGGTCGCAGGGATGGGACACGGATACGGCAGCGGCGGCGATGTTCATTCCCCCGGGGTTCTTCAGGTCGGGGCAGGGTGCCGCCAGGTTCAGATTTTGTAGCCCCTGATTGACGAGGCTCTTGATGCGCTGGTCGTAGGCGGCCTGAAGGCGGGGCTTCAGCACTTTGAGGTTTTTGCTCGTCAGCTCGGCCTGGACCGACTTGTATTTGTCGTACGGTGCCAGGAATTTCACGTGCTTAAATTTGAAGCCGTTTTCGGGGACGTTCTTCTTGCAGTCGTTGCAGTAGGTCCGCGGGCCGACGAGCGCCCTTCCCTCACTCTTGATGGCCTTGATGACCTTATCGATTTCCTCCTTGTTTTTCTCCTTGATCTCCTTCTTGCTTTCCTCCGTCTGTGCCGAATCGGCGCCGGGGGCCATGCGCGTGAGGACCGCTTCCAGGATGCGGGTCACCCATTCGTCCATGGCATCTTCTGAATGCCGATTCTTTTCGGGATCGGTCTCCTGCTTCCCTTTGACCGATCCGGTGGTCAGCGACAGCACCTGCTCGTTGCCGTAGGAGTCCGTGGGGCGCTGCTCCAGGGTTTTGAAGAGGTCGTCCAGCAAATAGTTCTCGCCGTCGAGCATCTGGGCACGTAGCGGATAGGTCCATCTGGGCTTGGTGCTGGGCGAATGTATCTCCTGGTTCAGGCCGGCCATGAAGACCCGGTACTTGTCCCGCACCCAGACCGGGAGGCGGGGATCGGTCTCCATCCAGCTGAAGGAGAAGAAAGCCACCTGAATGTTGGGGTACCCGACGTCATACCCCAAGGCGTTGGTCTCCTGGACAAGCCATTCTCCCAGAGGATTCCGGACGAACTTCTGGGCGATCTCGTCCAGGTCCTTGCTGTTTTTCAGGTCGACACCCGGCTGAATCGCGGGGGTCCATTCGGTAGGCGTAGGCGTAGGCTCTGCCGCGGCCGTCCGCGCCCCCGGAAGCCCCGCCGGTGCAACGACCATCAGCAGCACGGTGACCAGCGCGGTCAGCAGCGCGGCCGGGCGCGGGGCGGTACTACGACGCATCGTCGCGCCCCGCTTCCGCGCGGACGACACCGGTCGCGTCCAGGTAGCCGGCCAGGGCGGGATGCGGGCCGGGCCTCTCGCCCCTGCGGTAGGCTGCCCAGCCCGCCGCGGTCAGGGCTCCGAGTGCGAGGACGGCGACAGTGCCCGCCCCGGCCAGCGAGGTGCCCGTGGAGCACGTCCGGTGGTACATCAGGTTGTTGATGCTCATCGAGGGCTTGTAGCCGATGCCCACCGGGCAGGCCGAGGCCGGCTGCGTCATCAGCACGGTCGTGCAGACCATGACGCCGACGGCCAGCACCAGACGTCCCACTATCCTCAAACCGGTCATGAGGCCACCGCCCGAACACCCTTCATCGACATGATCTGGCCGCGCAGTTCGGACCGTTCCTCCTGCGCCGTGTCCGGCGGGTCCTCCTGCGCGTGACAGCCCGCCAGCTCCAACTGCGCCGACTGCAGGCGGTACAGCGCCAACGCCGTCCCCCGACCGTGCCGGCGCCAGGTACCCACCAGGGCCCAGAGCCGCAGCGTGGGCGAGCCCAGGACGGAGGTCTCCCCGGCGGTGACGGCCGAACCCGCCTCGGCCTCCTGCGCCAGCACCGCGCGCAGCACGACCCCGCGCTCACGCAGTCCGTACACCAGGAGCACGACTGCCAGCGCGATGAAGGGGAGTTGCGGCAGCAGCCACAGCAGCGGGGAGACCACCAGAGTGTCCAAGGGGCCGCCGCCGCTGTGCTGCAGCTTCCCCGACAGCCACCCGGAGAGGACTTCGGCCGCCGTGCTGCCGCCGAACGCCGTCATCAGCGCCGCCACCGCCGGCAGCGTGTGCTGCCGCGCGCGGGCGGCGAGGCAGAAGCCTGCGCCCAGTAGCGCACCGAAGGTCACCTGTCCGCCGAGCAGGCCGATGGACTGCCGGATCCAGTACTCGAAGCCCCCGGTCGATCCCAGCAGCCCGCCGAACGACCCGTAGACCTTGATGTACATCAGGCTGTCCACAAAGGCGTATCCGAGTCCCATGGAAGCGCCCAGGATCAGGCCGGTGAGTGCGTCGGTGATCCGGTAGCGGAACAGCACCAGCAGCAGTGCGACGCCACTCGCCAGGGCGATCGTGTTCACCAGACTGAGGTGCACGGTGACCGCCATCAGCATGTGGTCCGTGCTGGCCAGGAGATGGGCGGGATCACTGCCGGCAGCCGGGCCGAGGTAGCTGAACATCGTGCCGGAGGCGAGATTGGAGAAGACCCGGCCGAGGCTGAACACGATCAGAGCTCCCCAGCCGAACGCCATCAGCAGCGCCCCCAGCGGGACCCGGGCGAACCGCACCGAGCCACGCAGCAGGAGCAGCACGAAGGCCGTACTGGGCACGCAGGCGAGCGCACTGGGAAAGAACTCGAAGACGACCACGAGGGAGAGCAGCCCGAACGGCAGCAGCAAGCACCCCAGGGTCAGCCAGGTCAACGCAGCGGCACGCCGGTCGGCGGGCCTGGTGATCGCGGCGAAGACCTGGATCACCACGGCAGCCGCGATGCCCGCCAGGACGAGCCAGAAGATGACCGTGGGCACGGACATCAGCCGACTGAACGAGTTCGAGAAGTCGGACTTCTTCATCAGCTTCGTCAGGTCCGACGACGGCTTGTAGAAGATCGACAGCACGCCCTCGCCGGGCTGGCGGTGCGGCCGGGTCACGTTCGCCAGCAACTCGACGAAGTACAGGGCGATCACGATCCGGGCAATCAGCAGTGCCCGCGACCGGGCCACCGCATCGTCCCGCAGCGAGAGCGAGAGTGAAGCGAGACTCCTCACGAGCCACCCCCCGGCAGGCCCGGCAGATCAGTAGGAAACGACGTCGGGAAGCCGGACGGGAGGCCTGTCGGGAAACCGGTCGGGAGATCGGTCGGGAGATCGGTCGGGAGATCGGTCGGGAAGCCGGTCGGGAGCCCTGAGGAAGGCGCCGGCAGCGAGGGCAGCTTCGGCATCTGGGGGACGCTCACATCATTGGCCCCCGAGAGGTCGATCCCCAGCGAGGCCGCCAGGAGCACCGTCCCGAGGAGCCCGCCACCCAGCAGCACCCGGATCTGACGACCATCCGAGCCACCTGGTGGCGCGGCATCGGGGACGGATTCGGACAGCAGTTCAGTCACGCCAGACTCCACTCACCCGGGCAGCGCACGGCAGACCCCCACACGCAGCCGCGTACACGTCAACTGGACGCTATGAAGGACCGTTGAAATCGCGGTGAAACCGTGAAAGCCACCGTGCGATGTGCCGGTTTGGAGTCAGCGACGGCAGGTCGGGCCGGGATGCTTTCGCTGGAGCCCCGATAGATGGACTACGCACCTCGCTTCGTATTTGTGTAGGTCACACAAAAGGACCACAGGCGCGGAGGCCCTTGCAGACGAGCGAGGTGACAGGCCCAAGGCCTTCTCCAGCGTGCCCCCAGCCGCTCTTGAGCGTCCTGTGCCAGGGTGGCCGGGCTGCTGCCCGGTCACCCGCATGGATGATCCCGGGAAGATCCCCGGACCCTGCCGTGTTGACGCACGCACCAGCCTTCGACTGCACAGCGACAGGAGTGGACCACCGCAATGCCCAGCACCCCCGCCACCACGGCAACCGCACAGATCGGCGTCACCGGGCTCGCCGTCATGGGCAGCAACCTCGCCCGCAACTTCGCACGCCACGGCCACACCGTCGCCGTCCACAACCGCACCGCCGCCAAGACCAAGGCCCTCATCGACGAGCACGGCCACGAAGGGAACTTCGTCCCCGCCGAGACCGCCGAGGAATTCGTCGCCGCCCTGCAGAAGCCCCGCCGCCTCATCATCATGGTCAAGGCCGGCGACCCCACCGACGCCGTCATCGAGGAGTTCGCACCCCTCCTCGAAGAAGGCGACATGATCATCGACGGCGGCAACGCCCACTTCGCCGACACCCGCCGCCGCGAGAAGAACCTCCGCGACCGCGGCATCCACTTCGTCGGCGCCGGCATCTCCGGCGGCGAGGAGGGTGCCCTCAACGGGCCGTCCATCATGCCCGGCGGGTCGGTCGAGTCCTACAAGGCCCTGGGCCCCCTCCTCGAGGACATCGCCGCCAAGGCCAAGGACGGCACCCCCTGCGCCGTCCACGTCGGCCCCGACGGCGCCGGCCACTTCGTCAAGATGGTGCACAACGGCATCGAGTACGCCGACATGCAGCTGATCGCCGAGGCCTACGACCTGCTGCGCTCGGTCGGTGGGTTCGCGCCGGAGCGGATCGCGGAGATCTTCCGGACCTGGAACGGCGGGCGGCTGGACTCGTACCTCATCGAGATCACCGCCGAGGTGCTGGCCCACAAGGACGCCGCCACCGGTCGTCCGTTCGTGGACGTCGTGGCGGACGAGGCCGAGCAGAAGGGCACCGGCCGGTGGACGGTGCAGACGGCGCTGGACCTCGGGGTGCCGGTGTCCGGGATCGCCGAGGCCGTGTTCGCCCGGTCCGTCTCCGGGCACAAGGAGCTGCGCGAGGCGGCGAACGGTCTGCCCGGTCCGTCGGCCGAGCCCCTCTCCCCCGCCGAGGCCGAGGAGTTCGCCGCACGCGTGGAGGAGGCGCTCTACGCGTCGAAGGTCGTGTCCTACGCCCAGGGCTGGAACATGATCGCCAAGGCGAGCGAGGAGTACGGCTGGGACATCGACCTGGGCGCGATGGCCGCCATCTGGCGCGGCGGCTGCATCATCCGGGCGGCCTTCCTCGACCGCATCCGCGCCGCGTTCGCGGCCGACCCCCAGCTGCCCACCCTGCTGGCGGACCGTCAGTTCGCCGAGGAGGTCGGCCGGGCCCAGGACGCGTGGCGCGAGGTCGTCGCCACCGCCGTGCGCCGCGGCGTGCCGACGCCGGGCTTCTCCGCCGCCCTGGCCTACTACGACGCGCTGCGCGCCGAGCGGCTGCCGGCCGCCCTGACCCAGGGGCAGCGGGACTTCTTCGGCGCCCACACCTACCGCCGCACCGACCGCGAGGGCTCGTTCCACACCCTCTGGAGCGGTGACCGCAGCGAGGAGCAGACCGCCTGACGGCTCCGTACGCGAGGGTGCCCCGCGGCGTTCCGGCGTCGCGGGGCACCGCTATGGTCAAGTCATGCCGGACGCGCCGCAGCACCCCCATGTCGAGACGGCCCTGCGCTATCACGAGGCCGTCGCCCGCTTCGCCACGGGCGAGGAACTCGCCCGGTTCTTCCACGAGGACGCCGTCCACCACGAGCTGCCCAACGCCCTCTTCCCCGAGGGCGTCGTGCGCGATCTGCCCGCCATCCTGGCCGCAGCGGAGCGGGGCCGCGACCTCCTCGCCGAGCAGCGCTTCGAGGTGACGGGCGCGGTCGCGGCCGGGGACCGGGTGGCCCTGGAGGTCGTCTGGTCGGGCACGCTGGCCGTGCCCCTGGGGGAGCTGCCCGCCGGGCACGTGCTGCGCGCCCACATCGCGACGTTCCTGGACTTCCGGGACGGGAGGATCGTCTCCCAGCGCAACTACGACTGCTATGAGAGGCCTTGAGTCTCGGTCGGCGAGTCTCGGTCGGCTCATTCGGGGACTTTGCTGCCCGCGTGACAGCGCACATCATGAGCGGCGTCGTTCGACACGGGAGATTTCCGCGTACGGAATCCGGGAGGTCCGATGCAGCACCGCTCACCGTCCCGCCGCACCGCCCTCAGATCCGCCCTCGGCACCGCCCTCGCCCTGGGCTGCACCGGTCTCGGCTCGGGCGCCGCGGCCGCCGTCACGACCACGAGGCAGGGAGGCGGGGTCTTCCGGGACGTACGCGCCTTCCACGGCACCTGGGAAGGGGTGTACGACGGCCGGCGGGCGCGGCTGAGGATCGTCGTCGTGCGGCAGTCCCCCGGCACCCGGCACACCCTCTATCTCACCCTCACCGACCTCGACCGGGACGAGGCCTTCACCGGCAGTCTTGAGGACGTCCCCGCGACCTCCCATCTGGCCGGCGACATCGCGCTGCGCGGCTCCGCCGCCCTCACCCTGCGCGTCCTCACCCTGCACACCCAGGACACCGACCGGCTCTCGGGGACGAGCGTGCGGGACGGCCTCGGCTTCCCCCTGTCCTTCCGCCGCTCCGGAACGGGCCCCGGCTACATACAGAACCGGCCGTTCCGCGACTACCGCGACTGGTACGCCGGGGACGGCGGCTACTCCGGCGACCTCGACGGCCGTCCCGCCGAGCTGACCGTCCGCCGCGAGGACACCCCGGAAGGCGCCTTCATCGGCTTCCGGCTGGCGGATCTCGACCGGGGCATGTCCTGGGGTACCGCCCTGCGCGAGTCCGAGGTCCGGCGATGGTCCCACGACCGGCAGCGCGACCCGCTCGGGGGCGCGATGCTGGCGCCCGCGCGGTTCCTGGACGAGCCCCTCCAGGTCGACTCCCTGTACTGGCACGGCGCGAACACCGCCTATGTCTCGGGCGCGAGCGCCGGGCCGGGCGGCCTGTGCGGGATGTCCTTCGTCCGGCGGGCCGCCCCGCCCGCGTAGGGCTCTCCGTCAGGCGCCCTCCGTCAGTCGTCGGAGCTGTCGGCCGAGCTGTCGGCGGCGCCGCCCGTCGCCGTGCCCTCCTTGATGTCGGAGATCTCCTTCGTGGCGAGGTCCGACTGCACACTGAGGTAGGTGTACGTCGGCTTCTTCTCGTCGCCCCAGGTCAGCCGGACCTTCGTCCAGGTGTGCCCGGCACCGCTGTTGTCGTAGGTGACCTGCCAGGCGCGCGGGGTGTTCTGCGCGCGGAGCACGCCGTCCGCGGCGTTCTTCCGCTCCCAGGTCTCCAGGCGTGCGCGGAACTCCTTGGTGAGGTAGTGCGCGCGCAGGGCGTTGGACAGGGTGGTGTCGGGCGTGCCCGTACGGGCGTCGACGTAGGCGCCGTAGAAGGACGCCACCCGGTCGACGACCGAGGACGTGCCGCCCTCGTGCGTCTGCGGAGCGTCCGTCCTCGGAGCGTCGTCCGCCGCCGTGGCGGCGGGACGGGTGGTGGCCCCGGCGGAGGCCGCGAAGGCGACGGCCGGGACGGTGAGCGCGGCCAGCAGGGCGAATGCCGCACCGGAGCGCCAGGTGGATCGGGTCGTACGCATGGCTCCCCCTCGGTCGCCGGGTGTCCCTGTGCGGCACCCGGGTTCTCGTATTCATCTTGTACAGCGGGCGAGTTGGCGGAACAGTTCCCTCCTGAAGCCGACACCCCGTCAGGGGTATGGAAATGGAAAGGTGTCCGCCGTATGCGCATCCCGCGAAGACCGTTCGTCGCCCTCCTCGCCGGAGTCTTCTCCTTCCTCTCCCTCCTCGCCGTCGCGCCGGCCGCCGTCGGCCATGCCCCGCCGGATCCGGTGATCTTCGTCCACGGCCGGAACGCGGGGCCGGGCGTCTGGGGCGGGATGCGCGCGGACTTCTCCCGGAACGGCTACCCGGAGGACCGGCTTTATGCGTGGTCGTACGACACGAGTCGGTCGTCGAACGAGGTATTGGCCGGCCGGTTCGCGGCCTATGTCGACGAGGTGCTGGCCCGGACCGGGGCCGCGCGCGTGGACGTCGTGGCGCACAGCCTGGGGAGTCTGCCGACCCGCTGGTACCTCGCGTTCGGCGGCGGGGCGGCGGCCGGCCGGGTCGGTCACTGGGCGTCGCTGGCCGGGCCCAACCACGGGACGTCCCTGGCCTGGGCGTGCGCGCTGTGGGACCAGGGGTGCCGCGACATGACGCCCGGCTCGTACGTGCTGAAGTCCCTCAACTCGGGCGACGAGACGCCCGGTTCCGTCCGGTACGCCACCTGGTGGTCGTCGTGCGACGAGCAGATCGCCCCGGTGGAGAGCACGGCGCTGGCGGGCGCCGTCAACACGCGTACGGCCGGGTGCCTCAAGCACAACGACCTGCTGACCGACGGCGAGGTGGCGCGGCAGCTCCGCGCGTTCCTCGCCGACGGTGTGAAGTAGCGGTCATCCCGTCGGGACCGGGGCGGCCGGCAGCGAGACGACCATCGTCAGCCCGCCCCCCGGGGTGTCCTCGGGGGTGAGCGTGCCGCCCATGGCCTCGGTCAGGCCCCGGGACAGCGCGAGGCCCAGGCCGAGGCCGGTGGTGTTGTCGGTGTCCCCGAGCCGCTGGAAGGGCGCGAAGGCCCGTTCGCGGTCGGCGGGCCGCAGGCCCGGTCCCCGGTCGACGACCCGCAGCTCCACCCGGGAGGCGAGCACGCTGGCCGCGACGGTGACCGCGCGGCCGGGCGGGGAGTGCCGGGCGGCGTTGGCCACCAGGTTGGCCAGGACGCGTTCCAGCAGGGGTGGGTCGGCGAGGACGTCGGGGACCCGCTCCAGGTCCTGGGCGGCCACCCGGCACTCCGGCGCCTCCGGCAGGCTGTCCAGGGCCAGGGGCAGGACCTCGACGAGGGCGGTGGGGCGCAGGCTCAGGGTCAGGGCGCCCGCCTGGAGGCGGCTCATGTCGAGGAGGTTGTCGACGAGCCGGTTGAGCTTGGCCATCGACTCGTCGGCGGTGGCCAGCAGTTCCTCGCGGTCCTCGGGCGAGAAGTCGACCTCCCGGCTGCGCAGGGAACTGACGGCGGCCCAGCCGCTGGCGAGCGGGGTGCGCAGGTCGTGGCTGACGGCGGCCAGGAGGGCGGTGCGCATCCGGTCGGCGGCCCGCACCGGCTCGATCTCGGCCGCCGCCTCGGCCAGCCGGGCGCGCTCCACGGCGGCCGTCAGATGGGCGGCGAAGGCGGCGAGCACCCGGCGGTCGGAGGCGGGCAGCGCCCGGCCGCGCAGGACGAGTTCGGCGTCCTCCCCTATCGGCGTCCTGATCTCCTCGGTCGTGGCGCGCCCGGACCCGTCGCGGGCCACCGCCTCGCGTGACCCCGCCTCCCGTGACCCCGCCTCCCGTGTCACCGCCTCCCGGGCCGCGCCCGGGGCGGCCTCGCGGTCGCGGGCCCGGGGGCGCAGCTCGGCCGACTCCATGCCGAAGGTCCGGCGGGTGCGCTCCAGCAGGTCGGGGACTTCCTGTTCGCCCCGGAGGATGCCGCCGGCCAGTGAGGAGAGCGTCTCGGCCGCGGCGGTGGCGCTCGCGGCGCGGCGGCTCAGGCGCAGCGAGCGGTCCACGACGGTCGCGACCGTGCCGGCGACGAGGGCGAAGACGACGAGCGCGAGGATGTTGTTGGCGCCGTGGATCGTGAACTGCCCGGCCGGCGGGATGAAGTAGTAGTTGAGCAGGAGCGAGGCCGTCAGGGAGGCCAGCAGCGCGGAGAGCACCCCGCCGATGCAGGCGACTCCGACGACGGCGACGAGGAAGAGCAGGGCCTCGCTGGTCAGGTTGAGGCCGAGGGCCTCGGCGGCCGCGTCCTCGCGCAGGATCGCGGTCAGCAGGAAGGGCAGGAGGAGCCCGGCCACGGGTCCGCAGATCCGGCGGACGCGGGAGAGACCGCTGCCCGGGACGGGCAGCCCGCGTCCCCGGCCGGCGCGCTCGTGGGTGACGATGTGGACGTCGATGTCGCCGGACATCTCGACGACGCTGTCGCCCACGCCGCGCGCGGCGAGAACGCGGGCCGGCCAGCCGCGGCGGCTGACGCCGACGACGAGCTGGGTGGCGTTCTCGGCGCGGGCGAAGTCCAGCAGGGCCGCGGGCACTTGGTCTCCGACGACCGTGTGGTACGTGCCGCCGAGGCTCTCCACGAGCCGGCGCTGCCGGGCCAGCGCGTCGGGCGAGGCGCCGGCGAGCCCGTCGCTGCGGGTGACGTGCACGGCCAGCAGGTCGCCGCCGGAGGAGCGGGCGGCGATCCGGGCGGCCCGGCGGATGAGGGTGTCGCCCTCGGGGCCGCCGGTGAGCGCGACGACGACGCGTTCGCGGGTCTCCCAGACGCCGCCGATGCCGTGCTCGGCGCGGTAGCGCTGGAGGGTCTCGTCGACGCGCTCGGCGAGCCACAGCAGGGCCAGCTCGCGCAGGGCGGTGAGGTTGCCGACGCGGAAGTAGTGCGAGAGCGCCGCGTCGATCTTCTCGGGGGCGTAGATGTTGCCGTGGGCCATGCGGCGGCGCAGCGCCTCGGGGGCCATGTCGACGAGCTCGATCTGGTGGGCGCGGCGTACGACGTCGTCCGGCACGGTCTCCCGCTGCGGCACGCCGGTGATCTTCTCGACGACGTCGCTGAGTGATTCCAGGTGCTGGATGTTGACGGTGGTCATCACGTCGATTCCCGCGGCGAGCAGTTCCTCGACGTCCTGCCAGCGCTTGGTGTTGCCGGTGCCGGGCACGTTGGTGTGGGCGAGTTCGTCGATGAGGGCCACGGCGGGGCGGCGGGCGAGCACGGCGGCGAGGTCGAGTTCGGTGAACTCCATGCCCCGGTAGTCCCGGTGCAGTCGCGGCAGCACCTCCAGCCCCTCGAGCATCTCCTCGGTGTGCGGGCGGTGGTGGCAATCGGCGTAGGCCACCACGACATCGGTGCCGCGCAGGGCGCGGCGCCATCCTTCGTCCAGCATGCGGTACGTCTTGCCGACTCCGGGGGCAGCGCCGAGGAAGACCTTCAGTCTGCCGGGTCGGGTGCCCGGAGTGTCAGGCGGAGCGCTGGCCTGGGCCATGGGTGTTCCTTCTGTCGGGGGCGAGGCGGATCGCCCGGTGTGGAGGGGTACATGGCCATCGTCGGCCGATCCGGCCCGTGGGCGGCGGTGCGGGGGCCGACGTTGACACGTTCCTGACTTCGGCAGGTCACGGGCGGGACGGGGGACTCGGGGAACCCGGTAGATTTCTCCCGGGAGTGCCGGGAAGCCTGGTCGGCGGCAGTGCGGCGCGAGCCGCTCCACCGCGTCGACGGGAAGCCTCACGTGACCGCTCTGACCGCCGTACTCCTCCTTGTCTCCTTCGCCACTCTCATCGCCACGGGCGCCCGGCACTGGCGGGTCCCGGCGCCGTCGCTGCTGGTCGTCGGCGGGGTGCTGATCGGGCTGCTGCCCTGGGTGCCCGATATCCGGATCGCCCCGGAGACGATCAGCGTCGTGGTGCTGCCGCCCCTGCTGTTCGCCTCGGCCGAGGAGATACCGTGGCGCGAACTGCGGCTGGTGTGGCGGCCGGTGACCGTGCTGGCCTTCGGGCTGGTGCTGGCCACCGCGGCGGCCGTGGGCGTGGTCGCCTCCGCCGTCACCCCGCTCAGCGGCACGACGGCCTTCGTCCTCGGCGCGGTGCTGGCCAGTACGGACCCGGTGGCGGTCACGGCGCTGGGGCGCCGGCTGTCGCTGCCGCCGCGCGTACAGGTGATGGTGCAGGCGGAGAGCCTGTTCAACGACGCCACGTCGCTGGTGCTGTTCAAGGTCGCCGTCGCCACGGCCGTGACCACGGGCGCGCTCTCCCCGGCGGCGACGGGCGGCGCGTTCCTGGCCCTGGGCGGGGGCGGTGTGCTGGTCGGCGGCGCGGTGGCGGGGGCCGCGGCGCTGATCCGGCGGCGCACGGCCGATCCGGTGCTGGAGACGGTGATCGCGCTGGTGACGCCGTACGCGGCGTATGTGCTCGCCGAGGACCTGGGGGCCTCCGGGGTCACCGCGGTGGTGGTGGCGGGCGTGGTGCTGGGGAGCACCGGCCACCGGCTGACGAACGCGACCGTCCGGCTCCAGGTGCACGCCGTCTACGGCACGGTGGTCTTCCTGCTGGAGAGCGTGGTCTTCGCCGTCATCGGGCTGGAGCTGCCGGCGCTCGTCCACGAGCTGGGCTCCGCCGGGGACGACTGGCCGCTGGGGGTGCTGGCGGTGGCCGGCACGGTCCTGATGACGCGGCTGCTCGGGGTGGTTCCGCTGTCCGTGCTGACGCAGCGCCGGCGGGGCGACGGGCGGGTGTCCTGGCGCGTCCCGGCGGTGGTGTCGTGGGCGGGGACGCGGGGGGTGATGCCGCTGGCCGCCGCGCTGTCGATCCCCCTCACGGTGGAGGGCGGCGCGCCGCTGCCGCACCGTCCGCTGCTCCTGGTGCTCACGACGGGCGTCGTCGTCCTCACGCTCGTCCTCCAGGGTTTCACCCTGGCCCCGGTGGTCCGCTGGTCCGGCATCGCGCTGGAGCCCGAGCACACCGCCCACGAGGAGGCCCGCTGCCGGGCCGCGCTGGCCAAGGCGGGGCTGGACTGCCTCGATGAGCTGGAGTCCTTGGAGGCGGCCTCGACGACCGTCATCGACCAGCTGCGGCGGGGGTTGCTGGCGCGGCTGGACCAGGCGGACGCGGATCACGCGGACGACGCCGCCTCCGCTCTCTCGGCCACCGATTACCGCGAGCTGCGGCGGGCGGTGATAGCGGCGGAGAGCGCGGAGCTGCGGCGGTTGTACGAGGGGAACCGGATAAGCGATATGACGCGGAGGCGGTTGCAGCGGTCGTTGGACCTGGAGGAGGCGGGGTTGGGTGAGTGAGCCCCAGCCCCGCCCTTTCACCGTTTCCGAGGGGGCTCCGCCCCCTCGGACCCCCGGGTGGCGGCTACTGCCGGCCGTCGATCACCGAGCGGAGCTTGCCCGTCGTCGCCGTACGGACGAGGTCCGCGGTCTCGACCGCCTCGACGTCGACGTCGAGCAGCCACTCCTCCACCGCCGAGCGGAGCTCCGGGTAGCCGGCCAGCAGGGCCGCCCGCAGGGCGGACGGGTCGGCCGAGCGCTCCACGCGCACCGTGAGGCGCTCGCGTGCCGTGCCGTTCTCGACGAGGACCTGGAGTTCCCCGGCGTAGCCGAGGTCCTCCTCGGCGATGGTCACGAACCGCCGGTGGTTGAGGAAGTACGTCGCGACGCGCATCACGTCGCCCAGCCTGCCCAGCAGTTCGAAGCGCGGGGCGTGGTTGCCGCAGGGGCAGCGGCCGGGGACGGCGCGGCCGAGGTCGCCGATGACGTAGCGGTCGAGGCGCTGGCCGCGCCGGGCGTGGGTGGTGAAGACGAGGCGGCCGGTCTCCCCCGGTGCCACGGGCCGGTCGGCGTCGACGTCGAGGATCTCCAGGGTGTGGAGGTCGGCGTGGAGGTGGTGGACTCCGCCCGCGCTTTCCACGCACTGGTAGCCGAGCGGGCCGAGGTCCGTGCTGCCGTAGGTGATGGAGCGGATGGTCTCGATGCCGAAGGTCTCGGCGAGCACGCGGCGCTGCTCGGCCGTGAAGTGCTCCCCGCCGTAGAAGATCTTGCGGATGCCGCCGTAGGAGCGCAGCAGGTCGCTCTGGTCGTGGAGGAGCTGCCAGAGGTAGGAGGGCATGCCGAAGAGGGTGTCCGCCTCGTGGGCGACCAGGGCCTCGGCGGTGGCGCGGTGGTCGGGGCCGGCCGCGATGGGCATCTGGGTGCCGCCCAGCCGCTCCAGGATGGAGAAGAAGCTGATGAAGCCGCCGTACATGCCGCCGCAGTAGAAGAGGTTGGCGGTGCGGTCGTGCTTCGGGTCGTACCCGGCGGCGAGGAGGCCGCGGGCGGCGGCGCGCATCTGGGTGTCGTAGTCGTCGTAGGTGAACAGGGACAGGGCGGGGGTGCCGGTGCTGCCGCCGCTGCGGAAATACAGCTCGGCGTCGCGCCGGTCGACGGAGCCGTTGAGTTCCTGCACGGCGGCCTTGTCCAGCAGCGGCCCGGTGGGCGTGGGGAGCGCGGTCGGGCGGACCAGGTCGTCGAGGCAGGCGACGGTGGCGAAGCGCTCGTCGGCCTGGACGGCGACGCGGCGGCTGTAGCGCTGGAGCGCGTAGACGCCGTCGTGGGGCTCGCCCGCGTAGCTGCCCAGCATGGAGCCGACGGGCGTGACGCGGGTGGCGCCGGCGGCCAGGGCGAGGCGGGAGAGCTCCGCGACATCGGCGCGGGTGCCCGCGATGCCGGCGGTCTGGAGGTAGCGGCGCATGGGGCGCAGCGTGGCGAGCATCCGTTCCCGGGGCAGGGGCTTGACCCAGACGCTGCGGTGCAGCGGGGAGGCGGTGAGCGCGGGGCGGGTGTCGGCCATGACGCGCCAGGAGCCGTCGGGGGCCGTGTGGACGCGGGTGAGGCCGAGGTGTTCCTCGAGGCGGGCGATGAGCTCGGTGGTGGTGAGCTCGGCCTGTTCGGCGGTGTCCAGTTCGTCGCCGGACGGGCCGGGGGGCGCGGCGGCGAGGGCGGCGGCGAGGCGTTCGGCGAAGGCGAAGACGTCCTTGTCGTCGTCGGTGTCGAGGTAGACGACCTGGGGGCTGGAGCATGCCTGCTGCTCCAGCAGGCAGACGTCGGCGGCGAGGGCGGTCAGGGTCGCCTCGTCCTGCCAGGCGTCGGGGGCGAGGTAGGCGAAGGAGATCTTGTGGCCCCACTCCACCAGGCGGCAGCCGGGCGGCACGTGGGCGGCCACGCCCTCGACGGCGGTCTCGCCGCCCCAGACGGCGACGGCGTCGGCGGGCGCGCACATCAGGCGCAGCCACTCCTGGCGGGAGGAGGGGAAGCGCAGCACGATGACGCGCCGGGCGATGGCCCCGCTCTCGTCCAGGGCCGCCAGTTCGGCGAGGAGGTGCTGGGCTAGGAGGGTGTCGGCGCCGGAGGTCTTGAGGATGTTGACGTTGCCGGCCAGCAGTCCTTCGACGAGGCTCAGGGGCGCGACGGAGGCGGCGTTGCCGGGGGCGATGTGGGCGACGAGGCCGACGGGCGCCCAGGCCTCGTAGACGGTGTCCTTGGCGTCGGGGCGGTTCAGCCGCTGGGGGGCGGTGCCGCCGAGTTCGCTGCGGAGCTTGCGGGTGAGTTCCGCGCGGCCGAGGAACGCGCCGAGTTCGGTGAGGAGGGTGCCGTCCTCGCCCTCGGGCAGGTGGGCGGCGAGCCGGGCGTGCGTGGGGTGGGCGGGGTCGAGGAGGGCGGTGGACAGCGCGTCGCAGGCGGCGAGGACGGTCTCGGTGTCCAGGGGTTCGGCGAGCGCGGCCCCGACGGCGGTGGGCAGTTCGGCGAGGCGCCGGCCGGCCTCCTCGTCGTCGATGAAGGTGCCCTGCCAGTAGTGCGGGTTGGTCTCGGTCGTCACGACATGCCCTTCATCAGTTCGGCGGCGGCCACCGCGCAGCTCTTGTTGCGGCTCACTCCGGCGCGGCCGTGGATGGTGAACCAGTCGGTGTCCAGGTCGCAGCCGCACTCGCTGCCGGGGTGGAGGGAGGCGAGGTCGCCCATGACGACGCTCTGCGCGGGGACGGAGGTGATGTAGGGGGAGACCAGGTGGAGGTAGCCCTGCTCGCCGTATCCGAGCGGCTCCAGCGTGCGGGTGGAGCGGATGAACACGCGGGACCAGACGGGCGCGTGGAGGTTGTGGTGCGAGCACTCGATGTAGGGGACGCAGTGCTCGACGGAGCCGAAGGTGTCGCGGATCCGCTCGGAGGGGACGCCGAGCTGTTCGGTGACGCGGGCGTACAGCTCGTGTTTGCCGATCTGCTGGTCGGTGTGGCCCTTCCAGCCGCCGCCGAGGACGATCAGGGAGCCCTCGGGGAGGTTCAGGGGCGGCAGGCCCATGGCCCGCATCCGCTCCAGGGTGAACCAGAGGAACGCGGGGAAGCCCAGGATGCGGACGGGTACGTCCTCCTCGGCGTAGCGGAGCAGCGCGGCGACGCAGCCGAAGGGGTCGAACTCGTGGCCGCCGCCGGTGTGGCGCAGGGCGTACTCGATGCTGCGGGCGGGAGCGAAGTCGCAGAGGTAGTTGTCGGTGAAGGAGGTGCCGAGCTTGAGGTCGGGGGCGGGCTCGTAGCTGTAGAGGAGGTAGTTGACGGGCTGGTCGGGGGTGATCCAGCCGTTGCGCTCGAAGATCCGGGCGACCATGCGCTGGGCGGAGCGGATGGTCCACTCGTCGAAGAACATCTGCGACTTCTGCCCGGTGGTGCCGGACGAGGTGAGGTGGAGGTGGACGTCGTCGCGCGGGATCGACAGCACCTCGTGGCGCTTGAAGAAGTTCGCGTGCACCAGGGGCGCGCGGTAGGGCTCCTCGGGGGCGGTCCCCTCGTACAGCGAGCGGAAGAACGGGGAGCGTTCGGTGTGCCAGGCGTGGCTCTCGGCCATGGCGGCGGCGAAGAGCTCCTCCTCGGCGGGGCCCGAGGCATAGGGGTCGGTCAGGTCGCACAGGCGCTGGACGTGCGGCAGCAGCGCCGGGTCGGGGACGTCGACGGGTGCGAGATGGGGATTGACGGGTGTCATGAGGCAACCTCAAGAGTGGGGAGGTAGGTCGACGCCCAGGCCGCCGCGTAGGCGTCCAGGAACGGCTGGAGGGGCGCGTCGACGACCACTTCACGGAAGTCGATCTGTTCGGCGGTGCGGGACATCACGACGTAGTCGTGGAAGCCGTCGCCGTCGGGCTGCGGGCGCATGGCCGGGTAGAGGGCGCTGGGGATGAAGCCCTGGGCGAGGAAGGCCGAGAGCGCTCCGTGCTCGGAGAGCGGCACCAGCGCCTCCACGTAACCGGCGCCCGCGCGGGTGAGGGTCCGGGTGATGGGCTCCAGGTAATCGGCGGCCGCGGCCGGGTCGGGCGCGGCGGCGATCAGGGAGCAGTAGCGTCCGGTGCGGTTGAGGTAGGCGTAGACCTCGAAGCTGTCGTCGTCGGACGCCAGCAGCGCGTTGGGGGTGTGCAGCGGGTAGAACCAGCGCTCGTTGTCGGGGAAGCGCTCGTGGAAGCGGCGGCGGACGAACGAGGGTGCCTCGATCATCTCCAGCCGGGCCGCCGTCGTGGGGCGGGCGGGCACTGTCTTCGGGGCGGTGAAGCGGGTGTGCCCGTAGTCGGTGCCGAGGCTCGCGCCGACGGCGCGCAGGAGGGGCGCGAGCGGTGCGGGGACCTCGGCGACGGCCAGCCGCCGGTCCAGCACTCCCGGCGAGTGACGCGCGTAGAGTGCGAGGCTTTCACGGCTGTCGAGGTCGACGGCGTTGGGCAGGACGCCCATGGGGCGGAAGCCGTTGCGGGACACGACGCGCTGGGGGCCGGCGCTGACGGTGCGGACCGTGGCGTAGACGGAGTCCAGGCGTCCGGTGTCCAGCATCCGCCGGCACAGCTCGTCGGTCAGGGCGTGGGCGAGGCCGCCGGAGCGGCGCTCGGGGTGGACGGCGAGCCCTTCCAGCCGGCCGACGCGGCTGCCGGCCTCGCCGTGGATGGCCGCCGACGCGGCGAGCCCGCCGGAGCCGGGGTGCCGGGCGACCAGCCAGAGGGTGTGCGGGTCGGCGATGAGCCGGGACATCTCGGCGGGGTCGGTGCCCAGGGCGGTGGGGTAGTGCGGGCCGTAGACGGCGTAGTAGAGCTGGCGCAGTTCGGCGATGTCGGCGGGCGTGGCCCGGTCGATCGTGGCGGTCATCGCTGTCCTCCGGTGGCCACGGGCTCGGTCGGGTGGGCCTGCGGGTCCTGGACGTCCGCGTCGTCCCGCTGTCCGGTGTCCGGGTCGTGCTGTCCGGTGCCCGGGTCGCGCAGCAGGGCCAGCGCGCAGGCCGCGGGCAGGAGTCCGGCCGCCTGGATCAGGCACAGGGTCTGCGGGGAGAGCCGGTCGCCCAGCAGGCCGAACAGCAGCGAGGCCAGGGGGAAGGTCGCCCCGAGCACGGCCTGCATCACGGCGAAGAAGCCCGGCTTGTCGGCGGTGGGGACGAGCCGCTGGAACAGCGCCACGAACCGCACCCCGATGACGCCGACGCACCAGCCCGCGACGACCAGGCAACCCGCGAAGACGAACCGTCCCGTGAACAGGCCGGGGGCGGCCAGGGCCAGGGCCATCAGGGCCAGCAGCCACGCGCCGAGGGCGGTGGGCCGGCCGGGGACGCGGGCGCCGGTGAACGAGCCGATCAGCGTGCCCACGCCCAGCGACGCCTCCAGCAGGGCGACGGTGGAACCGCCGTCCGCCAGGACGGACTTGGTGTACAGCGGGATGATGACGAAGACGGCGGTGGTGAAGAGGTTGGCCGCGGTGAAGCAGAGCAGGATCCGGCGGACGAACGGCAGCCCGGCCAGAATCCCCCGCAGCGACCGCCGGCCGCCGGCTTCTTCGACGCCCGTCTCGGCACTGTCGTCCGCGCCGGGCGCGGCCGGGGTGCGGAACCGTACGGTCGTGATCAGCCCGGCCGCCACGAGATAGGCGCTCGCGCAGCCGACGGCGAGGCCCGCCACTCCGGCGCCGTCGACGATCAGGGCGCCCATGAGCGCTCCGCCGAGGCTCGCCAGCGACTGGGTGGACATCTCGAAGCCGGTGGCGGCCTCGATGTCCTCGTCGTCGACGAGTTCGGGCACGGAGGTGGTCAGGCACGGGTCGAAGAAGGCCTGGCAGGCGGCCAGGGCCAGGGTCGCGGCGTAGGCGGCGGCGAGCGGCAGCCCGCCGGCGTACGCCCAGCCGGCGAGGGCCGCGGCGGCGACGCCCGCTCCCCCGGCCGCCGCGCGCAGCACGGAACGGTGCGCGAAGCGGGCGACGGTCCGGGCGACGACGGGCGCGAGCGCCACGGCGGGCAGCGTGCTGACGGCCATGAACAGCCCGGAGGCGAGGCCGCGTCCGTCGGCGACGGCGTAGGCGATCAGCCACCAGGAGACGCCGACCTGGAACATCCTTACGGCGGCCTGGGTGAGCACCTGGGCCAGCCAGACCGTGCCGAAGGCGCGGTTGCGCAGGACGAGGGGCGGGCGGCGGCCCTCGTCCGTGGTCACGGCGGTCATGCGGTGGGCCTCTCGTCGATGACCCGGACGAGCTTGCCCGAGCGGGAGTTGACGACGAGGTCGCTGTGGCGGGCCCACTCCACGGTCAGGGGGTGGACGAAGCCGGCGGCCACGCTGTCGGGGTAGAGCGGGCGGACGGTGTTCAGCCGCTCGACGACGGCCTCGGCGAGGGGTTCCAGGCCCGTGGGGTCGTCGTCGCCGGGGGCGGTGGCCAGGCGCAGCACCAGGCCGTCGCGGCCGTCCCGGCGGCGCACCACGAGCTGAGTGCCCGTCACCCGGCCGTCGGTGTCCGCCTCGGCGACGGCGTCGAGCGCGTCCTGCGAGTAGAGGGAGACGGGGCCGACGCGGACGCCCTCCTCGGCGCGGCCGAGGATGCGGAAGTGCCCGGCCTCGGTGTCCGTCCATTCGGCGCGGTCGCCGGCGGGGAAGCGGATGACGGGCATGAGGCGGCGGAAGAGCTGGGTCACCACGACGCGGCCGGGGCGGCCGATCTCGTGGATGGGCTCCCCGGTGGTCTCGTCGAGGATCTCGACGATCGTGTGCGGGGTGAAGGCGCGGTGCACCCGGGGGTCGGGGCCGGGTACGGGGCTGCCGAGGAGGCCGGCGTCGACGCTGGCGTAGCCGAGGGAGCGCGGTTCGGCGTTGGGGAAGGCGGTGGCGAGCAGCCGCCGCTGGTCGGAGAAGAGGGCTTCTCCGCCGAAGAACAGCAGTTCCACCGCCGGGAGCTGACGGCCCGTGGCGATCAGGTGCTCGGCCAGCCGGCACAGGGTGGTCGGGGTGCCCGCCACCACCTGGGCGCCGAGGTCCTCGAGGGTGGGGACGGTGGTCTCCAGCGGCGCGCCGCCGCCGATGGGCAGCCGGACGTTGTCGACGGGCGCGTGGGCGAGGGAGTCCAGGACGAACAGGAAGCTGGCGTAGAGCTCGCCCGCGTAGAAGAGGTCGGCGACCCGGTGGCCGGGGCGCAGCCCCGCCTCGACGAGGCCCCCGCCGAAGGCGGTGACGAAGTCGCGCCACTCCTCGCGGGTGAAGCAGGAGAACTTGGGGGCGCCGGTGGTGCCGCCGGTCTTGTAGACGACGGCTTCGCCCAGGGGCGCGGTCAGCACCCGGTTGTCGTCGAGGGTGTTGGCCGCCCAGAAGGCGCTCTGGTCCACGATGGGCAGGTCGGTCAGGTGCTGGACGTCCGGTGGGACGTCGGCGTAGAGCTCCGCGTAGAAGGGTGAGTTCCGGCGGGTGAAACGTATGAGGTCCGATAGCGGGTGAACGGACATGCGGCCTTTGCCTAGGTGATACGGACGGGGGTGTGTCCCGGGCACGGCGAAGGCGCGGCGGGGGCTGTGATGCGCTCGCCACGTGCCGGTGCCGGTTGTTCCGCGAGAGGCGCGCGTTACCGCTCTCGGCGTCGCTCCGGCGTCGGTGTCTGACGCTCGGTCACGAGGGAACGCCGTAGAACATATCGCAGAATCACCCCTCCGCTCACCACATGTCAGGTGGACGTGGCGTAAAACCTCTGTTTCTTTTGTTGAAAGCCGTTCTGACCGGACTTCTTATGGCGGGCGGCGCCCTACGCCCCCAGGCCGGCGTCCCGGGCCAGCAGGGCGGCCTGCACCCGGTTCTCACAGCCCAGTTTGGCGAGGATCCGGCTGACGTACGTCTTCACGGTGGCCTCGCTCATATGGATCCTGCGCCCGGCGTCGGCGTTGGACAGCCCCTCGCCGAGCAGGGCCAGCACCTCGCGCTCGCGTTCGCTGAGCTCCGCCACGCGCCGCCGGGCCTCCTCGCCCCGGGCGGCCACGGGGCCGGCGGCCAGCGAGTCGGCCACGTGCCGGGTCGCCGCGGGGGAGAGATAGGCGGCTCCCGCCGCTGCCGCCCGGACGGCCCCGATCAGCTCGCCCGGCGCCGAGTCCTTCAGCAGGAAGCCGGCCCCGCCCTGGCGCAGCGCGCGCAGGACGTTGTCGGGCTCGCCGAAGGTGGTGAGGATCAGCGCCCGGACGCCGGGGGCGTGGCGGCCCAGCTCGCCGAGGGCCGTCAGGCCGTCGAGGACCGGCATCTGGATGTCGAGCAGCGCGACGTCCACCCGGTGCCGCCGGGCCAGGTCGACGGCCTCCCGTCCGTTCACCGCCTCCGCCACGACCTCGATGTCGTCGGCGGATGTGAGGATCATCCTGATGCCGGCCCTGATGAGCGGCTCGTCATCGGCGATGAGGACGCGGATCACCGGTGTCTTCTCCTGGGATGGTGTGCTGTTCGCTAGCTCTTGACGTGGAACTCGCGCTTGTCGGACAGTTTGCCGTCCTTGAAGCAGAAGCGGTAAACCGTGTCGACGGACAGCCCCCGGGAGTCGTCGGTGGACAGCAGGGTCAGACAGCTGGTCCCGGCGGGGGCGGGCGGTATCTTGCCCTTGGCGTCGGAGGTGAAGAGGGACTTGCCGGACGGCAGCTTCTCCCGGACGTCCCGCTCGGGGTCGCCGACCTTGACGGACTGATAGACGCTCGGGTCGATCATGCCCTTGTCGGCCTCGTCGATGACCTTGCCCATGGTGAAGACGGCCGCCACCACCAGTGCCACCAGGAGCAGCAGCGCGATTCCGCAGCCGAGCAGGCAGCCGTTGCTCTTCTTCGTGCCCATGATGTCCTTGAACTCCTCGCGGGGGTCGAGCCGGTCGATGACCGCTCCACCCTCGCTCGGGGCCCCCGCCCAGGTCTGCCGCCGGAAGTCGTCGGCGGCGCCGACGAAGGTCGCGTCGGCGGCGCTCCCCCGGGTCTCCCTCGCCTCCGCGGCCTCGTAGGGCAGCACGGCCGCGAGCCGGAAGCCCCCGCCACCCGCCCCGGGGCCGGTGAACACCATGCCGCCGACCAGCCGGGCCCGCTCCCGCAGCCCCGTCAGCCCCTCTCCCCCGCTGACCGTGTCCGGCCGGGGCTCCGTCACGACGGTCAGCGCCACCGGCCCGTTGGCCACCTCCACCACCAGCGCGTCCGGCTCGTAGCGCACGCCGACGGCGATGTCGGCACCCGGGGCGTGCTTGGCGGCGTTGGTCAGGCCCTCCTGGACGACGCGGTATCCGGCGTGGTCGGTGGCGGGCGCCAGCGGGCGGGGGTCGCCCGAGCGCTCCAGGGTCACCTTCATGCCCGCCGTGACGGCGGACTCGACCAGGCCCTCGATGCCCGCCACCACCCGGGAGCCGGGCTGCTCCTCGTCCGGGACGCCGTCCTTGAGGATGCCCACGACCTCGCGCAGCTCCCGCATGGCGGCCACCGACGCCTCGCGCAGCACGCCGACCGCCTCGCGCTGACGGCCGGTCAGCTCCCGGTCCACCTCCAGCGCGCCGGTCTGCACCGCGATGAGCGCGAGCTGATGCCCCAGGCTGTCGTGCATGTCCTGGGCGATGCGCTGCCGCTCCCGCATCCGCGCCTGCCCGGCGATCATCTCCCGCTCGCGCAGCAGCTGGGCGTTGCGCAGCCGCAGGGTGTCCAGCAGGGTGCGCCGCTGCGTCCAGTAGCGGCCCGCGAGGCCGGGGAAGACCGCGGTCACCACGAAGAAGACCGTGGCGAGCACGACCGTCCCGGCCGGGGAGAGCTCCGCCTTCCACAGGCTCAGGCCCAGATAGAGGGCGAAGGAGCCGGCGAAGGCCACCGACGCCCGCAGCACCCCCGCGATCCGGTGCCCGGCGGACCAGCCCACGGCCATCAGCAGCAGGCTCGCGCCACCCTCGGTGCCCCCGGACAGCGCCGACGTCGCGATCAGCGCGGTGACCGGCAGGGCCCGGCGCGCCAGTGACAGCACCACGGCCGCCAGGGCGACGGCGGCCATCCGCGGCCAGCCGTGACCGGCCTCGGCCACCCCCGCGAGCAGCGCGAAGGCGACGGCGAGCAGGCACTCCCCCACCAGCCGTCGCCGGGTCCACAGCCCCGGGTCGGTCAGCCGCCCCCACAGTTCACGGGCCCACGATGTCGCGTTCACCCCCGCACTCTAGGCACTCCCCCCGCCCCGGCACACGCGCCGAAGGTCGCTCGGGCGTACGACGAAAGTCGCCGCCGTCCCGGCCGAAGGGCCCGGCGGCCCGGCGGGAAGCCGACAGGGGGCGGGGCGGGCCGCCCGTCAGGCTGGGCGGGGCGTGCCCGACGGCTGGTCCGTGCCGCAGTGCCGGCACTTCGCGGCCGCCGCCGGGAGGTCCTCCGAGAGGCACGCCGGGCAGGTCTTCAGCGGTCCGGGCTCGTCGAAGACGACGACCCCGCGCCGCGCCTGGACGTGCTTGTAGGGCACGACGATGAAGAAGTAGACGACGGCCATGAAGATGAGGAAGTAGATCAGGGCCGAGATGAAGGACCCGATGTCGAGGTAGGTGGCGCGGTTGTCCGCGCGGCCGAGCTGCCAGCCCAGCCCCAGGCCGTGCCCGCCCTGGAGCCGGGCGATGACCGGGTTGACCACGAAGTCGGTGAACGCCTTGATCAGCGTGGAGAACGCCAGCGCGATGATCAGACCGACGGCCACGGTGACGATGTCACCGCGCATGACGAAGTTCTTGAATCCCTTGAGCACAGCGAAAAGCTACCCTTTGTCCCGCTTTCGCCCATTGTGCGGCGCGGGAGCGGTGCCGGGATTCACCCCGGGGCCCGCCCGGGGGACCCCGTCCTCACATCGCCGGGTGCGCCGGGATGTGGGTGGCCTCTTCGATGTCGTGCCCGGCCTTGTCGAGCAGCTCCCGGGACAGCTTGTTCAGCGCCCGCGCCGCCGCGACCTCCTCGCCGACCCGCTGCTGCTCGGGGTCGTCGGGGTGTCTGACGGCCTTGCCCTTGGCCCGGATCTCGGTGCCGTCCGGGAGTCTGAGCAGCGCGGCCGCCCGGGTCCTTTTGTCGATCTCGTCGAACTCGACGTCGACGTGCATGCCGGGTACCTGCGTCATGGCGTCCACCTCCTGGCCCGCCCCTTGTCCGCTACCCCTCCAGCGTGCACCAGGCGGCCCGATTGCGACACCGGACACGGGAGCCCCTCAGGCCGCGGCGGCACCGAACTCGCGCATCGCGTCGTCGACGATCGTCTCCAGCCGCGCGTGGTGCGCGCCGCGCCAGTAGACCCGGCCGCAGGCCAGGCACTGCGCGAAGACGTCGTAGGTGTGGCGCGTCCCGTGCTCCAGGTGCTCACGGACGGCGTCCTTGTCGGCGTCCTGGAGCGGGCCGTTGCAGGCGGTGCAGCGCGTCCAGGGGGCGAGCGGGGGCGCGAACCGGCCCAGGACGTCCTTCAGCTGCTCGGCCGGCCGGTCGCTGTAGACGTACGCGCCGGCCCAGATCTCCCGGCGGCGCAGCAGCCCCCGGTCCCGGGAGAGCAGCACCCGGCGCTCGGCGGCGGAGAGCGCGGCCAGCGCGGGGTCGCCGATGTCCTCGCTCTCGTACGCCGCGTCGACGCCCAGCAGCCGCAGCCGGCGGGCGAGCGTGCCCAGGTGCACGTCGAGCAGGAACCGCAGCGGCGCCCCCGGCACCTCCTGCGGCCGGGCCACCGCCTTGACCTCCACGCGCTCCCCCTCGGCCGGCACGTGCGAGACCGGCACCGGGCGCCCGTCGACGAGCAGCGGGCCCGCCTCGGTGAGCGGGACGCCGAGGGACTCCACCACGTGCCCGAGGGTGGAGACGCCGTCGGTGACCACCGGCGCGGCCGCCGCCCGGCGCTCGGCGGACACGAAAAGCCGCAGTTCAGGGGCGACGCTGACAAAGATCACGGGACCGTTCACGCCCCACAGCATGCCATCGCGCGGCACCGGGGCGCCCCGGGTTTTCCGGCCCGCCGCAGACCGCCCCGAGGCCCCCGCGGGGCCGCCGGACGACCGCCCCCGCGGCGCCCGCCCGGTCGGCGGGACGGCCGGCGGGACGATCGGCGGGACGATCGGCGGGCCGGTCGGCAGGACGGGTGACTCGCCCCTGGGCCGCGCGCGTGTCGCCGGTGACCGGGCCCATCGCCGGTGGGACGCTGCTGCGCACCAATCAACCGGAAAAGAGTCCTATGGCATCAGACGAACGGTATGTCTGCTGCCCGGTGTCCGGAGTCCGGTCCCGATGTCCGGTCCCGATCGAGGAGAACGATCGATGGAAACCGCGTACGACCTGATGACCCGTCTGCTCACCGACCACTTCGGCGTCCCCGGGGAGCAGATCGCCCCGGACGCGACCTTCGAGGAGCTCGGCATCGACTCGCTCGCGAAAGTCGAGCTGGTGACGCTGCTGGAGGACCACCTGAAGCGGCCCCTGGACCAGGCGCCCGCGGGCGACACGCTCGGCGAGACGGCCGCCTGGGTCGAACGGCTGCTGCGCGCGGGCATCGGAGCCCAGCCGCAGGGCGAGACCCCGTCCGCCGCGCCGGCCCGGCCGGGACGGTGAGCGAGCGGGAGGTCGCGGTCACCGGGATCGGCATGGTGACCCCGGCCGGCATCGGCCGCGAGGCGACCTGGGACGGGCTGTGCGCGGGCGTGGGCCTCGGCGCGTACGACGACGAACTGGCCGGGCTGCCGGTCGACTTCTCCTGCCGGGTGCCCGGCTTCGACGGCGGGGCGCTGGTGGGCAGGAGGATCACCTGGCGCAGCGACCGCTTCATCCACCTGGCGATGGTCGCCGCGCGCGAGGCGCTCGCCGACGCCGCGCTGGACCCCGCCTCCTGGGACGGTGCCCGGGTGGCGGTCGTCATGGGCGTGGGGAGCAACAGCGGCGACTGCTGGCCCCAGGAGTACGGGAACCTGGCCGAGGGCCGGATCGACGCCATCTCCCCCACCGCCCTGCTGCGTTCGCTGCCCAACATGGCCGCCGGGGAGGTGTCCACGGACGTCCAGGCGCTGGGCCCGTGCCTGACCACGTCCACCGCCTGCGCCTCGGGGGCGACGGCGATCGGCACGGCCAGGGATCTGCTGCGCTCGGGCGCCTGCGACATCGCGCTCACCGGGGGCACCGAGTGCGCCCGGCTCCCCATGGCCGCGGCCGCCTTCCACCGGATGCAGGCGCTGTCGCAGCGCCGGCACGACCCGGCCGGGGCGTCCCGGCCGTTCGACGCCGAGCGCGACGGCTTCGTGCTGGGCGAGGGCGCGGCGATGCTCGTCCTCGAACGGCCGCGGGACGCCCGGGCCCGGGGCGCGCGGGTCCGCGGCCTGTTGTCCGGCTACGGGGCGTCCAGCGACGGCTATCACGCCTCCCGCCCCAACCCCGACGGCGCGGGGGCCCGGCGCGCACTGGAGTCCGCCCTCGCGGACGCCCGCGCCGACGTCTTCGAAGTGCACCACGTCAACGCGCACGGCACCTCCACGCCGATCAACGACCAGGTGGAGGCGACCATGCTGCGCGCGGTGTTCGGCACCCCGCCGCCGGTGACCTCGCTCAAGGGCGTGATCGGGCACTCGCTCGGCGCCGCCGGGGCGATCGACGCCGCCTGCACGGTACTGGCCCTGGAGCGGCAGATCATCCCGCCGACCGCCAATCTCGACCGCCTCGACGACGGGATGGACCTGGACGTGGTGGCGAAGGCGCCCCGGCGGCACCGCATGGAAGGCGCGCTCAGCAACGCGTTCGGCTTCGGCGGCCAGAACGCCGTCCTGTTCTTCCGGACCGCGTGACGCCCCCCGGGGACCTCGACGCGGCGGCCCTGACACCGGGTGCCCTCGGTGCCGGGGCCCCTCCGCGCCCTCGCGGGCCCGCGGCCGAACGGCTGCGGCGGGCCCGCCCGTGGCTGGTCCCGGCGGCGGCCGCCGTGCTCACGCTGCTGCTGGCGGCGGTGGGCGCGGGCACCTCCGGGCGGCTGGCCAACGGCGGCTACTTCGCCTCGGGCACGGAGTCGGCGCGCGCCGACCGGCTGCTGGCCCGCTTCGGCGCCGGCACGCCCGACCTCGTCCTGCTCGTCCGGGCCGAGGGCGGCGTGGATTCGGAGCGGGCGCGGGAGGAGGGGCTGCGGCTGACCCGGCGGCTCGCCGATTCCGCCGGGGTGGCGAGCGTCCGTTCGTACTGGGCGGGCGAGGAGGCGGGGCTGCGGGCCGAGGACGGTACGGCGGCGCTGGTCACGGCCGATCTGGCCGGGGCCGACCGGGACGCGGCCCGCACCGCCGAGCGGCTTGTGCCCGGCCTCACCGGCGGCCACGGTGCGCTGACCGTCTCCGCGACCGGGCCGGCGTGGGTGAGCGTGGAGGCGAAGCGCTACAGCGGGGCGGACCTGGTGCGGGCCGAGCTGGTGGCGGCCCCCCTGACGCTGCTGCTGCTCGTGCTCGCGCTGCGCTCGCTGGTGGCCGCGCTGGTCCCGCTACTGATCGGCGCCGTCTCCGTCGTCGGCACGATCGCCGTGCTGCGGCTGCTCACCTACGCGATGCCGGTGTCGGTGTTCGCGATGAACCTCGCCAGCGCCCTCGGCTTCGGGCTGGCCGTGGACTACGGGCTGTTCCTCGTCACCCGCTACCGGGAGGAGCTGCGGGCCGGGCGGCCCGTCGAGAACGCCGTGCGGCGCACGGCGCGCCGGGCGGGGCGCACGGTCCTGGTGTCCGCCTGCGCGGTGGCGCTGTCGATGTCGGCCCTGCTGGTGCTGCCGCTGCCGTTCCTGCGCTCGATGGCCTGCGCGGGCATGGCCGTCGCGCTGTTCTCGGCGGCCGCGGCGACGCTGCTGGTGCCGCCCGTGCTCACGCTCCTCGGCACCCGGATCGACCGCTGGGACCCTTTGCGCGCCCTGCGCCGGGGCCGGGCGGCGGGGCCGCCGCGCCCGGACAGCCCGTTCTGGCGGCGGGTCGCGCGCACGGTGACGGGACGGCCGCTGTGGTTCGGCGGGGCCTGTGCGGCGGTGCTGCTGCTGATGGCCTCGCCGTTCGCCCATGTGCGCTTCGGCCTGTCGGACGACCGGGTGCTGCCCGCCGGCTCCGAGGCGCACCGCACCGCCGACGCGATCCGCGCGGGCTTCGCCGCCCCCGCCGACCACACCCTCGCGATCGTGCTGCCGGACGTGGACCCCGTGCGCGACGCCGCGGCCCTGTGGGCGTACGAGCGCGACGTGTCGGACCAGCGGTCGGTGCGTTCGGTGGGCTGGGCGCGCTCCGAGGTGACCGCCGGTTCGGGTACGGGCGCGGTGCTGCTGGTGGCCGGGGCGCGGGAGCCGCAGACCGAGGCCGCGCAGGATCTGGTGCGGACGCTGCGCGCCCTGCCGGGCCCGCCGGGCGAGCACCTGGTGACCGGGCGGGCGGCGCTGCTGGCCGACACCAAGGCCGCGGTGCGTGCCCGGCTGCCGCTGGCGGCGGGCATCGCGGCGGCCACGACCTGGGCGATGCTGTTCGTGCTCACCGGCAGCGTGGTGCTCCCGCTGAAGGCGCTGCTCATCGGCGCGCTGAGCCTGGGCACGAGCTTCGGGGCGCTGGTCTTCGGCTTCCAGGACGGGCATCTGCGCCCCGTGGTGGGGGACTTCACGGCCACCGGGACGGTGGACATGACGATGCCGCTGCTGCTGTTCGCCATCGCGTTCGGGGTGGCGATCGACTACGAGATCTTCCTGCTCTCCCGGGTCCGGGAGCACTATCTGCTGACCGGCGACAACCGGGGGGCGGTGGTGGAGGGCGTCGCGCGGACCGGGCGGCTGGTGACCACGGGCGCGCTGGCGGTGGCCGTGGTCACGGGCGCGCTGGTCACTTCCGAGGGGAGCCAGCTCAAGCTGCTGGGGACGGGGCTGGCCACGGCGGTGCTGGTCGACGCGGTGCTGGTGCGGGGCGTTCTCGTACCGGCGTATCTGACGGTGGCCGGGCGGCTCAACTGGTGGGCACCGCGGTGGGTTGTGCGGCTGCACTCCCGGGTCGGCGCGCGGCTCGGTCCGGCGGGCCGGGGGCACTGAGCCGCGGTGGTGCGGGTGGGGCCGGAAGGGGACGAGCCCCTCCGGCCCCACCCGGGCCTCGCGCCGGTTCGGCCCGGCGCCCTGCCGCGGGCGTCAGATCGTCGCCGCGTCGATGACGAAGCGGTACCGGACGTCGCTGGCGAGCACCCGCTCGTACGCCTCGTTGATCTGCTCCGCGCGGATCAGCTCGATGTCGGAGGCGATGCCGTGGTTGGCGCAGAAGTCGAGCATCTCCTGGGTCTCCCGGATGCCGCCGATCATCGACCCGGCGAGGGTGCGGCGCTGACGGAAGAGGGAGCCGGAGACGACCGGCAGCGGGTTCTCCGGGGCGCCGAGCTGGACCATGACGCCGTCGGTGCGCAGCAGGCCCAGGAAGGCGCCCAGGTCCAGGTCCGCCGAGACGGTGTTGAGGATCAGGTCGAAGCTGTTCGCCAGGGCCTCGAACGTGGCCGGGTCGGACGTGGCGCGATAGTGGTCGGCGCCCAGGCGCAGGCCGTCGTCCTTCTTGCGGAGGGACTGGCTGAGGACGGTGACCTCGGCGCCCATGGCGTGGGCGATCTTCACGGCCATGTGGCCCAGGCCGCCCAGGCCGATGACGGCGACCTTCTTCCCCGGGCCGGCCTGCCAGTGGGCGAGGGGGGAGTAGACGGTGATGCCCGCGCACAGCAGGGGCGCGGCGGCGTCCAGGGGGATGCCGTCGGGTATGCGCAGGACGTAGTTCTCGTCGACGACGATGTGGGTGGAGTAGCCGCCCTGGGTGAACTCGCCGTCGCGGCCGGTGTCGGCGTAGGTGCCGACCGGGCCGCTCGCGCCGGTGCAGTACTGCTCGAGGCCGGCACGGCAGTTGTCGCACTCGCGGCAGGAGTCGACGAAGCAGCCGACGCCGACCCGGTCGCCGGGCGCGTGGCGGGTGACCCCGGCGCCGACCTCGGCGACGACGCCCGCGATCTCGTGGCCGGGCACGATCGGGAAGGTCTCGTGCCCCCACTCGCCGCGGACGGTGTGGATGTCGGAGTGGCAGATGCCGGAGTACTTGATCTCGATCAGGATGTCGTGCTCGCCCAGCGCGCGGCGGGCGACGGTGGTGCGCTCCAGAGGGGCCTTGGGAGCGGGTGCCGCGTATGCGTGGACAGTGTTGTGCGTCATACGTCGATGATCCGGCCGGGCCTCGCGGGTAACCAGAACCCGGCTGAGAGTACGTTCGGGGTTCCTACCACTGGCAGGGACACCCTTCGGTCCGGGCACCGCCCGCATACTGGTGGGTATGGATCAGCGCACCGAGCTCAGCGAGTTCCTCCGCTCCCGCCGCGCCCGGCTGCGGCCCGAGGACGTCGGGCTGACGCCGTACGGCGGCCGGCGCCGGGTGCCGGGGCTGCGGCGCGAGGAGCTGGCGCAGCTGGCCGGGGTGAGCGTCGCCTATTACACGCGGCTGGAGCAGGGGCACGGGCAGAACGTGTCCGCGGCGGTGCTGGAGGCGATAGCCGACGCCCTGCGGCTCTCCAAGACGGAGCGGGACCACCTCGGGCATCTGGTCAGGCCTGCCCGGAGCCGTCCGCGCACCGCGCGGCCGCAGCGTGTCCGGCCCACCGTGCAGCATCTGCTCGACACCATGGAGGGCGTCCCGGCGTATGTGCTGGGGCGGCGGACGGACGTCATCGCCTGGAACCGGCTGGCCTGTGCGCTGCTCGGCGACTTCCCCGCCGTGCCGCCGCAGCAGCGCAATATGATCCGGCAGCTCTTCCTCGACCCCGCCGCGCGTGAGCTGTACGTGGAGTGGGAGGCCAAGGCGGCCGACCTCGTCGCCTGCCTGCGGCTTGAGGCCGGGCGCCATCCGGACGACCCCAAGCTGACCTCCCTGGTGGGCGAGCTGTCCGTCAAGAGCGCGGACTTCCGCCGCCTGTGGGCGGCCCACAACGTGCGGGACAAGGGCCACGGCGTGAAGCCGCTGCTGCACCCCGTGGTGGGCGAGCTGACCCTGGCGTGCGAGACGTTCGTCCTGCCCGCCGATCAGGACCAGGTGCTGGTGACGTACCACGCCGAGCCTGGCTCGCCGTCCGCCGAGTCGCTGCGGCTGCTGGCCAGTTGGTCGATGGAGACGGCTCCGGGTGGTGCGGAGCGGTCGGTCCCGGCGGCACGCCCCGGCGCGTAGCCACGCGCCGGGGCGGCTCCACGGCCGTACGTACGGGTCAGGGCAGTTGGGCCCCGGTCGCCTGGAGGGCGGCGGGCACCGGCTGGAAGAACGTTTCGCCGCCGGACGAGCAGTCGCCGCTGCCGCCGGAGGTGAGGCCGAGCGCGGTGTCGCCGTCGAAGAGCGCGCCGCCGCTGTCGCCGGGCTCGGCGCAGACGTTGGTGCCGATCAGGCCGTCGACCTGGCCCTCCTGGTAGTTGACGGTGACGTTGAGGGCCGTGACCTGGCCCTCGTGGACCTGGGTGGTGCTGCCGCTGCGCTGGACGCGCTCGCCGACGCGCGCCTCGCCGGCCTTGGCGATGTTCTGCTGGCCGCCGTTGTAGAGGTCCACGGAGCTGGGGTGGTCGGCGCTGCCGGTGTAGCGCACGATGGCGTAGTCGTGGCCGGGGAACTCGGCGGTCTCGGTGGAGCCGATCGACCCGCCGCCCTGTGAGTCGGACCAGTCGCCCGACGCCTTGCCGCAGTGCCCGGCGGTGAGGAAGTACGGCTGGCCGTCCTTGGTGACGTTGAACCCCAGCGAGCAGCGCACTCCGCTGCCCCAGATGGCGTCGCCGCCGGCGACGAGCGGACGGAGGACGCCCGCCGCCCGTTTGATCGTCGCCTTGTCGCCGAGGTCGGCGACGGCCTTGCGCACCTGGTCCAGACGGGCGCCCTTGACGGTGCTGTCGACGGTGACGACGACCTTGCGGAGCTTGGGGTCGACCGCCCAGGCGGTGCCGGGGACGGCGGCGCGGGCGTTCAGTTCCGCTCTCGCGGAGGCCAGTTCGGCGGCGGAGGCGGTGGAGGGGGCGGGTGCCGCCTGGGCGCTCTGGAGGGTGAGGGAGGCCGTGGTCAGGACCACGGCTCCGGCGACGGCCAGGGCGGCACGGCGCCCGGGTATGCGTGAGTGGTTCAACTCGTCGACCTCCTGCGAGTGGGGGTGTGCCCGTCGCGCGCACCGCGCGTCCGGGCCCGGAGGATTCGTATCGGCACAGCGGCGACCGCACGTCGCGTGCATGCCAAGAGTTGCCGGACGAGTGTCCCGTCCGGACAAGCCGACGCACAAGAAGACATCCGGTCGCACACGACCACGCAGAAACGCGCACCCGCTCCGGCTCCGCCGATGGACCGCCGGACGAGCGTCAGAGGTCATGCGCACGATCGCGTATGACGGGCCGCCTCGCGCACCCTGTGCGCATAGCGGATGGTGAAGGCCGCGACTGTCCGGTAACCGCCGTTCCCCCGCCCCGGTCTCCGCGGTATCCGTCTCCGTGAGGGGAGCCGAGCTCCACCGCCTCGTCCCCCCGCGCGGGTCGCTCAGGAGCAGCCTCCTCCGCCGCAGCTGGAGCTGGAGCAGCTGCTGCTGGACGAGCAGCTGTGGCCGCTCGAACAGCTGTGACCGCCCGAGTGGCCGGAGTGGCCGGAACCGCTGTCGCTGCCGGTGTCGAGGACGGCTCCTCCGCAGGAGGACGCGGACGTCGCGGCGGTCGTGGACGCCCAGGAGGACGACGTCGTGGACGAGGACCTGCTGGAGCTGCGGCTCGTGGAGCCGGTCCGGCGGCTCGTCCCTGCCCTGGCCGCTTCCGACAGCTGGTTCCTGAGCTTCCTGTCCGGTACGCGGTACCGGCCGTGCACGGCGACGACGCCGGCAGCCCCAGCGGGGTGCTTCGCTGCGGAGATCGGGTTCAAGGAGTCGTCGACAGTGATCGACAGGCTGAGATCCCCGCCGAAGTCGGTGTGGGGATCGAGCGATTTGTGAGGGCCGCATGCCACCCGGACCATGACCCCGCCCAGGGTGAGCACCAGCAGGAGGAGGCCCATGACCCGGCAGTCGGCGGGGAAGAGCAGCACCACGCCGGCGACGACCCCGATGACCAGGCCCGCCGTCTGCGCGCTGGCCACGCGCCGCCACCGGCGGACGAAGCCCGGCGGCAGCAGCGCGTCCAGTTTCACCAGGGAGTGGCGGATGGCGTCGACGGCGGGATCGCGCTGGAGCTCCCGGCGGACGGTTCGCAGGGAGCCGCTCCAGTCGGCGCCGCACCGCTTGAGCAGGGCACGTTCCACGGCGTTGCTCGCATCGGGTTCCACCACCGTCACCGTGTCACCGTGCACAGTGATGCGACCGCCGGCGTGCATGGCGGTGATGACGGTGTCGACGACGCGTTCGGCACCGCCGAGCAGGTAGGCCACGCCCAGGATCTCCGGGACGTCCTCGGCCTGCGGCCGGACGTCCCGGCCCCGGGCCTGCCGACGGACGCGCGCGAGCGCGACGGAGGGCGCGACGATCAGCGCCGCGCAGCACAGCGTCACCAGAATGGCGTAGATCATGGAGTGGTTGCCTTTCGGTCAGCGCGCGGGGCGCAGACGGCGCAGGACGGCGGCCACCCGGCGGCGTACGCGCCCTGTGGGCGGTGCGGCGGGGCCGGTCCGTTCGGTCAGCCACGCGGTGAGCAGCCGGACCCGGTCCGGGTCGGTCACGGCGTCCGTGCGCAGCAGGTGGCGGGCGAAGTCCAGGGCGTCCCGGCGGTATCCGTCGGTCATGGGGCGGCCCCGGGCGTAGCCGAGGAAGAGGTCGCGGAAGTCGTCGGCGAGGATCTCCGCCGGTTCCGGGGCGATCTTGCGGACGACGCCGAGGCGTTTGGCGAGCAGCGCGCGGCGCTGGACGTCCACGCGGTGCGGGTCGAAGCCGGGCGGGGGCGGGGCGTCCGCGACGAGCGCGGAGAGCAGGGCGAACTGGGCCTCGGCGAGCCGGCGCCGGGCGGCGTCGGTGTCCCGGCCGGGGGCCCGCTCGCCGGGTGCCGCTGCGCCGGCGGTCGGGTCAGCCATGGCAGCGGGCCCCCGCGGCGACGGCGCGTATCGCGTCAAGCTCGGCGGCCAGCTCACCGGCCTCGGGGAAGTCGTCGTCGCGCTCCAGCAGGAGGCCGGGCGGGGTGACGCGGTCGCAGAGCTCGGCGAGCACGTCCAGCACGGGCCGGGTGACGGGGTGGGCGTGGCTGTCGTGCCACAGTCCGTCGCGTTCGACGCCGCCCGCCACATGCACGTAGGCGAGGGCGTCGAGGGGGAGTTCGTCGAGGGCCGCGGCGGGGTCCTCGCCGCGGTTGACGTGGTTGGTGTGGAGATTGGCGACGTCGATCAGGAGCCGTACGCCGGTGCGCTCGACCAGCTCGGCGAGGAACCGCCCCTCACTGAGCTCCTCCCCGGGCCAGGCGAGGAGGGTCGCGATGTTCTCCAGCGCGAGCGGTACGGGCAGCACCGACTGGGCGATGCGGACGTTCTCGCAGAGCACGTCCAGCGCGTCGCGGGTGCGGGGCACGGGCAGCAGGTGCCCGGCCTCGATCCGGGAGGCTCCGCCCGGGCCCGCCGGGGCGCCTCCGGCGCGGACGAAGGCGATGTGCTCGCTGACCAGCGGGGCGTCGAGGGCCTCGGCCAGCTCGGCGAGCGCGACGAGCCGGGCCAGGTCGGGCCGGTCTGCGCCGCCCAGGCCCAGGGAGACGCCGTGCGGGACGACGGTCGTCCCCCGGGCGCGCAGCCGCTGGAGCGCGGCGGGGAGGTGGTCGGGGCAGACGTTCTCCGCCACGACCTCCACCCAGTCGATCCCCGGCAGCCGCTCGATGTCCCCGGCGATCTCCGGCCGCCAGCCGACGCCGGTGCCCAGCACCGTGCTCATCCCCCACCCCCCGTGGCTCCCCCGCGGCGCACCGCGCCCAATGCGAGGGTGATTCCCCGTCCCGACTTGGTCAATCCTTGGTCAGGGAGAGGGTAATCCTTGAGCCGATCCCGGGGGGAGGGTTCCTCCGGATGTCAGGCGACGGGGGTCCCGGCGTCCTCCAGCAGGCCGGGGTGGTGCTTGCGGGCCACGCCCGGGTGGGCGCGCAGCCAGCCCTTGATCTCATTGCGGCCGTACTCGGCGAAGAGCGGGTTGGCCGCGTCCTGGGTGACGCCGGGCGCCCGGTCCGCGTGGGGGAACGGCACGGGCTCGATGCGGGCGTCCAGCCGCGGGTTGTAGAAGAACGGGACGGAGAAGCGCTCCCGGTTCCCGGGCGGGCTGACCACGCGGTGATTGGTGGCCTTGAGGTAGCCGTCGGTGGCGACCTCCAGCAGCTCGCCGAGGTTGATCACGAAGGCGCCCGGCAGCGGCGGCACGTCGATGAACTCCCCTTCGGGGCCCTCGACCTGGAGACCGCCGACCTCGTCCTGGAGGAGCAGGGTGAGGAAGCCGTAGTCCTTGTGGGCGCCCACGCCCTGGCCGGCGCCGTCGGGGGCGCTGCCGGGGTAGCGGACGAGCTTGAGGTGGAGGTGGGGACGGTCGGCGAAGGCCTCGTCGTAGAAGTCCTCGGGGGCGCCGATGGCGGCCAGCAGCTCGTGCAGCAGCCGCTCGGCGACCGAGCTGAGCCGCTCGACCCAGCCCAGGGCGGCGGTGCGCAGCTCCGGCAGGCCGGCGGGCCACTGGTTGGGGCCCTCCAGCCACCAGTAGCCGGGGTCCTCCGGGCCGGGGACGCGGGCGGCGCGCTCGGCGCCGATGTCCAGCTGGTCGCGCCAGTCCTGGCTGCCGCCGGTGCGCTCGTCGCCTATGCGGGTGTAGCCGCGGAAGTGGGGGGAGTTGAGGTTGCTGATGGCGAGCCGGTCGGCCTCGGGGAGCGCGAAGAAGGCGCGCATCGCGCGCATCAGGCCGGCGGTCTCGTCGGCGGTGATGCCGTGGCCGGTCAGGTGGAAGAAGCCGACGTCGCGGGCGGCGGCGTGAAGGGCCTCGTGGAGACGGGCGCGCGCCTCGGGTCCGGCGGAGGCGGCGGAGAGATCGATGACCGGAAGCTCGTTGTTCATAAGAAGTCCACAGCATGAGGGCCCGGCGGGCGTCCGGGGATGGCCGGACGACCCGTGCGACCGGCGCAGGGTGTGCGGCGGCGACGGGACCGGGGAGCGGCTAGGAATAAGAGAAAAGCTGGGAACGCGGAGAAGACGCGTGGGGCAGCCGCCCGGGAAGCGGGCGCCGCGAAGGTGTGAAGGTCAGCCGGACCGGCGACAGGACATGCTCGTGACACGGACGAAGTCCACGTGGCGGCGTTTGACGAGCGGGTTCACATTCCGAAGGGTATACGGCCCCGGCGGTGATCACGCCGTTGTGCGGGGGTGGCACGCGTCACATGCCGTTAACAATCGGTGTCGGCCGTTGCGGACGGTGCGCCCGGGGTCAGCCGCGGCGCTTGTCGACGACCAGGGTCCGCTCGTAGTGCCGTATCTCCTCGATGTCCCCGGTGTAGGGCCGGACCGCGTCGAGGAAGGGCGGGAAGTGCGGGCCGCGCCGGAACCCCTCCTCGTGGTCCTCCACCGAGGTCCACTCGATCCGCAGGACGTAGCGCTCGGGGTCCTCCACGCCGCGCGACAGTTCGTACGCCAGGCACTGGGGTGCGGCGTAGAGGTGCTGGGCGGCCGCGGCGTACGCCTTCTCGAAGGCGCCCCGGCGGTCGGGTTCGGCGATGCGGTAGCGGACGTATTCGACGGTCAAACGGACCTTCCTCCCTCGGCCCTTCCTCCTCGGCGCCGGCGCGAATCGCCCCGGCGTCCGGCAAGCCCGCCCGGACGCGGGCGTGTGGGGGCGCTGTCCGAGCGGGCCGACGGCCGGAGTTCCCGCCGCGCCGCGCACGCTACCAGCCGCAACGGCGCGAACTCCGGAAGCCGTGACGCGGCCGGGCGCACTTCTCCGGCAAGCCCCGCCCTAAAAGGAGTTGGATACCCAGGAAGGTAAATGACTCGCTGGGGCGAATGAGTGAAACTCCGGAACTTCCCCATTCACTTGCAGTTACTCAGTTCGCTTCCCGGAGGGAAACATCGATCGATCGAAAGGCATTGACGTGCTCAAGAAGGTTCTCGCCACGGCGGCCTTGACCGCCTCGGCGGTCGGCGCCGTCGCCACCCCCGCGATGGCCATCGGCAACGACCAGGACGTCGCGAACGCCAACGGTGCGAAGACCGCCTACGGCGACACCGCGACCGGGGGCGTGGAAAGCCCGCAGATGAGCCTGATCCAGGGCTCGCTCAACAAGCTCTGCCTGGGCATCGGGAAGGTCGGCATCCAGTCGCTCATCGGCGCGCTCAACGTCGGCGTCCAGGACGTGCCGATCCTCAGCTCGCAGCAACAGCAGCAGTGCACCGACAACTCCACGATCAACGACGGCGACGACCCGCTGTCGCACCTGGTCGACGAGATCCCGGTACTCTCGGGCAACGGCTCCGGCAACGGCGACGAAGGCCACTGACGATCTCGCGATTGCCGGGAATTCCCTCCGCTCCGGGTGTACGGGCCCCGGGGCGGGGGGATTCTTGTATGTCCGGATGTACGGAGAAGCGAACTGCCCGGTGTGATCCGGGAATCGAGGAATACGGCACAGCACGCGGGGCCGGCCGCCCGGCCGGCCCCCGATCATGGGAGGGTCCGCACTCGTGACCGCAATATCCCCGGCGCTCCTGCCCGGCGCCCCCGGCTTCGACGGTTCCGGTATCGACGGCGGTCTCTACACGGAGATCACCCGGGGCGCGCGGCACGCGCCGTGGCTGCTGAACGATACGGTCTCCACGTGGTCGGCCTTCGGGCTGGCGCTGTTCGCCGCGCTGATGCTGACCGCCTGGTGGCTCGCCCGGCGCTCGGACTCCCCGATGATGGCCCGGGCGCTGGCCACTCCCCTGGTGGTGGCGATGGTGTACGGAGTGGACATGGTCGTACGGGTGGCGGTGCGGGAGGACCGGCCCTGCCGTTCGATACCGCGGAGTTTCACCCTGGAGTCGTGCCCGGCCCGGGGGGACTGGTCCTTCCCCAGCGGCCACGCGGTGATCGCCTTCGCGACGGCCGCCGCGCTGTGGCTGGTCGAGCGGCGGCTCGGGGCGGTCGCGGCGCTGGCGGCTGCGGCCATGGGCGCCTCGCAGGTCTGGATCGGCGCCCACTACCCGCACGACGTGGCCGCCGGCGCGCTGACGGGCGTGGCGCTCGCGGCGCCCCTGACCGTCCTGGCGACCCGGGGTACGCCCTGGGTGGAGCGGGCCCGCAAGGGCCGGCTGCGGCCGCTGCTGGTGACGGCCGCGTGAGCCGCCGTCCGGCGGCGCCGGTGGTCGCGGCCCTGGCCCTGGCCGCGCTGGCCGTCCTGACGGCCCTGGTGGTGGCCGCCGGCGGCGCTCCGTTCGCGGTGGACACGGCGGTGCGGGAGGCGGCCCTGGAGCATCGCCCGGGCCTGGGCACGGCGGCGAAGGCCCTGACCTCGACGGGTACGGGCGCGGTCCCCTATCTGCTGGCCGCCGCGGCGGGCTGGATCGCCACCTCGGGCCGGATCGCCTCCGCGCGGCTGCTCGGCGTCGTGGCGGCGGAGGCGGTGCTGGGCGCGGGCCAGTTGGTGCGGATCGGGCTGCGCGTCGCCGTGGACCGGCCCCGCCCGCCGGCCGACGGCTGGCTGAGCGCGGCCCACAGGGCGTCCTTCCCCTCGGGCCACGCCACGACCAGCGCGCTGGCGGGCGGGCTGCTCGCCTGGGCGCTGCTGCGCCGGTATCCGGGCCGGCCCGGCCGGGCGGCGGCAAGCTGCGCGCTGCTGTGGGCGGTGGGCGTCGCGCTCACCCGGGTCGTGCTGGGCGTCCACTGGGCCTCCGACCTCGTGGGCGGCTGGCTGCTGGCCACGGGCTGGCTGGCGCTGACGCTGCCGGTGCTGGTCCGTTTCTTGGACCGGCCGGCGCCGCCGGTCCGGCCGTGGCGGCGCAACCCCCGGATCGGGTGACCCGCCACGGCGGAGTGAATCACCGGCGGGCGGGCCGCTTATCGGCCGCCGATTGACGCATCCTCGAACTTCCGGACGAGAAAACGCCCTTGGGGGGCCGTGACGCCCCTCTCCGGGCGTCGCTTTCCGAGCACTCGTCCGATCCGGCGTCAACGAGGAGGCTCTGTGCGTCATAGCCCGCCCCGCCAGCCCCGTCCCCAAGAGGCCTCGCCGTCCGAGCGGTTGCTGTTCGGCGGTCCGCTCCGGCACGACCAGGGCTGGAACAAGCACGAGAACGCCCATCTGGAGATGTCCCTGTGGGCGATGGCGCTGCGGCTGCCGCGCCTGGTCGGCGCCACGGTCCGGCTGGCGTGGCGGGCGGACCCCGGCGCGCTGCGCACGGTGGCGGTGGCGGAGCTCGCCCAGGGCGTCGGCCAGGCCGTCGGCCTGATCGCGGTCAACCATGTGCTGGCCGCCGTACTGGCCACCGGTCCGACCGGGCAGCGGGTGACCGCGGCCCTGCCCGCCCTGCTGGTCGTCGCGGTCACGGGCGTGGTGGGCGCGCTGGCCACGGCGGCGTCCACCTCGGGCACGGGACGGCTGGAGCCCAAGGTCGAGCGCGTCGCCACGGAGATGTATCTGGAGCGGGTGATCCACGTCGAGCTGGCGGCGATCGAGGACGAGGAGTTCCACCGCCTGCTGGACTCGGCGCAGTACGGGGCGTCGGCGGCCCGCCGCATGATCAGGTACTGCTCGGGGGTCGTCGGGGCGCTCATCGCGTTCGTCGCGGCCGCGGGGGTGCTGACCGTGCTCCACCCGGTGCTGCTGCCGCTGCTGGCCCTGACGACCGTGCCCCGCGCGTGGGCCTCGCTGCGCATCGCCAGGGCCCGCTACACCTCGTTCCACCGCTGGGTGCAGCACGCGCGGGCGGGGCGGCTGCTGAGCGGGCTGCTGATCCGGACGGAGCCCGCGCCGGAGGTTCGGGTGCACGGCGTCGGCCCGTTCCTCCTGCGGCACTTCCGCGACATGTCGGAGAGTTCGGAGGCCGAGCAGACCCGGCTCGCGCACGACGCCGCGCGCGTCCGGCTGCTCGCCTCGGCGCTGACGGGGGCGGCGGTCCTGGCCACCTATGCCGCGCTGGGCGGGCTGCTGATGACCGGGGTGATGCGGCTGTCCGTCGCGGGCACCGCCGTGCTGGCCACGCGCAGCGGCTCGGCGAGCCTGACCTCGTTGATCCTCCAGGTCAACAGCCTCTACGAGGAGGCGTGTTATGTGCAGGACCTGGAGCGGCTGTGCCGGGAGGCGGCCGAGCGGGCCATCCCGGAGGGCGGGGAGCCCGTGCCGGACAACCCCAAGGAGATCCGTTTCGAGAACGTCTCGTTCGGCTATCCGGGCACCGCCGCGCGGCGGCCCGCGCTGGACGGCGTCAGCCTCACGATCCCCCAGGGGAAGATCGTGGCGCTGGTCGGGGAGAACGGATCGGGCAAGAGCACCCTGGTGAAGCTGCTGGCCGGGCTCTACCGCCCGGACGCGGGGCGGATCCTGTGGGACGAGGCGGACATGGCGGGCCTCGACCGGGCCGGGGTGTTCGCGCGTTTCGCGATGGTCAGCCAGGACTTCCACCGGTGGCCGTTCACCTGCCGGATGAACGTGGCGATCGGGCGCACCGACCACCCCGTGTCCCAGGAGCGGCTGGAGACGGCGGCCCGGTACGCGGGCGCCGACGACGTGGTCGAGCAGCTGCCGCGCGGCTGGGACACCCTGCTGGCGCGGGGCTACGAGGGCGGGCACCAGCTCTCCGGCGGGCAGTGGCAGCGGCTGGGGATCGCCCGGGCCCGCTACCGGGAGGGGCGGATCCTCATCGTCGACGAGCCCACCTCGGCCCTGGACGCCCGGGCGGAGCTCCAGGTCTTCGACCAGATCCGGCGACTCGCGGACGGCGGGCAGACGGTGCTGCTGATCACCCACCGGCTGGCCTCGGTCCGGCACGCCGATGTCATCCACGTCCTGGAGCGCGGCCGGATCCGGGAGAGCGGCACCTTCGAGGAGCTGATGAGCCCGTCCTCGGCGGGTGTCTTCCGTGATCTGTACGAGCTCCAGCGCGGGCAGTTCGCCGGGGACGGCCCGGCGGTGCCCGGCTCCCGGGCCCCGGACGGCACCGCGCGGCGGGCCCGGAGCTGAGCCGTGTGCGGGAGGGGCGCCCGACGGGGCACCCCTCCCGCGCACACCCATACCCGGGGAGCACTCCCCAGTTACTGCTACAGTCGGGACCTATAAACGGGGAACACACCCCACTTTCTCCCGTCGTCTCCGGATGCGGAAGGGACCAGCCATGTCCACACCCGTTCTCATGGATTACTCCGACCCCGGCGCGGACCTCTCCGCCGACCGCGGCGTCCTCTACGCACGGCTGCGCGAGCTGGGCCCCGTCCACCGGATGCGCACCCCCGACGGCAAGGAGTCCTGGCTGATCGTCGGGTACGACGAGGCCCGGGCCGCCCTGGCCGACCCGCGGATGAGCAACGATCTGCGCAACTCCCCCGACTGGACGGGCGACGGCGGCGTGCCCATCGGGACGAACATGCTCCAGACCGACCCGCCGGACCACACCCGGCTGCGCAAACTGGTCGCCAGGGAGTTCACCGCCCACCGCATCGAGGCCCTGCGGCCCCGGATCCAGGAGATCACCGACGGGCTGCTCGACGCCCTGCCCGCCACCGGCCGCGCGGACCTCGTCGAGTCCTTCGCGCTGCCGCTGCCCCTGACCGTCATCTGCGAGCTGCTCGGCGTCCCGGCGGCCGACCGCGCGGACTTCCGCGCCTGGTCCAACGAGATGGTCATGCTCACGGACATGGCGGCCGCGGCCGCCGCGGCGCAGGCCATGACGGAGTACCTCCACGGCCTCATCGAAGCGAAGCGCGACTCCCCCGAGGACGACCTGCTCAGCGCCCTGGCGGCGGCCGCCGACGACGGCGACCGCCTCTCCCCCGCCGAGCTGCTGGGCATGGCCTTCGTCCTGCTGGTCGCGGGGCACGAGACCACCGTCAACCTCATATCGAGCGCCGTGTACTCCCTGCTGGACCACCCGGGGCAGCTCGCCGAGCTGCGGGCCGACTGGTCGCTGCTGGACGGCGCGATCGAGGAGACGCTGCGTCACCGGTCGCCCGTGGAGCGGGCCTCCTACCGCTTCACCACCGAGCCCGTGGAGATCGGCGGCATCACCCTCCCCGCCCGGGAGCCCGTCATCGTGATCCTCTCCTCGGCCGGCCGGGACGCGAGCCGCTTCCCCGACCCCGACCGTTTCGACATCCACCGTGACGCGCGCGGCCACATGGCCTTCGGCCACGGTCTCCACCACTGCCTCGGCGCCCCGCTCGCCCGGCTGGAGGCGGCCGTCGCCCTGCGGAGCCTCCTGGAGCGCCACCCCCGCCTGGCCTTCGACACCGACCGCCCGGAGACGCTGCTCTGGCGGCCGAGCCTGGCCCTGCGCGGTCTGGCCGCGCTGCCCGTGCGCTACTGAGCCCGGATGGCCGTCAGCAGTCCAGGGGGTAGGAGACCTTGTCGGTGACGGGGCCCTTGTTGCGGCAGATCTGATAGCCCTGGGCGTGCAGATCGCTCACGATGTCGGGCAGGGCGTCGGGGAAGTTGCTGAACAGGTGGCCGAGGATGACGCCGTTGCGCTTCTCGTCCGGTGTGGCGTCGCGGACGCTCGCACGGATGTCGTCCACGCTCCGCGCGTGGCCCTGGGTCTTCTCCCAGTCGTGGGTGTCGATGGTCCAGTTGCAGATCCGGAAGCCGAGCTCGGCCGCCGTCTCGCGCTCGCGCTCCCCCGCGTCGCCGTACGGCGGCCGCAGCAGATTGCCGGCCACGCCGTTGTGGATCTCGTCGTACATTTCGTCGTCGTCCAGGCTGGGCAGATGGCGGTGGGTGTAGGAGTGGTTGCCCACCCAGTGGCCCTGCTGCCGCAGCTGCTGGGTGATCTGCGGGTACTGCGCGGCGAACTTGCCGATCAGGAAGAACGCCGCGCGGATGCCCTGCGCCTTCAGCTGGGCGCCGATGCGCACCGACCGCTCCGGGTCGTTGTAGGGCCAGTCGTCCAGCGTCAGCAGGATCCGCCCGGAGGTGTTGCCGCAGCGCTCGCGGTCGTAGACGCCCTCGGGGGCGGGCGGGGCGGCGGGCCGGTCCCGGTGGCCGCTGTCGCCGTCGCGGGCCACGCCGTCACCGGCGTCGCCGGGGCCGCCCTTGCCCGCCGGGGCGCCCGCCGCGTGGTGGCCGTGGCACCAGGCCGGCAGGTCGCGGCGGCCGCCCTTGGCACCCGCCGGCAGCGGTACGCAGTCCTCCTGGTCGTCGTCCACGGCGTGCACCGCGAAGGCCGAGCACGTCACCAGCGCGGAGACCGCGGCGGCCGTCTTCAGCGGAGCCCGCCGGCGCCGCCGGTGGCGCCCACGACCACGCCGGAACAACTCGCCGTATCCGGACATGCTGACTCCTCACGGATGACGGTCCGCCGGCACGCACGACCCGCCATCTACCCCGGCATCGACACCGGTTCGATGATCTTGACACCAACCCTCGGGCCGGACGGGCACTCCCGCAACCGCGGCGGCCGGGACGATTGGGCCGCCCGGGTGGTGGCCCGGGCGGCCGCGCCGTGCCCGGGCGTCAGCCCCGGGCGGCGGTGATATAGGCCAGGCCATGGGCCCCGGCCTCGTCCGCACGGCCCACTTCAAGGGTGGCGAGCACCTTCGGGACGGTCAGGTCGACCACGGTGACCGTGCTGGACAGGACGGCGGAGACATAGCCCGTCCTGCCGTCCGGCGAAGAGGTGACGGTCAGCGGGAACGCCCCGACCTCCACCTGCCCGGCGACCTCCAGCGAGCCCGGCGCGAAGACGGTCAGCACGCCGTTCCCCTGCTTGCCGAGCCCGCCCCCCTCGCCCTTCTCCATGCGCAGCTCCCCCGCGAGCACCGCGCCGGTGGCCGCCGTGTGCACCGGGAAGACGATCCCCTCGGTGTACAGGGTCCGCACGATCTCGCCCGAGGCGGTGTCGATCACCCGGACCCCGGGGCGGGCGGCCGGCTCGGCCGCGAAGTCGCCCTTGGGCGCGGCCACGTAGACGAACGCGCCGTCGGGCGAGACGTCCAGGCCCTCGCTCCCGGGCACCTCGATCCGCCCGGAGAACTCACCGCGCTCCAGGTCGAGTACGGAGACGAAGGGCGCCTCCTTGTTGGTCGTGTAGCCCCGGCGGCCGTCCGGGGTGATCTCGACCCAGTGGGGGCCGTCGGCCATCACCGGGATCCTGCCGCGCCGCTCACGGGTCGCCGTGTCGTAGACGACCACCCCGCCCGGCTCGGTGCCGTTGGCCTCGACGCTGACGTAGAGCAGGCCGCGCGCCCGGTCGAGGGCGAGTCCGTGGGGAGCGTGGTCGGGGGCCGTGTCGAGGACGTCGACGACGGCGTGGGTGTCGACGTCGATGACGGTGATCTGCCGGGCCTCGCCGTCGTGCCGGTGGTAGTAGCCGTGGACGTACGTGCTCACGCAGTACAGCACCCGGTGGTCCGGGTCGAAGCACAGCTCGTGCGGTTCGGCGGGCACCTCGACGACGTTCAGCCGCTCATGGGTGACGGCGTCGAAGAAGGTGACGGTGGGTCCGGTCTGGCTGACGACGGCCAGCTGGTCACGGGTGGCGAAGGACGGGACCGAAGAGTCTTCTCGCTGAAGGGAGTTCATACCCGAAATCCTCACCCCGACCCCGGCCTTGACTCCAGTGCAAGCTTGTCAAGGGAGCGTTGCGTCAGACGCAATCGACGTCTCGGCTCACAACGCCGCCAGCCACCGGGCGTCCAGGACGCCCTCCGCCGCGATGCCCGCCGGGCCGGTGAGGAGCGTGGCGGCGGACGCGTCGAGCGCCACCGTCAGCGGTCCCATGACGTTCTCGACGACCGTGGTCTCCCTGCGGCCCGCGGCGTGCTGGACGGCCGCGGCCGCCGCGCACGCGGCGGCGCCGCCCGGGCGGGTCTCCCCGGCCCCGGGCCGGTAGGCGCGCACGCGCAGGCTGCCGCGCGGCAGGACGTTGACGAAGACCATGTCGGCGGCCGGCACGAGCACGCCGACGGCCTTCGGGAAGGCGGCGGTGTCCGGCTGCGGCTCCTTGGTGAAGTCCAGGTAGGACACGGGGGTGTCGATGACGCAGACCAGGTGCAGGGCGCCCAGCGACACGAGCGTGCCGGGGAAGGACTCCCCGTCCGCCGTCACACCCGCCGTGCCCAGGACTCGCGGGGTGGGCATCTCCACGGTCGTACGGCCCTTGGCGTCGACGGTGACGCGCTGGTCGCCCAGCCGGGTGCCGATCCACAGCGCCCCGGGCCCGGCGAGCCCGGCCACCGTCAGCCAGCGGGCGGCGAACCCGGCGCCGGGGCCACAGGCCAGGGAGTGGGAGCCGTCGGCGTCCCGGCAGTCCACGTACCACTCACCGCGCGTACGGGCGGGCCCCTTGCCGGGCCCGGCGGCCGACAGGCGCAGCAGGCCGTCCCCGCCGAGCCCCGTGCGCGGGTGGCACAGCCCCCGGACCGCGCCCTCGGACAGCGCGACTTCGTTGCCGGGGTCGAGGAGGAGCAGGAAGCCGTCGCCGCCGCAGTGGCCCTTCACATAGCGGGGCCCGGGCTCGACGGCGGGCCGGTGCGCAGCCATCGACCACCTTCCGGGGGAGGTTCGGGCCCACCGGCCCCTGACTGCGGCATCGTGCGGCAGCGACGGGACCGCCCGCAACGCCTTCCCGGGGCTTCTCCGGCGGACTGCCGGGCGACTGCCGGTGGACCGCCGCCGGACCGTGCGGGGCGGGCGGCGGGTTGTGGCGTGGCGGGTGGCGGGCCGTGCGCCGGCGGTCGTCCCATAGCGGACGTCGGCGAGCGAAGGGGGCATCTTGACCGCTGGGGTGAGCGTCCTACGCTGGGGTGGGCCGGTGACGAGGAGGCCCACAGGCCGGTCGCGGCCGGCCGTGTGCCGGCGGGGAAGGGGCCCGAGGGGGAATGACGTTGACGGACGGTGCCCAGGGGCTCGCGTTCGGCCCGCTGCTGCGCCGCTACCGGCTCTCGGCGGGCATGACCCAGCAGGAGCTGGCCGGGGCGTCCACGCTGAGCGTGCGCGCCATCGGCGATCTGGAGCGCGGCAGGACGGGCCGGCCCCAGCGGAAGTCCGTGGAGCTCCTGGCGGGGGCGCTGGCCCAGGGGGACGAGGCCGCCCGCAGGCTCGTCGAGGCGGCGAGGGCCGCGCGGCTCGCGCCGGAGTACGACGGCGCGCCGGAGGAGCGGTCCGGCGACGAAACGGCGGCGCACGCCGGGCCGCTGGACGGGGGCCGGGCCCCGGGAATGCGTCTGCCCGTCCCGACCGCCTGCGAACTTCCGCCGGACATCGTCGATTTCACGGGCCGTCAGCGCGAACTGCTGGGCGTCGAGGGGGCGCTGGCGCCCGAGGGGGTCCGGTGCGGGCAGCGGCTGACGCTGGTCGCGGGGCATCCGGGGGCGGGCAAGACGGCGCTGGCGGTGCGGGCCGCGCACCGGCTCCGCTCCCGCTTCCCGGACGGCCAGCTCTTCGTCCAGCTGTCCCCCGCCGGGCACCCGTCCCTCGGCCCGGACGACGTGGTCCGCCATCTCCTGCGCTCCCTGGGCGAACCGGCGGCCGGGGCGGGCCCGGCGGAGGAGGCGGGCGCGCGACTGCGCGCCGTGCTGGCCCGCAGGCGGGTGCTGATCGTCCTCGACGACGCGGTCTCGGAGGGGCAGGTGCGCTGTGCCTGCCCGGGGGTGGGCGGGTCGGCGGTGCTCGCGACGTGCCGCCGCCGGCTCTCCGCGCTGCCGGGCGCCGGGCGCGTCGACGTCGGGGCGTTCGGCATGGAGGAGTCGCTGGCCTTCCTGGCGCGGATGGCCGGTGAGGAGCGGGTGCGCCGTGAGCGCGCGGAGGCGGCGCTGGTGGCCGAGTTGTGCGGCCGGATCCCGCTCGCCCTGCGCGTGGTGGGCTGCCGGCTGCTGGCGCGGCCGCACTGGACGATGCGGACCCTCGTCGACGAGGTCCTCAGCGATCCGCGCACCCGGCTGCGGGAGCTGAGCGCGGGCGATCTCACGGTGCGTGCCGCCGTGGCGGCGGCGTTCGGCGTGCTGGACGAGCAGACGCGGTGGGCGCTGCGCCGGCTGGCGACGGCCCGGGCGCAGGGGTTCAGCCTGCGGGGCGCGGCGACGCTGCTCGGGTGCGGGACCGCGCGGACCCACCGGATCCTCGGCGACCTGCTGGACGGCCATCTGCTGGAGGCCCTCGACGGGCGCCGGGCGGCGGAGCCGTCCTATGTCGTCCCGCCCGTGATACGGCTGTTCGCGCTGGAGGGGGCGGCGGAGGCGGCCGCCCCGGCCCTCCGGCCGGGTCAGCGGGTGGTGTAGCCGCCGTTGATGAAGAGGGTCTGTCCGTTGAGCCACCAGCCGTCGGTGAGCAGGAACTTCACATACGGCACGATGTCCTCGATCTTCGTCAGCTCGCCGTTCATGGCGGAGGACTTGTGGTAGGCGATGGAGTCGTCGGTCTCGGCGGGGTAGAAGAAGCCGGTGTCCATGGGCCCGGGGGCGATGTTGTTGACCGAGACGTTCCGGCCGAACAGTTCCTTGGACAGGGCGCGGGTGAAGTGCTCGACGGGGGCCTTGCTGCCCGCGTAGACGGAGTAGAGGCCGGTGTAGGCGGCGAGCAGCGAGGTCACGATGGTGACGATCTTCCCGCCGTCCTCGACCCGTTTCGCGGCCTCCTGCATCATGAAGAACGCCGCCTTGGAGTTCACCGCGAACATCTTGTCGTACTCGTCCTCGGTGACCTCGGTCAGCGGCTTCTTGAGGACCATGCCGGCGGTGTTCACCACGCAGTCGACCCTGTCGAAGGCGCCGACGGCCACCTCGAACAGCCCCTCGACCTCGGAGACCTGGGTCAGGTCGGCCTCGTGCACGACCGCGTCGCCGCCCGCGGCCCTGACCGCGTCGGCGGTCCGCTGGGCCCCCTCCTTGGAGGACGGGCTGTTGTAGTGGACGACGACCTTCGCGCCGTCCTTGCCGACCTCCCTGGCGATGAGACCGCCGAGGTTCTTCGACGCTCCCCCGATGACGACGACCTTGTCCTTGAGCGTGTGGCTGGGCATGCGTCCCTCCTCGGAGGGGGCTGACGACAAAGCAGGACCACTTTATGGCGGTATGTACCCCTTCGCATGCCGGTCGGATGCCGCTGCCCGAGCGGTACGACCCCGGAGCTTCCGGACGCCGGAGGGCATTAGGCTAGCCTTACCTTATGACTTTGTCGCACGTGGACACCGAGGCGAAACCCGCCGCTGACCAGGCAGTTCCCAGACCGTCCCACGGCCGTCGGAAGCTGCCGGTCATAGCCGCCGGACTGTTGTTCGCCGTCCTCGTGCTCGCCGCCCTCTCCCTGTCCGTCGGCGCGGGCGAGGTCGGCCCGGGCGCCGTCCTGGACTATCTCCTCGGCCTCCACGGCGCGCGCGACAACGCGCGGCTGTCCCTGGTCGTGGGCGACCTGCGGATCCCCCGCACCCTCACCGCGCTCCTCGTGGGCGCCGCCCTCGGCACCTCCGGCAGCCTGCTCCAGGCCGTCACCCGCAACCCCCTCGCCGAGACGGGCCTGCTCGGCGTGAACGCCGGCGCCTCGCTCGGCGTCGTGGCGGGCATCGCCTTCCTCGGGGTGCAGAGCGGCCTCGGCCATCTGCTGTGGGCGTTCGGCGGCGCCATCGTCGCCAGCGCGCTGGTCCTGCTCATCGCGGGGCGGCGCGGCGGCGGTTCACCGATGCGGCTGGTCCTGGCCGGCTCCGCGCTGGGCGCCACCTTCGGCGGGCTCACCAGCGTCATCGTCGTCAACTCGGCCGAGACCTACGACCGCTTCCGCTTCTGGGTCCTCGGCTCGCTCGCGGGGGTCGAGGGCTTCGGCAAGCTCACCGGTCTGCTGCCGGTCCTCGCCGTCGGCTTCGTGATCGCCCTGCTCGTCGCCCGCCCGCTTTCCGCGCTGGCCCTCGGCGACGACCTGGCCAAGGGACTGGGCCACCGGCCCTCCACCATCCGGGTGGTCGTCGCCGTGGCCGTCACCCTGCTCACCGCCTCCGCCGTGGCCCTCGTCGGCCCCATCTCCTTCCTCGGCCTGCTGGCCGGCTTCCTCGCCCGTACGCTCGCCGGCCCCCGGCTCACCGCCCAGATCGCCCTCGCCGGGCTCATCGGCGCGGGCGTCCTCACCGGCGCCGACGTCCTGGCCCGGGTGGTCTCCCGGCCCTTCGAGGCACCCGTCTCCGTCATCGTCGCCCTCATCGGCGCCCCCGTCCTCATCGGCATCGTCCGCTCCCGGCGGATGGGGGCGATGGGCATGACCGACCCCGCCACGGAGGAGGCCGCGCCGCCGCCCAAGCGGCGGTTCGCGGCCCTGCGGCCGACGCGCCGCGACGAGCGGGAGGACAGCCTCGTCCTGCGGGGCGGCGCGCTCTCCGTGCTGCTGCCGCGCCGGGCCGCGCTCGCGGCGCTCGCCCTGGCGGCGCTCCTCGTCGCCGCCGTCGTCCTGTCCGCGTACGCGGGCCAGAGCGAGATGGGCCTGACCCGGACGTTCAACGCCGTCCTCGGCTCGGGCGACCGCTTCGACGTCCTCCTGGTCCAGAAGTTCCGGCTCGGCCGGATCGTCGCCGGGCTCACCGCCGGCGCCGCCCTGGGCCTGGCCGGCTGCCTCACCCAGACCCTCGCCCGCAACCGCCTCGCCACCCCCGAGCTCCTGGGCGTCAACGACGGCGCGACGGCGGCCGTCCTCATCTCCACGACCGTCACCGGCACCTTCGGCGCCTGGTGGGCCGGCCCCCTCGGCGCGCTGGTGGCCGTCCTCGTCGTCACCACCGTCTCCGGCGGTCTCGGACAGCGCGGCTACCGCGTCCTGGTGGTGGGCCTGGCCATGTCCGCCCTCGCCTCCGCCGTCACCCAGGTCGTCCTCACCCGCCGCTCGCTGAACTCGGCGAGCTCGCTCTACGTCTGGACCTCCGGCAGCCTCAACGGGCGCGGCTACTCGGTGGCCACCCCCGTCCTCATCGGCCTGGCCGTCCTCGTACCGCTCGCCCTCGTCGTCGCCCGCCAGCTCAACGTGCTGCGCTTCGACGACTCCACGGCGTCGTCCCTGGGCGTCGCCCCGGACCGGGTGCGGATGTTCTGCCTGCTGCTCGCGGTGGCCCTGGCGGGGCTGGCGGTGGGCGTCTGCGGGCCGGTGGGCTTCGTCGCCCTCGCCTCGCCGGTGATCGCGGGACGGCTGGCGGGGCCGCTGCGGGTGCCGGTGGTGGGGTCGATGCTGGTCGGCTCGGTGCTGATCGTGCTGGCCGACACGGTGGGGCGCGTGCTCTTCGACGGGGTCGAGATTCCCGTCGGCATTGTCACGACCGTTCTTGGCGGACCGTTCCTGCTGTGGGTGCTGCTGGGGCGGTCGGCGGCGGCGCGGGTGTAGGCCTCCGGCGGTTCTTTCCCCTACCCGCCCCTTCCCACAACCGGGGCTCCGCCCCGGACCCCGCGCCTCAAACGCCGGAGGGGCTATTCGTAGCCCGTCCGGCGTTTGAGGACAAGGGGGTCTGGGGCGCAGCCCCAGGAAACGGCGAAAGGGCGGGACCGGGGCCTCCTCCCCCACGGCAACCTGCCACCGAAAGGAAGTCACGTGGACACACAGAGCCCGATACTCCGCGAGCTGGCCGACGCGGCCGGCGACCCCGGCGCCGTCGACGCCTTCTGGAAGCGCGCCGCGACGCACGGCACCCCCCTCGTCGAACCGGACCCCGCCGGGGAACCGGCCTGGCGCCTCGTCACCTTCCTCTGGCGCGACGACCCCGCCGCCCCCGCCTCCGCCGTCCTCGCCCTCCTCCACACCGTCACGGACAAGGACCGCCACGCCGGCGACCTGACTCCCCACCTCATGGCGAAGGTGCCCGGCACCGACGTGTGGGCGATCAGCCACCGGCTGCGGGCGGATCACCGAGCGTCGTACCAGTTCTCCGTTCACCACGGCTCCCGCGAGGACGCCCTGCGCGCCGATCGCCGCAGCTGGCTGAGCGTGCTGGACGAGGCGCTGCCCGACCCGCTCGCCGCGGGGTCCTCGCTCGCGGCCCGCGACGGCCGCAACCCGTCCTCCGTGCTGGAGCTCCCCGACGCGCCCGCGCAGGGTTGGGCGGCCGTACGGGAGAGCGTGCCGCGCGGCGCGCGGATCGCCGCGGAGGTCGACGGGCGGCGCGTCGGAGTCCATCTGCCGGCCGGGCACACCACCGGCGACGGCCCGTACTCCGTCGCCGTGCTGCTCGACGGCGAGATGTGGGGCCCGGTGCTGGACTTCGGGACGACGCTGGACAACCTCCACCACGACGGCCGGATCGCGCCGACCGTGACCCTGATGGTGGAGACCATGGGCCGCGACCGGCGGATGGCCGATCTCAGCTGCAGCGAGGAGTTCGTCGACTGGCTGGCGGACGTGCTGCTGCCGTGGGCGGCGCGGGAGTACGGGGTGACGGCCGACCCGGCCCGTACGGTCGTGGCGGGGCAGAGCGCGGGCGGTCTGACGGCAGCGTTCGCCGCCTTCCGCAGGCCGGAGCGGTTCGGGAACGCGCTGTCCCAGTCGGGCTCCTTCTGGTGGCCGGACGGGACCGAGTTCGACGGCGGCAGCGAGTGGCTGACCCGGCAGTTCGCGACGCGCGAGCGGCTGCCCGTCCGCTTCCATCTGGAGGTGGGCCTCCAGGAGTGGATGCTCCTGCCGCAGAACCGCCACCTGCGCAACGTGCTCGAAGCGCGCGGCTACGACGTGGCCTACCACGAGTTCAACGGCGGCCACGACTACGCCTGCTGGCGCGGCGGTCTCGCCGACGGGCTCGTGGGACTGCTGGGAAGGTAGCGGCGAGCGCGAGAAGGCCCCCACGCGCACAGCGCGTGGGGGCCTTCTTCGGTGTCAGGCGGGCACGGCCTCCGGCTCGTCGTCGAACGGCGGAGGCGCCGGCGCCTCCTTGGGCATCCGGAACGCGCACAGCGTGCCGAGGGCGACGAGGCCCGCGGTGACCGCGATGGCGGCCCGGTACGGGGCCGGGTCCGTCTCGTGCGAACCGGAGCCGCCCCACGCAGTGATCACCGCGGCGACGGCCGCGATGCCCAGCGCGCCGCCGAGGGTGCGCACGATGGTGAACAGGCCCATGGCCTGGCCCATGGCCGGGGGCGGTACGTCCGCGAACCCGGCGATCTGCACGGTGAGCACGGCCGTCCCCAGCACCAGGCCCACACAGAACATCAGCGCCCGCACGGCCCACGCGTTCTCGGCCACGCCCGGCACGGCCAGCGCGCCGAAGACCGCCGTCGCCAGCAGCAGGGCGGGCACGGCGAGCCACCGGGGCCCGAGCCGGGGCATCAGCCGGTCGGCCACCTGCGAGGCCAGCATCAGCCCGAGCGCCTCCGGGAAGACGCTCAGCCCGGCGTCCAGCGCCGAGGCGCCCAGCGCCGCCTGGTAGAGCAACGGGAACGCGAAGAGCACGCCCATCAGCCCGGCCGAGGTGACCAGCGCGAGGACCGTGGCGGACGCGAACACCTTGTCGGCGAGCAGCCGCAGTTCCAGCAGGGGCGTGCGCGCCCTCAGCAGATGGACGCACCCCGCTGCCAGCAGCACGAGTCCGAGCACGCCGGAGACCAGGACGGAGGCCGTGGTCCAGCCGTGCGTGGGGCCGAAGCCCAGCGCGTAGGTGAGCAGGCCCAGCGCGGGGGTCGCCAGCAGGAAGCCCGTCAGGTCGAAGCCCTCGGTGCCCTCCGTGTGCTCCGTCAGCCCCAGCACGCCGAGGAGCACGGCGGCCGCGCCGATCGGCACGTTCACGAAGAACAGCCAGTGCCAGGACAGGTGCTCGGTCAGGAAGCCGCCGAGCGGCGGGCCGAGCGCCGGCATCAGCGCGGTCGGCACGATGAGCACCTTGGACAGCTTCATCCGCTCGTGCGGCGGGAAGGCCCGGAAGAGCAGGGTCATGCCGACGGGTGTCAGCAGCCCGCCCGCGACCCCCTGGACGACGCGCGCGAGGACCAGCGTCGGGAGGTCCTGGGCCAGGCCGCAGACGGCGGAGGCCGCCGTGAAGACGGCGAGGGCGCCGAGGAAGACCCTCTTGGTGCCGAGGCGGTCGCCGAGCCAGCCCGCGACGGGCAGGGCGACGGCGAGCGCGACGAGGAAGGCCACCTCGACGGTGTTGGCGGCCGACACCGGTTCGCCGAAGTCCCGGGCGATGGTGAGCAGCGCCGGGTTGACGATGGTGGAGTCGAGCCCGTTCATGCACATCGCCGCCGTGTAGACGACCACGACGGCGATGCGCGGGGAGAACCGGGTCACCGGGCGGAGACCGGGGTCAGGTCGGTCCAGTTCCCGGTGATCCAGTCGGTGGCCGACTGCCGGGCGCAGGGCCCGTGGACGGTCGTCCAGCCCTCGGGCACGGCGGCGAAGCCCGGCCAGAGGCTGTGCTGCCCCTCGGCATTGACGAGGACGAGAAACTCCCCGTCGCCGTCGAAGGGGTTGGCGGGTGCGTCGCTCATGGGGTCAGTTCTCCAGTTTCCGCAGTCGGTCGGCGATGACGCTCGCGATGTGCGCGATCGGTTCGGGCAGGGTCATGTCCTTGTGCGAGCAGGCGACGTCGGTGTTGTCGATCCGCCCGGTCACATAGGGGGTCCAGGTGTCGGGGGTGAGGGTGTCGTCGATGGTGTCGACGGTGGCCCGGAAGAAGAGCACGTCGCCCTTGAAGACGCGGTGGTCGAAGGCGCGCACCAGGTGGTTGGTGTTGAGGTAGGTGCGGTTGAGGGCGTCGAAGGTGGTGTCGTCGAGGCCGGCCAGCGGGGAGCCCTCGCGGCGCAGCACCTCGATGACGTTCTCCAGTTCCAGCGGCTCGCCCTCCAGGCTGTCCGGGCCGTGGCCGCCCATGGTCAGCAGCGCCTCCAGGGCCTCGGCCTGGTCGGGCACGGGCAGCTCGCGGAAGCCCTCGGCGGGGTAGGCGTCGAGGATGGCGAGCAGCTCGACCTCCGCGCCGAGGTCCTGGAGCCGGGTGGCCATGGCCTGGGCGATGATGCCGCCGGTGGACCAGCCCATCAGCCGGTACGGGCCGTCGGGCTGAACCTCGCGGAGGCGGTCGACGTAGTGCGCGGCCAGTTCCTCCAGGGTCCCCGGCAGCGGCTCGGCGGCCGTGGCCGGGCCGACGCCCTGGGCCTGGAGGCCGTAGATCGGCACATCGGCGGGCAGGTGGCGGATGAGTCCGGCGTAGCACCAGCTCAGGCCGCCGGCCGGGTGGACGCAGTGGAGCGGCGATCTGTCGCCGTCCTTCGCGGGGCGCAGGGGCAGCAGGACGTCCAGGGCGTCGGCGGCCTCGGCGTCCAGGGCGGCGGCCAGCGCGGCCGGGGTGGGAGCCTGGAAGACCGTGCCGATGCCGGTGTCCGTGCCGAGGGCCTCCTTGACCCTTCCGGCGAGGCGCACGGCGAGCAGCGAATGGCCGCCCAGGTCGAAGAAGTTGTCGTCCACGCCGACCCGGGGCAGGCCCAGGACGTCGGCGAAGATCGCGCAGAGCTGTTCCTCGCGGGGGCCGCGCGGGGCGCGTCCCTCGGTGACGGCGGCGGCGAGGTCGGGGGCGGGCAGGGCCTTGCGGTCGAGTTTGCCGTTGGCGGTCAGCGGCAGCCGGTCCAGCAGGACGACGGCGGAGGGGACCATGTGGCCGGGGAGTTCGTCCCGGGTGTGCTCGCGCAGCAGGGCCGGGGTGGTCCCGCCGGCGGGGACGGCGTAGGCGACGAGGCGCTTGTCGCCGGGGGTGTCCTCGCGGACGACGACGGCCGCGTCGGCGACGTCGGGGTGGTCGGCGAGGACGGCCTCGATCTCGCCGAGCTCGATGCGGAAGCCGCGGATCTTCACCTGGTGGTCGGCGCGCCCGAAGTACTCGAGGGTGCCGTCGGGGCGGCGGCGGGCGAGGTCGCCGGAGCGGTACATCCGGCTGCCGGACTCGCCGAAGAGGTGGGCGAAGGGGTCGGCGACGAATCGTTCCGCCGTGAGGGCGTGCCGGCCGAGGTAGCCCCGGGCCAGGCCCTCTCCCGCGACGTACATCTCGCCGGTGACGCCGGGCGGCACGGGCGTCAGGTACGGGTCGAGGACGTAGACGCGCAGGTCGGGGATGTTGACGCCGATGGTGCTGGAGGTGCCGGCGGCGGCGCTCGCCCGGTCGAGGGCGATGTACGAGACGTGCACGGTGGTCTCGGTGATGCCGTACATGTTGACGAGCGTCGGCGCGTCGTCGGCGTGGCGGTCGTACCAGTCGTCGAGACGGCCGAGTTCGAGGGCCTCGCCGCCGAAGACGACGTAGCGCAGGGCCAGTTCGCGGCCCGGGTTCTCCTTGTCCGCGGCCATCAGCTGGTAGAAGGCGGACGGCGTCTGGTTGAGGACGGTCACGCCCTCGTCGGCGAGCAGGCCGAGGAAGGCGGCCGGGTCGCGGCTGACGAGGTGGGGGACGACGACGAGCCGGCCGCCGTACAGCAGCGCGCCCCACATCTCCCACACCGAGAAGTCGAAGGCGTAGGAGTGGAAGAGGGTCCACACGTCGTTCTCGTCGAAGCCGAACCAGTGGTCGGTGGCGGAGAACAGCCGGGTGACGTTGTGGTGGGTGACGGGGACGCCCTTGGGGCGGCCGGTGGAGCCCGAGGTGTAGATGACGTAGGCGACGTCGCCGGGGCGCTGGGCCCGGGTGCGGTCCGCGTCGGTGAGGTCGGCGGTCGCGTACGCGTCGGCGTCGGCGCCGTCGACGAGGACGACCGGTAGGTCGTGCGCCGGGATCCGGGCGGCGGTCGCGGTGTCGGTGACGACGGCGGCCGGGGCGGCGTCGGCGAGCATGTAGGCGAGCCGGTCGGCCGGGTAGTCCGGGTCCATGGGGAGGTAGGCGGCGCCGCACTTGGCGACGGCCAGCAGACCGGTGACGAGCTCCAGCGAGCGCGGCAGGGCGAGGGCGACGATGGCGCCGGGGCCGATGCCGCGCCCGGCGAGCAGCCGGGCCAGGCGGTTGGCGCGGGCGGACAGCTCGGCGTAGGTGAGGGACGCGTCGTCGCAGGTGACGGCGGTGCGGCCGGGGTGGCGGCGGGCGGCGTCCTCGTACAGCTCGACGAGGGTGCGTCGTTCCGAAACAGCCGTGTCCTGGCCCGCGTTCCACTCGACGAGGGAGCGGTGCAGCTCCGCCTCGTCGAGGAGCGCCAGGCGGCCGACGGGGGTGTCGGGGTCGGTGGCGACGGCGGTGAGCAGCCGGGTGAGGTGGGCGGAGAGACGTTCCGCCGTGGCGGTGTCGAACAGGTCGGTGCGGAACTCCAGGAAGCCGGATATGCCGCCGCCGGGTCGCTCGCCGGCGTTGAGGGTGAGGTCGAACTTCGCGGTGCCGGTGGGGACGGCGGTCATCCGCGCGGCGAGGTCCGGTCCCATGGCGAACGCGGCGTCGGGCATCGACTGCCAGGCGAGCATCACCTGGAAGAGGGGGTGCCGGGCCAGCGAACGGGGCGGGTTGAGCTCCTCGACGAGCCGGTCGAAGGGCACGTCGGAGTGCTCGTACGCGGCCAGGGTCGTGGTGCGGACGCGCTCCAGGAGGGCGCGGAAGGTGGGGTCGCCGGAGGTGTCGGTGCGCAGGACGAGGGTGTTGACGAAGAATCCGACGAGGTCGGCGGTGGTGTCGTCGTCACGTCCCGCGACAGGGGTGCCCAGCGGGATGTCGGTGCCGCAGCCGTAGCGGGTGAGGAGGGCGGCGAGGGCGGCCTGGACGGCCATGAAGACGCTGGTGCCGCTCGCGCGGGTGAGCGCCGCGAGCGCGGCGTGGGCGTCGGGGCCGAGCTCGAAGGGGACGGTGTCGCCCGCGGTGGAGGCGATGGCGGGGCGCGGCCGGTCGGTGGGGAGTTCGAGCTGGTCGGGCAGGCCGGCGAGGGCCGTCTTCCAGTGGTCGAGCATGCGGGCGGCGGCCGGGGTAGGCGCGTCGGCGGTGCCGAGGAGGCGCTCCTGCCAGGCCGTGTGGTCGGTGTACTGGACGGTCAGGGGAGCCGCGCCGGGCGTCCGGCCGGCCGCGCGGGCGGTGTAGGCGGCGGCGAGGTCGCGGGCGAGGGGTGTGGTGGAGGCGCCGTCGCCGGCGATGTGGTGGAGCAGGAGCAGCAGGGTGTGCCGTTCGCCGCCGTCGGAGAAGAGGGTGACGCGCAGCGGGAGTTCTTCCGCCAGGTCGAAGGAGTGGCGCACGGCCTCGGTGAGGTCGGCGTCGAGCGCTGCGACGCGCAGCTCGGGGCGGGCCTGCTCGGGGGTGAGGATCAGCTGGTGGGGCTCGTTGTCGAGGGCCGGGTAGACCGTGCGCAGCGTCTCGTGGCGCTCGGCGAGGTCGGCGAGGGCGAGGCGCAGCGCGTCCTGGTCGACGGGGCCGGTGAGGGTGAGCAGCAGCGGGATGTTGTAGGTGGGGCTGGGGCCTTCGAGGCGGTACATGAACCACAGCCGCTTCTGGGCCGGGGAGAGCGGCATCCGGTCGGTGCGCGGTACGGGCACGAGCGCGGGCCGGTCCGGGTCGGTGTCCCGGTCGCGGACGAGGGCGGCGAGGGCGGCGGGGGTGGGGTTGCGGAAGACGTCGGCGAGGCCGATGGCGTCGTCGCCGAGGGCGTCGCGGACGTGGGCGGCGATCCGGCCGGCGAGCAGCGAGTGGCCGCCGAGGGCGAAGAAGTCGGCGTCGGGGGACGGTGCGGCGTCGAGGCCGAGGACGTCCTGGAAGAGGCCGCAGACGATCTCCTCCTGGGGGGTGCGGGGGGCGCGGTCCGCGGCGGCCGCGGGCTCCGGGTCGGGCAGGGCCTTGACGTCGAGCTTGTCGTTGGCGGTGCGGGGCAGGGCGGCCAGGATCAGGATCGCGGCGGGCACCATGTGGTCGGGCAGCCGCTCGGCGAGGTGGGCGCGGAGCTCCTCGGGGTCGGGCGCGGTGCCCTCGGCGGGGACGGCGTAGCCGAGGAGGCGCTTGCCGGTGGCGGTGTCGCGGGCGATGACGGCGGCCCGGTCGACGGCCGGGTGGCCGGCCAGGACGTTCTGGATTTCGCCGAGTTCGATGCGGAAGCCGCGGATCTTGATCTGGCCGTCGGCGCGGCCGAGGAATTCCAGGGTGCCGTCGGGGCGGCGGCGCACGAGGTCGCCGGTGCGGTACATCCGGGCGCCGGGCTCGCCGTGGAGGGCGCCGAAGGGGTCGGCGGTGAAGCGTTCGGCGGTGAGGTCGGGGCGGCCCAGGTAGCCGGCGGCGAGGCAGGCACCGGCGAGGTAGAGCTCGCCGGTGACGCCGACGGGGGCGGGGCGCAGGGAGTTGTCGAGGACGTACGCGCGTGAGCCGCGCACGGGCCGGCCGACGGGGGTGCCGTCGTCGTCGGCCAGCCAGTAATAGGCGTCGACGGTGGTCTCGGTGGGGCCGTAGAGGTTGATGGGGCTCAGGCCCTCGGTGGCGGCCAGGCGGCGCCACAGGGGGTCGGGCACGGTCTCGCCGCCGACGACGACGAGTGCGGGGTGGTGCCGGCCCGGATCCAGCAGGCCCTCGGCGACGAGCGCTTCGACGTAGGAGGGGGTGGCGTCGAGGTAGTCGACGCGGTGCTGGTGGACGTAGGCGGTGAGGGTGGCCGGGTCGCGGTAGGCGGCGTCGTCCAGGAGGTGGAGCTCGTGGCCGTGGACCATCCAGATGACGGGGTCCCAGGAGGCGTCGAAGGCGAAGGAGGCGCTGTGCGCGATCCGCAGCCGGTCCCGTCCGGTGCGCTCCAGGGCGGGGGCGATGTGGTCGGTGCCGTGCCCGGCGTGGAGGTTGGCGAGGGAGGCGTGGGTGACGAGGACGCCCTTGGGGCGGCCGGTGGAGCCCGAGGTGTGGATGACGTAGGCAGGCTGGTTCAGCGCGGGGGCGGCGGGGGCCGTGGCGGGGCGGGCGGCGATCCGGGCGCGGGTGGCCTCGTCGTCGAGGAGGAGGACGGGCACGGTGTGCTCGGGCAGGCCGCGTACGGCGTCGGTGGTGCCGATGAGGCAGCCGGGGCGGGTGTCGTCGAGGACGGCGGTGAGGCGCTGCGCGGGATGGCCGAGGTCGAGGGGCTGGCAGACGCCGCCCGCCTTGAGGACGGCGAACAGGGCGACGACGGTCTCCGCGCTGCGGGGCAGGGCCAGGGCCACGGCGGTGCCGGGGCGCACGCCCGCGTCCAGCAGTTCGTGGGCCAGGCGGTTGGCGGCCGCGTCGAGTTCGGCGAAGGTGAGGGCGGTGGCGCCGGCGCGGACGGCGACGGCCTCGGGGGTGCGGGCGGCCTGCGCGGCGAACAGCTCGGGCAGGGTGCGGTCCGCAGGGGCCTCGGTGCGGCCGGCGGTGGCCCGGTGGATCTCCTCGGCGTCGAGGAGGTCGATGGTGCCGACGGGTCGCTGGGCGTCCTCGAGCAGCAGGCCGGTGAGGGCGTCGAGGTAGCGGAGCAGTCCGTGCGCGTGGGCGGCGAGGGAGTCGGCGTCGTGGCGGGCGGGGTTGGCGTCCAGGCCGAGGCGCAGGGTGCCGTCGGGGCCCGGGGTGGCGCCGAAGGCCAGGTCGTCGACGGGGCCGGCGGCGAGGTTGCGCACGACGCCGGGCAGGCCGGCGAAGTCCAGGTCCTCGTTCTCGAAGGGCTTGATGTTGACCATCGCCCCGAACAGCGGCTGCTCCGGCGGGAGCCCGAGGTCGCGGCGCAGGTCCTCCTGGCGGTAGCGCTGGTGGCGGTTGGCGGCCCGCATCTCCATGACGACGCGGCGGAGGAAACCGGCGCCGGTGTCCTGGGGGCGGACGGTGACGCGCAGCGGCATGACGTTGACCATCATGGCGGGCGTGCGCAGGGCGGTCTTGTTGGTGCGGCTCTTCAGCGGCAGGCCGAGCACGATGTCCTCGGCGCCGGTGACGCGGTGGAGATAGCCGGCGGTGGCGGCGACGAGCAGTTCGGCCCAGGTGGCCTTCACCGTGCCGGCGGCGGCCGTCAGCCGGGCGAGGGAGCCGGCGGGGAGTTCGGCGGAGTGGCGCAGGACGGTCCCGGCGGGGGCGGCGGGGCGGTCGGAGAGCGAGACGGGCTCGGGCCGGTCGGCGAGGCGCTCGAGCCAGTGGGCGCGGTCGGTGGCGTGGCGTTCGCTCGCCAGGTAGGCGGCCTCGTCGGCGACGAGTTCGCGAAGCGTGCCGAAGGGGTCGGCGGTGGGCTCGGTGCCGGTGGCCAGCGCCGTGTAGACCTCGGCGAGGCGGCGCCCGATGAGGGTCAGCGCGTAGGCGTCGACGGCGAAGTGGTGGACGCGCTGGTACCACCAGTAGCGCTCGTCGGCGAGGCGGATGAGGGCGTGGGTGACGAGGGGGCCCTCGGTGAGGTCGACGGGGCGGGCGAGGTCGGCGGCGGTCCAGGCCGCCGCCTCGGCCTCGGGGTCGTCGGCGGTGCGCAGGTCGAGCCGGTGGAGGGCGGGGGCGGGGGCGCCGAGGCGCTGGGCGGGGGTGGTGCCGTCACCGGCAGTGGCCAGCAGGGCGAGGGTCTCGGCCTCGGCGGTGGTCCGCCTCAGGGCGCGCTCGAACAGCTCCTCGTCCAGGGGTCCGGCGATCTCCACGCGGTCGCCGGTGTTGAGGACCGGGTTCGCGGGGTCGAGAGCCTGGGCGTAGAGGATTCCGGACTGCGCGGCGAGGAGCGGCAGTTCGGCGGAGTTCTCGTCCTGGTGGTGACGCATCGCGTGGGGGCTCCCGGTTTCTGGCGAACGTTCCTGGTCGCACCGGTAACCCCCGGTGCGTCAGCTTAGGTAAGCCTAAGCTATTTTCTGATCGCTTGTGAGCGTGGGTCCGGCTGCTGCGGACACCGCGCGAAGACGACGACACTGGAGCGGACATGACCGTGGCCGAGAGCCTCAAATCAGCCATACGCGAGCGCGTGCTGGATCGCCGCGAGGGGCTTCTGGCGCTCAGCCGACGCATTCACGCGCACCCCGAGACGGCCTTCACCGAGCATCAGGCGGCCGCGTGGTGCGCGGAAGAGCTGCGGGAGCACGGTTTCGCCGTCACCGCCCCCGCCCACGGCCTGGACACGGCGTTCACGGCGACCGCCGGCTCCGGCCCGGTCACCGTGGCCATCGCCTGCGAGTACGACGCCCTGCCCGGCCTCGGGCACGCCTGCGGCCACAATCTGATCGCGGCGGCGGGCGTCGGCGCGGCGCTCGGCCTGGCCCCCTTCGCGGACGAACTGGGCCTGACCGTACGGGTGCTGGGCACCCCTGCCGAGGAGCGCGGCGCGGGCAAGGCGCTGCTGCTGGAGGCGGGGGCCTTCGAGGGGGTGGACGCCGCGATGATGGTGCACCCCTGCCCGTTCGAAGTGGCCGAGTTCCGCTCGTTCGCGCTGGGCACGCTCTCGGTCGAGTACCGGGGGAAGGCGGCGCACCCCAGCCTCAACGCCCATGAGGGCCGCAACGCCGCCGACGCCCTGACGGTGGCACAGGTCGCGCTGGGGCTGCTGCGCCAGCAGCTGCCGGCGCAGTGGAAGGTGCACGGGGTGACCACGGGGGCGGGCACGGCGCCCAATCTGATCCCCGACCGGGCGACGGCCGAGTACGAGATCCGCGCCTCGGCGGCCGAGGACCTGAGGGAGCTGCGCGAGCGCGTCGAGGCGTGTTTCCGCGCCGGGGCGCTGGCCACCGGCTGCGAGGTGTCGCTGACCCGTCCCGAGCCGGACTACCTGGACTTCCGCACCGACCCCGGCCTGATCGCCCTGTGGACGGCCAACGCCCGGGCGCTGGGCCGGCCCGAGCCACAGGAGAAGGACGCGTTCGCCTGTACGGACATGGGCAACGTCTCGCACGCGGTCCCGTCGATCCATCCCGTGCTGGACATCACGGGCGGCGCCTGCAGCCCGCACGAGCCGGAGTTCGCCGAGGCGGCGGTGTCGCCGGAGGCGGAGCGGGCGATCATCGACGGGGCGGTGGGAATGGCATGGACGGCCGCCGACTTCGCGGCGACGCGTCGCGCGTAGCCGGGTCCTCGAACGCCGGACGGGCTACCGTGCTTTGTCCTCAAACGCCGGACGGGCTGACTTTCGTCAGCCCGTCCGGGGTGGTTACTTCTTCAGCGCCTTGGTGATGTCCTCGATGACGACGTCGCTCGCCAGCGGGCCGCCGCGGGTGGACCAGACCGAGCCGTTCACGGTCACGGCGTGGTTCTTCTTCACCGCGTTCAGGTCCTTGTACGCGGGCTTCTCCTGGACGTCCTTGAGGGCCTTCTCGCCGTCCGAGGTCAGCGTGGACAGGAACAGCCAGTCGCCGTCGATCTCGCTGATCTTCTCAAGGCTGAGCGCCGGGGTGTGGGCGTTGCCGTCCTTGTCCTGCGTCTTGGGGCGCTTGAGGCCCATGTCCAGGGCGACGCCGCTGGCGAACTGCTTCTTCTCCATCCAGCTGGGGCCGTCCGGGTTCCAGCGGACGATGGAGACCTCGGCGCCCTTGTTCTCACCGAGCTCCTCGCCGGCCTTCTTGGCCTTGGCCTCGTAGTCGGCGATGACCTTGTTGGCCTTGTCCAGGCCGTTGACGGCGTTGGCGACGCCCCGGAAGGACAGCTTCCAGTCGTCGGTCGGGGCCATCGTGACCAGGGTGGCCGGGGTGATCTCGCGGAGCTGCTTGAGGACGTTCTGGTCCTGCATGTCACCGGCGAGGATCAGGTCGGGCTTGGCCGCGAGGACCTTGTCCATCACCGGCTGGAGGAGGTTGCCGACGACGTTGATGCCCTTGACCTTGTCCTCCAGGTAGGCCGGGGGCTTGTTCAGGCCCTGGCCGTTGGTGATGCCCACCGGCTTGATGCCGAGCGCCAGCACCGCGTCCAGGTCCTCCTGGGTGAGGGTGACGACGCGCTTGGGGTGGGCGGGCACCTTGACGGCCGTGCCGGTCGCGTCCTTGATCATGCGCGTCTCGCCACCGCCGGACGTCGCCTCGCTCTTCGTCTTGTCCGAGCCCGAGTCCGAGTCGGAGCCACAGCCGGTGAGCAGCAGCGCGGCCGCACCCACAGCGGCGAGAGCCTGCGCCGCGCGACGCGGGGCGGACTGGAGGAGGCGGTTGGGCGAGGTCATCAGATGCTCCGGACGTTGGAATACGAGAAGAGGGCGCCGTACGGGATCACTCCCGCCGGACAAGGTGGATATTAGGTTAGCCTTACCTTAAAGTCACCTCGCGGGGTGGGGTCCCCTTCCCGGCCCCGGCCACCTCGTACCGCCCCGTCCCGTCCCGCACGGCGAAGCGGCCCGCCGGGACGGCGGGCCGCTTCGATCCGTTCGCTGCCGAGAGGCCTCCGCTATTCCTGACGGAGGAACAGCAGCCGGGCGAGCACCCTCGCCCGGCGCGACTCCCGCGGGACGCCGTCCTCCGCGTCCGGGGACGCGTCCGGCCGTTCCTCGACGACGACGGGGGCGGGCTCCGGCTCGGGAGCGGGACGGTGGGCGCGATAGGCCTCGGCGCGCACATAGGCGCCGAGAGCGCGCGCGGAATCGATGCGCATGGCGTCACTCCTCGGTCTGAACTGCCGGCCTGCCGGGACGAGCCCGGGTGTCAGCGACGCCCCGCCCGCGGCACATCGGCGGCGGGATCGGGGCGTGGCAGTGCTCAGCAGCGCAGAACGGAATGCTGCGCGTGGCCCGCGGCGACAACGTCGCCGGGCCGCGGCGGAACCCGCCCGCCGGGGAGCCCCCCGGTCCCCCCGGCGGACGATGTGGAGGCCGGCGGGCAGAGAAGCCTGCCCGCCGGCCGCCCGACCCTCCCCGGACGTGGCACACGCTGCTCGGGCACGCAGGCGACGCACTCGTCGGACGAGTCGTCGGACAGCGAGGCGGAGGCGAGGGACTCCTCACGGACGGAGACGCGCTCCATCCCGGCGGACGCCGACCCGGTCAGCACCAGCAGCACGGAGGCCAGCACGGCGACCACAGCCCGCAGCGCGGGCTGCGGTACCGCTGTGCGACCCCACATCGACATACACCAAGCGTAGATTCCGGGCCACCCCGGGTGCATTCCGTCGATCGGGTGAGATTGTGAAGTCGAATGTGAAATTCCTGGATATCTCCGGTCGGACCATACGACCGAATGCCCGGACGTGGCCTGGCCGAAATCCCTCCCTTCACCTCAGGTCCTCCCAACTGCCGCTCAACTCCCGGGACATCGCAGAAGTCCTGGGGAGTGTCCGCGTTCCCGTACGAGAGGCAGGAAAGATGACCGCACGGTCCATGCGCAGAGCACTGGCCGGGTTCGTGGTGGCCGCGACGGCCGCCGGCGCCCTCACCGCCACGGCCCCGGCGGCCTCCGCCGCGCCCGGGACGGAGCACGGCCACCGCGCGACCCAGGACGTGATGGACGCCGAGGTCAAGGCGGGCGTACCCGGCGTCCTGGCACAGGCCCGGGAGAGGTTTCCGGACAAGACCGTCACCTGGAACGGGTCCTCCGGCGTCGCCGACCTCAAGGGCCACCGGCCCCGGCTCCCCGAGGACCGGTTCCGCGTCGGCAGCATCAGCAAGGTCTTCGCCTCGGTCGTCCTCCTCCAGCTGGAGGCCGAGGGCAGGCTGAGCCTCGACGACACCGTGGAGAGCAGGCTGCCGGGCGTACTGCGCGGCAACGGCGGCCACGACGGCCGCAACGTCACCATCCGTCAGCTGCTCAACCACAGCAGCGGGATCTACAACTACACGGAGGACGACGGCTTCCAGAAGTACCTCTCCACGGAGTTCATGGAGCGCCGCTTCGAGACCCGCACCCCGCGCGAACTCGTGGACGTGGCCCTGCGGCACGAGCCCTACTTCGCGCCCGGCAAGGACTACCACTACTCCAACACCAACTACATCCTCGCCGGGATGATCATCGAGAAGGTCACCGGGCGCTCCTACGCCACCGAGGTCACCCGGCGCGTCATCCACCCCGCAGGACTGCGCTCCACCACCTTCCCCGGCAACTCCCCCGCGATGCCGGGCCCGCACGGCCGTGCCTACAGCAAGCTCCTCAAGCCGGAACCGGACGCGAAGGTCTACGACGTCACCGAGTTGAACCCCTCCTGGGGCGGGGCGGCCGGCGCGATCATCTCCACCACTGGCGACCTCAACCGCTTCTACAACCTGCTGCTGGGCGGCAGGCTCCTGCCCGAGAAGCAGCAGCGCGAACTGCTCACCAGCGTCCCCATGGGCAAGGACTCGCCGGCCCGCTACGGGCTCGGCATCATGTCGGCCACCCTGTCGTGCGGGGTGACCGTCTGGGCCCACAGCGGCGGCATCCACGGCTCCACCTCCCTGGTCGTCTCCGACGAGAAGGGCGGCCACACCGCCGCGTTCAACTACAACGGCGACTGGCACGCCGACCTGGTCTCCCTGGTCCAGGCCGAGTACTGCGGCGCGGCCAAGCCCGCCGGCGCCGAGCGCGACACCCTCAACAAGCTCACCTCGCTGCGCTGACGCGTGCTCCGGATCTCCGGCGCGAGCCGGGGCCGGTGAGGTGTAATACGAGCGGACCGTGCCCGGTTCCCCGGACACGGTCCGCCTCACTCGACTTTCCCGACGGAAGGAGCGGCCGTGGAACGACCCGACCGGGAGCGGGAGGAGTCGGCGGCCCGGCAGGCGGCCGCGCAGCTCTCCGCGCAAGGCGTCCACGGCGTCGCCCTCGCCTGGGTCGACAACGCGGGCATCTCCCGCGTCAAGACCGTCCCCACGAGCCGGCTCGCCCATGCCGCCCGCTGGGGCGTGGGCATGTCGCCCTGCTTCGACGTCTACCTCGTCGACGACTCCAGCGTCACCAGCCCCCACATCGGCGGCCCCGACGGGGACCTGCGGCTCTTCCCCGACCTGGACCGGCTGACCGTGCTGGCCGCCCGGCCCGGCTGGGCCTGGGCGCCCGCCGACCGCTACGAGCAGCACGGCGGCCCGTACGCCGCCTGCCAGCGGCGGTTCGCGCGCCGGGCGACCGAGGCGGCGGCCGCCCGGGGGCTGCGGCTGCGCACGGGGTTCGAGACCGAGTGGGTCGTGGCGCGGGCGGGCGCGCAGGGCCCCGAGTTGGCCTACGCCTGTTCCGGCCCGGCCTACGGGATGGCGCGGGTGACCGAGCTGTCCGGCTATCTCGGCGACATCCTCGACGCCCTGGCCGCCCAGCGCGTCGACGTCCTCCAGCTCCACCCCGAGTACTCGCCCGGACAGTTCGAGGTGTCGGTCGCCGCGACGGACCCCGTGGGCGCCGCCGATCTCGCCATGCTCGTCCGGGAGACGGTCCGGGCCGTGTCCCTGGCCCACGGCCTCGACGCCTTCTTCGGGCCCGTCGTCGTGCCGGACGGCGTGGGCAACGGCGCCCATCTCCACCTCAGCCTCTGGGAGGACGACCGCTCCCTCTGCTCGGGCGGTGACGGCCCGTACGGCATGACGCGCGAGTGCGAGGCGTTCCTCGCCGGGATCCTCGCGGAGCTCCCCGCGCTGCTGGCCCTGGGCGCGCCGTCGCCCGCGAGCTATCTGCGGCTCGCGCCCTCGCGGTGGGCGGGCGCGTTCCAGTGCTGGGGCCTGGAGAACCGGGAGGCCGCGCTGCGCTTCATCACCGGCGCCCCGGACGCCCCCGGGGCGGCCAACGCCGAGGTCAAGTGCTTCGACCCGGCGGCCAACCCCTATCTGGTCGTCGGCGCGGTCGTCACCGCCGGGCTGGCCGGCCTGGACGCCGGGCTCACCCTGCCCCCGCCGGTGAGCGGCGACCCGGCGGCCACGGGCGTCGCGCCGCGCCTGCCCGCCTCGCTGAGCGAGGCGGTGGAGCACTTCGAGCGCTCGGGGCTGCTGCGCGACGCGCTCGGCGACGCGCTGTTCGAGGCCGTCGTGGCCGTCCGCAAGGGAGAGGTACGGCTGTTCGACGGTGTCCTGCCCGAGGAGATCGCGGCGGCCACCCGGGGACGGTACTGAGATGACCGCCCTGCGGCTGCCCCCGCTGGTGGACCAGCACTGCCACGGCGTGGCGCGCGGCGACCTCACGGACGCCGCCTTCGAGGCGTGGCTCACCGAGTCGGACGCGGCCGCCGCGCCCGGCACCGGTTTCTTCGACAGCCAGCTCGGCTTCGCCGTGCGCCGCTGGTGCCCTCCCCTGCTGGACCTGGAGCCCCACGCCCCGCCCCACCGCTATCTCGACCGCCGCCGCGAGCTGGGCGCGGCCGAGGTCACCCGGCGGCTGCTGGGCGCGACCGGCATCGGCGCGTATGTGGTGGACACCGGGATACCGGGCGATCTGACGACGCCCCAGGAGCTGGCGGCCGCCGGCGGGGGCGCCCCGTGCCATGAGGTCCTCCGCCTGGAGTCGCTGGCGGAGGGGCTCGCCGACCGCGCCGACGGCACGGCCGCCTTCCTGGACGCCCTGGACCGGGCGGTGACGGACGCGACCCGTACGGTCGTGGGCTTCAAGTCGCTGGCCGCCTACCGGCACGGGCTGGACCTCCCTCCCCAGCGGCCCCGGCCGGCCGAGGTGCGCACGGCCGCGGACCGGTGGCTGGTCACCCGTGCCCCCGGCGGCCGGCTGACCGACCCCGTGCTGCTGCGCCATCTGCTGTGGTCGGCCGCCGGCACCGGGCTGCCGCTCCAGATCCACACCGGCTTCGGCGACCCCGACCTGCGGCTGCACCACAGCGACCCGCTGCTGCTCACCGACTTCCTCCGGGCCGTGCGCCCCACCGGTTGCACGGTGGTCCTGCTGCACTGCTATCCGTACCACCGCGGCGCCGCCTATCTCGCGGCCGTCTTCCCGCACGTCTACGCCGACGTGGGGCTGACCCTCGCGCACACCGGCGCGCGGGCCGGGGCCGTGCTGGCGGAGATGCTGGAGCTGACGCCGTTCGGCAAGCTGCTGTTCTCGACCGACGCCTACGGGCTCGCGGAGCTCTATGTCGTGGGCGCGGAGCTCTTCCGGCGGGCGCTCGTCCGGCTGGTGACGGAGTGGGTGCGGGAGGGCGCCTGGCCGGCCGCGGAGGCGGAGCGGGTCGCGGCCCTGATCTCGGCGGACAACGCCCGGCGCGTATACGGCCTGGCGGCCCCCGGGGAGACGGGCCGGGCCGGCTAGACGTCGAGGTCACCGGGAACGAGACGGACCACCCCGTATGTGTGTACGACACGCCCGGCCGCCGGCGCGACGCGGCGTATGGACCGTCCGCTGTCCAACGGCCGGAGCCGTTCCGCCGCGTGGTCCTCCTGCGGTAGGCGGCCCTCGGTCCACGGCCGCATCGGGTTCCCGCCATACGGAGAGGACAATTTCGCTACTCTGGGCGGTCGAGCCGCCGACGCGGGGAGGACCCATGACCACCGGACCGTGGAGCATCGAGCGCATCCGCGACGCTCTCGGCAGCCCCGACCTCTCCCGACGCTTCATCGGCGAGATCGGCCGGGCCCCGGCGCACGAGATGCTGACCGTCTTCGCGAAGTGGCAGGGCATCGCCGAGCGCACGCTCGCCGCCGTCGAGCGTGGCCGACAGGCGGCGGCCGCCGAGGCGGCGGGCGGCGAGGTCCCGGGCGAGTGGATCGACATCACCCAGAAGGTCCAGGAGGACGCCGCCCTCGTTCGCGCCCACGGGACCCCCTGCGGCTGAGAACCTGGAGCGGTGTACGCGCTCAAGTACGACGCCACGATAGCCGCCGTCTGGGACTCCCTCCCGCCGTCGGTGAGCGCACGGCTCAGCGACGTCCTCGCCTCGGCCTGCACGGACCCGTTCACGGTGACCGTCCCGTACGGCGAGGACGACGGGATCATGCGGATGCTCGTGCTGGACGAGGTCCTCGTCGTCATCTACCTGGGGCACCAGACGAAGACCCTGCACATCTATCAGATCGACTATCTCGGCTGACCCGGCCGCGCCAGGCCGGCCAGCACCCCGGCGGCCCGGTCGAGTTCCTCCTCGGTGTTGTAGTAGTGCGGGGAGAACCGCACCAGCGGGTGGACGTCCCGGCCGTCGATCCGCGCCTGGTCGGGCGAGGTCAGGCTCACGTTGATCCCGTGCCGGGTCAGCGCCTCCTTGACCTCGGCCGCGGGCACGCCGTCCACCAGGGCGGTGACGATGGCGCACCGCTCGCGGCCCAGGTCGTACGTGGTGACGCCCGGCAGCGCGTCGAGCCGATCCCGCAGCGCCGCGCCCAGGGCGAGGGTCCGTTCGCCCGCCACGGCCGGGCCGAGTTCCAGGGCCTGGCGCACGGCGCTGCCCAGGCCGAGGACGGCGGCGTAGTTCATCTCGAACGTCGTGAACCGCTGGGCGCCCTCCCGCCAGATGAAGCCGTCCTTGTCGTCCCAGGCCGCCGCGGAGAACTCGTTGACATGGGGTTCGAGGTGCTCCAGCATCTCGGGGCGCACCCACAGGAATCCGGTGCCGCGCGGTCCGCGCAGGAACTTGCGGCCGGTCGCGACGAGCATGTCGCAGCCGATCGCGCGGACGTCGACGGGGAACTGGCCGACCGACTGGGTGGCGTCCAGCAGGAACGGCACCCCGGCCCGGCGGGTGATCCGGCCGATCTCCGCGACCGGGTTGACCAGGCCGCCGCCCGTGGGGACGTGGCTGACGCCGACCAGCCGGACGCGCTCGTCGACGAGCCTCTCCAGGGCGGCGGTGTCCAGTTGCCCGTGCTCGTCGTCCGGGACCACGACGACCTCGGCGCCGGTGCGCCGGGCGATCTGCAGATAGGCCAGCATGTTGCTGCCGTACTCGGCGTGCCCGGTCAGGATCCGGTCGCCGGGGCGGAAGGTGAGCGCGTAGAACGCGGCGTGCCAGGCGTGGGTCGCGTTGTCGAACAGCGCGACCTCCCCGGCGCGTCCGCCGATGAGTTCGGCGACGGCGGCGGGGACCGCCTCGATGGCGTCGAGCCGCTCGGTCGCGGCCTCGTAGCCGCCGATACGGGCCTCCAGTTCGAGGTGGGCGGTCACGGTCTGCAGGGTCCGGCGGGAGAGCAGGCCGGCGCCCGCGTTGTTCAGATGGGCCCGGTGGGCGCAGCCGGGGGTGCCGGCGCGCAGTGCGGTGATGTCCATGACGTGCGGTCCTCCTGCGGGAGAGGGGTCGTCCGTCGGGGGGTGGCACCAGTACCACCCCCGGAACGGATAGCAGCGGGATCGATCATGTACCTGTCGGACGCGAATATCGATGGTGTCACCGCAATCGCGCAGGAGGATCCGATGTCCGCAACCGCCACGTCCCGTCGTCGTAAGGCGTCCGCTCTCTCGGCCGCCGTGTTGGCGGCCCTCGCCGTCTCCGTCCTTCCGGCGGCCGCCGCCCAGGCCCGCCCCCACCCGGCCGTCACGGCGGCGCCGGCCGTACCGGCCCGCTACGCCGACCAGAAGCTCGACTGGCGGCCGTGCGAGGGGGACCCGTCGCTGGAGTGCGCGACGATGACCGTCCCGCGCGACTGGCACCACCCGGACGCCGGCCCGGACCTGAAGATCGCGGTCTCCCGGCACACGGCGGGTGACCCGGCCAAGCGGCGCGGGGTGCTGATGATGGCCGCGGGCGGCCCCGGCGGCAAGGGACTGCTGAGGCCCGGGGGCTTCGCCAAGGCGTCGCCCTCGGTGGCCGCCGTCTACGACGTGGTGAGCTTCGACCAGCGCGGCGTCGGACGCAGCACCCACGCGGTGTGCCAGACCGACGCGGAGTTCCCGGCCCTCATGGCCGGCGACTCCCGGGACCGCTCCCCCGCCGCGATCCAGGGCGTGCTGGAGCGCTCGCGCAAGTTCGTGAACGACTGCCAGGAGCGCAGCGGCGGTCTGCTGCCCTACCTGACCACCGAGCAGACGGTCCGTGACATGGACCTGTACCGCACGCTGCTCGGGGCGCCGAAGATCTCGTACTACGGGGCCTCGTACGCCACGACGGTCGGGGCCTACTACGCGGCCCTCTTCCCCCAGCGCGTCGAGCGCGCCGTGCTCGACAGCAACATCGGCTTCGACAGCACGATGGAACAGTGGATGACGGGTCAGCCGAAGAGCTTCCAGCGCCGCTTCGACCAGGACTTCCTGCCGTGGCTGGCCAAGTACGACGGCGTCTACCACTACGGGAGCACGGTCGCGGAGGCGAAGGCGAACTGGGAGCGCCGGCGCGCGGCCCTCCACGACCACCCGCTGGACCTCGGCTCGGCGGTCCTCGACCCCAATCTGTTCGACGCCGGCACCAGCTCGGCGATCTACAAGGCGTCCCAGGGCTTCCCCGCGCTGGCGGGGGCGCTCGCGGCGCTCGATCACTGGGACACCGCGACGCCGCAGGAGAAGGGGCTCGTCGGGCAGCTCTTCGGCCACTACCCCGATTCGGGCTTCTTCGCCGAGTACTTCTCGGTCACCTGCAACGACACCCCGTGGGACCGCGACATCGACCACTGGGTCGCGCGGAGCGCCAAGGACAGCGTGAACCTGCCGCTGCTGGGCGCCCGCGAGCTCACGTACGCCTCCGTGTGCGCGTACTGGCCGAAGTCGGGGGCGCCCGAGGTGAAGGTGACCGGCGCGGGGCTGCCGGCCACCCTGATGGTCAACTCCACCCACGACCCGGCCACGTACTACGAGGGCGCCCTCAAGGCCCATCGCGCGCTGCGCGGCTCGCGCCTGGTCACCGTCACCGGCGACGGCGACCACGGCCAGTACCAGAACGGCAACGCCTGCGTGGACGGCGTCGTCGACGCCTACCTCCTCGACGGCGTGGTGCCGAAGCGTGACATGACGTGCCAGGCCAAGCCGCTCCCCGTCCCCGCCGGGGCAGCCCGATAGCGCCCTGCCGTATCCGGTGCGGGGGGCCTGTCGTTGAGTCGGCAGGGCGGCGGCAGGAAGGCCGGGAGATGCGCATCCAGATCATCACAGCGGGCACGATGGGCTCGGTCGCCCCCTACACCGGTCTCGGTCACCGGCTGTTCGCCGAGGGCCACGACGTGGAGATCCTCACCCACGCGAAGTTCGCCGATGTGGTGGCCTGCTGCGGGCTGCGGATGCGCGAGCTGGTGGCGGACCCCTTCGAGGAGCTGCTGGACGCCCACGCCCGGCTGCGGGGCGGCCTGCGGACACCGCTGGCGGGTCTGCGGTTCGTCCGGGCCACCGAGCGGGCGGCCATCTCGCTCGTCGACGGGATCCTCGCCGGTGTCGACCTCAAGGCCGACCTGGTCCTGCTGTCGGCCATCACGGCGCCGCTGGGCCGGGTGGTGGCGGACTACCACGCCCTGCCGAGCATGGGCGTCTTCCTCCAGCCCGACACCCCCACCTCCGCGTTCTCCCCCTGCACGACGGCCTGGCGGCCCCCGGGGCACGCCAACCGGCTGCGCGGCCATGTGGCGAACGCGCTGCTGGACGCGGTCTACACCGGCGCCAACCGGGAACTGCACGCCCGGCTCGGGCTGGCCCACCGGGGCACCCACCGGCTGCGCGTGGCCCGGGAGCGCGCCGGATGGCCCATCTGGCACGGCTTCAGCCCCTCGGTGGTGCCCCGCCCGGCCGACTGGCGGCCCGGGCTGGGCGTGGCGGGCTACTGGTGGCCGCACGAGTGCGCGGACTGGCAGCCCCCGGCGCTGGTCACGGACTTCCTCGCGGCCGGCCCGCCCCCGGTGTTCGTGGGCTTCGGCAGCATGATGCCCGGCGATCCCGGTCGGCTGGCCGGGCTGACGGCCGAGGCGCTGCGCCGGGCGGGGCTGCGGGGGGTGGTGCAGTCCGGCTGGGCCGGGTTGTCCGTGCTCAACGACGACGTCATCACCGTCGGCCCGATCCCGCACGGCTGGCTGATGCCGCGCATGGCGGCCGTGGTGCACCACGCGGGCGCCGGGACGACGGCGGCGGGGCTGCGCGCCGGGGTGCCGGCGGTGCCGGTGCCGGTCCTCACCGACCAGCCGTGGTGGGCCGAGCGGCTGACGCGGCTGGGGGTGAGCCCGGGTGTGCTGCCGTTCGCCCGGCTGACCGCCGACCGGCTGGCCGCCGCCCTGCGCCGGGCCACGGGCGAGCCCCGATTCGCCCGGCGCGCCACCGAACTGGCGGCCAGGCTGGGGCTGGAGGACGGGGCGGGGGCCGTGGCCCGCGCGGTCGCGGAGCGCGGCCGGTGAGCGGCCGGCTCCCTCGGGGGGACAACGCGCGCCGGCCACCGGGCCGGGCAATCTTCGGACGAGGAGATCCGTGACACCGCACCCCCATCCCACCGGCCTCGCCCTCGGCGCGCCGGGGACCGGGCGGCCGGGCGGCCTGCCCATGCCGCCGCTGGACGCCTGGATGTACCGGGACCAGAACAGCGGGACGATCTGCCTGACCTGGTGTCTCGTCGCCTGGTTCCAGGGCTCGCCGCCGCCCCTTCCCCAGCTGCGCGCGCGGGTCCTGCGTCGGTGGGGGCACCACGAGCGGCTGCGGCTGACGCCCGGTACGCCGGGCGCCGCGCCGGACGCGTGGCCGCAGTGGACGCAGGGGCCGGAGTTCGACGCCGGGCACCACGTCGTCGCCTCCCCCGCGCCGGACGGGCTGGAGGCCCGGGCCGCCCAGCTGCTCGCCCAGCCCCTCGGCCCGGCCCGGCCGCCGTGGCAGCTCCATCTGCTGCCCACGGACGAGGGCTTCGCCCTGCTGCTGCGCACCCACCACGCCCTGCTGGACGGGGTGTCGGCCATCACGCTGCTGCGCGCCCTGCTCGACGCGCCGGCGTCGGCCGTGCCCGGCCCGCGTACCCGGCCGGAGCCCGGCCGGGCGGATGCGGCCCCGGCCCGCCTCGGGCCGGTCCGGGCGCTGGCGGACCTGCTGCCCCGGGCCCGGCCGCTGCCGTTCCACGGGCCGGTGGACCCCCGGCGGGCGGTGGGCTGGAGCCGGGTGCCGATGGCGGAGGTGAGCACGGCCCGGGACGCCCTGCCGTCGGGGCGGGCGTCCGCCAACGCGGTATTCCTCGCCGCAGTGGCCGGCGCGCTGCGCGCGGCGGGCGCCACCGGTCCGCTGCCGTGGCTGCCGGGGGTGTGCGCCATGGTCCCCGTCGACGTGCGCGACGGCGAGGGCCCGGTGGTGCTCGGCAACCACTACGCCACGGTCCGCGTCCCGCTGCCCGGGCACGGCGACCCCCGGCGGCGGCTGGCGGCCGTCGACGGCTTCACCCGGCGGGCGGAGTTCAAGCGACGGGCACGGGCCCAGGCGCTCCTGGTGTCGTCCAGGCCCCGGAAGCACGGGCCGCTGAGCGACGCCCTCGGCCGTTACGCGAACTCGCCCCTGTACTCCTCGCTGCTGTGCAGCAGCGTGGCGACCCACGCGAGCCGTCTCGGCATCGGCCCGGCCCGGCTCGTCGGCATCGGCGGGCTGCCGCCGCTGGGTCCGGAGCGGGCGCTGGCGGTGACCATGTTCCTCCACGACGCCCACGCGGTGGTGGCCGTGGTCACCGATCACGGCCACCAGGAGCTGGCCGCGCGGCTGCCGTCGCTCATCCGGGAGGGGATCCACGCGATGCGGCCTTGAGGGGCGGACGACCCGTACGATCAGCCGCCCGTTACCACGCCCTGTACGGCATATGGGCAGTAACGTCCCCCCATTGGCCGTCGTTCCTCTGGTGAAGGCCCCCCACGAACGGAGACCGGCAGTGCCGACGCGTACCGCCCTCTTGGAAGAGGTCATCCCGCTCACCCTCGACGGTTACGCGTACAGCGGCCGGGTCGTCCACCAGCCGGACGCCAGAATCGCGCCCATCGTCTTCGTGGGCGGGGCGTTCCAGTACCAGACCGCCTGGGGGCGGCTGGAGCAGGGGTGTCTGGAGGCCGCCAGCGTCATCACGGTGGACCTGCCCGGCTGGGGCGGCGCGGACCGGCTGCCCGCCCGTTTCGGCTTCGACTTCCTCGCGGAGGCGCTGGACCAGCTGCTCACCAAGGTGGCCCCGGCACCCGTCAACGTCCTGGCGACGTCCTACGGCACGGCCGTGGCCTGCGAATGGGCCCGGCGGCACCCCGGGCGGGTCGCGCACCTGGCGCTCGTCGGCACGATGTCGCACCTCACGGCGGGGACCCGGAGCAGGGTCGAGCACACCCTGCGCCTGCTGGCGGAGGAGCGGCACGCGGAGTTCGTGGAGTCCGTACTGGAGGGCATGACATGCCTCTCCCCGAGGGTGACGATCTCGCGCCGGGCCACCGTCGTCAGGTGCCTGACCCGGGCCCTGCGCGACCTGACCCCCGACGACCTCGTCAAATACCGCGACAACTCGCGGCGGTTGCTGACGCACACCCGGCTGCCCGGCGGTGGCGCCGTACGGGCCCCGGCACTGGTCGTCACGGGCGAGCACGACCCCCTGAGCACCCCCGCGCTGGGCAGGGAGGCGGCGGCCCGGCTGCCCGACGCCCGGTTCACCATGCTCCGGGACGCGGACCACCTGGTCCATCTCGAGTGCCCGGCCGAACTCGTCGACCTGGTGCTGCGCTTCTTCTCCGGCGACTCCCTGGACGGGCTGGACTACTGCCATCCGGTCGAGTACCTCCGACGTCCGGCGCGGGGTTCGGTCCCCGCGCCGCGCCCGCCCAAGGAGCACTGATCCCATGGGCCGCGATCAGTCCTCGTGGGCGCCCTTGGGGAGCTTCCGGAGCGTCATCCTGGTCTTGGCGCCGAAGGCGTAGTCCAGCATTTTCGCGGCGTCCGGATAACGGCCCACGGCGTCGTTGAGAATGACGCCGACGACCGTGCGGCCCTTTTGCGTGGCGGCGAATACGAGGCAGGGCCCGGCCGCCTGCGTCGTCCCGGTCTTCACACCGACGACGCCCCGGTAGGAGCCGAGGAGTTTATTGGTGTTGTACCAGGTGTAGAGGCGATTCACATTCGTCGCCTTCTGCTGGGTGTTCAGTGAACGGACCACCGAGCCGAGCGTCGCGCCGCGCAGCGCATGCCGGGTGAGCAGGGCGAGGTCGTGCGGGGTGCCATAGTTCTCGCCGCTGCCGGAGATCCCGTCGAACGAGTCGTAGTGGGTGTCGCGCATTCCCAGTTCGCGAGCCTTGGCGTTCATGGCGGCGACGAAGGACGCGGTGCGCTCCTCCTCCGTGTCCCCGCTGCCGAAGGTGTCGGCGAGGGCATAGGCGGCGTCGCAGCCGGAGGGCAGCATCAGCGCGTAGAGCAGCTGGCGTACGGTCAGTTTGTCGCCGGTGCGCAGGTCGGCGGTGCTGGCGCCGGTCCGGGCCACGTAGTCGCGGTAGGACTGCTTGACGGGGACCTCCCGGTCCAGTTCGCCGGCGTGCTCGTCGAGGACGACCACGGCAGTCATGATCTTGGTGGTGCTGGCCATCTGCCGCCGGGTGTCGGCCTCCTTGCTCCACAGTGGGCGGCCCGTGCCGCCGTCGAGCAGATAGGCGCCCTTGGCGCCGATTCCCGCCGGTCCGCCCGCCGCCTCGGCGGTGGCCGACGGGAGGGCGAGCGCCACGGCCGCGACCGACGCGGTCAGCGCCGCTCCCCAGCGGAGCGGCCGTGCGTCGCGTCCCCCATATCGCTGCATAGAGTCTCCAGATTTCCTCACTGGTCGGATCGGGGCGTGCGCATGCTCGCACCCGGCGCCGCGCGAGAGGAAATCCGTTCACTCTTCAGTGAATACAGTCGGATGATCACCCGAGGGTCGAACGTATTTATTTACGGAAAGAGGGGGAGCGGCCGTGGCTCGCGCCATGGACACTCCCCCTCTGCAGGGCCGGGAAAACCCGCTCAGATCGAGCAGACGCCCTTCGCGTGGTCGACCGTCGCGGTCGCCTGCGAGAACTTCCATTCGGGGTCGAGCAGCTCACTCTCCAGCTGCTTCGCCGCCTCCGGGCTCTCGACGATGTAGCCGAAGTCCTGGAGCCAGGACGGATAGAGGTTCTTCGAGCCGATGTAGAAGGCGGAGCTGTCCACCGACACCAGCTTGTGGTGGAGGGCGTAGGGGTGGCCCTCGGCCCACTTGGCGCTGTCGGAGCTGCGGAAGGTGGCCAGCTGGAGGTTGGCGCACATCGCGGCCCGGGCCTTGTCCTGATCACCCGTCACCAGGGCGAGGCGGCCTCGGAGGGTGTCGCTGATCTCGGCGAGGGACTTGATCTGCGAGTAGCCGCCGCTGCCGACCGCGCCGCGGTTGGCCGGGTCGCTGACGACGATGCGGACCTTCACGCCGGCCGCGAGCTTGGCGGCGAGCTGGTCGTAGAGCCGGATGTCGTAGCGGGCGATGGGCGGGCAGGTGGCGTTGAGGTCCTGCTGGGAGATGACCACGCTGCGCTCGGCGCTGGCCACCAGGGCGCGCAGGGCGCTCTCCTCGGGGTTGACCGTGTCGTAGTCACGGTCGGCGTTGGTCTTGTCCGGCAGGCCGACGACGCACTTGGTGTCGGGGGCGGTCGGCAGCTGGGGCCGGAACGCGGAGGACGGGTCGGAGTCCTTGATGCCGACGCCCAGGCCGCCGACCGCGATCACGGGGACGTTCCCGGTGCGCGGGGCGGAGGCCGGGTTGGCGTCCTTCTCCATCGTGGGCATGCAGTCGCCGCCCGAGGAGGTGAACCAGACGCTGGCGACGTTGCTCTTGTTCCGGCACGTCCACGTCCACAGCGTGTCCAGGTAGCGGCCGGCGGAGGTGGCGGCGGGGCCGGTGAGGGCCATGTCCACGTCGGTCACCGGGTGTTCGGTGCCGACGTAGTCGCCCTGCCAGCTGTTGATGCCACCGGCGATGGCGGAGGCGCCGTCCACGACGAGCAGCTTGGAGTGGTTCCACGAGAAGCTGGTCTTGGACGTGGTCATCGAGGCGACGTTCAGCGTGATGTCGTCGGCCGCCTTGCCGAGCCGGGCCTTGAGGTCGTCCCGGTACTTCGACGGCAGGACGTTGAGGTGGTAGACCGGCGCGGCCCCGACCAGCACCCGGACCTTCAGCTTGTTCCCGGAGGCGACGGCGGTCTTGAGGCCGGCGGCTATCGCGTCCTGGAACGCGCCGTCGGGGAAGGGCGCCAGGGTGGAGATGTCCACCGTGCGCTTCGCCCGCGAGATGTTCTCCGTCATCTTCGCCAGCAGCCGCTTGGTGCCGGGGCGGTCGGCGCACTTGTCGTCGCCCCAGCAGCCGGGGGTCTGGAGCAGCCAGCCCGCCGGGTCATCGGCGGAGGCGTCCAGCTTGTTGCCCTCGGTGCGCTGCCAGACGTCGCCCTCGAGACCGGGCGACACCTCGCGCAGCGTCTTCTCCACGGCGTCGAGGTGCGGGGTCGCGGAGGTGGCCGCGAAGGCGGGGGCCGCCGGCAGGGCGGCGAGGGCGACGGCCGAGACCGCCGCGCAGGAGGCGAGACGGTGTAAACGGCGGAGCCGGTGGCGAGGCATTGGTGCGTCCTTCAACAAGTAACGATTCCGTGAACGGAAGGCCAAGAGTCGGCCAACGGAAGATCAACGCGCAGAAACTATCAGCTCTTCGGACCCGTACATCTCACGTATGACACGCACTTCGGCCACCAGCCCTCAGAGGTACGCCGGACCGCCTCGTGGATGGATTCGCCCGGGCGACCCTTGGCCATAGCTTCGTGACCACTGGTGGGACCGGGCGACCGTGCCCGCCCCGCCCGTGGCGTCACGAAGAAAGGCAGACATGTACGGGAAGGCATTCGCGCCCGAGTACCGGGGCGCGCTCGGCGAGCTCTCGGTCAACTCCTCCCTGGAGGAGGTGCTGACCAAGGCGGTGGAGCAACGGCGGCGCGCCGAACTGGCCGGATCCGCGCTGGATACGGCGCACGCGGGGCTGGCCGTCGCCGAGGCCAGCCGGCGGCTGGGCCGGGTGGCCGAGGCCGAGGAGGCCTGGAAGGCGAGTTACCGGGCGGCGCGGGGGGCCGGGGACGAGGGCGCCATGGCGTGGGCGGTCTGGAGCGGCGGCACCCTGGCCCGGCAGCGCGGCGAACTCCGGCTCGCCCGGCGCCGACTGGCCCTGGCCGCCGGGCTCGCCGAGCGCGGCGGGGACATCGTGGCCCGGGGCTACTCGCTCGCCGGACTGGCCGAGACCGGCCGGATCCAGGGCGACTACCGGGCCGTCGCCGAGCTCCACGAGAAGCTGCTGGCCGAGGCCCGCAAGCGCGGCGAGGCCCGGCACACGGTGTGGGCGCTGGAGGGCATCGCGCAGATGCACCGCAACACCGGCGCGTACGACAAGGCCCTGGAGATGTTCGAGGAGGCGGCCCGGATAGCGGAGGACGCCGACGACGCGCGGGGGCACGCCTGGGCGTTGCGCGGCATCGCCGACGTGCTGTCGCTGCGGGGCGGGACGGACGGGGCGCTGGCGCTGCTGTCCCGGGCGGAGACCGCCTGCCGGGAGATGAACCTGGTCAGCGCGCTGGCCTACAACCACAAGATGCGCGGCAACGTGCTCTTCCGGGCGGGCCGGTACGAGGAGGCGCGGGAGGTCTACGCCGGCGCCCTGGAGGAGTTCCGGGCCATGTCCGAGCCGCGGGGCGCCGCGCTGGCGACGCTCGGCCTGGTCAAGGCGCGGGCCCGGCTCGGGCGCGACCTGGCGGAGACGGCCGCCGACCTGGAGGAGCTGCGCGGCAGGCTGGGCGGGCTGGGGCTGCTGCACGCCCGGGACATGGTCGACAAGGCGTGCGCGGAGCTCGGGATCGTCCCCGGCCGGGCCGGATCGGAGGGCTGACGTGACGTCCATCCACACTCCGCTGCCTCCGGTGTCGCCGGACGGGGTGCTCGGCCGCTGCCGGGAGCTCGTCGACCCGGCCCTGCGGAAGGCGGTGGGCACCCTCCACCCGTGGCCGCGCCGGATGGCCTCGTTCGCGCTCGGCTGGAGCGAGGCGGACGGCACCCCGGGCACGGGCGGCGGTGGCAAGGGCGTCCGTCAGGCGCTCGCGGTGCTGGGCGCCGAGGCCGTCGGCGCGGCCGGGGACGAGGGCGTCACGGCGGCGGTGGCCGTCGAGCTGGTGCACACCTTCTCGCTGGTGCACGACGACGTCATGGACGGCGACGAACGGCGGCGCCACCGGGAGAGCGCCTGGCGGGCGTACGGCACCGGGCCCGCGGTGCTGGCCGGGGACGCCCTGTTCGCGCTCGCGGTCGAGACGCTCGCCCGGCACGGTGGCGACCGCACCGGGGCGGCGGTGGCGCACCTGGCCGGGGCGCTGCGCGAGCTGGTGCGGGGACAGGCGGACGACCTGCTGTTCGAGGCCCGGCCCTGGACGGGGCGAAGGGCCGTGCGCCCGGCGGAGTACGAGGCGATGGCGGCGGGCAAGACCGGCTCGCTGCTGGCCTGCGCCCTGACGCTGGGTCCGGTGCTGGCGGGCGCCCCGCCGCTGGTGGTGGAGGCGCTCGGGGAGGCGGGCCGGCAACTGGGGCCGGCCTTCCAGGCCGTGGACGACCTGCTGGGCATCTGGGGTGATCCGGGCATCACGGGCAAGCCGGTCCACAGCGATCTGACGCGGGGGAAGAAGACCCTTCCGGTGCTGGCCGCGCTGGCGGCGGACGGCCCCGCCGCCCGTGAGCTCGCCGCGCTCCTCGCCCCCGGCGTCCCGCTGGACGCCGGCGCGGCCCGTCGCGCGGCGGGGCTGGTCGAGGAGGCCGGGGGCCGGGACGCCGCGCTCGCGGAGGCCCGGCGCCGGGTGGCGGCGGCCCGGGAATGCCTGTACGGGGTGCCACTGGCACCCCGTACGGTGGACGAACTCGTCGCGCTCACCGGGTTCCTGGTGGACCGGCGGCTGTGACGGGGCGCGGGCCGCGTGGCGCGGCCCGCGCTCAGGCGGCGCGCAGGACGACGACGCTGCTGGCGGCCTTGTCGTGGAGGCACTGGCGGTAAGGGCTGTCCCAGAGGCACCAGAGGATGTTCAGCAGGCCCAGGAACGGGACGAAGCCCATGAGGTAGCTGCTGAACATGCGCCACAGCGCGCCGCCGTAGGACAGGTTCTGGCCGTCGGAAAGCCGTGCGACGCGGATACCGCAGATGCGCTTGCCGAAGGTGGAACCCGACTTCGAGAGCATCAGCGGCTCGTAGAGCATGAACACCGCGATCATGCCGACGAGCATCACGAGGGTCGCGAGGGGGGCCGCGCCGTCGGCGGTCGCCCTGATCGCGCCGCTGATCACCAGCGGGACGATCATGAGAATGACCACGAAGATGCCGTCGAGGATGCGCGCGCCCAGGCGCGCTCCCTGGCCGGCGAGGGCCTGCGGCGGGGGGCCACCGGCACCCATCGGGGGCATCGGCGGCGGGTAGTAAGGGGATTGCGGCTGGCCGTAGGGGGGCTGCTGGCCGTAGGGGTTCTGACCGTACGGGTTCTGCCCGGCGGCCGGAGGCTGCTGGTAATGACTCACACAACTGATCCAATAGGAGACTCCGCCGATCACACAAATCGGTTTCGGGGGACCGCGGAGATCGATGACAAACGGTTATCCGGAGAACGGGCGCGGATCATCGGATCACCGGACATTGCCATAACTTTCGATTGTCGCCCTTTTGTCATCCCTTGTGGCCGTGGCACGGCTGTTACACAACAGCGGGAAAACCGGCGGACGCGGATCATACGATCAGTCCTTCTCTTTCCGCACCCCCACCGTCGCCGAGGGGAGATCCGTCGTGTCCGTTGTGTCAGGACGAATAGCGCGCCGCCGGATCCTGCGGGTCGCCGGGTGCGGCCTCGTCGCCGGAGCGGGCGCGGCGGGCGCTCTCCAGTGGTCGGCGCCGGGGGCGCAACAGGGCGCGGGGCGGGGGCGGTTCACCGCGCGGCCCGCCAGCGAGGCCCCGGCGGAGGCCTTCGTCCACATCATGGCGCACGCCGACGACTCGCTGTACTTCATGAACCCGGAGCTGGAGCTGGCCTTGCGCGGCGGGGCTCCGGTGGTGACGGTCTGCATGACCGGCGGCGAGTCCGACGGCCGTAACGCGCTGAGCGTCGGCCCCGGCTACGCCGGACTGCCGGAGCGGCGGCCCGACTTCGCCCGTGCGAGGATCAACGGGCTGCGGGAGGCGACCGCTTACATGGTCACCGGCGACTGGCTCAGCCCCTGGCACGTCGAGCCGCTGACGCTTCTGCCGGGCTTCCGGGTCGAGTCGCAGACGCTCGTCGCCGCACCCCGGGTCCAGCTGATCTTCATGGAGCTGGTCGAGGCCCGGACCCTGCGGGCGCCGCGCCGGGACAGCCTGCGGGGCCTGTGGCTGGGCGCGACGCGGGACCTCCCCACGCTCGTGCCCACCGCGAGCCCGGTCGGCCGCGCCTTCCGCTACACCCGGGAGCAGGTGATCGACTCGCTCGCCGCCGTGCTGGAGCGCCATCGGCCCACGGTCGTCCGCACCCTCGACCCCAACCCCACCCGCCTGGCGCGCCAGCCGTACTACGCCGGCGCCCCGGCCGTGCTCCAGGGCATCGCCACCTACGACCACCAGGACCACACGGCCTCCGCCCACTTCGCGCAGGCGGCCCTGGCCCGGTACTGGGGGCGGGGACCCGCCCGGCTCACGGCCGTCGACAGCTACCTCGGCTACGAGGTGGCCCTCCTGCCGAACAGCCTCGACGACGCCGCCACCGCCCACAAGACCACCGTCCTCGACGTCTACGGCTGGGTCGGTGGCCGGGACTGCGGCGATCCGGCCGGGTGCGGCGACCGCAAGGTCGGCGCGCGCTCGAAGGACACCCGCTGGACGAACAACCTCCGCCACCGCGCCCCCGGCACACAGGACTGGGTGCGACCGCTGCCGGACGGACGGCTCGCGGCCTTCGCGGTCCTCGGCGGACAGGCCCACTGCTGGACGGAGACCGGGGCGGGCAGCGGCGTCTGGTCCGGCCCGGTGCCCCTCGGCGGCTCCCTGCTGGAGGGTCAGGTGCAGGCGTTGCGGCACGCGGACGGCACGCTGGGGCTGTTCTCCGTGCGCACCGTGCTTCCCGCGCCCGGCGTCCCCCACCGGCGCGAGGTGGTGACGACGGCCCAGACCGGCACGGTGTCCGCCGCGGCCCCGGCCTTCGGCCCGTGGCTCTCCCTCGGCGCGCCGGAGAAGGACCCCTCGGGATCGCTGGAGACGGGCTATCCGGTGGCGGTGACCGGCCGGGACGGCAGGGTGTTCGTCTTCGTACGGAACCGGTCGGGCGGGGTGAGTTTTCGCTCCACCGACGGCGCCGGGGAGTGGGAGGCGTGGCGGTCCCTGCCCTCGGGCCCCGGGCGGCCCGTGGTGGTCCAGGACGGTCTGGCCGCCGCCGTCGACGACACGGGCCGCGTCCACGTCGTCGCGGCCGGCCCCCGGACCGTCCACCACTGGCGGTCCCGGGAGCCGGGCGGAGCGCCGCGCGCGGCCGGGCCCACCCTGCTCCCGGCCGCGACCGGCCCGCTGAGCCTGGCCGCGCTCCCCGGCGGGGGCATGCGCCTGGCCCTGCGCGAACCCGTCACCTCCCGGGTGGTGGTCGCCGATCTGCGGCCGGGCGGCGCCGGCTGGCGCGTCACCGCCCAGTGCGCGCCCATCGGCGGCTACGGCCGGGTGGCGCTGGCGCGGGAGGGCACGGTCACCGTGCTCGCCGCTCGTGACGCCGCCGGACTGGTGCGGCTGTCCGCAGGCTCCGGCCGCCCGGGCCCCTGGCTCGGCGGGGGCGTCCCCCACCGGGGCACGGCCGCGCTCACCCGGGACTCCCGGGGGCGCACGGTCGCGGTCGTGCTGGGCACGGACGGACGGCTCGGCAGCGCCCGGGTCGGGGGTACGGGAGGCGGAGCCGTCGCGTCCTGGGTCACCCACGATGGCAGGACGCTGAGCGATGTACTGACGTCCTGAGCGAACCGCGCCCCCGGAAGGGGCGCGGGGCAGTGTCGATTGCGGCTCCGCCGCGTGGGCGCGAGAGGCCCCCGCCGGCCCGCGGGCGACCGATCCCGATGCCCGGCGGAGCGCCACGTCACTTCGTCTTGATGTCCTGCTGGATGACGCGCTCGACGTTGCGCTCCGCGAGCGCGGTGATGGTCACGAAGGGGTTGACGCCGATGGAGCCCGGAATCAGCGAACCGTCCGTGACGTAGAGGTTCTTGGCGCCGGAGACACGGCCGTAGAGGTCGGTGGCCTTGCCCAGGACGGCGCCGCCGAGGGGGTGGTAGCAGAAGTCGTCGGCGAAGGCCTTGAGCCGGGTGCCGAACAGGTCGTAGCGGTAGATCGTCCCGTTGGCCTTGTTGACGCGGTCGAAGAGCGACTTGGCGGCGGCGACGGCCGGGGCGTTCTGGTCGCGGGTCCACCGCAGGTCCGCCCGGTCGGCGGCGGCGTCGTAGACGAAGGTGCCGCGCTCGGGGTTCTTGGTGATCGCCAGATAGAGGCTGACCCAGGTCTCCAGGCCGGCGGGCATCGGGGCGATCTCCGCGAAGACGGGTGCCGTGGGGTTGTTCCAGTCGTCGATGCCCAGGGCGGGGATGGACGACTGCTTGGCGCCGGTGGGGTTCCACATGTGGTTGGCGCGGGCCGTCATGATGTTGCCGTTGGGGCCCCAGCCCTTGCCGATCTCGGAGCTGAGGTCGGGCAGGGCGCCGGTCTCCCGGGCGCGCAGCAGCAGTTCCGTGGAGCCGAGGCTGCCGGCGCCGAGGAACAGATAGGTGCAGGAGATCTCCTTGGACGCCAGCGTCTTGCCGTAGGCGTCCGTCTCCTCGACGGTCAGGACGTACGAGCCGTCGTTCTGCCGCCGGACGGCCTTGACCTTGTGGAGGGTCCGTATGGTGACCTTGCCGGTGCCGAGGGCGGCGGCCAGATAGGTCTTGTCCAGGCTCATCTTGCCGTGGTTGTTGCCGTAGATGACCTCGGTGGCGAGCGCGGACTTCGGCACCTCGCCGGCGGCCTCGCGCCGCATGTAGTCCCAGTCGTAGACGTTGGGCACGAAGGTGGTGCCCAGGCCCGCCTTGGCGGCCTGGTCCCGGGAGACGCGGGCGAACTTGTACCACTCGGTGTCCTCGAACCACTTCGTGTCGATGTGGTTGACGCGCAGGGTGGAGTTGGCGCGCGGGAAGTACCGGTCGTACATCTCGGCGGCGTCGACCTGCGGCAGCACCTCCTCGAAGTAGGAGCGCTTGGGCGTCACGGCCATGCCGCCGTTGACCAGCGAGCCGCCGCCGACGCCGCGGCCCACGTAGACGGACATCTGGTCGTAGTTGACCCGGTCCAGCACTCCGGCGTACGGCGTGATGTCACGGTTGACCACGTCGAACCAGAGGAACGAGCCGAGCGGGGCCTCGGTGCGCTTCTTGAACCAGCTGGAGCGCTCGTCGGGCTTGAGCATGCCGGTGAACACCTTGCCGTCCGACCCCGGCTTGTCCCACTGCTGCCCCATCTCCAGCATCAGGGTCTCCACCCCGGCCTCACCGAGCCGGAGTGCCGCGACGGCGGCGCCGTAACCGGTGCCGATCACCACGGCCGGCACGGACGTCCCGCCGTCCCCGGCCGCCCGGCCGGCGGCCTGCGCCCGGGGCGCCGCGGAGATCGTCGTGGCCCCGCTGAGGGCGGCGGCGCTCAAGGCCGCCATGCCGAGCAGACGACGGCGCGACAGGTGCTGGTTGACTCCCACGTGGATCCTGACCTTTCGGGGGCTGGTGAAACCACTGATGAAACCGGTACGCAGGCACTCTGCCCAAGGTTCCGCTCAGGAAAGACCTAGAAGAATGACCAGACTTCATCAAGGTACTTGCACTTCTGCATAGAAAACGATCACAAGTATCGCTCTCCCCCGAAGCCGATATGTGTGGGACATATGACTCCTGTACGCTCCCGGCCGTCACCGACTCACCGGAGCGCCCTGTGCAGTTACCCCTGGACCCCGCCACCACCCTCCGCCCGGGCCAAGCCGCCGACGCCTCCTGGCCCACGGCCCTCGACACCCCGCCCGCCGGAGCGCTCGACCTCTGGCTGCTGCGGCTCCCCGGACCGTGGCTCGGCACGGCCGCCCTCGACGAGACACCGCTCGACGGCCAGGAGCGCGCCCGGGCGGACGCGTTCGCCCATCCCTTCGACCGCGCGGGCTATGTGGCAGCCCATCTGACGCTGCGTCGGATCCTCGGGGCGTATCTGGACGCCGCCCCCGGCGCGGTGGCCCTCGTCCGCGAGGCGTGCCCCTGCTGCGGCGGGCCGCACGGCAGACCGGCCGCGCCCGGCGCGCCTTCCTTCTCCCTGGCGCGGGGCGCGGGGCTGGTGCTGATCGGCGTCGCCTCCACCCCCGTGGGCGTGGCCGCCGAACGGCCCCCGGGCGTCCACACGGTGGCCGAGGCCGCCCGCTCCCTCCACCCCGCCGAGCACCGCGAGGTCATGGCCGCGCCGGTGGTGCGCCGCCCCGCGGTCCACTCCCGGCTGCGGGTCCGCAAACACGCCTACCTCAAGGGGCTGGGCGCGGGCCTGGGCCGCTCCCCCGCGCTCGACTACGTGGGCAACGGCGGCCCGGACACGCCCCCGTGGCCCGCCGGCTGGACGATCGTCGACGTCCCGGCCGGCACCGCCTCGGCGGCCGCGGCGGTGCGCGGCCGGCTCACGGTCCGCTACGACGTCAGGCGGCTCGACCCCGAGGGCCTCGCCGCCTGAACGTCACCCGCGTCGCGGGCGGTTCGTCACTTCTTGATCGTCCACTCCGCGGTCTCCTTGGCGAAGCCGGAGTCCGGGGTGAAGCTGATGGTCTTGACCTTGGCGGTCTCGGGCATGGAGACCACCACGTAGCCGAGGGCCTTCTGGCCCGCGGTGAGCTTGACCGTGGCGGGCATGTTGGCGCCGGCGGTGGTGGAGCCGATGGAGTGGGTGTAGGCCTGGCCCGCCTCGTCCGTGACCTTCACACCGTTGGCCGGGCTGTCGTCGTACACCTCCTTGCCGGTGTTGACGATCTCCAGCTGGACGGCGACCCAGCGCTTGCCCGCAGCGGGCTTCATGAACTTGTTGTCGCTCTGGGCCGGGTCGGCGAAGTTCTTCACGGTGACGGCGAGCTGGGCACCGTTCTTGGCCTTGATGGTGACGGTGTTGCCGGCGACCTGGCCGCCGCCCTGACCGGCGGACCCCTTGTCCGCCCCGCCCTGGTCGGCGCCACCCTTGTCGGCACCGCCGCCCTTGCCCGGGTCGGGAGCGACGGCACCCTGGCTCGCGCTCGCGCTGCTGTCGGGCTTGGCGTCGACACCGTCGCTGTTGCAGGCGGTGGCGGTGGCGGCGAGTGCGATCACGATCGCGGCGGTGGAGAGCTGACGACGCATGGTGTATCCCCCGTGGTGGTTCGGTTTTTGACGTGCACATTCTTACCCGCAGGTCAGAGCCGTTTTCGCCATCCAGGGGGCCTGTGGGCCTCCTGTGACATTCAGGTGATCAAACCGTGGCGGTGATACCCGGCGACCGGGGGACGATCGGGACCTACCGGACCGCCGCCCCGGAGCGGGCCCCGCCGAGCCGGCCCCGGACCAGGCCGGCCAGCGCGTCGAACTCCTCGACACGGAGTCGTTTCGCCATGACGACGAAGACGCCGAGCAGCACGGACCCGCCGACGGCCAGTGCCGTGACCGAGCCGAGGACGCCGTCCCCCAGGCCGTGGGTGACGGCGAACGCGGCCGTGCCGCCGACGAGGGCCGCCGGCACGGCCGCGGCGCACAGCCGGGCGTAGGTCCGGACGACACGCGGCCCGTCGAGATCGCCGCCGAGGCGGTCGCGCAACCGCTTCCACGCGATGCCGACGCCCACCGCGTAGGCGAGGCCGTAGGAGGCCGCCATCCCGGCGACCGCCCAGGCGGCCGGAAGCAGCAGGTAGCAGGCGACGGCCGCCGCGCCGTTGACGCCGGCGACGGCGAGCGTGTTGAGGAAGGGCGTCCGGGTGTCCTCGTACGCGTAGAAGCCGCGGAGGACGACGTACTGCACGGAGTACGGGACGAGTCCGAGGCCGAACGCCATGAGGATGAAGCCCATGCCCCGGGCGGCTTCGGGGCCCACGCCGGAGAAGAGCAGCAGGGACATCGGCAGACCGAGCGCGAGGAACGCGAACGCCACGGGGACGATGGCGACCGCCGACGTCCGCAGCGCCCGGGAGATGTCGTCGCGCACCGCTCCCGGGTCGCCGTCCTGGGCCGCGCGGGAGAGGCGGGGCAGCACGGCGGCCATGACCGAGACGGTGATGATGGCCTGGGGCATGCCCCAGATCAGCTGGGCATTGGTGTACGCGGTGAAGCCGGCACCCTCCTTGCCCGACGCCTCGCCGGCGGCGGTGGCCAACTGGGTGACGACCGTCGCGCCCGCCTGGTTGGCGAGGACGAACAGCACGGTCCACTTGGCGAGCCGGACCGTCCGGCCGAGCCCCTGCCCCTTCCAGTCGAAGCGGGGCCGGAACCGGAAGCCGGTCTCCCGGAGGTACGGGATCATGGCCAAAGCCTGTACGACGAGACCGAGCAGCGTCCCGGCGCCGAGCAGCCGCACCCCCTCCGGCGGGATCGTGCCGACGCTCACGCCGGACTCGCGGTAGGCGCCGTAGACCCAGATGAACGCGCCGAATGTGGCGATGACCACGACGTTGTTGAGCACGGGCGTCCACATCATCGCCCCGAACCTGCCACGGGCGTTGAGGATCTGGCCCATGACGACGTGCAGGCCCATGAAGAAGATGGTGGGCAGGCAGTAGCGGGCGAAGACGACGGCGACGCTGTTGGCGGCCTCGTCCTGGGTGATGGTGTTCGACATCAGCCGGACCAGGAGCGGCGCGGCGAGGACGGCGACGGCGACGATGGCGCCGAGCGTCACCATGACGAGGGTGAGAAGGCGGTTGGCGTACGCCTCGCCCCCGCCCTCGTCCTGCTTCATGGCGCGCACGAGCTGGGGCACGAAAACGGAGTTGAGCCCGCCGCCAACGGTGAGGATGTACATCATCGTGGGGAGGGTGGAGGCCACGGTGTAGGTGTCGCCGAGTACGGCGGTCCCCAGAGCCGCGGAGATCACAAGGCTGCGCGCGAAACCGGTCAGCCGGGAGAACAGCGTGCCGGCGGCCATCACGGCGCCGGCCCTCGCCAGGCCGGAAGCGCGGCCTCCACCGTCGGGCGCGGGGGTCCGTCCCGCGTCCGGCGGGCTCTTCACGGCCACGAGCTGCAAAGTGTCGGCGTCAAGGCCCCTCGCGGACTCCCGAGACCGCCCGGCACGACTGTTCCGTAAGCCCGGCATACGGCTCCCTTCCCCACATGATCGACTGTGGGGAGCCACGCTAGTCGCGGCGCGGCGCGGCATACGGCGCGAGAGGGTCGCCGGAGCCGGGTCGGCTACCGGATGGGCATCCCCGAGATCGCCCGTGCGATCACCAGGCGCTGGATCTCGCTCGTGCCCTCGAAGACCGAGTAGATCGCGGCGTCCCGGTGCATCCGTTCCACCGGGTAGTCGCGGGTGTAGCCGTTGCCGCCGAGGATCTGCATGGCCTGGGCCGTGACCTGTTTGGCGGTCTCGCCCGCGAAGAGTTTGGACATCGAGCCCTCCGCCGCGGTGAAGGGGCGGCCGGCCGTCGCCATCCAGGAGGCGCGCCACACCAGCAGGCGGGCCGCGTCGATCCGGGTGCGCATGTCCGCGAGCTGGAAGGCGACGCCCTGGTTGTCGATGATCGGGCGGCCGAACTGGACGCGTGTGCGGGCGTAGTCGAGCGCCACCTCGTAGGCGGCGCGGGCGATGCCCACGGCCTGGGCGCCGACGGCCGGGCGGGACGCCTCGAAGGTGGCCATCGCCGCGTTCCCGCCCCGCCCGCCGCCGTTCGCGCGCTCGCGGGCGCGGGCGAGGCGTTCGTCCAGCCGGTCCTTGCCGCCGAGGAGGCAGTGGCCGGGGACCCGGACGCCCTGGAGGACGACCTCGGCGGTGTGGGAGGCGCGGATGCCGTGTTTGCGGAACTTCTGGCCCTGGGTGAGGCCGGGGGTGCCGGGCGGGACGACGAAGGAGGCGTGGCCCCTGGCCCCCAGCTCCGGGTCGACCACGGCGACGACGACGTGGACGTCGGCGATGCCGCCGTTGGTGGCCCACGCCTTGACGCCGTCGATCACCCACTCGTCCTTGGCCTCGTCGTGGCGGGCGCGGGTGCGCATGGCCGAGACGTCGGAGCCCGCGTCGGGTTCGGAGGAGCAGAACGCGGCGATCTTCACATCGTTGGCGTCGCCGTACATCTGCGGCACCCAGGTGCCGATCTGTTCGTCGGTGCCGCCTGTGAAGACGCTGACCGCCGCGAGCCCCGTGCCGGTGATCGCCAGGCCCAGGCCCGCGTCGCCCCAGAAGAGCTCCTCCATGGCCACCGGGATGCCCAGGCCCGTGGGGTCGAAGAACTGGCGGGCGTAGAAGTCCAGCGAGTAGAGCCCGATCCGGGCGGCCTCCCGGACCACCGGCCAGGGGAATTCCTCCCGTTCGTCCCACTCCGCGGCCGCGGGTCGCATCACCTCGGCGGCGAAGCCGTGGACCCAGTCCCGGACGGTCTCCTGCTCGTCGCCCAGCTCCGGCTCGAAGGCGGCCATGTCCCCTCCCAACATGCGCTACTCGCGGTAACGGCAGTATGTTACCCACGGGTAAAGCCTGTCAACGGACCGCCACCCGAATCCGCTGTGTGGACCGGGTGTTACTTTGCGCAGGCATTTCGAATCACTGGGGCGGGGAGAGACGTCTGATGGAGACCAGTCAGCGGGAAGAGCAGCACAAGGCGGCGGAGCAGCGGCGGAGGGAGCTGCTGGAGGCCGCAGACCGGGTGGTGCTGCGGGAGGGACCGGGGGCGTCGATGAACGCCATCGCGGCGGAGGCGGGCATCACCAAGCCCATCCTCTACCGCCACTTCGGCGACAAGGGGGGCCTGTACCGGGCGCTGGCCGTACGGCACACCGACGCCCTGCTCGCCGGGCTGCGGGCGGCGCTGGACGCGCCCACCAACCGGCGCGAGCGGGTGGAGACGACGCTGGACAGCTATCTGGCGGCCATAGAGGCACGGCCCCAGGTCTACCGCTTCCTGATGCACCCGGCCGACGAGGGCCAGCCCTCCGACCAGGGCTTCGACGTCGGCCGGCACTCGGCGCCGCTGCTGCGGCGCATGGGCGAGGAGCTGGCCCAGGTCATAGTCGAGCGCGTGGACCTCGGCCCGGACGGGGAGGAGCTGGCGCGGACGTGGGGCCACGGCATCGTCGGCATGATGCACGCCGCCGGCGACTGGTGGCTGCGGGAGCGCCCGTTCCCGCGCGAGCAGCTCGTCCGGTACCTCGCGGACCTGCTGTGGGGCCGCCTGGCCACGTCGGGCGACCGGGCGGACGGGCCGGGGTTCTGACGGGGCGGCCTCCGGCCCGGCCCGCCGGGTCCGTAGGCCGGGCCCGTACGCCGGGACGCCCGTGGACGTACGTCCGCGTCCCCGCGCCCGGGCCGGGACGGCACGCGCGAACGGGGCACGGCGGCCCGGGCCGGGCCCGGGCGGGCGGGCCGTCCGTGTCAGCCCGCCCGGCCTCCCAGGGCCGGGGCGGGGGCCGGAGCCTCGACCGCCGCGGCCTCGGTCTCGGCCGTCGAGGCCCCGGCCGGGGCCGGGGACAGCCCGGCTCGCCGGGCCGCCCGCAGGGCGCGCCACTGCCGGAGCCCCGTGAGGTGGTCGAGGTAGAGGCCGCCGTCGAGGTGGTCGCACTCGTGCTGGAGGCACCGCGCGAAGAAGCCGGTGCCCCGCACCGTGACCGGGGAGCCGTCCACGCGCACGCCCTCGACGACGGCCTCGTCGAAGCGCGGGGTGCCCGCCTCGATCCCCGGCACGGACAGACAGCCCTCGGGGCCGCGGATCACCGGGCCGTCGGTGGCGACGAGCCGGGGGTTGACGACATGGCCCAGATGGCGGCGGTCCTCGTCGTCGGGGCAGTCGTAGACGAAGACGCGCAGCGGCACGCCTATCTGGTTGGCGGCGAGGCCGACGCCGCCCGCCGCGTACATGGTGGCGAACATGTCCTCGACGAGCCGGGCGAGGTCCTCGTCAAACGCCGTGACCTCCTCGCAGGGTGCCGCGAGACCCCGGTCTCCGAGCAGCCTCATGGGCCGCACACGTCCTGAACTGCCGGGAATGGTGCCTCGTCGCATGGGCTCCAGCGTACGTTCCCCGGGCCGCGGGTTCGGGCCCGCGGCCGGATCTCGATAGGCTGATCCCCGACCGGAGTCTCCTGGCCGGCCCTCGGCACTGAGGGGGCGTTCCACCGGCTGACCAGGATTTACGGCCCGGCGCCGAACAAGGAGGACTAGGACGATGGCAGGCAACTCGGGGCCGCTGTCGCCGCGGGCGAAGCTCGCCGTGACGGCGGGCAAGGCGGCTGCGGCGGTGTCGCGCGCAGCGGGCCGCGGCAGCGGGTCGGTGATCGGCGGCAAGGTCGCACTCAAGCTCGACCCCGACCTGCTGGCCCGGCTGGCAACGCACCTGGACGTGGTCCTGGTGTCGGCCACCAACGGCAAGACGACCACGACCCGGCTGATCGCCGAGGCGCTGCGGGCCAGCGGTCCGGTGGTGTCCAACGCGCTGGGCGCGAACATGCCGGCGGGCATCACCTCCGCCCTGGCGGGCGGCTCGGACGCCCGCTACGGCGTGATCGAGGTGGACGAGAAGTACCTCGCGGGTGTCGCGCGCGACACCTCGCCCAAGGCCATAGCGCTGCTGAACCTCTCGCGCGACCAGCTGGACCGCGCCGCGGAGACCCGCATGCTGGCCGAGAAGTGGCGTGAGGGCCTGGCCGGCACCAAGGCCGTGGTGATCGCCAACGCGGACGACCCGCTGATCGTGTGGGCGGCGTCCTCGTCGCAGAACGTGGTGTGGGTCGCGGCCGGCCAGGAGTGGAAGGACGACGCCTGGTCGTGCCCCTCCTGCGGTGGTGTGATGCAGCGCCCGGGCGACGACTGGTTCTGCGGCGAGTGCGGCTTCAGGCGGCCGACGCCGAGCTGGGCGCTGTCGGGGGACTACGTCCTCGACCCGCACGGCTCCGCGTGGCCCATCCACCTCCAGCTGCCGGGCCGGGCCAACAAGGCCAACGCCACCACCTCGGCCGCCGTGGCCGCGACCTTCGGCGTGCCGCCGCAGGTGGCGCTGGAGCGGATGTACCAGGTGCAGGCCGTGGCCGGCCGGTACGACGTGGTGAGCTACTCCGGCCGTGAGGTGCGGCTGCTGCTGGCGAAGAACCCGGCCGGCTGGCTGGAGACCTTCTCGCTGATCGACGGGCCGCCGGCGCCGGTGATCCTGTCGGTGAACGCCCGCGGCGCGGACGGCACCGACACCTCGTGGCTGTGGGACGTGGACTACACCCGGCTCGCCGGGCACCCGATCATGGTCATCGGCGACCGCAAGCTGGACCTGGCCGTGCGCCTGGAGGTCGCGGGCGTGGACTTCCGGGTCTGCGAGACGTTCGACGAGGCGGTGCAGATGGCCCCGCCCGGCAAGGTCGAGGTCATCGCGAACTACACCGCCTTCCAGGACATCCGCCGCGTCGTCGGCAACTGACCCACGGCAGCACTCAAAGGATTGTGAGCATGAGCCAGAACAGTCTGCGTGTGGTGTGGGTCTACCCCGACCTGCTCAGCACCTACGGCGACCAGGGCAACGTCCTGGTCCTGGAGCGCCGCGCCCACCAGCGCCGCCTGGACGTCCAGCGCGTGGACGTCCGCTCCGACCAGCAGATCCCCACCTCGGGTGACATCTATCTGATCGGCGGCGGCGAGGACCGGCCGCAGCGGCTGGCCGCCGAGCGGCTGCGCCGCGACGGCGGTCTCAACCGGGCCGTCGCCAACGGCGCGATCGTCTTCTCGGTCTGCGCCGGGTACCAGATCCTGGGCCACGAGTTCGTCAACGACCTGGGCCGGCGTGAGCAGGGCCTCGGTCTGCTGGACGTCATCAGCACCCGTGGCGAGGGCGAGCGCTGCGTCGGCGACGTCCTCGGCGACATCGACCCCCAGCTGGGCCTGCCCCCGCTGACCGGGTTCGAGAACCACCAGGGCGTCACCCACCTGGGCCCGACGGCCCGTCCGTTCGCCCGGGTCCGCTTCGGCAAGGGCAACGGCACCGGCGACGGCACCGAGGGCGCGTTCAACGAGACCGTCTTCGGTACGTACATGCACGGTCCGGTCATGGCCCGCAACCCGCACATCGCGGACATGCTGATCAAGCTGGCGCTGGACGTCAACGCCCTGCCGCCGGTCGACGACCGCTGGTACGAGGCGCTGCGCGCCGAGCGGATCGCCGCGGCGACACAGCCCGCATAGCGGACGGTCGTGATCCCCGCCGCCCCGACGGTTTAGGGTGGCGGGGATTCCCACCGGACGACGGGGTCCGGTCCTTAAGCGGCCCCGCGGGGCCCCGATCCAAAAGGTCCCCCTGTCATGCGCATCGGTGTGCTCACCTCCGGCGGCGACTGCCCCGGGCTCAACGCCGTCATCCGTTCCGTCGTCCACCGTGCCGTCGTCGACCACGGCGATACCGTCATCGGTTTCCACGACGGCTGGCGCGGTCTGCTGGAGGGCGACCACCGGCCGCTGGACCTGGAGTCCGTGGCCGGCATCCTCGCCACCGGCGGCACCGTCCTCGGCTCCTCCCGGGTACGGCCCGAGGATCTGCGCGGCGGCGTGGAGCGCGCCCGCGGCCATATGGCCGAGCTCGGTCTGGACGCCGTCATCCCCATCGGCGGCGAGGGCACCCTCAAGGCGGCCCGGCTGCTGTCGGACGCGGGGCTGCCGATCGTCGGCGTCCCCAAGACCATCGACAACGACATCGCCTCGACCGACGTCACCTTCGGCTTCGACACGGCCGTGGGCGTGGCCACGGAGGCCCTGGATCGGCTGAAGACGACCGCCGAGTCCCATCAGCGGGTGCTGATCGTGGAGGTGATGGGCCGCCACACCGGCTGGATCGCCCTCCAGTCGGGCATGGCCGCCGGCGCCCACGCGATCGTGGTGCCGGAACGGCCCTTCGACATCGACGAGCTGACGGCGGTCGTCGGCAAGCGCTTCGAGGCGGGGAAACGATTCGCCATCGTGGTCGTCGCGGAGGGCGCCAAGCCGCGCCCCGGCTCGATGGAGTTCGAGACCGGCGGCACGGACGTCTACGGGCACGAGCGCTTCGCCGGCGTCGCCCGGCAGCTGGCCGGGGAGCTGGAGCGCCGCCTGGACAAGGAGGCCCGGCCCGTCATCCTCGGCCATGTGCAGCGCGGCGGCACCCCCACCGCGTACGACCGGGTGCTCGCCACCCGCTTCGGCTGGCACGCGGTGGAGGCGGCGCACCGGGGCGCGTTCGGGATGATGACGGCGCTGCGCGGCACGGACATCACGCTGGTGCCGCTGGCCGAGGCCACCGAACGGCTGAAGACGGTCCCGGCGGAGCGCTACGCCGAGGCCGAGAACGTGCTCTGATCCGGTCCCCGGTCCGGTCCCGGGGGCGCCCCCGGCCGTGGGCCCGCCCCGGGGCGCCTCTACTCTGGTCCCGGCGCATCGGTGCGAAATGGGAGAGACTGGATGGATCACGGCGGGCACGGCATGCCCGGCATGCACGGCATGATGCACATGGACATGCCGCCGTTCACGCTGAGCCGGGGTCTGCAGTTCAGCAGTGAGCCGTTCTTCATGATCGGCTGTCTGCTGGGGCTGGGCCTCTACGGCTGGGGCGTGGTGCGGCTGCGCAGACGCGGCGACGTCTGGCCGTGGGGCCGTGTGGTGGCGTTCACACTGGGCGTGCTGAGCGTGGCGCTGGTGATGTGCACCAAGCTCAACGACTACGGCATGGTCATGTTTAGCGTGCACATGGTGCAGCACATGGTGATCAGCATGCTCTCCCCGATCCTGCTCCTCCTGGGCGCCCCGGTGACGCTGACGCTGCGGGCGCTGCCGGCGGCGGGGCGCGGTCGCAAGGGCCCGCGCGAGTGGCTGGTGGCCCTGCTCCACAGCCGCTACATGCGGATCATCACCCACCCGGCGTTCACGATCCCGATGTTCATCGCGAGCCTGTACGCGCTGTACTTCACTCCGCTCTTCGACTTCCTCATGGAGACGAAGACCGGGCACATCGCGATGATGGTGCACTTCCTCGCGGTGGGCCTGGTGTTCTTCTGGCCGATCATGGGCGTGGACCCGGGCCCGCACCGGCCCGGCTATGTGATGCGGATGCTGGAGCTGTTCGCGGGCATGCCCTTCCACGCCTTCTTCGGCATCGCGCTGATGATGGCCTCGGAGCCGATGATCGGCACGTATATGCACCCGCCGGCCTCGCTGGGCATCGACGCGCTGGACGACCAGAAGGCGGGCGGCGGCATCGCCTGGGCGTTCAGCGAGATCCCGTCGGTCCTGGTGCTGCTGGCGCTGGTGTACCAGTGGTACCGCTCCGAGCAGCGGCAGGCCAAGCGGTCCGACCGCGCGGAGGAGCGCAGCGGCGACAAGGAGCTCCAGGCCTACAACGCCTATCTGGCCTCGCTCCACGCCAAGGGCCAGCGGGGGTAGGACGGAACGCGCCGGGCCGGGCCCGGCGGCGGTATGGCGGTACGGACCGCGGTGGGGAGACGATGGTCTCCTGACCGCGGTCCGCGCGTATGTACGGCCGTACGGCGGGGCCGCCGTGGAGGAGGTGCGGGATGTCCGGATCGACGAGGGCCATGGCGGGACTCACGGTCGGGGGGCTGGTGCTGGTGACCGCCTACTCGGTGACGATCGGCAGCGACGGCTGGCTGTGGTTCGCCTGGGTGGTGCTGGGCGTGACGACGCTCGGGGCGATGGCGACGCGCGGAGCTTGAGCACGCGGGGCTCAGAAGCGGAAGACCGCTCCCGTGGCGGCCTCCAGGAGACAGAGGTTGGGGTAGGTCCTCCGCCAGGCCACCGTGGTGCCGTGCCATGCCCCGTCGGCGGTGGCGGTGACCGGGTCGTCCTCCCGGGTGCACACCCGGCCGGTGTCGCCGGGGAGGGCGTCGGGCCGGCCGCCCGCCCGTTCCAGGTCCGCGCAGGCCTCGGCCGCGTGGGGGTGGTGGCCGCCCGCGACGGGACAGACGAGCCGGAGGCCGCGGATCCAGGTGTTCCGCGCGCCGGAGATCGTGAGGAGGAGCCGTCCCGCTTCCTCGGTGCCGATGCCCGCCGCCGTCGGGGGCAATGCGAGGAGCGCGGTGGCGGTAGCGGTGAGGGTCGCCGCCGCTGCCGCGGTGGTGGTGCGTACGGACATGGGTGCCAGGGCACCGCGCGGGGCCGCCCGGCGGCAAGTGACGGCACCGGCCCGTCGCCCGTGTGGGGGGAGGCGGCCACCCGGTCGGCGGTCGGGGCGTCGAGCCGTCGAGCCGTCGAGCCGTCGGGAAAATCCCTCGCGGCGGACGACCGCCCTCCGTACGCTCCCGTCCGTACGAAAGGCTTCTGACAAGGGGGAACGTAATGAGCGCACGGCTGCGCGAGGTCGCGCGGGTGACGGAGTCGATCGTCGCCGACGGGGGTTACACGACGCCGGGCGGCCGGTGGGCGGACATCGCCGGGGCGGTCGGGGCGGCCCGCCGGGGGACGCGGCTGTACGGCCCGGAGCCGGTGACCGTACCGCCGGCGGAGCCCGGGGCGGCAGCCCCCGCGGCGACGGTCTTCGAGGTGACGGCCGAGGGCAGCCTGGACGCGTCGCGCCGCCTGGCGGCGGACGGCGAGGTCGCCGTGCTCAACTTCGCCTCCGCCCGCAACCCCGGCGGCGGCTACCTCAACGGCGCCCAGGCGCAGGAGGAGGCGCTGTGCCGGGGCTCGGCCCTGTACACCTGTCTGCGCGAGGCCCCGGAGTACTACGCCGCCCACCGCGCGGACCCCAGCCCCTTCTACAGCGACCGGGTCGTCCACTCCCCCGGCGTCCCGGTCTTCCGCGACGACCGTGACGGGCTCCTGGAGACCCCGTACACGGTGGGCTTCCTGACCTCCCCGGCCCCCAACGCCGGGGTGATCGCCCAGCGCACCCCGGAGCTCACCGCCCGGATCCCGGCGGCGCTGGACGAGCGCGCGGGCCGGGTGCTGGAGGTGGCGGCCGCGCACGGCTACCGCCGGCTGGTCCTCGGGGCGTGGGGATGCGGGGTCTTCCGCAACGACCCGGGGCAGGTCGCGGCGGCGTTCGCCGGTCATCTGACGGGCGCGGGGCGCTTCGCCGGCCGTTTCGAGCACGTCGTCTTCGCGATCCTCGACCGGCGGACGGACTCGCCGACCCGGGCGGCCTTCGCGTCGGTGTTCACCGCGGAGGCCCACTGACGCGGGGGAGCGACCGGGCCGTCGGTCAGGCCCGCTCCCCCATCATCTCGGCGACGAGGAACGCCAGGTCGAGGGACTGGGCCCGGTCGAGCCGGGCGCCGCGGCGGTCCCCGTCGGCCCGGTCGCCGGTCAGCGCCACATGGATGCCGCCCGCGTGGGTGCCGCAGGCCCGGTGGACCTCGAAGAAGCCCCGGACCTCGTCGAGGAGGGCGTCGAAGTCACAGGCCGTGCGGCCGTCGGCCGTCCGGACGGTGTTGCCGTGCACGGGGTCGCAGACCCAGGCGGGCGCGGCGCCCTCCCCCGCCGCCTTGCGCACCAGCTCGGGCAGCCGGTCGCGGACGGCCCCGGCGCCCATCCGGGCGATGAAGGTGAGCCTGCCGGGGACGCGGTCCGGGTCGAGCCGGTCGACGCAGGCGAGGACGGTGTCCGGGTCGGCGCCGGGGCCGAGCTCCACGGCGACGGGGTTGTGGATCCGGGAGAGGTACGCGATGTGCTCGCCGTCCGCCTCCCGGCCGGGCAGGGCGGTCCACAGCAGATGGGCGCTGGTCGCGTAGGGCAGCCCGGTGCGGCCGTCGGTGCGGGTGAGCGCCTCCTCGTAGTCGAGCCGCCGCCCCTCGTGGCCCGCGAAGAAGTCGACGGTGTGGACCTCCTTGGGGTCGACCCCGCACGCGTGCATAAAACGCAGGGAGCGCTCGATCCCGTCGGCGAGCTCCGTGTAGCGCCGGCGGGCCGGGGAGTCGGTCACGAAACCGCGGTTCCACTCGTGCACTTGATGGAGGTCGGCATGCCCTCCGATGCCGAAGGCGCGTACGAGATTGAGCGTAGTCGCCGACGCCTCGTACATCCGGCGCAGCCGGTGGGAGCCGGGGTCGCCGGAGCCGGTGGGCCCGCCGAAGTCGACGCGGCCGAAGTCGACCCGGCCGACCTTGACCACCGGGACCGAGGCCGCGTAGGTGAGGACCACGGCCATCTGAAGGAGCGTCCGGAGGATCCCGCCGACGGAATCGGCGGTCGTCCCGCCGAAACTCCGCGCGCTCTCGCCCCCTTGCAGCAGGAACGCCTCACCCCGGGCGACGGCCGCGAGCCGGTCCCGCAGCCGGTCGCACTCCTCGGCGAAGACCAGCGGGGGCAGATCCTGAAGCGGCCCGCCCGTCACCGGCGGTCCTGCCTGCGGCAGTGGAGTCATGTCCCCGTCCCTGAGCGGGCCGGCCGCGCACGGCGACCGGCGGGATGTCCGGCCCAGGAATTCCAGCCCACGCGCGGGGCCCCGTCAAGAACCGCCCGGGGCGGGTGTCGGGGCGACGGAGCCGGCGGGCGGGGTGGCCGCTCGCCTCAAGTGGCTTTGTCCGTAGCGTCCTTCGACACCGTCACCACCGGGCGGCCCTCCCCCACCCCGCGCAACGTCGGCTGGTGGCCGAGCATCCTCCGGCTGATCGGTGTCGCCAAGGGGCCGCCGTGTCGAGCTGATCCGCGACCTAGGTCTTTATCTGCACCCGCCGGGGGAATACGGGACCTGCAGGAGCGTCGGCTGCCCTCTCCCGCATCAAGCTGATCACCTCATCGGGGGCAGCGATGCGGCGCTGCGCGTCTGTACGCATGTCGGCCTGGGCGATGAGCGTGCGAGTGGGGCGCAGAGGCGCACGCCGTGTTTGCCGATGGGGGCATGTCGGGCAGGCGGCTAACGTGGGGTCAGATGAGCTGGTCATTCTGGTTCATGGCACCTTCGCCGGTGACAAGGATCAGCGCGATGAGGGGCCGCGCTGGTGGCAGCGGGACAGTGCCTGCTGGAAGGCGCTGGCGGCGGTGCTCCCCAAGGGGGCCGCGCTGCCGGAGCCGGGCGAGGAGATCGGGCTCTTCCACTGGAGCGGTATCAACGCTCAGTCGAAGCGCCTCAAGGCCGGCGCCGAGCTGTTGGATCTGCTCCTGAAGCTGGAGGAGCGGGAGCGGAAATACCACCTGGTGGGGCACAGCCACGGCGGATCGGTGATTTGGGAGACGCTGGTCTCAGCGCAAATCATCGCAGAGGGCAGTTGGATACCGTACAGCCTGACGCACCGACGAGGGCGTCAGCAAGTGCGGGTCGACGCGCGGCTAACAGGTCTGCGCAGCGTGACCACGGTGGGTACGCCGTTCCTGCATTTCCTGCCCCGGCCGACCCGTTTGGTCCTCGGCTGGCGCCACCCGCAGTACACCCTTTCGGGGGATGACGTCCAAACGACGCCGGGAAAGGCCATGTTCGTCCTGCCCCTGCTTCTGCTGCATATGATCAGCTTCCTTGGATTCTTCCTGGGAGGACCAGCGCTTGCCTTGCTCGTACTGATCACGCTGCGCGGGATCCATCCGCCGACGGTTTGGCTGCTGGTGTTGTGGGGCCTGCTGGGGCTGGCAGTTCTGGGGATGTTGATGGCAGGCCCGGCCAATCAAGTGATGTTCACTGATGGGCTGACCCACCGGGCCCGCGCCTCCCGCAAAGTCTTCGAGCGGTTCGCGGACCGCTGGCTCGGTCTCTGGGCCACAGATGATGAGGCTATCGGGGTGCTCAAGGGCGTCGCGCCGCGCGCGCCGTCCTACGCCTGGTTGTGGCGCCGTCCGCAGGAACGCAAGTCATGGGAACCGACCAGAGCGAATGTCCCGGCTCAGCGCATCCCGGTCCGGATCGGTAACCCGATATCCGTCGCCGGCATGATCCCCGACGCTTCGCTCTGGAAGCTCACCCACGTGGTGAAGTCGCCGCTGGGCAGTGCTTTCAACCGCTGGATCGGCCCACGGCTCTCTGCCTGGATCTCGCGAACACTGCTGCACGCCGTCCAGGGCAACGATCTGCCGCAGACCAGCCTGGTCTACGCCGCAGCCTGGCCACTGCCGCTGGACCGCCTTCCTCCAGGCCTGCCCGAGTTGCTCGCCGCCCGGTTGACGGAGCGCGCCGACTCCAGGTCGGCGCAACTGGCCCCGGCGATCCGGCAGATGCTCGCGCGGGCCGCGTTGGACGGCGTCCCACTGCCGCAGGCAGCGGCTGCCGGACAACGACCGCGCGCCGATGGCGCGCTGGTGCACACCTCCTACTTCGACGATCCGGAGCTGTTACGGCTGATAGCTCTGCACATCGAGCGCCATCTGGCTGAACCGCCGGTCAAACCCCCTGAGAAACTCGCCGAGGAACGCGCGCTGCGAGACTGGCTCGATGAGAACGCCGAGGCGGTCCGGCAGCGGCTCGCGGAGTTCCACAGCGAGGTGTCAGGTGATGACAACCAGCCGCAGCCCGCCGCTACCAGTGATGACGAGCAGCTTCAGTCCGCCGCCACCTCGGATTACTGGCATGACTTTTACTGGCCCCCGATGCTCTGATGGCCCCGGGGTCGGTGGTGTTCAGGACACCACCGAATCGTGCGGCGCAGAGCTCCGGCTTCCCGGCGGCATGATTGCTCCCGAGTCGCGGAAAAAGAGACTGCGCCCCGGCCCATATCGGGCCGGGGCGCAGACGCTACAGGTATCGCTACCGGGGACTACTTGGCGGCGGTGGCCTTCGGGGGCTCGGGGGTGGCGTGCGGGGTGCACGTCACGTCGGAGCCGCCGGTGAGCTTGCCGGTCAGGAGGTAGGCGTCGACCTTGGTGTTGATGCAGGGGTTGACGAGACCGGTGACGCCGTGGGAGCCGGCGCCCTTCTCCGTGATCAGCTGCGAGCCGCGGAAGCGCTTGTGCAGCTCGACCGCGCCCTCGTAGGGGGTGGCGGCGTCACGGTCGGACTGCACGATGAGGGTCTGCGGCAGGCCCTTGTGCGTGGTGACCTCGATCGGGTTGTACTGCGGGCCCTTCCAGGTGGCGCAGGGCAGGTTCATCCAGGCGTTGGACCACGTCATGAACGGGGCCTGACGGTCCACGCGGGTGTTGTCCCGGTCCCACTTGTTCCAGTTGGTGGGCCACTTGGCGTCGGCGCACTCGACCGCGGTGTAGACGGCGTTGCCGTTCTCCGAGGCGATGTTGCCCGCCTTGTCGGCCATGTCCGGGCCGGCGGCCTGGACCAGCGGCTTCTCGTCACCGGCGACGTACTTGCTCCAGGTCTGGGCGACCGGCACCCACGAGGAGTCGTAGTACGCGGCCTTCTGGAACCAGCCGATCAGCTCGGCCGGGCCGACGAGCCCGGCGATGGGCTTGGCCTTGGCGGAGGCGCGGAGCTTCAGCCAGTTCTGGTGGACCGTGGCCTGGGTGGCGCCGAGGTGGAAGGCGTCGTCGTGCTGGGCGACCCACTTCTCCCAGTCCTTGAACCGGCCCTCGAAGGCGATGTCCTGCTCGAGGTTGGCCTTGTACCAGATGTTGTCCTGGGCCGGGTTGACGACGCTGTCGACGATCATGCGACGGACGTGCGTCGGGAAGAGCGTGCCGTAGACGGCGCCGAGGTAGGTGCCGTAGGAGACGCCCAGGTAGTTGAGCTTCTTCTCGCCGAGGGCGGCGCGGACGACGTCCACGTCACGGGCGGTGTTCGTCGTCGTCAGGTACGGCAGGAGGTCGCCGCTGCGCTCGAAGCAGCCGTCCGCGTACTCCTTGGCCAGCTTGCGCTGGGCGCGCTTGTCGGCCTCGCTGGAGGGCACCGGGTCGGCCTTGGGGGCCTTGACGAACTCCTGGGGGTCGACGCAGGAGATCGGGGCCGAGCGACCGACGCCACGCGGGTCGAAGCCCACGAAGTCGTACGCCTTGGCGATGTTGGCGTAGAGCGGGTTCTTGGTCGTGACCCGCGTGGGGAAGCGCAGGCCGGAGCCGCCGGGGCCGCCCGGGTTGTAGACGAGCGCGCCCTGGCGCTCGCTCGCGGTGCCGGTGGACTTGGCCCGGTCCACGGCGATCTTGATGGTGCGGCCGTTGGGCTTGGCGTAGTCGACGGGGACCGTCACGAAGCCGCACTGGATCGGCTTCGGCAGCTGGCCCCAGTCGGCGGGACAGTCCTGCCACTGCACGCCCGTCTTCGCGGCACGCTCGGCGGCGATCTTCACGCCCTTGGCCTCGGCGGCGCCTCCCGGCACGGCCTGCGCCGCGCCCGCCGTCGGAGCCGCCAGGAAACCGGCGACGAGCGTACCGGCCAGCACGGTGCCGGCCGCGCCGGCTATCGCGTTGGGTCTCAAGACAGTAATTCCCCCTGCTTTGTACGCCGCCCGGAGGGCAGCGATGATCACGCGGTCTGCGGGGAATCCTTCCGCCTCCCCTGCCACAAAGGACAGGGTGTGAGGGCGTTCTTTACTAATCCGTAAAGATGACGGAACAAGGCGCGGCACAGGTGGTGGCCTTCACACCAGCTGCCGCTAAAACACCCGGATTACGTCGTTCAGCTCGCTTGTCCAGGAATCCAGCACCTTGCGCAGTCCCAGTGCGTCCCGTGCGACCGCGCTCACCACGACGGCCGGGCCGGCGAGCGGGGTGACGGCGGCGGTGGCGCCGAGCGCGCGGGCCGTCATCGGCCGCTCCTCGAAGACCGGGTGCACGACGACGAGCTGGCCGACCGCGCGGTGCCCGCCGAGCACCGCGCCGCCGTCCCAGCCGGGCACCCCCGGTCCGTAGCCCAGCTCCTGGTCGAACAGCGGCCGCCCGGCGAGGTGGACCGTCAGCCGGGAGCGCAGCCGTCCCGGTGGCTCGCCCGCCCGGCCCAGGACCTGCTCCTCGCGGAGCAGCAGCCGGGCCCCGGCACCGAGCGCGACGCGGGTGGTCGTCCGGACGTCGCTGCCGTGCGCGGAGATCAGCGGCTCGGGCAGCCAGCGCAGGGCGGCGCCGTCGGCCACGTCGATACGGGTGTCGTAGGTGGCGGGCGCGCCCGTACGGCCCGGCAGGGCGATCGTGGCGGCCGTGGTGGAGAAGGACAGCGCGGCGCCGCGCTCGACGCGGGCGCCGAGCGTCAGCCGGTCACCGCCGAGCGGGGCGCTCATGGCACCCACGAGCGCCACCCGGGCCTCGGCCCCGCGCCCGCCGATCCGGCGCAGGGCGAACGGCCCCCCGCCTTCCAGGACGGGCAGGGCGGTGCCGCCCCTGCCGTCGGGGGCGGCGACGATCCGGGCCGCCGCCACCACGCCGGCGGGGTCGGGCGCGAGCGCCGTGGCCACAGCGGCGGGGTCGGGCGCGAGCGCCGTGGCCACGGCGGCCGGTGGAGTCACGCCGCCGTCCAGATCGCGAGCCGCTCCAGCACCCAGTCCCGTACGGGCGCGACGCCGCCCTCGGTGGCGAGCGAGGTGAAGGCCACCGGGAGCTCCCCGCGCTGGGCCTTGGCGTCGCGCGCCATGCCCTCCAGGTCGACGCCGACGTACGGGGCGAGGTCGGTCTTGTTGACGACCAGCAGATCGGCGGTGGTCAGGCCGGGGCCGCCCTTGCGGGGGATGTCGTCACCGCCGGCCACGTCGATGACGAAGATCTGCGCGTCGACGAGGCCCTTGGAGAAGGTGGCGGTGAGGTTGTCGCCGCCGGACTCCACCAGGACGAGGTCCAGCGGGCCGACCGCGTCCTCCAGGTCCTCGACGGCTTCGAGGTTGGCGGAGATGTCGTCGCGGATGGCGGTGTGCGGGCAGGCGCCCGTCTCCACGGCGGTGATGCGCTCGGGCGGCAGCACGGCATTGCGCAGCAGGAACTCGGCGTCCTCGCGGGTGTAGATGTCGTTGGTGACGACGGCGATGGACAACCGCTCGCGCAGCGCGCGGCACAGGGCGGCGACCGTCGCCGTCTTGCCGGACCCGACGGGCCCGCCGAGCCCGATCCGCAGGGCACGGCGGGTGCCGTCGGGGCGGGTGGGCGCGGCGGCGCTGTAGGTGTGGCGGTGGGGGTAGGTGTCGGGGTGATCGAGGTGCACGGTTCCCTCCGGGGGCGGGGGTCCGGGGGCGGAGCCCCCGGGAGACAGTGATTACGTGGCGAACAGCCGCACCGGCCAGGCCGCGTGCTGCTCCGCCGTGATGTCGAGCAGCGGCGCCGCCGGCGCGGGCAGGGCGTCGGTCCCCTCGTCGAGCGCCCGCAGCGCCGCCTCGGCCGCCGACGCCGCCACCGCGTCGAGCTCCGGCGCCAGCCGCGCCAGCACCGCCGTCGCCTCGAACGGATCGAGGCTCAGCAGCCGCACCACCGCCGTCGCCGGCCCGCTCACCGCCTCGTACGCGGCGGCGTGAGCGGCGGCGAGCGGCCCCAGCCCGGCGGAGCGCGCCACCAGCCCGAGGACGACGGGCTGGTGGGCGCCGCGCGGCAGGGCCGCCGCGAGGGCGTCGAGCCCGGGCGACGGCCAGGCGGCGCGCGCGGCGCGCATCAGCTGCCGGCCGAGCCGGCGCGCGGCGGCGCGCAGGGCCGGTGAGGGGGTGCGGGCGTCGGCGGCGGCGTCGAGGTCGAGCGGGTCGATCCCGGCGGCCGCGGCCGCGGCGAGCCCGGCCGCGGTCAGCCCGGCGGTGTGCAGCCGTCCCCGGCAGAAGGCCTCCAGGGACGCGCCGTCCGTGACCCGGCCCGCCTTGACGGCCGCCTCGGCGCCGCCGGAGTGGGCGTGGCCCCCGGCGGGGAAGCGGCCGTCGGCCAGGACGAGGAGCGCGGCGGACAGGGCGCCGCCCGCCGGCCGGCTGTCGGACATGGTGCTCATCGGTGGCCCATCAGAAGAGGAAGTACCGCTGGGCCATGGGCAACTCCGTCGCCGGGCGCGGCTCGACCGGCTCCCCCTCGATGGTCACCGTGAAGGTGTCCGGGTCCACCTCCACGCGGGGGCGGGCGTCGTTCTCGCGCATGTCCGCCTTGGTGAGGCGGCGGGTGTCAAGGATGGGGACGAAGCGTTTGCCCAGGCCCAGCCGCTCGGGCAGCCCGTCGTCCAGCGCCCACTGGGTGACGAAGTTGAGGGAGTTGGCGGCGGGCGCCCTGCCCCGGGCGCCGAACATGGGGCGCGGGAGGATGGGCTGGGGGGTGGGGATGGAGGCGTTGGCGTCGCCCATCTGCGCGTAGGCGATCTGTCCGCCCTTGAGGACGAGCAGGGGACGGACGCCGAAGAACGCGGGCTCCCACAGCACCAGGTCGGCGAGCTTGCCGGTCTCGACGGAGCCGATCTCGTGGTCGAGTCCCTGGGCGACGGCGGGGTTGATCGTGTACTTGGCGACGTAGCGGCGGGCCCGCCGGTTGTCGGCGCGGCCGTCGCCGGGCAGGGCGCCGCGCCGTTCCTTCATCACGTGCGCGGTCTGCCAGGTGCGCAGGACCACCTCGCCGATGCGCCCCATGGCCTGGGAGTCGGAGGAGATGATCGAGATGGCGCCGAGGTCGTGGAGGACGTCCTCGGCGGCGATCGTGCCGGGCCGGATCCGGGACTCGGCGAAGGCGAGGTCCTCGGGGACGGCGGGGTTGAGGTGGTGGCAGACCATCAGCATGTCGAGGTGCTCCTCGACGGTGTTGACGGTGTGCGGCCGGGTGGGGTTGGTGGAGCTGGGCAGGACGTTGGCCTCGGAGACCACCGTGATGATGTCGGGCGCGTGGCCGCCGCCCGCGCCCTCGGTGTGGTACGCGTGGATGGAGCGTCCGGCGATGGCGGCGAGGGTGTCGCCGACGAAGCCCGCCTCGTTGAGGGTGTCGGTGTGGATGGCGAGCTGGGCGCCGCTCTCCTCGCACACGCTCAGACAGGCGTCGATGGCGGCGGGGGTGGCGCCCCAGTCCTCATGGATCTTGAATCCGACGGCTCCGGCCCGCAGTTGGGCGCGCATCGCGTCGTGCGAGACGGTGTTGCCCTTGCCGAGGAGGCCTATGTTGACCGGGTGCCCCTCCATGGCCTCGAACATCCGGGCGAGGTGCCAGGAGCCGGGGGTGATGGTGGTGGCCTTGCTGCCCTCGGCGGGGCCGGTGCCGCCGCCCACGAGCGTGGTGACGCCGGAGGCCAGCGCCTCGTCGGCGAGCTGGGGGCAGATGAAGTGGACGTGGGCGTCGACGGCGCCGGCGGTGAGGATCCTGCCGTTGCCGGAGATGATCTCCGTCTCGGGGCCGATGACGAGGTCGGGGTGGACTCCGTCCATGGTGTCGGGGTTACCGGCCTTGCCGATGCCGGTGATCCGTCCGTCGCGGATGCCCACGTCGGCCTTGACGATCCCCCAGTGGTCGAGGACGACGGCGCCGGTGATCACGGTGTCGGGGGCGCCCTCGGCGCGGGTGACGCGCGACTGGCCCATCGACTCGCGGATGACCTTGCCGCCGCCGAAGACCGCCTCGTCCCCGGCGTGGCCGGGGCCGCCGCAGCGGTCCTCCTCGATCTCCACCAGCAGACTGGTGTCGGCGAGGCGGATCCGGTCGCCGGCCGTCGGCCCGTAGAGCGCGGCGTACTCGGCGCGGGTCAGCTCAGGCATCGAGCGGTCCCCCGCACTCGCCGCGCAGCCCCTCGACGACGCGCTTGCCGCCGATGGGCACGAGGTCGACCTCGACCGGGATGCCCGGCTCGAAGCGCACGGCGGTGCCGGCGGCTATGTCGAGGCGCAGGCCGTGGGCGGCCGCGCGGTCGAAGGCGAGGCCCGGGTTGGCCTCGGCGAAGTGGTAGTGGGAGCCGACCTGGACGGGCCGGTCGGCGGCATTGAGGACGGCCAGCCGGACGCGTCGCGACCCTTCGTTGAGCCGTACGGGCGCGTCGGCGTGGAGGATCTCTCCGGGAATCATGGTGCCCCCGTCACGCGATGGGTTCGTGGACGGTGACGAGCTTCGTCCCGTCCGGGAAAGTGGCCTCGACCTGGACGTCGTGGATCATCTCGGGGATGCCGTCCATGACCTCGTCGCGGGTGAGGACCTTGCGCCCCGAGGACATCAGCTCGGCGACGGTGCGGCCGTCGCGGGCGCCCTCGAGGATGTGGGCGGTGATCAGGGCCACCGCTTCGGGGTGGTTGAGGCGCAGCCCGCGGGCCCGGCGCCGCTCCGCGACGTCGGCGGCCACATGGATGAGCAGCCGTTCCTGCTCGTGCGGGGAAAGTTGCATGTAACCCACCTCAACACAGTGTTGACCTGGGGTTCTTCTCCCCGCGGCTCCTGACCGCAGATTAGGGCGCAAGCTTTTCCAACGCGTTAACCGGGATGACCGATTTTTGGTGCGTCCATGACCGGCGCAGGCGCGGACGGGCGCCGTGCGCGCCGGGGTGTCAGTGCCGGGCGGTGCCGCCCGGGTCACGGTGGTCGGCGGCCATGCTCCCGTGGCCCCGGTGCTCGGCCGCGATGCCGAAGCGGCCGCGTTCGCCCGGAGCGGACGCCGACACCGGGCGGACCGTGGCGACCGTGCTGATCACCGGCTCCTCCGGCGCGGCCGCCCCGGCCGCCTCCTCCTCGAGTCGTCGCAGGTCGTCGGCGGAGACCAGGGCCACCAGCGGCTTCCCGTGACGGGTGACGACGACCCGCTCGCCGCCGTAGACGACACGGTTGATGAGGTCCGCCAGCTCGGCTCGGGCTTGCGTCACAGGAATCTCGTAGGCCATGGCCCTAGCCTAGGCAATGTCCACCTGGTCCACCGTAGTCCGTGACGAAAGCGAAGATCCAGGTCAGAGGTACTCGCGCGCTCCCGTGCGCTCTCGTGTTTGAGAGATGCGTGAGACGAGGTGAGACGAAGAGCTATCTGGTCGCACTGAACCCTGGCAGGTCTCCGGCGCGGCGGAACGCCCCGCTCCACTGCCCTCGCACGCAGCTCCGGCCGGGCGTGTGCCCGCCCGTCGAATCGAGCAGGAGGGCCCGGGCGCCGCCATCAGGGTGCCGGCCCTCCTCTCACCGCTGGACACGCGGGGCCCGCATCCGGCGGCTCATCGAGCCGCCCTCCTCTCGCAGTACGGAGATGTCCGCTATGGGGAAGTTTGATGGCGGAGATTCGCAAGAGGTACGACGCGGAGTTCCGGGAGAAGGAGGCCACCCGGGCTGGCCTGGACCCGGACGAGCGACTCCTCAAGAGCTCCACGGCCCGGCAGACGGCCCTGACCGGGGCCCTGGCGGAGTACTGCCGCAGCCACGAGCTGGTGCTGGGAGCGATCTTCATCGAGCGCGGCGGCAGCAGCGCCAGCAGCGCGGCGTTCACCGGGCTACTGGATGTGTTCGATCTGCCGGATGTCTACGGAGTGGTCCTGCCCGCTACGTCCCACCTGGGGACCGAACCGATAGCCGCCGAGCGGCAGCGGGAGATCGCCCGATCCGGAATCCGGCTGATGGTCGTCCGCGACAACATCACCCGCCGGGCGCCCACCCACTCTCACCGCCGCACTCCCAGCTCAGTCCCTGCTCTGGAGGCCGAGACATGAGGCTCGTCATGCCCGATGCCATCAAACGCTTCTTCGCCCCTGTCCCCGAATCCGTGGGTCAGGCCCGGGACTTCGTCGTTCGCGCCCTGACCGCCTGTAGCCGGAAGGGGTGGGCCGATGACGTCCGCCTCTGTGCCTTCGAGCTGGCCACCAACGCCCTCGCGCACGGCACACGCCGCGGCCGTGGCTTCCACGTCGCGATGAGCGTCGAGGACGGCGTCGTCCGCGTCGAGGTCCACGACTCCAGCCCCCGCCGGCCCCAGCCGGCGGCGCGGTCGACCCCGCCGGCAGTCGCCCACCCCGCTGGTCGAGCTGTGCTTCACCCCGGCCTACGCATCCTGGGCCAACCCGATCGAGGCCCACTTCGGCCCGCTGCGGCAGTTCACCCTGGCCAACTCCCACCACCGCAGCCACCCCACACAAACCCAGGCACCGCACCGCTACCCGCGCCGGCGCAACGCCAACGCCCGCCACCCCGACGTACTTGCCGCCCACCGCAAGGAACGCACCCGCATCCGCAGCGAAAAGGGCATCCGCTGGGGCGGACGCCCCCTCAACGCCGCAGCCTGAGCGACCGCGAACCGCAGCACCGGACTGCCGAAAGGGACAAGCTCACGAGAAGAACAGCAACAAAAGGACGACTCAGGAGGCGGACGGCTCGATCTCCCCCGCAAAGACGATGACCTGGTCGATGAGGCTCCGCCGCAGATGGACGACGTCCGTTCCCGCCAGGCGGGGGCCTCCATCCGGCGTGGTGAAGACCCACCGGTACCGGGCCCACTCGTCAGGCATGTCCACCGCTGAGCAGCGCACCATCGTGCCGGTCCCCGCCGGGTGGCGCCGGATGTCCAGCACGAACCGCTCGACCGCCGCGATTCCTTCACTGCGACCCAACGGCCCCCAGAAGACCACGTCCGAGGTCAGGGCCTGGGAGAGCAGGGCAGTCACATAGCTGTCGTCCGAGGCGTTGAACGCGGAGATGAACGTGTCGATCGCGGAGCGTGCCGTCTCTTCCTGCATGCCCCAGTAATACCAGCCGTTGCACGTGCGCTCGTCCCGCGAGCCGCCTTCCGATCACGGGTGTGAGTAGTTGGGGTACAGGAAATCCCGGTGAGATTGATCTTGGTCGGCTGGCAAACCGTTCTGCGGCCTCGCTGAGGTTCGTGGAAAGATCGTCGAGCGGGTGCCGGCGCTGGCTACGGTCCGCCTCGTGCCGGTGGAGTTCCTGACTGATGAGCAGGCCGAGGCGTACGGGACGTTCGCTGAGGTGCCCACGCGTCCGGAACTGGAGCGGCTCTTTTTCCTCGACGATGACGACCGTGGCGCGTGCCGATACCCAGGGCCGTGACCGCGACGGCGGCGACGTCGCGTTCGTGGACCGGCGCCGTGACGGCGTCGGGGCGGACCAGCCGCACGAGGCCGCTCGGCCGGATCGACTCCGCCCAGCCCAGGCTGTTGCTCGCCAGGACCAGGGGCCGCACCGGTGTCCAGGGCAGTACGACGCCTTCCAGGTCCGCCTCGGCGGCCATCGTGGCAAAGCCTTCCGCACTGGCCGGTGGGGCGTAGAGAAACACCCTGCGCACGCCGTCGAGTGCGGGGCGCAGCGTGTCGGGCCGGGTGAGGTCGGCGGTCACGACTTCGGCTGCGGCGGGCAGGTCGAGATCGGCCAAGACGGACCTTCGGGCCGGAAATCAGAAGGCGGGAGCCCTCGGCACACAAGGAGCCGCCGGGGCTGAGGGGTCCAGGGCCCGCTTGACCAGTCCGATCGCACGCGGGCTGTACGACATGCTCAGATGGGCGGAGAAGTCGACGAAGCAGCCCTCCTGCAAGGTGATGTTCTGCACCGTTGCTCCAGGGCCCGCCACCATGAACGTGCTTTGCCAGGGGGTGGTGATCTCGTCGTACTTCGTGCCGATCACGGTGTAGTCGACCCCGGGAACGGTGTCCCCGTCGGCGTTGAGCTCCTTGATGAAGTCGGACTTCTCGTACTGCTGGATGCCCGCCTTCCCGAGGGGCTTCTCCCCGGACTCCAGCATGTGGAGCTTGTCGGCGAGGGTCTCGATGCCGCTTATGGTGGTGCCGTGGTTGGTCGCGCCGAGTTGGACGACCTTCTTGACCTTGTTCTTCGAGGGATCGCTCGTGTTCGCGCCACCGTCGGCCTTGAGATACCAGCGGGACAGGGTCCCGCCCTGGGAGTGGCCGACGAGGTCCACCTGCCCGGAGCCGCTGGCGGCGAGCACCTTGTCCACGAAGGCGGCCAGCTCCTTGGAGGACTTCTTGATGTCTCCGTAGCCCTTGACGGTGGGAGCGAGAGCCACTCCGGCGTCGTCGGTGTCGCCGAAGTCGAGGGCGTAGACGCAGTAGCCCTGGGCCTTCAGCTCGGGTGACATCCGGGCCCAGTTGTTGTAGCGGTTCTCGTAGGTGCCGTGGACCAGGACGACCGGACGCGGGTGGGCGGCGCTGGGACGGCAGTTCCAGTCGTTGGCGCCGGGCGGATCGATGTCGAGGCGGAGGATGGAATAGCCCATGGCGGGAAGGAAATTGTCCTGCGCCGGGCCGGTCTCCGCTGCCGCGGACGTGGAGGTGGCCAAGACCGTCGCCGCGACGGCGGCACAGACGGCGGTGGCGTATCTGGGTATGTGCAAGACGGCTCCTGAGGAGTGCGGAACTCGGACCACGCGCGATGTTTCTCATGAGTGCCGACCGAGGAGGGAACCCCGGGTGACCTCCCCCGACGCCCTCACCGGATGACGCACCGTCACCCCCTCTCCGGATCCGGTACTGCCCGAGGAGGATCCCGGACCGTCGGCCTCGTGCCCCCGGGGCGACCTTCCCGGCCCTCGGTGTACACATCAAGGCGGGAAACCCTAAAGGGAGGGGAGCACAGGCTTGGTACTCACATCCCACAAATAGCCGGATCATCACACCAGCCACACCCGGCCATCACATCTCTACAAGATCGCGTTACGAGCTCTGTGTCCGCAGATCACTTGGGCGATGTGCGGTGGCAGACCGTTCATGATGGCGTCGGTCAGGCCCGTAGCGGCCAGCGCTGGTCGCCATGACGATGCCCGGGCCGTCGCAGGGTGGACGTGCTCTGGGCGATGCTGAGGGACAAACACCTGTTCACGACCGCAGCACCGGCGCCTGCGACGGCTTGACTTCTGCATTGAGATGCCCCGTCAGCAACCCGGCGAGGCTTCATCACGCGCGTGCCCAGGAGCCCGCGATGCGTGTTCGGACGACAACCGAGGACGAACCCGCACCCGTCGGCAAGGGCACGAACCGTGGGGCATTCACCGAAGGCTCCCGCCGGGACGGGCCGTCCAAAGCACGCACCGCACGATCGCGCTCCTCGCCCGAGAGACGGACCAGCCAGTGTCTGCCTCCCCACCTCCGGCATTCCCGTGCTGCCAATGGCCCGCCTCTCGGCGAGCGAGCTCTCGGCCCTCCGAGATGCACTCCCGAGATCGACCAGGGAAGAGCCGAACGCCTTGAGGGGCCTGGCCGCCATGACCGGCCCCATCCCGTCAAGCCGGGTCGGCTGAAGGTCGTGCAGATGATGGTGCGGCAGCCGGGCAACGCCCGTTCGAGGTCGGCGGCGATGGTCAGGCCGTCCCGGCCGGGCATCTATACCTGGCCACCTGCGCCCAGGCCACCTCTCCCTGGGCGAGGCGCATCCACGCGATCTGCTCCAGCACCGTGACGAGGCCGAGCACCCAGCGCATGTCATCCATGTCCTGAGGCCACACACGACACCGCCCATGGCCACGAGCGCATGAGCGTCCAACTTCGGCCATGCAGACCCTCGTGGACCCCGTCCTCGACCAGCCTTCCCCTGGTCCGCCCGGCGATCCAAACGAAAGCTCGTAGAGAAATTTGTGAGACGTACGCCCTCGACAAACCGTCAAACCGGCCTCCGACCTGGGCATTTGACTTGATCACCAGAATCCGGTCCCATTCTAATCCCCTGTACGTCCTGTACATTTTTTACAGATCACCGATCGACCCGTTCGAAAGGCGTGACCATGGACCATCGACCCCTCGCCCGGCACGTCCTGCCGGAGTTCACCGAACGCACCAGCGGCGGGACGCGCACCTTCGACCCCTACTCCAAGCTGTTCTCCGAGCGTGTGGTCTTCCTCGGGACGGCCCTCGACGACGCGGCGGCGAGCGATGTGATCGCCCAGCTGATGCACCTGGAGCACGCGGCGCCAGGGCAGGACATCGCGCTCTACATCAACTCCCCCGGCGGCTCCTTCTCCGCGATGTGCGCCATCTACGACTCCATGCGCTACGTCGGCTGCGACGTCCAGACCTACTGCCTGGGCCAGGCCGCCTCGGCCGCCGCCGTGCTGCTGGCGGCCGGCACCCCCGGCAAGCGGATGGTGCTGCCGCACTCCCGGGTCCTCGTCCATGAGCCGGCCCTGCCCGAGCCCGTCCGGGGGCAGCCCTCGGACCTGGAGATCCAGGCCGCCGAGATGCTGCGCGCCCGGGAGACCCTGGTGGAGATGCTGGCGCTGCACACCGGGCGGAGCCCGGAGCGGATCCGGCGGGACGTCGAGCGCGACACCGTCCTCGACGCGGCGGGGGCCGTGGCCCACGGCCTGGCCGACGCGGTGGTCGCCGACCGCCGGGCGCAGGGCGCGCCGGCCAGGGAGAGGTGAGCGGGATGCCGCACGGGCCGTCCCACCGGTTCCCTCCGGAGCTGCCGCCGCTGCCCGCGCTGACCCGGGCCGAGGGCGAGCTGGTCGACCGTTATCTGGAAGTACTGGATCAGCTCGGACGGATCAACCCGGCCCGCGCGCAGGACACGTACGGCGGGCTACGAGCCGCGCAGAGGCTCGTGGTCGCGGCCGCGGGACTGCGCGACGCGCTGGCGACGATGTACGAGCGGGGAGAACGACAGGTGTACGCGGGAACGCTGGCGCGGGCGATGCGGGTCCTGGACGGTGAACGCCGGGCGCTGCGGGTGACCTTGCCGCCTTCGGTTGCGAACTGAGGAGCGGAAACATTCTTCCCTCGATCTCCTTCAGACAGCGGATGGGATCGTAGACAACCCGTGGTGATCATGTCGGGCCGTACGCGCGGTTTGCGCTCGGGGTGATCGCCCGCGCCGCAGGTGACCGGCTCACCAGGGGGAATCCGCAGGAGTCAAATCGCCCCGCGTCCACCGGAATTGCCCAACGGTGACGAGGCTCACATATGCCGGGATCCCCTCGGCGTGCCCGGCGCGGCTGCGCCAAGATCCCTCCGACGACAAGACCCCGCCACCACGGCGGGGCGGTCCGGGCGGACGCCGAACCCCGCCGCCGCCCGGGCGCTGGTCGACATGAGTGCATCGGCGGGGATGGAGGACCCAGGCACGACGGGAGGGCCGGAGCTGTGAAGTTCCGGACCAGCCCTTGGGGTGAAGCCGCCTCGGCGGCCGGGCATCTTCGCCTGCCCGAACCCGACAGGTCATCCTTCACAGGCGGCTGACGAAGGGTTTGGCATGGGCGCGCACAAACGTCCCTCACGGCTGTCCAGGGCCGGGGTGGTACCCCTGTCCGTGAAATCCGCCCTGACTCTGGCGGCCGTCGGCGCAACGGTACTGGCACCCGGCGTCGTCGACGACGCCGAAGCCGCCACCATCTCCACCAAAGCCCTGTGGATCGCGGCCTCAAAGGCGGGCTCCCCCTACGTATGGGGTGGCACGGGCCCGTACAGCTTCGACTGCTCGGGGCTGACGCAGTACTCCTTCAAACGGGCCGGCAAGCAGCTGCCCCGTACCGCCCAGGAGCAGTACAACCGCACCGAACACATTCCCACCCCCTCTCGGGAACAGGGCGACCTGGTGTTCTTCCACGGCCGGGGCGGCGTCTACCACGTGGGGATCTACGCCGGGAACAATCTGATCTGGCATGCCCCGAAGACCGGTTCGGTCGTCCGCCTCGAGCGCATCTGGACCAGAAGCGTCTCGTACGGCCGAGTGAACGACTGAACCACCGGCGCGGGTGACGACCGGCGCGGCTACCGCTTCCCGCCCCCGTCGTCCCGCAGAATCCAACGCGCGTACCCGTCGCGCCGGGCTTCCCGCGCGCCGAGCGCGTCTCCCGTGGCAGCGGACCCGACTGCCGTGCGGTGCCCACCGGCACCAGCGACACCCGAGAACCCACCGGTTCCTGTGCGCGGCTCCACAAGAGCGCCGGGCCGGGCGGACATTCCCGCCCGGCCCCTCCGCGCTGCCGGTCAGCGGACGGACACCGTCCACGGCAGTGCGATCCACACCGTCTTGCCGCCGTCGGCGGTCGGGGTGACGACGACCCTGCCGCCGTACTCGGCGGTGAGCGCGCGGACGATCACCATGCCGCGGCCGTTGTCCTGCTGGACGGCGGCGGGCAGCCGCCTGGGGTGGCGCGGGTGGCTGTCGGTGACCCCGACCCGCAGCCGCTCCTCCCGGTCCAGCCGGAGCTCCACGGTGAAGGTGGGCGACTGGCCCCGGGTGTGCTGCACGGCGTTGGTGGCCAGCTCGGAGAGGATCAGCCGGATCGTGTCGGCCAGGTCCGTCCCGTCCGTCAGGCCCCAGGTGACGAGAACGTCCATGACATGGCGGCGGGCGGCGGAGACCGAGGCGGGAGCGCTCGGCAGGGTGACGGATGCTTCCTGGTGATCTGCCATGGCGCTGTCCCTTTCCCACCGAGGCTCGGCCCGGCTCTTGTGCGCCAGCGTCCCACTGATAACGGCCGCGATGGGTGTGATCCACCGGATTGTGGATATATCTGTCGCTCAAAGCGGTGAACTCTACGACGAGCGACCGGATTTGGCCGTGACACTGGTTTATTGACTCTGACGCGGGGTGTGTGAACAACGCGTCAAGGGTTATCACGACGCTTCCATGTGAGCGGCGGGGAGGGAGAGCTGATGCGGTACGGACCCGCGGTGCGCCGCCGCAAACTCGGCGCGGAACTGCGCCGTCAGCGCGAGCTGACCGGGATGACGAGCCGGGAGGCGGCCTGCGCGGTCGGCTGGCACCAGTCGAAGGTGAGCCGGATCGAGACGGGCAGCAGCGGGGTGAAACCCGCCGATGTGGCCCGGCTGCTGGATGTCTACCGGGTGTCGGACCCGGAGCTGCGGGCTCTGCTGGGGGCCCTGTGCGGGGCGGGGTCCAAGGACGCGGAGGGGGCGCGGCGCGGCTGGTGGTACGCCTATCGCGACCTGCTGCCTTCGGCGTATCTCGACTTCATCAGCCTGGAGTCGGAGGCCTCCCACGCCCGCACGCTGGAGACCGCGGTGGTGCCCGGGTTGTTGCAGACACCCGACTACGCCCGGGCGGTGACCCGCGCGGCGCTCGGCGATCCGCCGGCCCAGCAGGTCGAGGAGCTCGTCCGGGTGCGGCTGGCCCGGCAGGCGGTGCTCGGGGGGCGCCGGCCGCTGGAGCTGTGCGCGGTGCTGGACGAGGCGGTGCTGCGGCACGAGGTGGGCAGCCCCGAGGTGATGACGGGACAGCTACGGCATTTGCTGGAAAGGGGCTCACTGCCGCATGTGCGGCTCCACGTACTGCCGTTCACCAGTGGCAACCATATCGGCATCACGGGCCCTTTCGTTATCTTCTCATTTCCGCGCATCGCCGATCTGGACGTGGTTGTTCTCGACCACTTGACGAGTAGCCTCTATCTGGAGCGGAAAGAGGACCTCCGGGCGTACGCCTCCGCATTCACGACGCTCCGGGCGCACGCCCTGTCGCACGAGAAATCGTTGGAATACATCGCCGGGATCAGTGACGGCGCATAGGGAGGCGACATGTCCGCAATGCCTCGGTACGTACCCTCTGCATCGGCCCAGCCCGCTCGGTGCGCCGCGGTATGGCACCGCAGCAGCTACAGCACGGGAATGAACAACTGCGTAGAGACGGCGCTCCTGGGTACGGAGCTGCTCGCCGTGCGTGACTCACGGCGCGACGCCGGCCCTGTCCTGCTCTTCCCCCGCACCACCTGGTCGGCCTTCGTCACGGACCTGGACGGCGGCGGCCCGGGCCGTTCCCCGGGCGAGGACGCCGACGGGTCCTGAGCCGGCGCGAGCCGGAACCGTCAGCCGGCGGCCGGCGCGGTCCTCACGATCGTGTCGGCTGCGGCCGCCACCTCCCGGTCCGTCAGGTCCGCCCGGGCGGTCAGCCGGAGTCGCGAGACGCCGTCGGGCACGGACGGCGGCCGGAAGCAGCCGACGGCGAGCCCGGCCGCCCGGCAGTCCGCCGCCCAGCGCACGGCGGCCTCGGGCGAGGGGGCCCGTACGGAGACCACCGCCGCGTCGGGGCGCACGGCCACGAGCCCCGCCTCGGTCACCCCGCGGTGGAGCTCGGTGGCCACGGCCCGGACCCGCTGGGCGCGCTCCGGTTCGCGGCGCAGCAGCGCGAGGCTCGCCAGGGCGGCGCCGGCCGCCGCCGGGGCGAGGCCGGTGTCGAAGATGAAGGTGCGGGCGGTGCTGACGAGGTGCTCGATCACCCGGGCCGGGCCGAGGACCGCGCCGCCCTGGGCGCCCAGCGACTTGGAGAGGGTGACGGTGGCGACGACGTCCGCGTCGCCCGCGAGGCCGGCCGCGTGGAGGGCGCCCCGGCCGCCGTCGCCGAGGACGCCGAGGCCGTGGGCGTCGTCCACGAGCAGCGCCGCGCCGTTCTCCCGGCAGACCCCGGCGAGGGCGGCCAGCGGGGCGGCGTCGCCGTCGACGGAGAACACGGAGTCGGTGACGGCGAGCGCCCGGCCGTCGTGTGCGGCGAGGGCCTTGGCGAAGGCCTCCGGCTCGGTGTGCGGGACGACGGTCCTCTCCGCGCGGGCGAGCCGGCAGCCGTCGATGAGGGAGGCGTGGTTGCCCTCGTCGCAGACCAGGAGGGTGCCGCTGCCGGCGGGGCCGGAGAGGGCGGTGACGGCGGCGAGGTTCGCGGTGTAGCCGGAGGAGAAGACGAGCGCTGCCTCGAAACCGCAGAAGTCGGCCAGTTCCTCCTCCAGCCGGGTGTGCAGCTCGGTGGTGCCGGTGACCAGCCGGGAGCCGGTGGCGCCCGCGCCCCAGCGGCGGGCGGCCAGCGCGGCGGCCTCGGTGACCTCGGGATGGCGGGTCAGGCCCAGATAGTCGTTTCCGGCCAGGTCGACGAGATCGCTGTCGGCCGGGCGGGGCCGCAGGGTGCGGACGAGGCCGGCGGTGCGCAGCCGCGCCTGTCGCGCGTCGATCCAGTCGAACGGGTCGCGGTGCATGGCCGTCCCTCGCGTTTGGTGGGTTTGCATAAAACCTAGCCGTCCGGAGGCCGGGGCAGGATGTGGCGATACACACACCTCGAATGCCGCCTGTTGTGCGATCCCTACCTTGGCCGGATGCGGTGGAGTAGGCGAGGATCTCCGCCATGGACCTGCTGAACACGCTGGTGGACAAGGGGTTGCGGCGGGAGCTGCCGACCCGCGAAGAGGCGCTCGCCGTACTGGCGACCTCCGACGACGAGCTGCTCGACGTGGTGGCGGCGGCCGGAAAGGTACGCCGTAAGTGGTTCGGGCGACGGGTGAAGCTCAACTACCTCGTCAACCTCAAGTCGGGCCTCTGCCCGGAGGACTGCTCGTACTGCTCGCAGCGGCTCGGCTCCAAGGCCGAGATCCTCAAGTACACCTGGCTGAAGCCGGAGGACGCCTCGAAGGCCGCCGCCGCGGGTGTCGCCGGGGGCGCGAAGCGGGTCTGTCTGGTGGCCAGCGGGCGCGGTCCGACGGACCGGGACGTCGACCGGGTGTCGAAGACCATCGAGGCGATCAAGGAGCAGAACGAGGGCGTCGAGGTGTGCGCCTGCCTCGGCCTGCTCTCCGACGGCCAGGCCGAGCGGCTGCGCGCGGCGGGCGCCGACGCCTACAACCACAACCTCAACACCTCCGAGGCCACCTACGGCGCCATCACCACCACCCACACCTACGCCGACCGCGTCGAGACGGTGCGGCAGGCCCACGCGGCGGGCATGTCCGCCTGCTCCGGCCTGATCGCGGGCATGGGCGAGAGCGACGCCGACCTGGTGGACGTGGTCTTCTCGCTGCGGGAGCTGGACCCGGACTCGGTACCGGTCAACTTCCTGATCCCCTTCGAGGGGACGCCGCTGGCCAAGGAGTGGCACCTCACCCCGCAGCGCTGCCTGCGGATCCTGGCGATGGCGCGGTTCGTCTGCCCGGACGTCGAGGTCCGGCTGGCGGGCGGCCGCGAGGTGCATCTGCGCACGATGCAGCCGCTGGCGCTGGAGATCGCCAACTCGATCTTCCTGGGCGACTATCTGACCAGTGAGGGCCAGGAGGGCAAGGCCGACCTGGCGATGATCGCGGACGCGGGCTTCGAGGTGGAGGGCGCGGACACCTCGACGCTGCCCGCGCACCGGGCCGATGTCGCCGCTGCCGCCTCCGCCGTCTCCGCCGGTGGTTGCGGCGGGCACTCGGGCGGCGGCTGCGGGCCGTGCGGCGACGGTAGTGGCGCGGAGGCTGAGGTTCCGGCTTCGGGCGGCTGTGGTTCCGCGAGCGTCTGCGGTACGGCCGAGGCGCCGGCGGCGGCTGCCACCGGCGCGGACACGGCTTCCGTCCCGGCCGGCGGCACGGGACAGGCCGCGCCCGGCGAGGTCCGGCCGGACCTGGTGGCCGTGCGCCGCCGGGGCGCGGGGACGGACCTGCCGCCCAATGCCTGAGCCGCTCGACCCCGGCCGGCTGCTCGACCTCGACCGGCGGCACGTCTGGCACCCCTACGGCCCGATGCCGGGCCGCCAGGAGCCGCTGGTCGTCGAGTCCGCCTCCGGGGTGCGGCTGCGGCTGGCCGAACCGGCCCATGGCTCCCGTGAGTTGATCGACGGGATGTCCTCGTGGTGGTCGGCCGTCCACGGCTACAACCACCCCGTCCTCAACGCGGCCGCGCAGGCCCAGCTGGGGCGGATGAGCCATGTGATGTTCGGCGGGCTCACCCATGAGCCCGCCGTCCGGCTGGCCGCCACCCTGGTGGACATCACGCCCGAGGGGCTGGAGCACGTCTTCCTCGCCGACTCCGGCTCGGTGTCGGTCGAGGTCGCGATCAAGATGTGCCTCCAGTACTGGCGTTCGCTGGGACGGCCGGAGAAGCGGCGCCTGATGACCTGGCGCGGCGGCTACCACGGCGACACCTGGCAGCCGATGGCCGTCTGCGATCCCGACGGCGGCATGCACGAGCTGTGGTCCGGGGCGCTGCCGAAGCACGCCTTCGCGGACGCCCCGCCCGGCGGCTTCGCGGACGACGCCGACCCCGCCTACGTGGCCCACCTGCGCGAGACGCTGGCGCGGCACGCCCATGAGCTGGCCGCCGTCATCGTGGAGCCGGTGGTGCAGGGCGCGGGCGGCATGCGCTTCCACTCCCCCGCGTATCTGCGGGCGTTGCGGGAGCTGTGCGACGAGTACGACGTGCTGCTCGTGTTCGACGAGATCGCCACGGGCTTCGGCCGTACGGGCGCCCTCTTCGCCGCTGACCACGCGGGGGTCACCCCGGACGCGATGTGCGTCGGCAAGGCGCTGACCGGCGGCTATGTCACCCTCGCGGCGGCGCTGTGCACCTCCCGGGTGGCGCGGGGCATCAGCTCCGGCGAGGTCCCGGTGCTCGCGCACGGCCCGACGTTCATGGGCAACCCGCTGGCCTGCGCGATCGCCAACGCCTCGCTGGAGCTGCTGCTCTCCGGGGACTGGCGGACGGAGGTCAAGCGGATCGAGGCGGGGCTGCGCGACGGCCTGGCCAGCGCGGCTGACCTGCCGGGCGTACGGGACGTACGGGTGCTCGGCGCCATCGGCGTCGTCGAGCTCGACCACGAGGTGGACATGGCGGCGGCCACCCGTGCGGTGGTCGGCTCCGGGGTGTGGCTGCGGCCGTTCCGGAACCTGATCTACACCATGCCGCCGTTCGTCACGGCCGACGAGGACCTGGCGAGGATCTGCGCCGCGGTGACCGCCGCAGCGCGGGTGGCGTGACGGGAAGCGGGAAGAGGGAGAGATTCATGTCGGTACTGGTCGTCACAGGTACGGGCACGGAGGTCGGCAAGACCGTGGTGACGGCCGCGATCGCGGCGGCGGCGCTGGCCGCCGGCCGCTCGGTGGCCGTCCTCAAGCCCGCCCAGACCGGGGTCGCGGTGGACGAGCCGGGCGACATCGCGGAGGTGCTGCGGCTCGCGGGGCCCGTGACCGGGGTCGAACTCGGCCGCTTCCCCGAACCGTTGGCCCCCGCGACGGCCGCCCTCCGGGCGGGCCTCGCGCCCGTACGGCCCGCCGAGACCGTCCGGGCCGTACGGGAACTGGAACGCGCGCACGACCTGGTGCTCGTCGAGGGCGCGGGCGGGCTGCTGGTCCGGCTGGACGAGGACGGCTCCACGCTCGCGGACGTGGCGGGCCCGCTGGACGCGCCCGTCCTGGTCGTCGCCCAGGCGGGGCTCGGCACGCTCAACGTCACGTCGCTGACCGCGGAGGCGCTGGCCGCGCGGGGGCTGCGGCAGGCGGGCGTGGTCATCGGGAGCTGGCCGGCCGCGCCGGATCTGGCCATGCGGTGCAATCTCGTGGATCTGCCGGGGGCGGCGGGGGCGCCGCTGCTGGGCGCTGTGCCGGAGGGGGCCGGCGGGTTGGCACCCACCGATTTCCGCCGGGCCGCGGGTGGATGGCTGGCGCCGGAGCTTTCGGGGACGTGGGATGCCACCGGCTTCGCGGCGGCGCATGGGGGTTGAGGCCCCGGTCCCGCCCCTTCTCCGTTTCCCGGGGCTCCGCCCCGGGCCCCGGTCCTCAAACGCCGGACGGGCTGATTGTGCCCGCCCCGGGGAACAATCGCGGTAGCCGCCGTATCCCCGGGAAGGGGTGTGCCATGCCGCTCCGTAGTACCAGAACCCCGCACGACGCCGTGCACCATCCGGTCTTCGCCCAGGTGTGGGCGAAGCTGAGCCCCGTGCTGGACGACCGCGCCGGGATGGCCGAGCACCGGCGGGAGCTGCTGGCCGGGCTCTCGGGCCGGGTCATCGAGATCGGTGCGGGGAACGGGCTGAACTTCGCCCACTACCCCGGCACCGTGTCGGAGGTCGTGGCGATCGAGCCGGAGCGCCGGCTGCGCCGGCTGGCGGTGGACGCCGCCGTGCGGGCCGGGGTGCCCGTGGACGTGGTGCCGGGCGCCGCGGAGGCGCTGCCCGTCAAGAGCGAGGCGTTCGACGCGGCCGTGGTCTCCCTCGTGCTGTGCTCCGTCCGGGATGTGCGGCGCTCGCTCGGGGAGCTGCGGCGGGTCCTGAGACCGGGTGGTGAGCTGCGGTTCTTCGAGCACGGCATCGCCCAGGGGCGGGTGCTCGCGGAGGTCCAGCGGGCGCTGGACCGGACGGTGTGGCCATTGCTGTTCGGCGGCTGCCACACGGCCCGCGACCCGCTCGCCGCCCTTGACGGGGCGGGGTTCGAGCTCGGTGCGTACCGGCGGCTGCTGATGCCCAGCACCCGGGTGCCGATGCCCTCCGCGACCTGTGTGCTGGGGGTGGCCCGGCGGCCCGCCGAACCCATGCGTAGCTGAACGGAGGCACCCTCCGGTAAGTTGGTGGTCCACGACAACCGAGGGGGTTCCATGTCACGACCGTTCCGTTTCGCCGTCAACATGCTGAACGTGGGCACGTCCGCCGAGTGGCGGGAGAAGTGCCGCCGGGCGGAGGCGCTCGGCTATGACGTCATCCTCGTGCCGGACCACCTCGGCATGCCCGCGCCCTTCCCCTCCCTGGTGGCGGCCGCCGAGGTCACGCAGCGGCCGAGGGTCGGCACGTTCGTGCTCAACGCGGGATTCTGGAACCCCGCGCTGCTGGCCCGCGAGGTGGCCTCCACCGATCAGCTCACGGGCGGCCGCCTGGAGCTGGGGCTGGGCACCGGCTACGTACGCGCCGAGCACGAGCGGGCCGGGCTGCCGTTCGGCTCGCCGCGCGAGCGGGTCGACCACCTGGAGCGGACGATCACCGAGGTCACCCGGCTGCTCGCCGACCCGGAGCACCTCCCGGCGGCCGCCCAGTCGCCCCGGGTACCGCTGCTGCTGGGCGGCAACGGCAACCGCGTCCTGCGGCTGACCGCCCGGCACGCGGACATCGCGGCCTTCACCGGCGCGGCCACGGACGCCACCGGGGAGACCCGGCTGATCACCCCCGACGCGCTCGCCGAGCGCGTCGCCGCCTATCAGGGCTTCGCGGCCGGCCGGAGCGAGCCCGCCGAGCTCAACTATCTGGTGCACCTCGTGCTGCCGGGCACCGACCGGCGCGCCAAGATCCGCGAGCACCTCGCCAACGCCCCCGGTCTCACCGAGGACGACCTGCTGGCCCACCCCGCCGTCCTGACCGGAACCGTCAAGGACATGGCCGAGCAGGTGCGGGGCCACCGCGAGCGGTACGGGTTCACCTACTTCACCGTCCTGGAGCCCGCGCTGGAGACCTTCGCCCCGGTGATCGAGGAACTGCGAGGCTGATCACAGCCGACTGCTTTGCTGGTCCTTTACTATTGATGGTCACCATCGTCAGTGATGGTGACCATCCTGTTTCCCAGTGATCCGACCCTGTCATGAGTGAAAGGTGTGAGCGTCCGTCCATGGGCGAGCCCCCCAGTAGTCCCCGGAGCCGACATCGCGCGGTCCTTCCGCCCCTGCCCGATCATGGGACGGAGGTGAACCGATGACCGAAGTCCTCCTCCTGGTGGTGGCGCTGCTGCTGACGCTCGCGTGCGCCGTCTTCGTCGCGGCGGAGTTCTCCCTCACCACCGTCGAGCGCGCCGAGCTGGAGCGGGCGGCCGACAGCAAAGAGCGCGGCGCCGAGGGCGCCCTCAAGGCCGTCCGGAGCCTCACCTTCCAGCTGTCCGGAGCGCAGCTGGGCATCACCGTCACCGGCCTGATCATCGGCATGATCTCCAAGCCGTCCATCGCCGCGCTGCTCACCGGCCCGGTGGAGGCGCTCGGCCTGTCCGCCTCGGTGGCGTCCCAGACCGCCCTGATCCTGGGCACGGTGGTCTCCACCGTCGTGCTGATGGTCGTCGGCGAGCTGGTGCCCAAGAACTGGGCGATCTCCCGGCCGCTGCCGGTGGCCAAGCGGGTCGCGGGCCCGCAGCGCGCGTTCAGCGCCGCCTTCCGCCCGCTGATCCGCCACCTCAACAACACCGCCAACCACATGGTGCGCCGGCTGGGCCTGGAGCCCGCCGAGGAGCTCGCCACCGCGCGCGGGCCGCAGGAGCTGATCGCGCTGGCCCGGCACTCCGCCAAGGAGGGCGCGCTGGAGGCGGACACGGCCGAGCTGTTCGTCCGCACCCTGAACCTCGCGGACCTGTTGACCGAGAACGTGATGACCCCGCGTGTCCAGGTCATCGCGCTCGACTCCCGGGCCACCGTCGAGGACGTCGCCAACGCGACGCTCGCCACCGGTCTGTCCCGCTTCCCCGTCTACCAGGGCAGCCTCGACACGGTCGTCGGCACCGCCCACATCAAGGACGTCCTGGCCATACCGGCCGACGAGCGCCCGCGCCGCTCCGTCACGGCGATCACGCGCGAGCCCCTGCTCGTCCCGGAGTCGCTGACCGTGGACCGGCTGCTGGACCGGCTCGCGGGCAAGCGCAGCATGGCCGTCGTCATCGACGAGTACGGCGGCACCGCCGGCGTCGTCACGCTGGAGGACATCATCGAGGAGGTCGTCGGCGAGGTGCGCGACGAGCACGACCCGCACGAGCTGCCCGACCTGGCCCCCGCGGGCCGGGACGCCGACGGCCGCAAGCTCTACGACGCCGACGGCGCGGCCCGCACCGACCAGCTGGAGCACATCGGGCTGCGCGCGCCGGAGGGCCCGTACGAGACCGTGGCCGGGCTGATCGCCACCGAGCTCGGCCGGATCCCGGACGAGGGCGACACGATCGAGGTCGCGGGCTGGCGGATCCGGGTCACCGACGCCGCCGGGCGGCGCGCGGCGCGGGTGCTGCTGACGGCCCCGCCGCCGGAGGCGGACGGCGGCGCGCCCGCCGAGGGGGGTGCGGACCGATGACGCTGGTCCAGTTGCTGATCGGGCTGGCGACGCTGGTCGCCAACGCCTTCTTCGTGGGCGCGGAGTTCGCCATGATCTCCGTGCGCCGCGGCCAGATCGAGCCCTACGCGGAGGACGGCGACCGCCGGGCCCGCAGTGTCCTGTGGGGCCTGAAGCACATCTCCGCGCTGATGGCCGCGGCCCAGCTCGGCATCACGCTGTGCACACTGGTCCTCGGTGTGGTGGCCGAGCCGGCCATCGCGCATGTGACGACGCCGCTCTTCGAGGCGGTGGGGCTGCCGGACGGGATGATCCACCCGCTGTCCTTCGTGATCGCCCTGGCCCTGGCCACCTATCTCCACATGCTCTTCGGCGAGATGGTGCCGAAGAACATCGCGCTCGCCGAGCCGGTGCGCACCGCGCTGCTGCTCGGCCCGCCGCTGGTGACGCTGGCACGGGCCCTGCGCCCCTTCGTCTTCGCCATCAACCGGCTGGCGAACGGGGTGCTGAAGCTGCTGCGCGTCGAACCCAAGGACGAGGTCACGGCCGTCTTCTCGGACGACCAGCTCGCCCGGATGGTCGCCGACTCCAGCGCGGCGGAGCTGCTGGACCAGCGGGCCACCGCGCGGCTGCGCAACGCCCTGGAGCTGGGCAAGCGCCCGGTCCAGGACGTGGTGATGCCGCTGGAGCGCGTGGTCAGCGCCCACTTCGGGGTGACCCCGGAGGAGCTGGAGCAGCTCTCCGCCGCATCCGGCTACTCGCGTTTCCCCGTGGTCGACGACGGGAGCCGCATCCTGGGCTATCTCCATGTCAAGGACGCCCTGGACGCCAAGCCGCGCGACATGCCCTTCCCGCTGCGGCGGATGCGCCCGATCGCCCGGGTCCGGGCGGATACCCCGCTGGACGACGTGATCACGGCCATGAGCGGCACCGGCGCCCACCTCGCCGCGGTCATCGGCGAGGACAACCGGCTGGCCGGGCTGGTCACCCTGGAGGACGTGCTGCGCGAGCTGGTCGGCTCCCTGCCGTGACCGGCGGTCCCCGGTGGCGGGGCGATAGGATCGCCCCGCCATGCCGATGAATGCCGCGTACACCCACCCCGAGCCGTACACCAGCTTCGTCGCCGTCGGAGACTCCTTCACCGAGGGCATGTCCGACGGTCTGCCGGACGGTTCCTACCGCGGCTGGGCGGATCTTCTCGCCGCCCGGCTCGCGGCCCGGACCACCGGCTTCCGCTACGCCAATCTGGCGGTGCGCGGCAAGCTGATCGCCCAGATCGCCGACGAGCAGGCGGGCCCGGCCGCCGCCATGGGCGCGGACCTGGTGACGCTGGTGGGCGGGCTCAACGACGTCCTGCGCCCCAAGTGCGACGTGGACCTCGTCTGCGCCCGCCTCGCCGAGGCGGCGGACAGGCTGGCCCCGAGCTGCCGGCAGCTGGTGCTGATGCGCAGCCCGGGACGCCGGGGCCCGGTGGCGGAACGGTTCCGGCCGCGCATGGAACACCTCTTCGGCTTCGTCGACGAGCTGGCCGAGCGGCACGGCGCGGTGGTCGTCGACCTCTTCGGCGCCGACGTCCTGGGCGATCCCCGGCTGTGGGCCGAGGACCGGCTGCACCTCGACGCCGAGGGGCACCGGCGGGTGGCCGAGGCGGTCTGGCAGGCGCTGGGCCACCCGGCGGAGTACGACTGGCGGGCGCCCCTGCCGCCGGCCGTGCGCCCCGGCTGGGCCGCCCGCCGCACGGCCGACGCGCGCTTCGCCCGGGAGCACCTGGCCCCGTGGATCGGCCGCCGGCTGACCGGCCGCTCCTCGGGCGACGGCCGGCCGCCCAAGCGCGCCGAGCTGCTGCCGTACGACGCCCCGGCCTCCTGATCCCGGCGCTCTCGTAGCAAGCCACAAACCGGGGCGGGGCGTCCGTCTGCGCGAACCGCCAGTAGACTTCGGTCACGTGACTGCAAAGCCCCGCATCCCCAACGTCCTCGCCGGCCGCTACGCCTCCCCCGAGCTGGCCGTGCTGTGGTCCCCCGAACACAAGGTGAAGCTGGAGCGCCGGCTGTGGCTGGCCGTGCTCCGCGCGCAGAAGGACCTGGGGATCGAGGTGCCGGACACCGCCCTCGCCGACTACGAGCGCGTCCTCGACCAGGTCGACCTGGTCTCGATCGCCGAGCGCGAGAAGGTCACGCGGCACGATGTGAAGGCCCGTATCGAGGAGTTCAACGCCCTCGCCGGCCATGAGCACGTCCACAAGGGCATGACCTCCCGCGACCTCACGGAGAACGTCGAGCAGCTCCAGATCCGGCTCTCCCTTGAGCTGGTCCGCGACCGCGTCGTGGCCGTCCTGACCCGGCTCGGCAAGCTGGCCGCCGACCACGCCGAGCTGGTCGTCGCGGGCCGCTCGCACAACGTCGCCGCGCAGGCCACCACGCTGGGCAAGCGCTTCGCGACCACCGCCGACGAGCTGCTGGTGGCCTTCGCCCGCACCGAGGAGCTCCTCGCCCGCTACCCGCTGCGCGGCGTCAAGGGCCCGGTCGGCACCGCCCAGGACATGCTCGACCTGCTCGGCGGCGACACGGAGAAGCTCGCGGAGCTGGAGCGCCGGACCGCCGAGCACCTCGGCTTCGCGCACGCCTTCACCTCCGTCGGCCAGGTCTACCCGCGCTCCCTCGACTACGACGTCGTCACCGCGCTGGTGCAGCTGGCCGCCGCGCCGTCCTCGCTCGCCAAGACGATCCGGCTGATGGCCGGCCACGAGCTGGTCACCGAGGGCTTCAAGCCCGGCCAGGTCGGCTCGTCCGCGATGCCGCACAAGATGAACACCCGCTCCTGCGAGCGCGTCAACGGCCTGATGGTGATCCTGCGCGGCTACGCCTCGATGACCGGCGAGCTGGCGGGCGACCAGTGGAACGAGGGCGACGTCTCCTGCTCCGTGGTGCGCCGCGTGGCGCTGCCGGACGCGTTCTTCGCGCTCGACGGCCTGCTGGAGACCTTCCTGACCGTCCTCGACGAGTTCGGCGCCTTCCCGGCCGTCGTCGCCCGTGAGCTGGACCGCTACCTCCCCTTCCTCGCCACCACCAAGGTGCTGATGGGCGCGGTGCGGGCCGGTGTCGGCCGCGAGGTCGCGCACGAGGTCATCAAGGAGCACGCGGTGGCCTCCGCGCTGGCGATGCGCGAGCAGGGCGCCGAGCGCAACGAGCTGCTGGACAAGCTGGCCGCCGACGAGCGCGTCCCGCTGGACCGCGCCGCGCTCGACGCGCTGATGGCCGACAAGCTGTCCTTCACGGGCGCGGCGGGCGACCAGGTCGCCACCGTGGTCTCCCGTATCGAGGACATCGCCGAGCGGTACCCCGAGGCGGCCGCGTACAAGCCGGGGTCCATCCTTTAAGGATGACTCCCGAAGAGCTGGAGGCCGCCCGCGACCGTCTCGTCCCCGACGTGGTCGCGGACGGCCTCGACGTCCTGTTCTGCGGCATCAACCCCGGGCTGATGACCGCTGCCACGGGCCATCACTTCGCCCGCCCCGGCAATCGCTTCTGGCCCGTCCTCCACGCCTCCGGCTTCACCCCCCGCCAGTTGGCACCGGCGGAGCAGGACGAGCTGCCCGGCTACGGGCTCGGGATCACCAATGTGGTGGCCCGGGCCTCCGCGCGGGCCGACGAGCTGACGGACGAGGAGTACCGGGAGGGCGGGCGCCTTCTCGTGGAGAAGGTCCTCCTGCTGCGGCCGAAATGGCTGGCGATAGCCGGAGTGACCGCCTATCGCGTCGCCTTCGGCGACAAGAAGGCGAAGATCGGGCCGCAGGAGCGGACGATCGGGGACACACGGATCTGGGCCCTGCCGAACCCCAGTGGGCTGAACGCGCACTGGACGCTGCCCAGGATGGCCGAGGAGTACGGGCGGCTGCGCGCCGCCGTGGGCAACGGGTAAGCCCTGACGCTCGCCCCCTCGACTCCCACCGGCTACGATCCGTCGGCAAAGGGAGCGCAAAGCTAGTAGGAGGCGGCACGTGGGGCGGCTCACCGGCGGGGATCCGTCGCTGCTGCGGCGGATCAATTCGGCCGTGGTGCTGCACGCGCTGCGCGCCGCCGAGGCCCCCACGCTCACGGACCTGGTCACGGTGACGGGCCTGTCCCGGCCGACCGTCGAAGGCGTGGTCGAGGGGCTCATCGACACCGGTCTGGTGGTGGAGGCCGCCGTCGACGAGAGCGCGACGCGCCGTCAGGGCCGCCCCGCCCGGCGGTTCCGCTTCCGGGTGGAGGCCGGGCATCTGCTGGGCGTCGAGATCGGCCCGCACCGCGTCGCCGCGCTGATGGCGGATCTGGGCGGGCGGGTCATGGGCTCCGCGCAGGTGGAGGTCTCCGAGACCGCGCCGGCCGACGAGCGCCTGGAGCAGGTGCGGGTGGCCGTCGCCGATCTGCTCAAGCGCTCTGGCGTGGCCCGCAGTTCACTGCGGGCGGTGGGCGTGGCCACCCCCGGCATCGTGGAGGCGGACGGCACCGTACGGCTGGGCACGGCGCTGCCGGGCTGGACGGGGCTGCCGCTCGGGGAGCGGCTGCGCCGCTCGTTCCGCTGCCCGGTGCTGGTGGAGAACGACGCCAACGCGGCGGCCGTGGCCGAGCACTGGAAGGGCGCGGCCCGGCAGTCCGACGACGTCGTGTTCGTGCTGGCCGGGCTGAGCCCGGGCGCCGGCGCGCTGATCGGCGGGCGGCTCCACCGGGGCTTCGGGGGCGCGGCCGGGGAGATCGGCGCGCTGCATCTGCTGGGGCGCGAGGCCACCCCCGAGGAGGTCCTCTCCCCCACCGGGGAACCGCTGCATCCGCTGGACGAGGCCCAGGTGGCCGAGGTGTTCGCGCTCGCGGCACGGGGGGACGAACGCGCCCGGGCCGCCGTGGAGCGGTATCTGCGCAGGCTCGTGCACGACGTGGCGGCGCTGGTGCTGGCGCTGGACCCGGAACTGGTCGTGGTCGGCGGCTGGGCCGCCGGCCTGGACGGGATCCTGGAGCCGCTGCGCACCCGGCTCGCCCGCTACTGTCTGCGGCCGCCGCTGGTGGCCCAGTCGCTGCTGGGCGAGGCGGCGGTCGCCACGGGGGCGCTGCGCCTGGCCCTCGACCACGTCGAGAAGCAGCTCTTCGCGGTCGAGAGCACGGTCACCGCCCGCCGGTGACCGGCGGGCGGGCGGCGCGCGTCAGCCTGCCAGGAGCTGGACAGCGGGGGTGTCCCCGAAGGTCAGCCGGCAGGTGTCGGCGCGGTACGTGGCCACGGCGACGGCGACGGTGCGCCCGCCCGAGAAGTAGCGCGTGGTGACGACGAGGACGGGAGAACCGGGCAGCCTGTCGAGCTGCTTGGCGTCGTCGGCGCGGGCCGAGCCCAGCTCCACGGCCTGGTCCTGCCCCTCCAGCCGCAGCCGCTGGAGCTCGCGGAGCACGGCGTGGGCGCGGGCCGGCCCGGTGGGCGGCTCGTCGGCGGCGAGACCGGGCACGCTGGCGGCGGGCACGTACAGCACCTCGGTGGCGACCGGCTGGGCGCGCGTCTTGCGGGTGCGGCGGACGGTGTGCAGCGATGCGGCCGGATCCAGGTCGAGGAGCCGGGCCACGGCGGCCGGCGGGATCTGCTCGGCGCTGTCGACGGGCTGCCAGGCGTCGCCCGGCGCACCGGGCCAGGAGTGCTCGGTGTCGGTGACCGCGACCCCCATCCGGGGCGGGGCGACGGTGGTGCCGACGCCGCGCCGGCGCTGCAGCCGGCCCTCGAGCTCCAACTGCTCCAGCGCCTGACGGAGCGTGGCCCGGGCGACGCCGAAACGGGCCGCGAGCTCACGCTCGTTGGGCAGGATCTCACCCACCGCGAACTCGGAGTCGAGTGCGTCGCTGAGGACGGTTTTCAGGTGCCAGTACTTGGGCTCCGGCACCGATTCCAGCTGCGTGCTCCCCACCCTGACCCTCCGCAAAGGCTTTTCGCGCGCTTATTTATTAAAGGTTGTTGCAGTATGCCTGCGACCATAGGGCGGTGCGCCTACTTGGTCAAGACCAATGGCGTCGCGAACCGGCCACTGTCAGTGCCCTCCGATACCGTCGGATACGGTTATTGATCACCAGTACGAGTCGGTGCGAATCGGCGGAGCGGCAAGGGGGCGGACGATGCGACAGGTCACGGACCAGATCCCGGACCAGGTCACGGTGGTCACCGGAGCGAGCAGGGGCATCGGCGCCGCGGTCGCCCTGCGGCTGGCGCGCGCGGGTCACGCGGTGGCCATCGGCTACGAGCGTTCGGCGGAGGCCGCGGAGAAGACGGCCGAGGCGGTGCGCGCGGAGGGCGTGGCGGCCGTCGCCCTGCAGGTCGACACCAGCGTCGAGAGCGAGGTCGACGCCTTCTTCGACGCGGTGAAGGAGCGGTTGGGAGCGGTCACCGGCCTCGTCAACAACGCCGGGATCACCGGGCTGTTGGGCCGGTTCACGGAGACCCCCGTGGAGCAGATGCGCCGCGTGGTCGACGTCAATGTCACCGGTGCGCTGATCTGCGCCCGGCGGGCGGCGCTGGAGATGTCGACGAGCCTCGGCGGCCGGGGCGGCGCCATCGTGAACATCTCCTCGGCCGCCGCCACCCTGGGCAGCCCGGGCGAGTACGTCCACTACGCGGCGAGCAAGGCCGCCGTGGACGCCATGACGATGGGCCTGTCCAAGGAGCTGGCCGCCGAAGGTATCCGGGTCAACTCCGTCCAGCCCGGCATGATCGCCACGGACATCCACGCCTCGATGGGCGACCCCGAGCGCCCCTGGCGCAAGGCCGGCGGGATACCGATGGGCCGCCCCGGGGAGCCGGAGGAGGTCGCCGGGGCGGTGGCGTGGCTGCTGTCGCCGGAGGCGTCGTACACCACGGGCGCGGTGCTGCGCGTGGCCGGCGGGCTGTAGCCGTACCCCGGCCCGTCCTGACGTCCCGGCCCCGGCCGGGACGTCAGGGCAGCACCCCCGTCAGCTTGTCGGGGTTGCGCATGACATGGATCTCCGCGATGAGCCCGTCGGTGGTCTCGACGCTGAGCACGGTGTCGGGCAGCCCCCGGGACAGCACCAGCACCGCCGGGGCGCCGTTGACCTCGACGAGGCGGACCTCCGGGTCGGGAATCGGCTTGGCGGCGATGGCCAGCAGGAAACGGGCGACCTTGTCGGCGCTCTCCAGCACGCGCAGCGGGCCCTTGGCCTTGCCGCCGCTGTCGCCCACGAGACGGACACCGGGGGCGAGGAGGGCCAGGAGGTCCCCGACGCTGCCGCCGGTGGCGGCGGCGAGGAACCGCTCGGTGAGCTCCCGGCGGCCCGCGGCGTCGACGTCGAAGCGCGGTCTGCGCTCCGCCACATGACGGCGGGCCCGCCCGGCGAGCTGCCGCACGGCCGCCTCCGAGCGGTCGAGGGCCTCGGCGATGTCCGCGTAGGGGAAACCGAAGGCCTCGCGGAGGACGAAGACCGCGCGCTCCGGCGGGGAGAGCGATTCGAGGACGACGAGCAGGGCGAGGGAGACGGTGTCGGCGAGCACGGCCCGTTCGGCGGTGTCGGGGACGGTCGCGCCGAAGTCGGTGGCGACGGGCTCGGGCAGCCACGGCCCCACATAGGCCTCGCGCCGCGTGTGTGCCAGGCGCAGCCGGTCGAGGGCCAGCCGGGTGGTGACGCGCACGAGATAGCCGCGCGGGTCGCGGACGTCCTCGCGGTCCGCCGCCGACCAGCGCAGCCACGCCTCCTGGACGACGTCCTCCGCGTCGGCGAACCGGCCGAGCATGCGGTAGGCCACCCCGCCCAGGGTGGCGCGGTGTTCCTCGAAGACGTCGAGCAGGGCATCGCTTGCGTTCACCTCCTCATCCCAGCGGAGGGGATGGTGAATGTCCACGTGAACCGGGTCTCACCCGTCGCTCGTGGGCAGAGCTCGCGCCCACGCTCTACCCAGCGGTAACCGTTGCTGACATCCTGTCTAAGCGGCCTTGGCGAAGTCCGGTGCGGTTCGGTGGCGCCCCGAAGGGGCGTGGGGAACTGCGCGACCAGCCACGACGCACCAGCAGATGACGTACCGGACTTCCAGCGGAGCGCTTGGGTACGTCGCCCCACGGATGACGAGGAGCCGCCCATGGCCGAGAAGATCTCCTTTCCCGTCGACACGCCCTCCGGACCGCGCACGGCCACGGTGGTGTACGAACGCCTCGGCGGCGGGGAGCCCATGGTTCTGCTGCACGGGATCGGCCACCATCTGCAGGTCTGGGACCCGGTGCTGGGCCTGCTCGCCGCCGAGCACGACGTCATCGCCGTCGACCTGCCGGGCTTCGGGCTCTCCCCCGGGCTGCCCGGCGGGATCTCCTACGACCTCAAGGGCGTGATCCCCGTGCTCGGCGCGCTCTTCGACGCCCTCGGCCTGGACCGGCCGCACGTCGTGGGCAACTCCCTCGGCGGCCTGATCGCCCTGGAGCTGGGGCACCGCAAGCTCGTACGGTCCGTCACGGCGCTCTCGCCCGCCGGGTTCTGGACCAAGGGCGAGCGCCGGTGGGCGTACGCGGTGCTGCGGTCCCTGCGGACGGGCGCGTCGCGGATGCCGGAGCCCACCGTGGCCCGGCTGGCCCGCTCGGCCGCGGGGCGCGCCGCGCTGACCGGCTCCATCTACGCCCGGCCGGGCCGCCGTTCGCCCGACGCGGTGGTCGCCGAGTCACGGGCGATGCGCGGGGCGACGGGCTTCGAGGCCACCCTGGCCGCCGGGCGCTCGCTGCTCTACACCCACGACGTGCCGGACGTGCCGGTCACCATCGCCTGGGGCACCAGTGACCGGGTGCTTCCGCGGCGCCAGGGGGTGCGGGCGAAGAAGGTGATCCCCGGGGCCCGGCTGGTCCGCCTGCCCGGCTGTGGTCACGTGCCCATGAACGACGACCCGGCGCTCGTCACCCGCGTCGCACTGGACACCTCGCGCTGAGCGCTGTTCACGGGATGTTCGACTGCCGGGCCCACGACAGCGCGGGGCAGGACGGTGGCGGCATGGGCGCGCCCACTGAGCCAGCGCGCCCATGCCTCACCGAACAACTTCTTCAGAAAGGAACAGAAACTGCCCCAAACAGTGCACTGAAGTGGTTTGAACGCACAAAAAAGAAAATCTCGAGCGTATTGACGGCGCCCCCCCGATACGGTGAACGGGTGAAGATCGTGGTGCAGGTGAAGCTTCTGCCGTCGCCCGAGCAGGCGACAGCCCTCAAGGCCACACTGCACGCGTGCAATACGGCGGCCAACCGGGCGTCAACCGTTGCATTCGAGACTGGCCCCCAGTCCCGGAACGACTTACAGAAGCTCGTATACGCCCACCTCAAGGCCGACTATGGGCTCGGTGCACAACCAGCGGTCCGCACAGTCAAGAAGGTCGTGGACGCTTACACCACGCTACGCGCGAACATCCGAGCCGGAAATCTCGGGCCGGAGGGCTCGAAACGACGCGCGAAGGCAGAAGGCAAGCCGATCTCTTTCCGTATCGACGCGGCGCAACCGTTCGACGACCGCATTCTGTCCTGGCAGATGGACACGGGCACAGTGAGCATCTGGACCGTGTGCGGACGTCTGCGCGGTATCGAGTTCGCCGGTGGTGCGAATCAACTCAAGACACTGCGCGAGTACCGAAAAGGTCAGACCGATCTGGCACACCGGGACGGGAAGTGGTTCCTGGTGGCGGTATGTGAAGTGCCAGAAGGTGAGCTGTACGACCCCGTCGACTGGATCGGAGTAGACCGGGGCGTCGTCAACCTCGCCACCACTTCGGACGGGGACAACCATCAGGGCCGCCGCCTGTCCCGGTATCGGCGGTGGCATGCCCGAAAACGTCAGGAGCTCCAGGCAAAGCGGACTCGTTCAGCGAACCGCCGAGCCAAACGGCGCGCAAAGAGAGAAGCTCGGCACGCCGCGCACATCAACCACAGAATCGCCAAAAAGATCGTGGCCGTCGCACAACGCACCGGACGCGGCATCGCCCTCGAAGAGCTCGACGGCATCCGCGACCGGGTACGGCCTTCCCGCGACCAGCGGGCCACGTTCTCCACTTGGCCGTTCCACCAGCTCGCCGAACACATCCATTACAAGGCCCTCCGTCTGGGTGTACCGGTGATCGAAGTGGATGCTGCCTACACCTCACAGATGTGCCCACGCTGCAGGCACACAGCGAGGGACAACCGTCCCGAACGGGACACTTTCCGATGCAGGCGGTGCGGGCTCGCTGGCCCCGCCGACCTCGTCGCCGGGGTCAACGTGCGCAACCGTGCACGCTCGGCGTGGGTCCTCGTCAACGGACCCGTTTCACAGCGGAGGTAAGGCTTCTGCCGTGGGAGATGCGACCCGTGACCGTCCTGCCGTAGGGGACAGTCGGGAGCGCGACTCAGCTAGGGATCCGGTCGGTCAGCAGGGTCCTTCAAGGCTGAGAAGTTGACTGTCCGACGCGCCCCAGTTGCAGCACTCTTCCAGGCGCGGTGGGATGGTGACAGCCTCACCCCGTCGCGAGGAAGGTGCGGTGCCGTGGCCGAAGAGGTGGATGTCGTCGTCATCGGGATGGGCCCCGGCGGTGAGCACGTCGCGGGCGGTCTGGCGGAGGCCGGGCTGAACGTGGTGGGCGTCGAGGCCGAGCTGGTCGGCGGCGAGTGCCCGTACTGGGCCTGTGTGCCCAGCAAGATGATGATCCGCGCCGGGAATCTGCTGGCCGAGGCCCGCCGGGTGCCCGGTATGGCGGGCTCGGCGCGGGTCGACGCGGACTGGGCCCCGGTCGCCGCCCGGGTCCGGGACGACGCCACCGACGACTGGGACGACCGGGTCGCGGCCGACCGGTTCACCGGGAAGGGCGGCCGGCTGGTGCGCGGCCGGGGGCGGCTCGCCGGGCCGGGGAAGGTGGCGGTCGGCGACGAGGTCTTCGAGGCCCGGCGCGGCATCGTCGTCGCCACGGGCAGCAAGCCGCAGATCCCGCCGGTGCCGGGCCTGGACACCGTGCCGTACTGGACCAACCGGGACGCGATCGCCGCGAAGGAGCCGCCGCGCTCGCTGCTGGTGCTGGGCGGCGGGGCGATCGGCGTCGAGCTCTCCCAGGTCTACGCCCGTTTCGGTACGCGCGTCACCGTCATCGAGGCGATGGACGGCCTGATCCCCGCGGAGGAGCCGGAGGCGGGCGAACTGCTGGCCGGGGTGCTGCGCGCCGAGGGGCTGACGCTGCGGACGGGCACCCGGGCCGCGCGGGTGCGGCACGACGGCGACGCGTTCGTGCTGGAACTGGCGGACGGCTCGGAACTGACGGGAGATCAGCTGCTGGTGGCCACCGGCCGCCATGCAAACCTCTCCGGGCTCGGGCTGGACACCGTCGGCCTCGACCCGTCGGCCCGGGCGCTGCCGACGGACGGCCGGATGCGGGTGGCGCCGGGGCTGTGGGCGCTGGGCGATGTGACCGGGCACGGGGCCTTCACCCATGTGGCGATGTACGAGGCGGACATCGTGCTCCGCGAGATCCTCGGCCGGGGCGGCCCGGACGCCGACTACCGCGCCCTGCCCCGGGTCACCTTCACCGACCCGGAGGTCGGCGCGGTGGGCCTGACCGAGAAGCAGGCCCGCGACAAGGGGCTGCGGGTGCGCACGGGGTGCTCGAAGGTGCCGGACTCGACGCGCGGCTGGATCCACAAGGCGGGCAACGAGGGACTGGTCAAACTGGTCGAGGACGCGGAGCGCGGGGTGCTGGTCGGGGCGACGGCGATGGGGCCCATGGGCGGCGAGGTGATGTACGGCCTGGCGGTGGCGGTCCAGGCGCGGGTGCCCGTGGCCACGCTCCGGCACATGATCTACGCCTACCCCACCTTCCACCGGGGCGTGGAGGACGCGCTGCGCGATCTCGGCGCGTAAACATCAGGAAAATTTACCCAGCGGGCACAGAAGCGAACAGAAGCGGCCTTTACTCATCGGACACAGGGTGTTCGTGATCACGCAACACCGCTCCGTCAGGGTGGCCGCATGACCGACGAGACCATCGCGAAGAGCTCCCACCGGCACCACTGGCGCCGGGACCTGGTGGAACTGGCCGCCCTGTTCAGCGCGGTCGCCATCGCCGACTCGGTCGCCGACACCGTCGTCCACGGCCCCGACGGCCCCGTCCTGCTGGGTGCCTCCGCCGCCGCGCTGCTGGCCACGGCCGCCTTCCACACCTGGTGGTCACGGCGCCGCGGCCCCGCGCCCCCGGCCCCCGACCCCACACCCGCTCCGCCCGCCACGGCCGACGGCGCCGCGCCCTCCGCCCGGCAGGGCGGCCCCACGACGCTGTGGCGGATGCGGACGACCGTACGCGACGAGCCCGGCAGCCTGGCCGCCCTCGGCCTGGCCCTCGCGGGCCTCGGCGTCGACATACTGTCCCTCCAGACCCACCCGCTGGGCGACGGCACCGCCGACGAACTGCTGCTGCGCGCCCCCGCCGCCCTGGCTCCCGCCGAGCTCACCCGCGCCGCAGCCGAGGGCGGCGGCCGCGACACCTGGCTGGAGCGGGCCGACGCCCACGACCTCGTGGACGCCCCCACCCGGGTCCTCCACCTCGCCACCCGCACCGCCCTCGACGCCGCCGAACTGCCGCTCGCCCTGCGCCGGCTGCTGGGCCGCTGCACCATCCGCTCGATACCGGCCGCCCGTTCCGGCGCGGACGGCGAGTCCGTACCGGACGACGGGGTGTGGGAGGGGACGGTGATGCGGCTGCGCGACCCCTCCGGCGGCACCATCACCATCGACCGCCCGTATCTGCCCTTCACCCCGACCGAGTTCGCCCGCGCCCGCGCGCTGGTCGAGCTCGACGCCCGCCTGGGCCCGCGCGCCACGCGCCCGGGCGACGTGCTGACGCTGCCCGAGGGCGGCGAGATCACCGTCCGGCGCGCCTGCGCCGGCGACCTGGCCGCCGCCCGGGAGATGCACGAGCGCTGCTCCCCCGCGACGCTCTCCCAGCGCTACCACGGCCCCGTCGGCGACGCCGACCGTTATCTCCACCACCTGCTGAGCCCCCGCTTCGGCCGCACCCTGGCCGCGTACACCGCCACCGGACGGCTGGTGGCGCTGGGACATCTGCTGTGGGACGGCGACGAGACGGAGGTCGCGCTGCTCGTCGAGGACGCCTGGCAGCGGCGCGGGGTCGGCGGCCAACTGCTGGGCCGGCTGGCGGCCATGGCCACCGAGGCGGGCTGCGAGAGCGTCTACGCCGTCACCACCGCCTCCAACACCGGCGTCGTCGCCGCCATGCGCGCCCTGGAACTGCCCCTGGACTACCAGGTCGAGGAGGGCACGCTCGTCATCACCGCCCGCATCGCCGCCCGCACCGCCGGCCGGCCCCCGGTCACCCCGGGACGTCCCGTGACCGTACGCCGCGCCACGGGTGGCTGACCGGCGGCCCGCCGGAGGAAAAAACCGGTGACGCGGCGGCACCGCGCGTACGAGGATGGGCGCATGCCGAACACCACCAGCGCAGAACTGCCCCGCCAGGTCGCCGACGCCTACGTCACCGCTTTCACCGAGCTCGATCCGATCACCGGCACCTTCCTGGGGGTCGCGGAGAGCTCCCGGCGGCTGCCGGACTTCTCCCCGGCGGGGCAGCGGGCCGTCGCCGACCTGGCCCGCGCCACCCTGGCGGCGCTGGCCGAGGCCGAGACGCGGCCTGGCGCGGACAGCGACGGCGAGCGGCGCTGCGCCCGGCTGCTGCGCGAGCGGCTGACCGCCGAACTCGCCGTGCACGACGCGGGCGAGCACCTGCGCACGGTCAGCAATCTGCACTCGCCGCTGCACATGGTGCGCGAGGTGTTCACGCTCATGCCGCTCGACGGCAAGGACGACTGGTCGGCCGTCGCCGAGCGGCTGCGCGCCGTGCCGGCGGCCCTGGAGGGCTATCGCGCCTCCCTCGCCGAGGGTCTGTCGCGGGGCCTGCTCGGCGGCCCCCTCCAGGTGACCACGGTGCTGGGGCAGCTGACGGACTGGATCGGCACGGACGCGGGCTGGTTCGGCGACTTCGTCGCCGACGGGCCCGAGGAACTGCGCGCCGAGCTCGCGGAGTCGGCGCTCGTCGCCACGGGCGGCCTCGTCGCGCTGCGCGACTGGCTGCGGGACGTCTACGCCCCGGCCGTCGAGGGCGCGCCGGACGTCGTGGGCCGTGAGCGGTACGCCCGCTGGTCCCGCTACTGGAACGGCACCGACCTGGACCTGGACGAGGCGTACGCCTATGGGTGGTCCGAATTCCACCGCATACTCGGGGAGATGCGCGTGGAGGCGGAGAAGATCCTGCCGGGCGCGAAGAGCCCGTGGGAGGCGCTGGCCCACCTCGACGCGCACGGCACCCACATCGAGGGCGTCGAGGAGGTGCGCGTCTGGCTCCAGGAGCTGATGGACGAGGCGATCGAGGCGCTGGACGGCACCCACTTCGAACTGGCCGAGCGCGTCAAGCGCGTCGAGTCCCGCATCGCCCCGCCGGGCGGCGCGGCGGCGCCGTACTACAGCCAGCCGTCCGAGGACTTCTCCCGCCCGGGCCGCACCTGGCTGCCCACCATGGGCGAGACCCGCTTCCCGGTGTACGACCTGGTGTCGACCTGGTACCACGAGGGCGTGCCCGGCCACCACCTCCAGCTGGCGCAGTGGGTGCACGTCGCGGACCGGCTCTCCCGCTACCAGGCCACGGTCGGCCTCGTCAGCGCCAACTGCGAGGGCTGGGCGCTCTACGCGGAGCGGCTCATGGACGAGCTGGGCTTCCTCACCGACCCCGAGCGTCGCCTGGGCTATCTGGACGCCCAGATGATGCGCGCCACGCGGGTGATCATCGACATCGGTATGCACCTGGAGCTGGAGATCCCCGGGCACTCCCCCTTCCACCCCGGTGAGCGCTGGACGCCGGAGCTGGCGCGGGAGTTCTTCGGCATGCACAGCGGCCGCCCGGCGGACTTCGTCGACAGCGAGCTGGTGCGCTATCAGGGGATGGCGGCGCAGGCGATCGGCTACAAGCTCGGCGAGCGGGCGTGGCTGACGGGGCGCGAGGCGGCGCGGAAGCGGCACGGGGACGCGTTCGACGCCAAGGCCTGGCACATGGCGGCGCTGTCCCTGGGCTCGCTGGGCCTGGACGACCTGGTGACGGAGCTGTCGGCGCTCTGAGGCGCGTACGGCTGCCGCTTACGGCTGCCGCGCCCTGCCGGGTGCGGCAGCCGGTCGGGGGCGACGGCCGGTCGGGGGCGGCAGCCGGTCGGCGGCCGGGGGCAGGCGCGGCCGTCAGCAGCCGCAGTCGGCGGCGCCGGCCGGGGCGGTCAGCGGATCGGGCTCCCGGACGCTCCTGCCCTCCCGGGTCTCCACCTCGTAGCCCTCGCGGATCCAGTACTCGATGCCGCCCAGCATCTCCTTGACGCGGTAGCCCAGGAGGGCGAGGGCGAGCGCGGCCCGGGTGGCGCCGTCGCAGCCGGGCCCCCAGCAGTACACGACGACGGGCACGGCGGGGTCCAGGAGCCCGGCGGCCAGCCGCGGGACGTCGGCGGTCGGCAGATGGACCGCGCCGGGGACGTGCCCCTGGTCCCAGGCGGCGGTGGATCGGGAGTCGACCACCGTGAAGTCCGCGCGGCCGGTGGCCAGTGCGGCGTGGACGTCGGCGACGTCGGTGTGGAAGGCGAGCCGGGCCGCGAAGTAGGCCGCCGCGGCGGCGGGATCGGCGGGCGGGACGGCGAGGACGGGGCTGACGGCCCGGGCGACGGTTGCGGTCATGCCCGGAAATCTACGGTCCGTGACCGGCGGCCGGAACCTGTGATCCACGGTGAAACCATTGCCCTACCGGGGAATCCCCTGCTAGACATCGCACATGACCGGCTATTCCCCCGACGCCACCGACTGGCGCATACTCGACGCCCTCCAGAGCAACGGCCGGGCCGGCTACGCCGAGTTGGCCCGCGCGGTGAACATGTCCGCCAGCGCCGTGACCGAGCGGGTCCGCCGGCTGGAGGAGGCGGGCGTCATCGAGGGCTACACCGCGGTGGTGGACCCCGAGCGGCTCGGTCTGCCGGTGCTGGCGTTCGTCCGGCTCCGCTACCCGAACGGCAACTACAAGCCCTTCCACGATCTGCTGGACTCGACCCCGGAGATCCTGGAGGCCCACCACGTCACCGGCGACGACTGCTTCGTGCTGAAGGTCGCCGCCCGTTCCATGCGTCACCTGGAGGAGGTGGCGGGCCGGGTCGGCGGGCTCGGCGCCGTGACCACGAGCGTGGTCTACTCCTCGCCGCTGCCCCGCCGCGCGCTCAGCCGGCGGACGCCGCCCGGTGCCGGACGGACGAGCCCGACCGCTCCTTGACGATGTGCAGTTGCGCGGGAACGCGCTGTCTGAGGTCGGCGACGTGGCTGACGATGCCGACAGTGCGGTCGCGCTCGCGCAGCGAGTCCAGGACGTCCAGGACCTCGTCGAGGGACTGCTCGTCGAGGCTGCCGAAGCCCTCGTCGATGAAGAGGGTGTCCAGGCGGACGCCGCCCGCCTCCTCCGTGACCACGTCGGCGAGGCCCAGGGCGAGGGCGAGCGAGGCGAAGAAGGTCTCCCCGCCGGAGAGCGTCGCGGTGTCGCGCTCGCTGCCGGTCCAGGCGTCGACGACGTGCAGGCCCAGGCCGGAGCGGCCGCGCCCGGAGGTCCGGGCGTCGGAGTGGACGAGGGTGTAGCGCCCGCCCGACATCCGCCGCAGCCGGACCGTCGCGGCGGCGGCGACCTGCTCCAGCCGGGCGGCCAGGACGTACGACTCCAGGCGCATCTTGCGTTCGTTGCGGGCGGAGGTGCCGGCGGCGAGCGAGGCGAGCTCGGCCACCCGGTGGTACTCCGCGCGCAGCGGGGCCAGGCGGCGGGCGTCGGCGACGGCCTCGGCGGAGAGCCGGTCCAGTTCGTCGCAGCGGGTCCGGGCGGCGGCCTCCTCGGCGGAGGCGTGCCGCAGCAGCCGGGTCGCGGCGTCGGCGGCCGCGCGGGCCGCCTCCGGGTCGGCGGGCGGCAGCGCGGCGGCCTCCGCCGGGCCGGGGTCGGCCAGTTCGGCCGCGACGGCCGCCTCCTCGCGCCGCCACGCCTCCTCCCGTTCCTCGAGCTCCCGTCGCTCGGGGGCGCTCAGCAGCGCCTGCGCGGCCTGGGCGGGGGTGCCGAAACCGGCGCGGTAGGCGGCGTCGGCGAGCCGGTCGTCGGCCTCCTTGAGCCGGTCCGCCGTGCGGGCGGTCTCCCGCGCGGCCTCGGCGGCGCCGGCGACGAGGCCCAGCCGGCGCTCCAGCAGCGCGGCGCGGTGGGCGACGCTCTCGGCGCCGCCCCGGGCGCGGTCCAGCTCCCGGGTCAGCGCCCGGAGTTCCGCGTCGAGGCCGTCCCGGCGCGTGGCGTGGGCGGCGAGGCGCAGCCGGGCCTCCTCCTGTCCGGCGCGGCGCCGCTCGTGCTCGCGCTCGGCGCTCTCCAGGGCCTGGCGGGCGCGGTGGAGGTCCTCGGCGGCGGCGCGGGCTTCCGCGTGGGCGCGGGCCAGGTCGTCGACGAGGGCGGTGAGGCCGGCGACGGTGGCCTCGCCCGCGTCGGCGGCGGCCACGGCCAGCCCCTCGCGCAGCGGCCGCAGCGCCTGGTCCGCCGCGTCCCGGGCCTCTTCGGCGCGCCGGCTCGCGGCCAGCGCGGCCTCCTCGGCCGCGCGGTCGACCTGTCCGGCGTCGGCGCGGGCCGGGCCGGGGTGTTCGGTGGCGCCGCACACGGCGCAGGGGGCGCCGGGCGTGAGCCCGGCGGCGAGCTCGGCGGCGATGCCGCGCAGCCTGCGTTCCTTGAGGTCGAGCCAGTGCTCGTGGGCGGCGACGGCCTCCTCCCGGGCGCGCAGCAGCCGGGCCTCCGCGGCGGACACCTCATGGGCGAGCCCGTCGCGGCGGCGGGCGGCGGCGAGCCGCTGCCGTTCGGTCTCCAGGCGGGTGGCGAGGCGTTCGGCCTGCCCGGCGGCCTCCTGTGCCTCGTCGACGCGCCGTTGGTGGTCCCGGCGGGCGGCGTCCCAGCCGGCCAGCCAGTCGGCGGCCTCGGCGAGGAGGGCCTCGTCGGCGTCGGCGGCCCGCTCCAGGCCCTTGGTCTCGGCGGTGATCGCGGTGGCGCGGTCCTCGTCCCGGCGGGCGGCGGCGAGACCGCCGAGCTCCTCGCGCAGGGCGTGCTCCAGGGCGCCCAGCTCCTCGGCGCCCGCCTCGCGGCGTTCGGCGGGGAGCGGCGTCCTGGCCCGGTGCTCGGCCTCGGCCGCGGCCCGGTGCCCGGCCTCGGCCCGGTCGCGCGCTTCCAGCGCGGGCGCGACGACCTCGGCCGCCCGCCCCCGCGCGAGCCGCTCGCGCAGCGCGTCCCGCTCCTCCCGCCCCTCCTCCAGGGCGGCGGCACGCCGCAGTGCGTCGGCGTACCGCCGCTGCGACCGCTCCAGGTCCCGCGCCTCGTCGGCGCGCTGCCGCGCGACGTGATGCCCGCGCTCGGCGGCCCGGGCCGCGGCGTCGGCGATGTCCCGCCGCTCCCGCGCGTGCGTACGGGCGAGAGCCGCCCACTCCAGCACGGCCTCGGCGAGCCCGGCGTCCCCGGGCACGAGCGGCACGGCCACCGCCCCCCGCCCGGCCCGGGGCGCGGGCACGCGCCCGGCGCGCCGGGGAGCCGTGGCCGTCGTGCCGCTCGCCCCGGCCCGGCGGGCCGACCCGGCGCCCGCGGAGCCGGATGCCGGCGTCGGCGGGGCGCCCTCCGGGCCCTGGGTCCTGACGGCCGACGGGTCCCCGGCCCCGCCCGGCGGCGGAGCCGCCTGACGCGCCGCGCCCGGGGCGGTGTCGGGCACCGTCGCCGGGTGCGGCGTCCCCACCTCCGGCAGGGACGGGTCCGCGGCCGCCTGCCGCATCCGGTGGCCGAGGGCGAGCAGGCGTTCGTCGCCCGCGCGCACCCGCGCCTCCGCCGTGCGGCGGAGCTCCGCGAGGTGTTCCTCCACGGCGGCGAAGCGGCCGGTGTCGAAGAGGCGGCCGAGCAGCCGGGCGCGGGCGCCGTCCTCGGCGCGCAGGAAGCGGGCGAAGTCGCCCTGGGGCAGCAGGACGACCTGGCAGAACTGCTCGCGGTTCATGCCGAGCAGCCGGGTGATCTCCTCGCCGATCTCGTCGTGGGAGCGGCTGAGCCCCTTCCACTCCGTGGCCCCGGCGGGCAGTTCGCGCAGCGCGCTGTACGCCTTCTCCCGGGTGAAGCCGGTGCCGCGCTTCTTGGGGCGGGGCTGCTCGGGGCGCCGGGTGAGCTCCAGACGCCGTTCGCCGACGGTGAGTTCGAGGACGACCTCGGTGGCGGTGGCGGGATCGGCGTGGTCGCTGCGCAGGGTGAGGCCGGTGCCCTGCCGGGCGCCGGGCACACCGCCGTAGAGCGCGTAGCAGACCGCGTCGAGGACGGAGGTCTTGCCCGCGCCGGTGGGCCCGTGGAGCAGGAACAGCCCCGCGCCGGCGAGTTCGTCGAAGTCGATGTGCTGGGTGCCGCCGAAGGGCCCGAAGGCGGTCAGGGTGAGCCGGTGGAGCCTCACGGGGTCACCTCGCGGGCGGCCTCGTCCAGGCGGACGGAGTCGAGCGCGGCGGTGAGCACGGCGCGCTCGGCCGCGTCGGGTCCGTCGCCGCCGCGTACGTGTGCCACGAAGTCCTCGGCGATCTGCTGGTCGGTGCGGCCGCGCAGCCGCGAGGCGTAGGAGGCGAGGGGGTCCTCGGGGGCCCGGTCGGGTTCGAAGACCAGGCTGAGGGTGTGGGGGAAGCGGTGGGTGAGCCGGGCCATGGGCTCGTGGGGGCGTTCCGGGTCGGTGAGGGTGGCCTCGACCCAGGCGTCCTCGTGCCGGTCGAGGCCCGGGTCGGCGAGGAGCTCCTCCAGTCGGCCGCGGATCCGGGCGAGGGGGCGCGGCACGGGGCAGTCGAGGCGCTCGGCGGTGACGGTGCCGTCCCCGTCGAGGTCGACCAGCCACATGGTCTTGCGGTGGTTCGCCTCGGAGAAGGAGTAGGCGAGCGGGGAGCCGGAGTAGCGGACGCGGTCGGTGATGGCCTGGCTGCCGTGGAGGTGGCCGAGGGCGGTGTAGTGGACGCCGTCGAAGACCTCGGCGGGGACGGCGGCGACGCCTCCGACGGTGATGTCGCGCTCGCTGTCGCTGGTGGTTCCCCCGGCGACGAAGGCGTGGGCGAGGACGACGGCGCGGGTGCCGTCGGGCCGCCCGGCGAGGTCGGCCCGTACCCGGTCCATGGCGGCCCGCAGCACGGCCGTGTGCCCGGCCCGCTCGGCGCCCAGCCGTTCGCGGACGAGGGCGGGCTCGAGGTAGGGCAGGCCGTAGAAGGCGACGTCGCCGTGGGTGTCGGCGAGGAGGACGGGCGTGCCGCAGCCGTCGGGGTCGGTGCGCAGGTGTATCCCGGCGCGCTCGATGAGCCCGGCGCCGACGCCGAGGCGGCGGGGCGAGTCGTGGTTGCCGGAGATCATCACGGTGGGGACGGCGAGCTCGGCGAGCCGGTGGAGGGTTTCGTCGAAGAGCTCGACGGCGGCGAGCGGGGGCACGGCCCGGTCGTAGACGTCGCCGGCGACGAGCACGGCGTCGACGCGGTGCTCGCGGACGGTCCGTACGAGGTGGTCGACGAAGGCGCGCTGGGCCTCCAGGAGGTTCACGCGGTGGAAGGACCGTCCGAGGTGCCAGTCCGAGGTGTGCAGCAGTCTCACAGGACGGCTCCGGCCCGCATCGTCTCGTCCCCTCCGCTGTCGTCTCCGGTACGCGCACGCGTCGCGTCCGTACCGGACGGCACTCTGTCCAAACCTGTCCCCCAGTTTCGCATCCAGGCGGGGGCCGGGTGGCACGATCGGCCGGACGCGGGCGGTGGCCCGTCGTCCGTCAGACGTCGCCGTAGGCCTCCCCGCCCAGTTCCAGCCGGGCCGAGCCCGCCGTGGTGTCGGCGAGCCAGGAGCGGAAGGACTCGACGTCCGCCTCGGGCAGCCCGATCTCGATGCTGACGCCCGTGCCGTAGGTCACGTTCCGTACCGCGCGGCCGGTGGCGCGCAGTTCGTTCTCCAGCTTTCCGGCGCGCTGGTGGTCGACGGTGACGGTCGCCAGCCGGAAGCGGCGCCGGGTGATGGTGCCCAGGGTGTCGAGGGCCTCGCCGACCACGCCGCCGTAGGCGCGGATGAGCCCGCCGGCGCCGAGCTTGATGCCGCCGAAGTAGCGGGTGACGACCGCGACGACGTAGCGGGTCTCGCGCCGGAGCAGCATCTGGAGCATGGGCACGCCCGCGGTGCCGCCGGGCTCGCCGTCGTCGCTGGCCTTCTGGACGGAGCCGTCGGCGCCGATGACGTAGGCCCAGCAGTTGTGGCGCGCGGTGGGGTGCTCCTTGCGGATCCGGGCGATGAAGGCCTGTGCCTCCTCCTCGGTCGCGGCGGGCGCGAGCGCGCAGATGAAGCGCGACTTGTTGATCTCGATCTCGTGCACGCCCTCGCGCGCGACCGTCCGGTATTCGTCGTGCATTCCGTAAGCCTAATTCGTCCCCGGATCCGGTCCGGATCTTGGCCGGATCTCGTGGGTGATCCCGGGAATGGTGGGGTGGGGAAGCTCGTTGAGCGGGCATGTACGCAGAACCGGGGATCATCCGGAAGATCATCGAGGGGACCGGCCCCACCTGGGCGGTGGTCGGTCTGTCAGCCAATGAGCAGCGCGCGGCGTTCGGCGTGGCCGAGTTCCTCCAGCGCCACGGCAAGCGCGTCGTGCCCGTGCACCCCAAGGCCGAGACGGTGCACGGCGAGCGGGGGTACGCCTCGCTCTCGGACATCCCCTTCGACGTCGACGTCGTGGACGTCTTCGTCCGCTCGGAGTTCGCGGGCGCGGTCGCGGACGAGGCGGTCGCGGTGGGCGCGAAGGCCGTCTGGTTCCAGCTGGGCGTGATCGACGAGGACGCGTACGAGCGGACGCGCGCGGCGGGAGTGCCGATGGTCATGGACCGCTGCCCCGCGATCGAGATCCCCCGGCTGCGCTGAGCGCTCCGCCGGAAGCCAGGTCCGCACGGCGGGCCGTGCGCTAGCGTCAGTCCATGATCGTTCCGCGTATGGCCCGCCCCGAGGACGCCGCCGAGATCGTCCGGCTGCGCCGTGTGATGTTCGCCGCGATGAACGGCCATGACTCCCCCGGCCCCTGGGAGGCCGCGGCCGAAGAGACAGCGCGGCGGCAGCTCGCGGAGACGGAGACCGGGCGGCCGGGGCTCGTCGGATTCGTCGTGGACGGCGAACCGGCCCTCGGCGGTACCGGCCCGGGAGAGGTACCGCGTCTGGCGGCGTGCGCGGTCGGCCGGATCGAGGAGCGGCTGCCCGCCCCGGGGCATCCGACGGGCCTGTTCGGCTTCGTCTTCAACGTGTGCACCGATGTCCCCTACCGGGGGCGGGGTTTCGCCCGCGCCACGACGGAGGCGCTGCTCGACTGGCTCGCCGAGCGGGGCGTCACGCGCGTCGATCTCCATGCCACGGACGACGCCGAGCGGCTGTACCGCGGCCTCGGTTTCGGCGAGCATTCGCTGGCGCTGTCGCTCGACGTGTCACGGCGGACGGCCGGTGCCGGCCGGACGGCCGATGCCGGCCGACCGAACGTGTCAGCCGGCGAGCCCGTCCAGGACGGTGGCACCCGGCAGTGAGGCGATGGCCTTGCCGGGCACGATGAGCTTGCCCCGGCGGCCGCCGCTGCCGATGAGCACGTACGGGCTGTCGGCGACGGCCGCGTCCACCAGCACCGGCCAGCCGGCGGGCAGTCCGATCGGGGTGATGCCGCCGTACTCCATCCCCGTCTCGGCGAGCGCGGTGTCCATGGCCGCGAACGAGACCTTGCGCGCGCCGAGATGGCGGCGTACGACGCCGTTGACGTCGGCGCGGGTGTGGCCGAGGACGACGCATGCGGCGAGGGAGGTCTCCCCGCCGCGTCGCGCCGCGACGATCACGCAGTTCGCGGACTTCTCCAGCAGCCACTGCCCGTAGTGGGCCACGAGGACGGCGGTGTCGGCCTTCTCCGCCGCGGTGTCGACGTGGAGCAGCTCCTCCACCGGCACCGGGCCGCCCCAGCCCCGGATCGCCTCCGCCACGGGCGGGACCAGCAGCCCCAGCCGTTCCACGGCGGGCCCGACGTCGTCGAACGCCTCCATGGGCGTCGGGTTCTCGCTCATGATCGTCACGGTAACAGCCCCGTCCGCCGCGGCGCCGGGGCGTCTCAGCGGGCGGGCGGCACGGCCACCGCCATGGTCATCTCGACCGGTTCGGAGCCGTCGTTGCGGTAGGTGTGCGGCACGTTCGCCTCGAAGGTGGCCGAGCTGCCGGCCGGCACCCGGTGCTCCGCCCCGTCGACGACGAGGGTGAGCTCCCCGGCGGTGACCCGCAGCAGCTCGACCGTGCCGGGCGGGTGGGCGTCCGAGGCACTGCTGTCGCCGGGCACGATGCGCCACTCCCACAGCTCCAGCGGGCCGCGCGCCTCAGTACCGACGAGGAGCGAGGTGTGACTGCCGGCCTCGGTGGACCACATCCGCACCGCCTGCTCCCGGGGGACGACCCGGACGCGCGCGCCCTGCTCGTAGTCGAGGAGGGTGGTGATGCTGACGCCCAGCGCGTCGGCGAGCTTGACCGTGGTGCCGACGCTGGGGTTGGTCCGGGCCTGCTCGATCTGGATGATCATGCCGCGGCTGACCCCGGAGCGGGCCGCCAGGGCGTCGAGGGTGAAGTTGCGCTCGCCCCGCCAGCGCTTGAGGTTACGGGCGAGGGACTGTGTGAGCTGATCGAGGTCCGTCACGTTCGGTCCCGTCCAATATATTTTTTCGCCAAGTTTAAAATGATGAACTACGGTGTCCCGGACTCCACTGTTCACCACACTGTACTGCGAGGTCCTTCCCATGACACCGGTCTTCGCCCTGGCCACCAGCCTCATGTGGGGGCTGGCCGACTTCGGTGGCGGTCTGCTCACCCGGCGCATGCCCGCCCTGACCGTGGTCCTGGTCTCCCAGCTGCTGGCCGTGGCCGCGCTGGGCTCCATCGTCGTCGCCACCGGCGGCTGGTCCGAGGCCGGCCCCCAGCTCTGGTACGCGGTCGCGGCCGGCGTGGTCGGCCCGGCGGCGATGCTCGCCTTCTACCGCGCCCTGGCCCTCGGCCCGATGGGCGTCGTCTCCCCGCTGGGCGCGCTCGGCGGCGTCGCGGTGCCGCTCGGCGTCGGGCTCGTCCTGGGCGAGCGCCCCGGCCTGCTCCAGTTCGCGGGCATCGCGGTCGCCGTCGCCGGCGTCGTCCTGGCCAGCGGCCCGGGGCTCGGCGGCGCGCCCGTACAGCGCCAGACCCTGGTGCTCACGCTCGTCGCCGCCTTCGGCTTCGGCTCCGTGATGGCGCTGATAGCCGAGGCCTCGCACAACCTCACCGGGCTCTTCCTCGCCCTTTTCGTCCAGCGCCTGTGCAATGTGGTGGTGGGCGCCGGCGCCCTCTACGCCTCCGTCCGCCGGGGTGCCCCGGCCCTCCCCGACAGCGGCTGGCAGGGCATCCGCTCGGCGCTGCCCGCGCTCGCCTTCGTCGGCCTGTCCGACGTGGCCGCCAACGGCACGTACAGCATCGCGGCCAACAACGGCCCGGTGACCGTCGCGGCCGTCCTCGCCTCCCTCTACCCGGTGGTCACCGCGCTGGCCGCCCGGGGCTTCCTGAGCGAACGGCTGCGCGCGGTGCAGGCCGCGGGCGCGGGCCTGGCGCTCGTCGGAACGGTCCTGCTGGCGACGGGCTGACGGCCGGGTAGGGACAGACGACCTGAGGCGTCGCCTCGCCCCCTTGCTCCCAAGAAAACACCGCGTCCCCCTGCCAGTCCGTAGGCAGGGGGACGCGGTCGTTCAGCAGTGGGTCAGGTCACCTGGTGCATTGGGCGAGGCCGATGACGAGGCCGCCGAAGACTCCGCCCAGAACGGCTTCGGGCTGTCCCAGGGCAGCACCGAGGAGGCCGAAGGTGGCCCCCTCGCCCATCTTGTCCCCGATGCAGTTCATGCGGCCCCTCTTGTCGCCGGACGCGGCGGGCTGCGCCATGGCGGCCGTCTTCGCCAGGGCCTTCGCGGCGGCGGGTGCGGCCGCTCCTGCTCTCACCGAGAAGACCGGCGGGCTCATGGTGCCGGTGATCGTGTCGCCGGTGACGCCTTCGACGGTCTGGGTCACCGTGTTGCCGGAGACGGTCAGGCCGACCTTGTGGGTCGTGCCGTCGGTGTCCTTCAGCGTGGTGGGGAGGATGGTGGCAACAGTGCCGTCGGTGTCCGTCGCGGTGACGGTGCCGTTGGACGACGTCACCTGAGCTCCCGCAGGAAGGCTGAAGGTCTTCGTCGTGGTCGTGGCGAAAGTCTGCGGCTTCACATCAGGGCTGGTCGTACTGCCACTGCTGCCGGCCGGGTCGCTGCTGGTGCGGGCGATGTACATCGTGGATCCGGCCGTCGAGTTGATGACGGGGACGGTGACGGTCGCGTCCATGGTCCACGGCTGGTTGTCGGTGTTGAACGTCCACGTGCCGGTGACCTTCTTGCCGACGGCCGCGAAGTCGACCCAGGCATAGTTCTTCGGCGGGACGTCCACGGCGATGCCGTTGATCGTCGTCTCGTCGGAGCTGTACACCGTCGTCGCGGTCAGCTGACTGGAGATCATCGCCTGGACCGGGACGGAGACACCGGAGACGCCGGCGGAGGTCGACACGCCCGCGGAGTACGCCTGCGACCATCCGGAGCGGTAGATCGTGGTGAAGACCTGCTTCATCGTCGCGCTGGTGTCGTTGTACCAGACCGACGAGGCGGGCTGACGGGGCAGAACTTCCGGTTGCCCCTCGGACTTCTGCGTCCACGAACACGTGGAGGTCTTCTTGGAGCACAGGTCGGCGTAGTACTCGAGGGCGAGCTGCCTGGCCTCGGCCGCCTTCGACGCGGGGACCGTCCATTCCTGGGCCGCGCTGCCGTTGCAGATGTTGGGCTGGGCGAGGATGCCCCACAGGTGGAGGCCGCCCCGGTTGTCCATGCAGTACTCGGTGCCGCTGCGGTCGTCGCGGCGGGCGATGCCGAACGCGTTGGGCTTGCCGTCGACGGGACGGAAGTGCCACTGCTGGCCGTCCTTGCCGCAGGACTGCTGCACGGCGGGCTGGGAGGCGTAGACGCACTTCCCGGAGGAGGCGCTGGCGATGTTGAACGTGCCGGGGTCGCCGAGCTTGATCAGGCGCCAGTTCGTGTAGTTGGTGCCGTCGGGGGTGACGGAGATCTGGTTCCCGTCGTTGTTGCCCGTCGCGTTGAGGGTGCCGTTGGGGTTGGTGAAGGTGTAGGCGTCGGTCGCGGCGGCGGCCGCGGGAGTCGCGGTCACGGCGAGGACAGGTGCGAGGAAGGTCAGGGCCAAGGCCGGCGCGGCGAGGACCTTCGCGGCTCTTGCTATATGTCTGTTCATGACCGCTTTCCATGGTGAGTCTGTATCGTTTTTGTGGTTCTCCTGTCGCGTTCGGTGAGCGTAGGGTGAAAAAAGCCGGAATGACGGATTCCGTACGGAACTCGCCTCAGTGATCTAGGACACCTCGATGATCTAGGACACCCCGGTCTGGAACACCTCGGTCTGGAACACCTCGCGGTGGGCCTTCGCCAGATCCAGGTACATCGCGGCGTTGAGCCGGATATGCTCGCGCTCCTCCTCGGTCAGCTCCCGGCGCACCTTCGCGGGCACGCCCGCGACCAGCGAGCCGGGCGGCACCCGCATCCCCTGGGGCACGAGCGCCTGCGCGGCCACCAGCGAACCGGCGCCGATCACCGCGCCGTTGAGCACGGTCGCGCCCATGCCGATCAGCACGTCGTCCTCGACGGTGCAGCCGTGCAGTACGGCGTTGTGCCCGACCGTGACCCGCTCGCCGACACGCACCGGGAAGCCGGGGTCGACGTGCACGGTGCAGTTGTCCTGGATGTTGCTGTCGGCGCCCAGCTCGATGGGGCCGCAGTCGGCGCGCAGCACGGCGTGGTACCAGACGCTCGACCCGGCCGCGAGGGTGACGTCGCCGAGCACGACGGAGGTCGGGGCCGTGAAGGCCTCCGGGTCGACCGCGGGCTCCTTGCCCGCCACCGCCTTGACCAGTGCCCGTTCCGTCATCGCCCTGACCCCTCCCTCGGATTCGCCGGCGCCTTCCGCGCCCCGGAAACGGTAACCCCCCGCGTCCCGCGTCCCGCGCACGATGACGACCCGCTCCGCGGGGATACGCCGAAGGCCCCCGGGATTCACCCGAATCCCGGGGGCCTTCAGTACGACCGGTACGACGTCCGGTACGGCGTCCTCGTCACTCCGCGGCGGCGACGGCCTCGGCCTCGGCGGGCTGCCCCGCGGCCGCCTCGCTCTCGCGCGCGGCCTTCTTGGCCTTGACCCGCATCACCACGAAGGACCCCAGGCCGAAGAGCAGCGCGGCCACCAGGCCGAGCCAGGAGAACTTCCCGATCCATTCCTCGGCGACCTTGCCGACGGAGTAGATCAGCGCGACCGTGCCGCCGGCCCAGACGAAGCCGCCGAGGACATTGGCGATGAGGAACTTCCAGTACGGCATCTTCAGCACACCGGCGAGCGGTCCCGCGAAGATCCGGAGCAGGGCGATGAACCGGCCGACGAAGACGGCCCACATGCCCCACTTCGTGAACGCCTTCTCGGCGGTGGCCACATGCTGCGGGCCGAAGTGCTTGGGGAACTTGCGGCCCAGCCAGTCCAGCAGCGGCTTGCCGCCCTTGCGGCCGATCAGATAGCCGATGGAGTCGCCGACGATCGCACCCGCGACGGCGCACCCGCCGAGCACATACGGGTTGATGTGGTCCTGCGAGGCGGCGAGCAGCGTGGCGCTGACGAGCACGATCTCACCGGGCAGCGGGATGCCCAGGCTCTCCAGACCGATCACTCCGCCCACCAGAAGGTAGACGGCGATGGCCGGAACTGTCTCGAGCCATTCCTGGATGTGCAACGCCGGATCCTCCCCGGTTGACGACCCGCTTCGCGCGCGGCCCGATGTGTACGACCTGCCTCCGGCGCGCCATGTCGCGCACGCCGGAAGCCTACCTGGAGGTGAAGACTCGGATCCGGGTCCGCTGGTTGAGGCGGGACGGTCACATCTTCGCCACACCGTCTTCTCCGACCTGCCGGTAGCCGTCCGGCTCAGGCGGCCTCCCGGGCCGTGTCGGCGTCCAGCGCGGCGCTGAGCCAGGCGTGGGCGGAGCCCGCGGTGGGCTCGGGCGGGCCGGAGGGCGGGCTGATCAGCTCGGCGACGAGCCCCCAGTAGTGGTCAATCCGCGGATCCGCGGCGAGCTGGCCGCCGAGCAGCCGGCGGAAGGCCGGGGTGTCGGGCGTGCCACGGGAGTGGGCGTAGGCGGAGACGAAGCAGTCGAGCGCCTCTCCGGGCCGCGCCGGGCTCCCCGCCCGCAGTTCCGCCGAGGCCAGGGCGTACGCCTCGATCAGCCCGTCGTAGAGCACGGCCGGGCGGTAGCCCTCCTCGGGCCGGTGCACGGCGGGCCTGTTGTCCGCGCCGTTGCAGTCGCCCGAGACGAAGGCGTGCAGCCGGGCGAAGGCCAGTACCTGGGCGGGGGTGGGGTCCTCGGGGGGCGGGGGCACGGCCTGGTCGACGATCGCGGAGGCGAGCCGGGCCGGGAGCCTCCGGGGGATCCATGCCCGCCAGAAGCGCACCAGCGAGGCCGTGCTGGGCGGGGTGGAGATGGAGCCGATCAGGAGCAGCCGGTCGGCGCGCTCCCCGGCCGGGCAGTCCCGGAGCAATTGGAGGGCGGCCTCGCGCCAGCGCAGGGCGGCCATCCGCGAGCCGATCTCCCGCAGCCGCTCGGCGATGACGTCCTCCAGGACACCGTCCAGGACCCCGTCCGCAGCGCCGTCCGGGGCGTCCTCCCGGCCGAGGACCCGCCCGACATCGGGGACCGGCAGGTCCAGGGTGCGCAGCGAGCGGATCAGCCGGAGCCGGTCGAGGGCCTCGGGGCCGTACCGGCGGTGGCCGCCGGTGCTGCGCCGGGCCTCGGGCAGCAGGCCGCGGTCGGAGTAGAAGCGGACGGTCTTGACGGTGGTGCCCGCGCGTTCGGCGAGCTCTCCGATGCTCCATGTGTCGTCGCTGGACAACGGGTTGAACCTCCCCCAGGTGGAGTTCCTACCGTACCGACGAGCGCGGGCGGCCCGATCGGCCGGCCCGTGGACGACGGCGTACGAGGAGACGCGCATGACGGCATTCGTTCTGGTGTCCGAGGCCTTCACCGGCGGCTGGATCTGGCAGGAGGTGATCGCGGGGCTGAGGTCGGCGGGGGCGGAGGCGCACCCGGTGACGCTCACGGGCCTGGGCGACCGGGCCCGTCCGGCGGGGCCGGGGACGGACCTGGACACGCACATCGAGGACGTGGCGCGGGCGATCGATCGCGTGGACGCTCCGGAGGTGGTGCTGGTCGGGCACGGCTACGGCATCCACCCGGTGCTCGGCGCGGCGGGCCGCCGCCCGGGGCGGGTGGCCCGGGTCGTCTATCTGGACTCCGGTCTGCCGCAGGACGGTGACGCGCCGCTCAAGTGGGTGCCCGACCCGGTCGTCCACGAGCTGCTCGCTGGGCGGGACGGAGGCGACCGGCCGATCCCCGCGCCGGTTCTCGACGAGTGGGGACGCTGGGGCAGCCTCGACGGCGTCCCGCAGGAAGGGCTGGAGCGGCTGACCCGGCTCGCCGCGCCGCAGCCGGCGGGCACGTTCACCCAGCCGCTCAGGCTGTCGGAGGAGGTCTCCGGCCTGCCGGCGACCGGTGTGCTGTGCACCGCCAACGGTGCGGGCATCGAGATGGTGGAGGCGTTCGTACGGCTCGGCGACCCCCGGATGCGGGCGCTCGCCGAATCCCGGGCGAGCTTCTTCGAGCTCTCCACCGGGCACTGGCCGATGCTCTCGTGTCCGGCCGAGCTCGCCGGGGTGCTCGTACGGGCCGCCGCGGGCGAGGGGCACCGGCTGTCGGTGGACGAGCGGCCGCGGAGCGAATCGTTCCTCCTGGACGTGCCGGAGCGGCCCCGCGAGCGGGTGGGGCGGGTCGATCTCCACCTTCCGGACGCCGACGGCCCCCGGCCGGCGGTGGTGTTCGTCCACGGCGGCCCGTTCCCCGCCGACGTGCGGCCGACGCCCCGGGACTCGGCCACCTTCACCGGCTACGGCCGGTACGCGGCGAGCCTGGGAGCGGTCGGCGTGACGGTCGACCACCGGCTGCACGACCTGGCCGACTTCGGGCGCGCGGCCGAGGACGTCGCGGCGGCCGTCGAACTCGTCCGGGCCGACCCGCGCGTCGACGCGGAGCGCGTGGCGCTGTGGTTCTTCTCCGGCGGCGGACTGCTGTCGGCGGACTGGCTGGCGGCTCCCCCGCCGTGGCTGCGCTGCGTCGCCGCGACCTACCCCGTCCTCGCGCCGATGCCGAACTGGCCCGGGTCCGTCCCGGACCGGTTCCGGCCCGCCGAGGCGATACAGCGGGCGGGCCGGCTGCCGTTCGTCCTCACCCGCGTGGAGCTGGAGCGGCCGGAGATCGCGGCGACGGTCGCGGAGTTCCTGACCGCCGCCGAGAAGTGCGCGGCCGCCGTCGAGATCGTCGACGTGCCGCTTGCCCACCACGGTTTCGAGACGCTCGACCACACCGAGGAGGCGCGCCGGGCCGTGGAGCGGGCGATGGGGGCCGTGCTGGGGCACGTGCGGGGCTGATCCGGCGCCGGTGAGCCGGCCCGGGCCACGGCACGGCTGGCGGCTCGGTCGCCGTCATCCGGTGCCGGGCGGGTGTGTGCCTGGGTAGATCTGGAGATCGCGTCCTCCCATCGGGGAAGGGCCCCTCCGCCGTAGGGAGCGGCGGAGGGGCCCAGGGGGAGGAGGCGCGGTGCGGTTACGCCTTGGGAGCCGTCGGGCCCATGGCGATGAAGTGGAACGGCAGGGCACCCCAGGTGCCGCTCGTGCTCGCGGTGTAGATCACGGCAGCAGTGGTGGAGACGCTCGCGACCGTGACGATCGCTGACGCGCTCCCCAACGCCGCAGAGGCCACGACGACGGGCGGGGAGGTGAAGGGCTTGGCGAAAGTGATCGTGAAGGTCGACGTCGCCGAATGCCTCGCGGTGAAGCCGGAGCCGGAGATCACGCCGCCGTTGGCCGCGACGGTTCCGTACACCCGCTGCTCCACCGGCTGCGGAGCGCTGATGCGGAAGCTGAGCTTCGCCGAGGTGGCACCGATGGTGAGGCCGTCCGTGACAGTGCGGTCACCGGGGGCGGCGCTCGCCGCCGCCAGGACGTTCACGGAGTAGAAGCCTTCCGGCTTGTTGCCGATCCCCTCGGCCTTGAAGCGCACGAGACGCCCGTCGGGGTCACGGCTCTCGATCGGCAGCGGCCGGTTGATGCCGGAGTCCAGGTTGATGAAACGGATCTCGCCGGTGGGCGGGAAGACGAGGCCCTCGGGGAGCTTCACCTGGATGATCTCGCCGGGCTCGACCGGGTTGCCGTCGACGTACACCTCGATCGTGAACGAGGCGTTGGTCCCCGGCTGGAGGATCAGCGGGTTCGGGTTGCCCTGGGTGATGTGGAATGCCATGTCTCTTCTTCCTCTTCTTCTCTGTGTTTCTTGGTGTGTGGTCACCCGTCGGTGACGGGTGCCTCGTGCGGGAGCCGGTCGTCCGGGGTGACCCGGTGGTAGGCCGCGAGTTGTGCGGCGGCGATCCGGTCCCAGTCCAGGTGGGCCACTGTCGGCGGCCCCTTCGCGCCCAGCGCCGCGCAGCGGTCCGGGTCGCGGGTGAGCGCGGCCAGGGCGGCCGCGTAGGCGTCGAGGTCGCCGGGCGGGACGCGTACGCCCACGTCGTCGGTGACCAGGTCGCGCAGGCGGGGGATGTCGAAGGCCAGCACCGGGGTGCCGGTGGCCAGGGCCTCGGCGGCGACCATGCCGAAGGTCTCCCGGCGGCTGGGCACGCAGACCAGCCGGGCCGAGGCCAGCAGGTCGAAGCGGGCCGGGCCGTCGACGCGGCCCAGCCAGCGGACGCGGTCGGCGACGCCGAGTTCGGTGGCCAGGGCGCGGGCGTCGGCGGCATGCGGGCCGTCGCCGGCGATGTGGAGGTCGGCGGTGGTGTGCGGGGCGGCGAGGGCGTAGGCGCGCAGCAGCAGGTCCAGGCCCTTGGAGGTGATCTCCAGGCGGCCTAGGTAGAGGACGTGGTCGCCGCGTTCGACGCGGGGCCGGTCGAACGCGGCCCGGTCGACGCCGTTGGGGATCACCTCCACGCGCGCGGCCGGGTTGCGCCGGCGCAGCTCCTCGCCGAGGTCGTCGCCGACCGCGAGGAACGCGGTGTGCGAGGCGAGCCCGCGTCGCTCGACGGCGCCGAACGGCAGGTGGAACTCACGCGCCTTGTCGGCCGCGAACAGCCACTGCACCAGCCCGACGACCGGCCTGCGGGTCAGATGGGGGACGCAGACGGACGAGAACGGGGCGGCGAAGTCCTCCACCACGACGTCCGGGTCATGACGGCGCGTCAGCCACGGCAGCCGAGTGACGACGACGGCGAAGTACGCGATCTGCGCGGCAAAACGGCTGCGGGCCAGCGGCCCGAGACGCGCGGGCAGCGGTACGTACCGGACGCCGTCGCGGACGGTCTCGGTGGCGCCGGGCCAGGGGGCGACGACGACGGTCACCTCGACTCCGCGCGCGGCCAGCCGCCGGTTGACCTCGTGCGTACGGACCGAGCCGCCACCCGCGCCGGGCCGCCGGGGATCCTCGAAGCCCAGGTGGAGCACGCGGCACGGGCCGGGGCGGCGGGGCCGGGTGCGGATCGCGAGTGCCGCCCGGGCCAGGACGGCGAGCGCCGCCAGGGCCCACAGCGTGGGGTAGGGCCGGAGGGCGAACAGCGCGCAGCAGGCCAGGGCGGCCATGGCGAGCGGTGCGGTGGCCCCCGCCGCCGGGCCGAGCCCGGGGACCCGGCGCCGCGCCCGGCCGACCGTCACGAGCGCGACGGTGCAGGTCACGGCGGCCGAGCACCAGGCCAGGGCCAGGGGACGGTCGGCGGTGAGGGCGTAGCCGGCGCCTGCGGCCAGGCAGGCGAGGGCCAGCGTGACGACGGTCGACCGGGCCGGGCCCCAGGTCTGGAACACGACGCTGGTCAGGGCGGTCGTGGCGCACGCGAACCCGGCCAGGGCCAGCGGCGGCAACAGCGCGGCCGACGCTGTGTAGTGCTGAGGCAGCGCAAGCCCCACGATCGTGTCGGGACAGGTGGCGATCGTGACGGTGATGGCGGCGCCGGTGATCCAGTGCAGCCGCAGCGCGCCACGGAAGCCGTTGCGTGCGGTGGACGACGGGCCCGCCGCGAGCCGGGGGAAGACGACGGTGGCCACGGCGGTCGACAGGAACAGCGGTACCCGGGCGAGGACGAGCAGGGCCTGGTACGGCGCCAGGCCGGCCGAGCCGCCCCGTACCGCCGTGGCGACGACCACGTCCAGCGTGAACAGCACACAGGTCAGGACCTGGATGCCACCGATGACGGCGGCATGCCGCCACAACCCGTGGCGTCCAGGCGTCGGTTCGCCCGCGTCGAACGCCGCGGTCCTCCTCATGTCCCCTCGCAGGGCGACGAACCCTGCTGCCGAGGTGACGGCCGCGCCGGCGGCGAAGGCACCGATGGCCCCGGCGCTCCCCCACCCGGCCGCGACGGCCCCGACGGTGACGGCGACACGGACGGCCACCTCGGCGACCCGCAGCCCGGCCAGCCGACCGAAGTGCTCGCGGCCCTGGAGGTATCCGGCCCCCACCGAGTTGAGCCAGAGCGTCACGCATGCGGCCGCCAGCCCGGCGAGCGGGCCGGGACCGGCGTACGAGGCGACGGCCCCGCACGCCGCGACGGCTGTCAGGAAGGCCAGGCCGAGCGCCAGCCACAGGCAGGTGCGCACCGCCATCCGTCGTCGTGCGCCGCCCGGTGCGCTGTCGGCGACCTCGCGGGCCAGCACCCAGGGAACCGTGGCACCGGCGAGGGTACCCACGCTGAGCAGGACCGAGGAGACGGCGGCGTAAACGGTGAAGTCGGCTGCGGGCAGACGGTGGACGAGGAACAGGGAGAGCCCGTAATTCCCCATGCCGACCAGCACGGCGGAGAGGGCGAGGGGCAGGGCTCCCTGTGCCGTCGCCTTCCCCCGGAGCGCGGTGGACAGGGCAGGAGCGGCGGTCGTCGTCACCATCGTCACCCCGCCTTTCCGGAGCCGGATCCGACGGCGACCAGCGCCCGGACGTCGTACACGCGCAGCGCCCCCACCGTCCTGCCGGGCTCGCTGTGGACGAGCCGGGCCTCGCGCTCCAGCACCCGGGCCAGCCCGGAGCCGATCCGCGCGTACCCCTGCTTCACCAGCTCGGTGGAGAACACGAGGTAGTCGACGCGGTCGCGCCGGAGGTCGGCCGTGGTCCGCCAGTCGGCGAACCGCGCACCGGGCAGGACGAAGGACGTGCCCTCGTCCGTGGCCGCGACGACGCCGCCCTCGGGCAGGTGCGCACGGGACCAGGCCAGGGTGCGCCGCAGGGCGTCGTCGTGGCGGGCGTGGACGCGTGCCCAAACGACACCGTTCATGGTCAGGGCAAGGGCGGCGAGGACGGCCACCGCCCTGATCTCCGTGCCCCCGGTCGGCAGGAGGACGTCGGCCGCGAGTGCGAGGGCGGCGGCGCTGGTGACGACCAGCGGGTAGAACATCTGCTCCTCAAGAGTGCCCACCGCCACCGCGTACATCAGGTGCAGCAACGTGCACCCGGCCCACGCCGTGATCAAGGTGCGCCCGGGGCGGCCCGTGAAGAGCTCGGGCCGCCGGACGCGGCACCACAGCAGCCATGCGGTGGCGACGGTGCCGAGGGCGATCAGCGTGTAGGGGACGGCGAACTGGCCGAGCTGGACGAACAGCCGGTCGGTGAACGAGATCGAGCCGTCGGTGCTGTTGAAGCCGCTGATCTGCTTGATGCCCAGGGCGCGGGCGATCCCGTCGGTCTTCTGCGCCCACCAGGGCGCCCAGTTACCGGTCGCCACCACCGTCACGACGTACACCGCGTACCCGCCGGCAGTGACGGCGGCCGCCGTCAGCCGCAGCCGTCGCACGTCACCGCTCGCGGCGATCCCCAGGACGGTGACGGGCACGAACGTGCCCAGCGCGTACGGTTCCTTGGTCGTCACCGCCAGCGCGAACAACAGCCCCGCGCCCACCCCGGTGACGACCCGGCCGCGTGGAGTGGCCGGGGTACGGGCGAGCACCAGCATGCCCAGCGCGGCGGCGGCCACGGCCTGGGTCTCCAGCATGACCCGGCTGTCGAAGCGGTTCAGGAACGGGTCCAGGGCCAGGAACAACCCGGCGAGCAGCACCAACGGAATCCGGACCGCACGCCGCAGCAGCGCCGTGACCGCGACGACGGTCACCGCCCCGGTGACGGCCACGACGGGCCGCAGATCCAGCACCTGGTGGAGCAGGTCGCCGGAGGCTCGGCCGGTCAGCCGCATGAACGCCGCGAGCAAGGCGAAGAGGGCGGGCGGATGGAGGGCGAAGAACTGCCCGTCGAAGACGGGCCCTTGGCCGTCGGCGAGGTGGCGGCTGATGGCGGTGTAGTAGAGCTCGTCGACGTGCACGTCGTACGAGCGCCCGATGAAAGTCAGCCGCAGGGCGAGTGCGAGGGCGAAGAGGGCGCCGAGGGCGGCGGCCCAAGTGGTGGCGCGGCGGTGGCCCGTATCATTTCGCCGCGCCCGGGCAGGGGGGTGGGCCTGCCAGCCGAGGATGTCGTGGTGGCGGGCGAGGCGGATGGACACCCTCGGGTCACTGGTGTCCACGCCGATACGGGCCAGGACGGCTTCGGCGTCCTGCTCGTCGGCGCCGAGGAGGAGCAACCCGGGGCGGGGTCCGGTGAGGTCGATGAGGTCGGTGGTGCGCAGGGCGACGAGATCGGCGCGTGCGAGGAGCTCGGCCGGGGCACTGACGAGCGTGCACGCGTCGGTGACGGTGCGCCGCTCGGCGGCCTTCCCCCGGCCGGTCCGGCGCAGCCGGCCGTCCTCGGCGGTGAGCGCGGCGAGCAGGTGGGCGGCGGTTGCCGTCCAGCTGAATCCGGCCGCCCACTCCCGGCACTCCGCCTCCCAGCGGGCCGCGTCCCGCGGCGACTCCACGGCGCGCAGGGCCTTGGCGAGGCCGGAGGCGAGATCGTCGTCGGGCCCGAGGAGCCAGCCGGTGACGTCGTGGCGGACGGTGTCGCGCAGGCCGGGGACATCGTAGGCGAGCGCGGGCACCCCGGCCGCCGCGGCCTCCATCACCGACAGGCCCCAGCCCTCGGCGAGGGAGGTGGTGGCGGTGATCCACGCGGAGTCGACGAGGACGTCCCGCTCCTCCTGTGGCACACGGCCGTGCAGGACGACGCAGTGGCCGACGTCGAGTTCGTCCACGAGTGACGCGAGCTGTTCACGCGCCTCGCCATCGCCGACGATGTACAGTTCCGCGTCGGGCAGTTCGCGGCGGAGGGCGGGCATGGCCTGGACGAGCCGGTCCACGCGCTTCTGTGTGACGATCCGGCCGACGCAGACGATGCGGGGCGCGGCGGCCCGCTGCCGGGGGTGGCCTGCGGGCGGCGGAACCGTGTCGAGGCCGGCGGGGGCGAAGTGCACCGGGCCGCGTACGGCGAGCCGCCTACGGATCTCGGCCCGGGTGGAGGGCGATACGGCGCACACCGCGCGCCGCCCGTACACCAGACCGCTCCCCCGCCCCTCCAGCCAGCGGCCGAAACCGGCGATGGGACGGGGGAACCACAGGGCGAACTGCCCTTGGTGGACGTGGTGGATCAGCAGCACGACGGGGGTGCGGCGGCGCAGCACCAGCGGGGTGAAGAAGGGGATGCCGTTCTGCGAGTCGATGACGGCGTCGACGGAGCGGCGGTGGCGCAGCAGCCACAGCAGGGCGAACACGTAGACGGTGAACCGGCCGCCGCCGCGAACCACTGCCCCGAAGCCGGTGTCCTCGCGGCGGGCGGTGCCCTGGGGGCGTGAGGTCAGGTAAGTGACACGGACGCCCGCGTCATGGAGCTGCCGGGCGACTTCCTCGCAGTACAACTCGGCTCCGCCCGCTTGCGGGTGGCGGCCGTCGCGCCAGTTGCACACGACGACGTGCCGGCCCTGCCAGTCCTGGGTGGCGGGGAGGGCGGTCCGTAAGTCCGTCGGGTTCATTCCGCCTCCCCGACAGCACGAGCGGCGGGGGCGTGGTGGACGACCCGGGGCGGGAGGCGGTGCAGGGTCCGGTGCAGTCGCCACAGTTCGCCGGCCACCCGGCGACCGTCGGCGAACGGCCGGAAGCTGGAACCCTCCTGGTCGCTCCAGACGACCGGGAACTCGGCCAGGCTCAGCCCGAGGGCGCGGGCACGGGCGATCACTTCGAGGTCGAAGGCGAAGCCGGTGGTGGTGACATGGGCGAAGATCCGCCGCGCGGCCTCGACCTCGAAGAACTTGAACCCGCACTGGGTGTCCTTGACCGGCCCGGAGAACCGCCGCGTCGCCAGCCGGAACCCGGCCCCGCCCAGCCGCCGCAGAGCGGGCTGACGCACGGGGACACTCGCCCCGGTGCAGCGGCGGGATCCGACGACGACCTGCCGGCCGTCCCGCAGGAGAGCGACCGCGTCGTCGATCGCGGTGGCGGGGGTGGCGAGGTCGGCGTCGCAGAAGCCGACCCAGCGGGCTCTGGTGGTGACCATCCCTCTGGCCACGGCCGCTCCTTTGCCACGGCGGGAGCACCCGGTGACGGTGATGGGGACGCCGGAGGCGGCGAGCCGGTCCACGCACTCGGCCGTGCGGTCGCTGCTGCCGTTGTCGACCACCCGCAGCGCGGCGGTCAACGGCATGCCGCGCAGATGGTCGGCGAGGGCGAGCACGGTGGGGGCGAGGCGCCGTTCCTCGTTGTAGGCCGGGATGACCAGTTCGAGATCGCAGGTGGTGGTGGCGGGCGTGGTACCGGGCCCGGATAAGGGGACGCGGGCGGCGTCCTCGCCCGGTGGGGGCGCTGTTGTACGGGGCGTACTCATGGCTGGGGACGTCTCCTCGGGCGGTGGCGTGCGGGCGGCACTGGAGCCGGTGGCCCGCCCTCGCGTCCGGGCAGGGCGAGCCACGTTGTTCGTCGTGCGGTTACCGGGTGGCGCCGAGTCGTACGTGGGCAAGCAGCATTCCGGAGCTGCCGTCGGGGTTGGCGTCGAGTTCCTCGTCGAAGCCGGACCGCCCGGGGTTGGCGAACCGCACGGTCACCGCGGTGACGCCCTGGGGCACCCGGAAGGGCAGCCGGCGCTCGCGCCAGCCGGGGTCGTTGAGCTTCTTGTCGGGGTCGTGGGAGGCGACGGCGCCCTTCCCGGTGTAGTACTGGACGTAGTCGTCCCAGGCCAGGACGGTCTCGGCGCCCGGCTTCCCGTACCGCACCTCGGCCCGCAGGTAGGTGGGCCGGCGGTAGGGCTCCTCGGGGTTGGGCAGGACGTGGTAGCCGGTGTGGAACGCGAGCTCGTACGGAGCGCCGGGGGTGACGTCGACGGTCTGCTCGATATAGCCGCAGGTGCCGTCGCCGTTGATGTCGACGACGTTCTCGCCCTTGTCGAACGGGGGATCCGCGTCGGCCGGGAGGTGCCCGTCGGCGTCACCGTTGATCAGGTCGATGAGCCTGCCGGGCTCGCCGGTCCTCGAGGCCGCCCAGACTCCCCTGCCCTTGTACTCGCCGACGGTCCACGCGTCGAGCTTCTGGGCCTCCCGCCCGTAGAGGACTCCCTCGAGGGGGCGCCAGTCCTTGCCGGGCCGGAAGCGGACGTCGGTGAAACCGCCGTTCCGGATCAGGTTCCCGGGCACGGGGCGAGGCCCGACGGGCCCGACCTGGATGCGCAGCGGCGCGGTGGCGGTACCGATCCCCAGCCGCCCCCACAGCAGGTCCTCGAAGGCGTCGGGCAGCACCTGGACGCTGATGGAGTAGAAGCCGTCGGCCTCGTCCGAGTGGTCGCCGAGATGGATGGAGTGGGTGAACTGAAGCCGCCGGTTCGCCTCGTCGTAAGGGTCGTACGCGAGCTCCTGCCGGGGCTTCTTCGGGGGTTGGTAATAGACCTTCCCTTCTTTGGGGAACACCGTCCCCATCGGGAACTCCACCCAGATCATTTCCTTCTTGCCACTGATCGGCGCACTGCCGGGCGTCAGCCGGAGGTCTATCGCGAAGAACTCCTGCTGACCCTTGGCCAGACGCGCCGGCACGGGTAATCCCTGAGCGATGACGAAGGGCATTCCGCCCACCTCTCACTTGTCCGTTCGAGCCGGGGAAGACATTACCGGTGGGCCGATAAAGAAATGCAAAACGGAGCAGTCCGCTTCGGTAAACGCCACGGTATCCGGCCAGCGGGCCGCACCGGACCCGGGCTTTACGATCTTCAGGATCCGGGGTCCGGTTACCGTTGCCGCCGACATGGCGTCAAGAACGCCCTCACCAGGCATAAACGCACGTAAACGCCGTTGGATGGAAGCGGCTCAAAAATGCCGCCAATAAAGTTGAATCCGCATCGTAATCAGAGGCTGGCCGAAATCTTCCGCCACGCTCCTCATCGATTTGTCGGATGCGTTGCGAGGCGTGCTAACAATGACCCGCAAGCCCACCGCACCGAATTCACCGGCGCAGCGGGCCAAATCAATTTCCCGACTTCCATCGGAGGAAAAGTCATGGCGCTCGCGTTCAAGACCCGCGAACTCCAGCTCCGTATTACCCCGACCGGAGAAGAGGCGGTTGGCACCTACGACTTCGAATCTCCGGGCGGCGACATCCGGGAGGACAGCGACGGCTACGTCGTCGACGCGGCGATCCAGTCGTACAAGCTCGAGAGCTTCGTCAGCGGCAACCCGTCGGAATGGCCGATCGGTGGCGCGTCCGTCTCGCTGGAGGTGAAGAACAAGGCCCGCCGCAAGGCCACGGTCGTCGTGCGCGCCAACTTGCGTCCGCACGAAGCCACCGCCCGGACGAACCCGGCCTTCCAGTTCCGCGCGACCGTCACCGTGCTCGTCATAGCGGACCTGAAGGGCTCCACCTCCTGACCGAGCCCGTGAACCGATGAAGGCCCCACCCGGGCGACCCGGGTGGGGCCTTCGACGTAGGACGACCGCCCGCCCGGCCGCTGCTGCGGCGGCGGCCGGGCGGCGTTCCCCGTTGTTCCACGGGGCGGTCAGCGGCGGGCGGCGAGGGTGATCCATACATCGCCGCCGCCGTCGGAGTGGTTGGTGGCTCCGTAGGTGCCGCCCACGGCGCGGGCGATGGCGGCGACGACGGCCAGGCCGAGGCCGGTGCCGCCGGTGGTGCGGGCGTGGTCGGCGCGGGTGAAGCGGTCGAAGGCCGCCGGGAGGAAGTCGGGCGGGAAACCGGGGCCGTGGTCGCGGACGTGGATCTCGACGTGGCCCCGGGTCTCGTGTGCGGTGATCTCGACGGGGTCGCGCCCGTGCTGGAGGACGTTGCCGACCAGATTGGTCAGGGCCCGCTCGACCCGGGAGGGCTCGGCGACCACCTGTAGGCGGGAGGGACAGTCGACGGTGAGGACCGCCGTGGGGAAGGCGGCTCGGTGGCGTGCGGTGATCCGCTCCAGCAGGGGCGGCAGGTCGATGGTGTGCGGGCCGCGGGGCCGGTGGTCGGCCTGGTCGGTGCGAGCGAGCAGGAGGAGGTCTTCGGCGAGGTCGACGAGGCGCTGGGTCTCCTCGGCGGCGGAGGTGAGGGCCGCGGTCAGCTCGGTGGGGGTGCGGGGGCGTCGCAAGGCGAGGTCGAGTTCGGTCTTCAGCAGGCTGAGAGGGGTGCGCAGCTCGTGGCCGGCGTCGGCGGCGAACCGCTTCTCGCGCTCTAGTGCGGCCTGGAGACGGTCGAGCATGGCGTTGAGGGTGGCGGCGAGGAAGGCGATCTCGTCGCGGCTGGGCGGGACCTGAAGGCGCCGGTGCGGGGTGGTGTCGGTGACGGCGGCGGCCTGGGCGCGCAGGCGTTCCACGGGGCGGAGCGCGGCGGCGGCCAGGAGGTAGGCGCCGGCGGTGGCGGCGAGAAAGACGAGGGGCAGGGCGGTGAGCAGTTCGCGGCGCAGGTCGGCGTACGCGTCCTGGCCGGCGAGGAGCTGGGCCGGGGTGGCACGTCCCGCGTACTCGTCCCGGGACTCGGCGAAGCGGCTCAGGGTGAGGTAGCCGGCGGCGGCCAGGACGGCGGCCATGGCCAGGGCGAAGATGGCCGTCAGCCGGATCCGCAGCGGCACTTTGCTGATCATGACGAGGGCGGGGCGCTGGTGGGGCGGGGACGGCCGCCGTCCCGGCGCAGGCGGTAGCCGGCGCCGCGGACGGTCTCGATGGCGGTGGTGCCGAAGGGCCGGTCGATCTTGTCGCGCAGCGAGCGGATGTGGACGTCGACGACGTTGGAGTAGGGGCTGGTGGCGAAGTCCCAGCACTGCTCGACGAGCATGTCGCGGGTCAGGACGGTGCCCGGGCGCCGTAGCAGGGCTTCGAGCACGGCGTACTCCTTGGCGGTGAGGGTGATCTCCGTCCGGCCGCGCCGGACCTGATGGGTCGCCGGGTCCAGGCGCAGGTCCCCGGCCTGGAGTACCGGCGGGCGTTCGGCGGGCCCACGGCGGATCAGGGCGCGCAGACGGGCGAGGAGTTCGTCGAGGCTGAAGGGTTTGGTGAGGTAGTCGTCCGCACCGCCGTCCAGGCCGGCGACGCGGTCGGCGATCACGTCACGGGCGGTCAGCATCAGCACCGGCACCCGCTCCCCCTGGCGCCGCAGCCGCGCGCACACCTCGAAGCCGTCGAGGCCGGGCAGCATCACGTCCAGCACGAGCGCGTCGAACGTGGCGGCCCGGGCGAGGCCCAGCGCCTGAGGGCCGTCGGCGGCGGTGTCGACGGCATAGCCCTCCTCGGTGAGCGCCCGGCGCAGCAGCGTGGCGTGCGCATCTTCGGCTCGTCCTCGACCACCAGGACTCGCACCGGCATCACCTCTTCCTCGTCCCGTGCTGGGAACAAGCCTTGCCGTCGATCATGAAGGCGTCGTGAAGATACCGCCCATCGGGGAGCACCTTCATCGCAGCTTCATCATCTGTCGCTTGCCTGGGATGTGTGGGCCGTACGGACGGCGTGCGGCCGTTGCGCTTCCCTTGCGCTTCCGTCCAGAGGAGGAGCGATGTTCCGCCACGTGCAATTCCGGCGTACCCGGCTGGCAGCCGGTACGGCGCTGGTGTCCGCGCTGGCCGTCGGCGGCGTCACCGCCGCCGGAGCGGCCGGGCACACCGGCCCTCACCAGGGCGGGCAGCCGGAGCCGCCCAGGACCACGACCGCCGCGGACTGGAAGGGTGTCGCCGACACCCTCGGCCGTAGCAGCACTCTGATGGGCGGCACCGTCTACCGCGTCGCCCTGCCCCGCACCGACCTGAAGGTCACCTCCCACGACGTCGCCGTCAAGCCCGGGCTGTCCCTGGGCGGCTACGCGGCCTTCGCCCAGTACAAGGACGGGGCCGTGCTGATGGGAGACCTCGTGGTCACCGAACCGGAGCTGCAGAAGGTCACCGACGCGCTCCAGGCCGCCGGGATCGACCAGACCGCCGTGCACAAGCACCTGCTCTCCCAGCAGCCCGACGCCTGGTGGACCCACATCCACGCCATGGGCGACCCGGTCACCCTGGCCAAGGGCGTCAAGGCGGCGAAGGCCGCCATCAACGGCGACTTCGTGATGACCCAGGCCGAGACCCAGAAGGTCATCCAAGCTCTGCGCAAGGGTCACATCGACATCGTCGAACTGCACAACCACGGCCAGGACGAACAGCCCCGCCTGTTCTACCTGCATTTCTGGGCCACCGGCGACGGCGTCGCCCTCGCCGAGTCCCTGCGCCCGGCCCTGGACGCGACCGCATCGGCCCCACCGTCATGATCGGCTGGGCACAGATCGGCTACGGCGCCGTCCTCTCCGCCGTCTTCGCCGCTCTGCTCCTGCTCGCGGCCCGGTGCCGCGACCGTGCGGCGCTGACCACCGCCGCACTCGCGGCGGCCGCGGGCCCGCTCGCATGGAACACCATCCTCCGTGCCGCGCACGGCGAGCAGTTCTTCACCGACGCACCCGTGGCCGTCTTCCCCATCAGCTGGCAGGACACCGGATCGGCCGTCTTCACCCTTGCCACCGCGTCCCTGGCCCTCGGCCTGGGCCCCCTCGCCGCCCGGCCCGCCCGCACGGCCGTCCGCTACGCCCTCGTAGCCGCTGCCGCGGCCCTGCTCACCGACATCTACCTGTACTGAACCGGCACCGGCGACATGTGTGCACAGGTGCGCAACCCACCTCTACGATGTCGGGATGGGGCTGAGCACGGAAATGGCAGATGCGCAGCGTTCGCAGCAGCGTGACAGCGGCGAGCGCCTGGATGTCGCCGCGTCGGTTCTGACCCTGCTCTCCGACCGCACCCGGCTCGCGCTGATGGAGAGGCTCGGCCGGGGCGAGGCCGATGTCACGACCCTGACGGAAGCCACCGGCGCGGCCCGCACGTCCGTGAGCCAGCACCTGGCGAAGCTGCGCCTGGCCGGTCTGGTCGTCACCCGCAAGGACGGGCGCCGCGTCGTGTACTCCCTGCGGCACGGGCATCTGCGACGCCTGGTCGACGAGGCGCTGAACGTCGCCGACCATCAGATCGGCTCGCTGCCGCCCCACGACTGACCCCGGCCCCTCCCGGCGGGGCCGCCCCGCGTACGGTCCGTTCCCTGGAGCGGTACGCCCGTCCCGGAGTCGACGCGGTCGCCCGTCACGTCGCGGAACGCGACCCCGCGCGGCGACGGCCCGTCAGCCGACGGATTCAGCCAGCCCGCGTGAGCCGGCCAAGGGCCGGATGCCCGAGCCGGCCGGGCGGGTGCCGGCGAGCACGGAGCCTTGGCACCGCGGCCGAGGGCTGGTCGCGGGGACCGGGATGAGGTCACAGCAATCGGTCGACCAGCCCGTCGACGTAGTCCGGGGTGAGCGGGCCCATGCCGAACAAGACGCGGATGTACATCGGGGCCAGGATGTGGTCCAGCACGTCGAGCGCGTCGGGTGCGCGCTCGCCACGGTCGCGGGCGCGATCAAGCATGGACTGCAGTTGCCGGGTGCGTTCGGCGCGGAGGTCTGCACCGGCCTGCAGGCCCCGCTGACCGCTGCTCGACAGGGCGACGGCCAGGTGCAGCACCGCCGGACCGTCGGGTCCGGTGATTTCACGGGCCACTTGGGCCGCGTACGTGCGCAGGTCGCCGGACAGGCTCCCGGTGTCGGGCATCGGCGACTGCGCGTTGAGGCGGGTGAGCGCCACCTCGCCGAGCAGGTTCTCCAGGCTGCCCCACCGGCGGTAGACGCTGCTGTCGGCCACGCCAGCGCGGGCCGCCACCTCGCCGACGGTGAAGTTGCCGTAGCCGCGCTCGCTGATCAGTTCGGTGACGGCCTGGTGCACCTGCGCGGCGACGCGGGCGCTGCGCCCGCCGGGCCGCCGGGCCCGCTCCTTCTCGTTCATGCCCCCACCCTAACGCAGCCGCCACTTGCGTTTACGAGCGACGCCTCATACAGTCGCCTAACGCAGTCGCCGACTGCTTTAAAGCGCTCAGGGGCACCACCGGCCCCGTCGGCCATGGCCGGGCGCGACCAACGATCGAGAGGAATCCCCATGGCGGCTTCGCCTGCGGCCGTAGGCAGTCGTTCACACCGGGCCGTGCTGCTCACGGTGACCTGCCTGGGCCAGTTCATGGTGCTGCTCGACAACACGATCGTCGGGGCGGCGCTGCCCGATATGCAGCACCGGCTGCACACTCAACTGACCGGTCTGCAATGGATCGTCGACGCGTACGTACTGCTGGTCGCCATGCTGCTGCTGTCCGGCGGTGTCTTCGCCGACCGGTTCGGCCGCAAGCGGGTGTACCTGACCGGCGTGGCGGTGTTCACCGCCGCGTCGGTGCTGTGCAGCCTCGCGCCCTCGCTCGGCTGGCTGGTCACCGGCCGGGTGTTGCAGGGCATCGGGGCCGCCGCGCTGAGCCCGGCCTCGCTCGCGCTGCTCGCCGCCGCCCATCCCGTGCCGCAGGAACGCGTCAAGGCGATCGGGCTGTGGGCCGGGCTCAGCGGAATCGGCCTGGCCGCAGGGCCCGTGGCCGGCGGTGCGCTGACGGACGCTTTCGGCTGGCCCGCCATCTTCCTGGTCAATCTGCCCATCGGCGTGGTCCTCCTGCTGGCCGGTCTGCGCAGCCTCGAAGAGACCCGCAATCCCGGCGCCTCCGCGATCGACGTCCCGGGGACGGTGCTGTCCGTTCTGGGTGTGGGGACGATGACCTACGGGCTGATCGAGGGCGGTGCCCGCGGCTGGACCTCGTCGCTGATCCTGGGCAGCTTCACCGCCGCGGTGATCCTCCTCGCCGCCTTCGTCGCCGTCGAAGCGCGCCGCTCCGCGCCGATGCTGCCGCTGCGGCTGTTCCGGCAGCGCTTGTTCACCGTGTCCAACACCGCCATGGTCGTCGTCGGGTTCGCGCTCATGGGCTCGTCGTTCTTCTTCTCCCAGTTCTTCGTGTACGTCCAGGGCAGCTCGGTCCTGCGCGCCGGCCTGCAGACCCTGCCGATGTCCCTCGCCATGGTGATCGTCAGCCCGTACGCGGGCCGGCTCGCCGCCCGGTACGGCTACCGCGTCGTGGTCACCACCGGCCTGGCTCTGGCCGGCCTGGGACTGCTGGCGCTCGGCACGGTGCACGCCGACACCGGCTACGGGAACGTGTGGTGGCGGCTGGCGATCGTCGGCACCGGCTTCGCCCTGACCATGTCCCCACTGACGGGAGCCGCCATCCAGGCGGTCGGCCCGCAGGAAGGCGGCCTCGCCTCAGGCATCAGCAGCACCACCCGCCAGATCGGCGCGGTGCTCGGCGTGGCGGTCCTCGGAGCCGTCGTCCGCACCCGGCAGGCCGACGGCGCCTCCTTCGAGACCGGCCTCGACAACGCCTTCCTCGCAGCCGGCGCCGTCACCCTGGCCACCGCCGTGTTCACCGGCCTGTGGCTCGCGAGGTCCAAGGTCGCGGAAGGCTCCACGGCCCCGCGACGGGCCACCGGTCCGGGTGCGGTCACCACCTTGAACGAGGCATCCGCGAACAGCCCGCGCTAGACCGAGATCACCCCATGGCCCCACCATGGGGTGCTCCTGGGCAGAGCACTTCGACCTGATCACCGACCTGCCCGGCCGTGGCGGCACCGTCGTCGGCGACGACGTGTGGTTCGGCCACGGCGCCACGGTCATGCCGGGCGTACGCATCGGGCACGGCGCGATCGTCGCCGCCGGCGCCGTGGTCACCGGCGACGTCCCCGACTACGGCATCGTCGGCGGCAACCCCGCCCGGCTCATCCGCACCCGCCGCGACGCCGCGGACATCGCCCGGCTCCTCGCCGTGGCGTGGTGGGACTGGCCGCTCCGGCACATCACCGAACACATCCGCACGATCATGTCCGGCAGCATCGACGACCTGGAGAACGCGGCGCCCGGGCACGTGGGAACGGAACGCCTGGACCCGACGACCCCCAGTGCCGCGGACCGTTGAACGCACCCGGCCCAGGGCGAGGGGACGGACACAAGCTGTCGGCGCACCTCGCCGGGACGATCCCCGTGGGAGTCGACGAGCCGCTGCGCCGGCTCCGCCGGCACAACCAAATCGAAGCCGCCTTCGCCGACGCCGAACTCGGGCTCGGCATCGCCGATCTCCACCAGGCGCGCCCGCAGGAGGCCCATGGAAACGCCGACCCCGCCCCGGGCCCCGACCGCATCCGGATCCAGAGCGCATACCTCCACACCCCCGTCCTCGAGGCGTTCGACGCCCTCCACACCCCGACCTCCACCGTTGCCGACAACCTCGAAAACATGTGAGACGGGCCAAAGACCCGGGCGGTGAGGCCGAGACGCCCAGCACCTGGAAACGGGGCGGGTCCGGCCGGCCGCGACCTACTTTGCGGCTGGTATCCGAGCCAGGACACCGGGGCCTACAGGCAGGGCAGGGCCGGAATCGATATGTGCACACGTACGCACATGACGTCTACGATGGCCAGGTCATACCGTGCTGACCGGGACGGGGCCCATGCTGTCCGTACTGCGCGACCGCACCTATCGCCACCTGTTCACCGCCCAGGTCGTCGCCTTGGCAGGAACGGGCCTGGCGACGGTGGCGCTGTCGCTGCTGGCGTACGACATCGCCGGGAACAACGCGTCGGCGGTGCTGGGCACCGCGTTGGCGATCAAGATGGTCGCCTACGTCGCCATCTCCCCGGTCGCGGGCGCGCTCGCCGGGCGAATACCCCGGCGGGCGCTGATGGTGGCGATGGACCTGACGCGGGCCGGGGTCGCGCTCGCCCTGCCGTTCGTCACCCACGTCTGGCAGATCTACGTGATGGTCTTCCTGCTCCAAGCGGCCTCCGCGGCCTTCACCCCGACCTTCCAGGCCACCATCCCCGAGGTGCTGCCGGAAGAGCGCGACTACACCCAGGCGCTGTCGCTGTCCCGCCTGGCCTACGACCTGGAAAGCCTCTTCAGCCCCGCGCTGGCCGCCGGGCTACTGGCCTTCGTCTCCTACAACTGGCTGTTCGCGGGCACCACGGCCGGCTTCCTCGCCTCCGCCGCCCTGGTCCTGTCCGCCGTCCTGCCCAAGCCCGCGCCCGTGGAGCGCACCGGCAGCGTCCACGCCGAGGTCGCGTTCGGCTCGCGCCTGTTCTGGGCCACTCCCCGCCTGCGGGCCCTGCTCGCTCTCGATCTCGCCGTGGCCGCAGCCGGGGCGATCGTCTACGTCGACACCGTGGTCGTCGTCCGCGACCACTTCCACCGGCCCGCCGGAGCGGTGTCGCCGGCATTGGGCGCCTTCGGAGCCGGCTCCATGCTCACCGCCCTCGCCCTGCCTCGTGTACTGGCCAAGGTCAGCGACCGTGCCGTCATGCTGCCCGCCGCCTTCGCACTGCCCGCGGTCCTGGCCGCGACCACCGCGCTGACCGCCGTTGCCCCGAGCACCTGGTCCTGGGCGGCGCTCCACCTCGTCTGGGCACTGACAGGGGCCGCTTCCTCCGCCGTCCTGACCCCGGGCGGACGGGTCATCCGTCGCTCCGCCGCCGACGCGGACCTTCCCGCAGCGTTCGCCGCCCAGTTCTCCCTCTCCCACAGCTGCTGGCTGCTGACCTACCCGCTTGCCGGATGGCTCGCCGCCGGCGCCGGGCCGCCCGTGACCGCCGCGGTGCTCGGCGTCATCGCGCTGGCCGCCGCACTCGCGGCGGTCGCGCTGTGGCCGGCCCCGCCACCGCGCCCTGACGGGCCACTGGCCACCTCTGCGGCATCCACCGACGGCGCCGTGAGCCCGCACCGGATCAGCGGGACACGATGTCCGATACTCACCGTTGCCTCCCCGGTTCCGGAGTGTCACGGTCGATTTGAGTCTTCACCGCGGCCGGTGCGGACCTCCGACGAGGAGGAGGAGCACTAGATGCAAGAGGTACGTGAGCTCGAGATCGAGGTCGTGGGCGGGGAGGAGCTCCCCGAGTACGCCCTCATGATCGACCTTCCGGACGACGACTGACCCTCGATCGATCGCCGGTGGCCGGGCCGCGCTTCGCCGGACCGGCCACCGGTGAAGGCGCGCCGCCGGGACGACGCTTCAGGAGGGTGTGTGCGGATCGAACCGGATGCCGGACCGGCCGCGCGTGACGAGTACCGTTTGGGCGGCCTGGTGGCCGGGGTCCTCACATCCGCCGGCTGTGCCGCCGGAACGTGGCAGCGGGACGATCTGAGCTACCCGGGGATGCACGCGCTGGCCCACCGGTTGCAGCTGACACGGGGGGAACACCCGTCACCCCCGGATCGGGAGCACACCACGGAGCAGGTGCGCATGGTGGTGCTCCGGTCCCGCGACAGCGCGGCCCGGGCCCGGCGCACGGCGGAGCGTACCGGGTGGGCGGTGGACCTGGCGCCTCCCGGGGAGCGACACCTGGAGGCGAGCGTCCTGCGGGCACTGCGGCAGGCTCCGGAACCGGCCGGCGGAGCAGGAGGCCACGGACGCCCCGGCGGGACCATCGGGTCCGGCAGGCCGCGTACGGACGACGGCTCCCCCACCGCGCGCACGGCGGCCGTGATCGACTGGGATGCCGGGCAGCGGGAGGTCTTCGCGGAGGCGTGGCGGACGCTGCGCACGAGCTGGCCCCGGATGTCCGCGGAACTGGAGGTGACACTGCGACAGGTGGTGCTCCTCGGCGGCTGGGGGATCGACGGGTTCACCGACTTCACCGTGCACGGCGCCGTCTTCGTCAACAGCCGACGGCTGACCGGCCACAAGCCCGACGGGCCGGCCGGCCACGTCCGGCTCGCGGAGGCACTGGTGCACGAGGGCACCCACAACCGGTGCGATGCGGCCGCCGCCTCCGCCCCCTTCCTCCGGGCGTCCGGCGCCCGGGAACTGCTGAGCACTCCGCTACGCCCCGACCCGCGCCCCCTGGCCGGCCTGTTCCAGCAGGTCGTGGTGCTGGCCCGCAGCGTGCTGCTGTACCGGCGGCTGCCGGACGGACCGGCCGTACGGGCCCGCCACGCCCTCCTGCTGGACCGGGGCAGACGAGGCGCGGCGACGTTGCGCGGCAGGAGCGGGGCGCTGACCGATACCGGCAGGGAGCTGCTGGAGCAGGCCGAAGCGGTCTTCGTGACGGGTTCCACGGGTGGCTCGGGTAGCGCCGGCAAGGCGGGCAGCACGGCCGGGCCACCGTCAGGGCTTCCCGACTGGCCGGTCCAGACAGTGCGGCCGTTCCCTGACGCGCCCGGGTTCGTGCTCGGCAGAACAGCCGCGCGCAGTAACGCTTTCATGGCGAACGACGCGGCCGGAGGGCAGCCGGTGATCATCGGTTCGGCTGCCGGCACGGACCGGGCGGATGTCGTGCGGCGGGCCCGGGGCGAGCTGATGGAGCGAGTGCACAGCGTTCTCGCCGGGCACCGGGCGCGGGAGAGGGCCGTCGTCGCGTCGTACGCGTCGCTGCGGCGGCGCGGCCGGCCCGCCCTGGACCCGTGGGCCTGGCCGGAGTTGCGGCCGCTGGCCGAGGTGCGGGAGGCGACGCTGCCCTGGGTGCCGGCGGATTCGCTGACCGGCGGCGGCCAGGTGCTCGTACCGGCGTGCGCCGTCTACCTGGCGCACCGTCCGCCCGCCGGCTGTCCGGCACCGTTGCGCCCCGGCTCCACGGGGCTCGCGGCGCACCTCACGGCCGCGCGGGCGCGTGAACACGCCATGCTGGAGATCCTCGAACGCGACCTGTTCTGGCACGCCTGGTACGACAACGCACTCCGCCGGACGCCGTCGGGACCGGCGCCGCTCGGCGAGAACCTGCGGCGGGTACTGGCCGTGCTGGGCCTGCGGGAACGGTGCCTCGTGCTGCCCGGCCCGGGCAGCACCGCGTGCGTGGTGGCGTGTCTGCACACGGACGACGGGACACGACAGAGCTTCGGTGCCCGCGCCACGTCGGGGGACCCGGCGGCGGCCGCGGTCTCCGCCGTCCGCGAGGCACTGATGGTGCGCTGGAGCATGGGCACCGCGAGCGCCGGCGCCGTATGGGACAGGATGCGGGAGCATGGGCCGTCACGGCCGCCGAACGGCCCGTTGGAACACGCCCTGCACGCCTTCCACCGTCAGGACAGCCTCACCGCTCTCCTGCGGGGAGCGATCACGGCGCCCTGGCCGACAGCGGCTCGGGCTCAGGGTCGGGCTCGGCCTCAGGCTCCGGCGGCGAGCGCGCTGCCGCGTCTGCTGGCCGAGCGGACCGGTGAGGACGTCGTCGAGGTGGACTCTTCCGTTCCAGGAGCGGGGTACGGCGATCCGGTGGTGGTGCGTGTGGTCGCCCCCGGCGCCCGGCGTCTGCCCGCGAAGGAACCGGACCTGGCGACGTCGCCCGGCGGAACGGCCCGGCAGCGCCTTCCGCACCCGCTCGGCTGACCGTAGACGGCCCGTGCGCCCGGCCCCTTCCCAAAACTCTTCCCCCGCCCTTCCCTTGAGCCCCTTGGAGAAGCCTGTGTCCGCATCCCCGGAGGCCCCCGAACCGCCGGAGCCCGCCACGGCCGCCCCGTACACGCGGCGGTTCGCCGACCGCTACGACAGCTGGTTCGGCAAGGAGGCACTCACCGCCGACACCGTCGACTTCCTCGCCCGGCTCGCCGGCTCCGGGACCGCGCTCGAACTGGGCGTGGGCACCGGCCGGATAGCGCTGCCGCTGGCCCGGCGCGGCGTCAGGGTCGAGGGGGTCGACGCGTCGCCGGAGATGGCGGCGCGGCTGGCGGCCAAGCCCGGCGGTGACCGGATCCCGGTGACCATCGGCGACTTCACCCGGCTGCCGGCGGACGGGCGGACGGTCGACGTGGTCTTCGTCGCCGGTGGCACTTTCTTCGAACTCCCCACCCAGGAAGACCAGTCGCGCTGCTTCCGCCATGCGGCCGGGCTGGTCGGCGCCGACGGCGCCTTCGTCCTGGACGCGATCGTTCCCGAGGTCCTGGTCGGTGCGGAGTGGTCGGGCGGCCGCGTGGTACCCAATCGGGGCGGGGATCTGGTCGTGCGCTACCGCCGGTTCGACCGCGCCGCTCAGCGGTACCACTCGCACTACGCGATCACCCCGGGCGACGGGAGTGGCAGCGTGCACCTCCATGTCTCCTTCCGCTACGCGGGCGTCGGCGAGCTGGACCTGATGGCCCGGGCGGCCGGGCTGGAGCTGCGGGAGCGGTACGGGAGCTGGGGCGGGGCGCCGTTCCGGGACGGCTGCCCCTATCACGTGTCGGTCTACCGGGCCGCTCGCTGAACGGGGGCCGGGCCGTGCCTGCTTGGGCCTCCACCGCGCTGACCGCCGCATCCGTGGTGCTGCTGGCCGCGTTCGTCGTGTGGGGAGCGCGGATCTCGCCGAACCGCCCGTTCTCCTGGGGCATGTACTCCGGTTCGGCCAAGGGCTACTTGTGGTCCGGGCCCGACGACCTGACCGTGCTGCCGGTTCACCGGCTGCTGATCGCCCCCACGGGCCACTACCTGACGGTCCTGGAGCTGCGGAACCTGCTCGAGGGCGCGGGCTTCGACATGCCGTTGCACGGCCTGATCATCGGCTCCGACGGCGGCTGGCAGGTGCACTACGATCCCGGCCGGCACCGCCTGCGGGTGGCCCGGCTGCCCGCCGGGCACGAATGGCGCGTCCTGGCCGACGCGCTGGGCGGGGCGCCGTGAGCACCGCGGCCTTCGGTGCCGGGCTGCTGCTCGCCGTCGCCGTGGTGTGGCACGCCGGCGTCGTCATGGCCGACGCCCGCGCCGTCGCCCGGAACTACCCGGGCGGCCGGGTCTACCGCGTCGGCCACGGCTGGACGTCGTCCGCCGCGTTCGCCGGCTACCGCCGCCTCGCGCACGTCATGCTCGCGACGGGAGGGGCGCTGGCGGTCGCGTGCGTCGGTGCACGGCTCGCCCCAGGGCGCGGCACGGCCACGGCTCTCGGCGGGTGTGCCGCGGCCGTCCTGGTCCTGGTGTTCGTCAACCGGCGGTACGGCGGCGTCCGGTACGCCGGGGTGTGTCTGGCGATCCTCGCGGGCTGCCTCACCGTGGCGGGCCTGGGCCGGGCAGTGGGCGGCCCGTCGTGGACGGCGGCGGGCGGGGCGCTCGCCTCCTTCTTCGCCGCACAGCTGTACCTGGTCGCCGGGCTGCGCAAAGTGCGGTCGCGGCACTTCATGAACGGCGGCGTCCTCATCGACAACCTGGTCTACAACGCCGCCCAGGCCGCCGCCGGCAACCGCGACTTCCTGCCCTGGCCGAAGCAGGCCGCACTGGGCACACTGCTCCTCCGGCCCGCACCGCGCACCGTCTGCCGCATCGTCGCCGTCTTCACGGCCCTGGGCGAACTCCTCCTCGGACTCGCCGTGCTCGGCCTGCTCCCCGCGCCCGTCGTTCTCGCCTTGGCCGTCCTGCTGCACGCGGGCTTCCTGCTGGTCAGCCCGCTGCGCATCGTGCCGTTCGCGGCGGCCGCGACGGGGCTGGTCCTCCTCGCCACCTCCCACCCGATGCTGTCGGCCCTGCTGTGACACGGCCAGGGGAGGGGGCATGCGCACCCGCCGGCCGCCTTCCGCCGGCGTGTGTCCGTGGCCGCGCCGGAGCGGTGGATCGCGGCCGGGCCGCCACGGACGTCTCGCCGGTCGGTATCAGCTCCCTCTCAGGGCAGCAGCTACTTCTGGCGGCAGCTACTTGTTGGGCCGCAGCGTCCACCAGATCGTCATCTCGCCCGTCTCCGCGCCGTCCTCGCGGGCGATGGAGACGCGCACCGGGAACTCCGGGCGCTGCCCCGCGTCCAGTTCGGCGACGACCTCGGCGGCCGGGCGGCCGAGCTCGGCGGTCGCGGTGACCGGGCCCATGGCGAGCTTCTTGTAACCGATCTCGGCCTTGACGGCCAGCGGTACGGCGCGGGAGAGCTGGTCGCCGAAGGCGGCGAGGACGATCGCGCCGCTGGCGGACTCGGCGAGGGTGAACATCGCGCCGGCGTGCGGGCCGCCGACGTGGTTGTGGTAGTCGGGCTGGTCGGGCAGCCGGAGGACCGCGCGCTCGGCGGTGATCTCGTCGAAGACGAGGTTGAGGGTGCGGACCATGGGCACGGTGGCCGCGAGGGCGTCGCCGATCGAGGGCGTGGTCTGTGACATGCCGGTAAGTTACCAATCGGTAGCACGATCGGGAAGGGGTGACGACCACAACCGTTACCCGCGGCCTCTATGGTTGTCGGCCATGTGGCCAGGACAGCAGCAGCCCGGGGGCGGGCAGAACCCGCAGGACCCGAACGCGAACCCGTACGCACAGCAGGTGCCGGGTCAACCCCAGGGCGGCAACCCTTATCAGCAGCCGGGCTACCAGCAGCCCAATCCCTACGCGACGCAGCCCGCCGGGGCGCCGCCCACCCCGCCGCCCGGCGCCCCCCAGTGGACGCCGCCGGGGGCGCCCGGCGCTCCGCAGCCGCAGGGCGGGGGCGGCGGCCGGGACAAGCGCACCACGGTGATCGCGATCTCCGTGGCGGCGGCGGTGGTGATCGCGGCCGGCGTCACCGGCTTCCTGGTCCTCAAGGACGACGGCGGCAAGGACGACCCGGCGCCCGCCGCGAAGGACACCAAGCCCTCGGCGTCCGCCCAGGCCCCGTCGCCCGCCGCGGGCTCCCAGGCGCCGCTGGACAATCCGCGGGCCGGTGGCGGCGTCAAGCCCGTGGTCGACGGCTGGAAGGTCGTCGTCAACTCCAAGCGGCACCTCGCCTTCGACGTCCCCGCCGACTGGGACGTGCCCCAGGACGGGGCGGCCGTGCGGATCGGCGACGAGGCCGACAAGTCGGGCATGAAGCTGGCCGAGGCCATGTCCTCGCCCGCCTACTTCCAGCGGGAGCAGTGCTCGGTCAAGAACGACCGGGGCACCGACGACACCTACTCCTCCGGGATCGCCGGCACCAAGGGCGGCCAGGGCGCGAAGAGCGTGGAGGAGGCCGCCCAGAACGAGGCGGCGGCCTGGGCGTGGGCGATGTTCGACCAGAAGAAGCAGGGCAAGTACGACATCGGCAAGGCCACGCCCTTCAAGAGCGACCACGGCATCAGCGGCGCCACCGCGACCACCACGGTGACCGGCGTGCCCCAGGCCAACAAGTGCTCCAGCGACGGCAAGGCCTTCAGCGTGGCCTTCAAGGACACCAACGGCGACTTCGCCGTCTGGGTCTTCTCCGGCGTCAAGGGCGGACAGCGGGAGGTCTCCGACGACACCGTCAAGAAGGTCATGAGCACCCTCAGGCCGCTCGTCTCCTCCTGACGAATCCTGACGGACCTGACGGATCCTGAGGGACGCGCCCTGCCCGGGGAGCGCGTACGGGCCGTACGAGCCGTACGGCCCGTACGCGCTCAGCCGACCGTGAACGCCCCGCCCGGCGGTTCCGGCGAGGCCACCGCGTCCGCGTCGCGCACCGGCACCGCGCCGCGGGCGAACCGCTCCAGGGCCGCCCCGTGCTCCACCCGCGCCGGGAACGCGTCCGAGGCGGTGCGGCGGGCGAGGTCGGCGAGCGGCGGCTCGTGGTGGGCGGCGACCAGGACGGCGTTGCCGAACCGGCGGCCGCGCAGCATCGGGGCCTCCGCGATCAGGCACAGGTGCTCGAAGACGGCCGCGAACGTGGCCACCTGGGCGCGCAGGAAGTCGAAGGGCGCGCCGTCGGCGAGGTTCGCCACGTAAAGGCCGTCCGGCCGCAGCACCCGCGCGACGCCGTGTGCGTACTCCAGGGACGTGAGGTGCGCGGGGACTCTGGAGCCGCCGAAGACATCACCGATGATCATGTCGGCGGAGCCGGCCGGTGCCGCCTCCAGCGCGGCCCGGGCGTCCCCGGCGCACACCTCGATGCCCGACCCGGCGGGCAGCGGCAGATGTTCGGCGACCAGCTCGATCAGGCCGCGGTCCGCCTCGACGACCCGCTGGCGAGAGCCGGGGCGGGTCGCGGCCGCGTAGCGGGGCAGGGTGAGGGCCCCGCCGCCGAGGTGCAGCAGCGTCAGCGGGCCGCCCGGCTCGGCGACGGTGTCGAGGACGTGGGCGATCCGGCGCGCGTACTCGAATTCGAGGTGGGTGGGGTCGTCGAGGTCGACGTACGACTGGGGGGCGCCGTCCATGGTCAGCAGCCAGGCCCGCGCCCGGTCCACGTCGGGCATGAGCTTGGCGGTGCCATGGTCGACCTCGCGGGTCACGGGTATTGGTTCGTCCACTCCCCCATTGTTCCCCCTTCTGTCCTGTTCCCCATCCCTACCGGGCGCCCGCTCACGTCAGCCGGGCGCCCGCTCACGCCGCCACGGCCGTCACCGTGCCGGTGCCGATGGTGCGGCCGCCCTCGCGGATCGCGAAGGGCAGTCCGGCCCGCACCGGGAGCGGGCGGTCCAGCCCGACCGTCAGGGCCGCGCTCCCGCCCGGGCCGGCGCTGCCGCGCGGCCCGAGGCCGATCTCCCCGGTGACCTCGGCGGTCCGCAGGTGGAAGCGGGCCCGGAAGCCGGTGCGGACCGGAGTTCGCCGGCCGCCCTCGGCCGCCGTCAGCAGCCGCGCCCGGGCGGTGAAGCGCCGGTGCACGGTGGCACTGCCCGGCGCGGCGACCACGTCCCCGCGCCGTACCTCGTCTCCCTGCAAGCCGCGCAACAGCAGTGCCACGCTGTCACCCGCCTGGGCGAGCTCCATGCTGCGGCCGAAGGTCTCCACGCCCAGGACATGGGTGAGGCCGTACCCCTCGGGCAGCTCGACGAGGTCGCGCGGGCGGACGGTGCCGCGCTCGACGGTGCCGGTGACGACGGTCCCGCGTCGCGGCACGACCAGGACGCGTTCGACCGGCAGCAGGAAGGGCGCGTCCGTGTAGCGGACCGGGGTGGGCAGGCAGGTGTCGACGGCGTCGAGCAAGGCCTCGATCGAGGCGGTCCAGCGCGGCACGCCCCGCAGCGCGCCCAGCGCGGAGACCCGGACGACGGGGACGACAGGGGTGCGAAGGCCGTCGCCGCCCCGCGCGGCGAGCAGCCGCCGGACGTCCGCCTCGACGACGTCGGCGCGCTCGGGCCGGGCCGCCTCGGCCTTGGTGAGGGCGACGACGAAGTGCTCCACGCCTGCACGGCGGGCGAGGAGCAGATGCTCGGCGGTCTGCGGCCGGACGCCCTCCAGCGCCGAGACGACGAGGATCGCGCCGTCGAGCCCGGCGGTGCCCGACAGCATGTTCCCGACGAAGCGCGGGTTTCCGGGCAGGTCGGCATGGGCGTAGTGGCGGGTGTCCGTCTCGTAGGCGACGTGCGCGGTGGCGACCGTGGGTCCGGCCGGGACCCATCGCGTGGGGGTACGGCCGAGGCGCGCGGCGATGGCGCGGGTGAGTGTGGTCTTGCCGTGGTCGAGGTGGCCCATGGTGCCGATGTTGAGATGCGGCTTGGTGCGCGCATAGGCCTGCTGGGTCATGGCTCCTTCTCTCAGGGGTCTGCGGAAGCGCTCCGGGCTTCTCCGGAACTCTCCGGAACTCTCCGGACGTGGTGGGCGGGGCGCCGCGGCGGCACTGTCGCCCGTACCCCGGGCCCGACCGCCCCGGCCCCCAAGCGCGATGCTCGCGCACGGCCCTGAGCCCGTCGAATGCTTTTCCCCTGCTCTTCCCTCCGCTCTTCCGCCTGCTCTTCCGCCTGCTCTTCCGCTGCGTTTCCCCGCACGCCGGCGGGCCGGGCGGGCGAACGGAAAATGACCGTTCGTTTCTGCTTCTGCGCCTTCTCGCCAAGATCACACCGTCCATACGCCCACGTCGGTTACGCTCCTTCGATGCTCGATACCGCCGCGCCGCCCCCCGGCCCCGCCGAGCGCCGCGCCCGTGCGCTGCTGTCCCCGCGGGCCCGGCTGGGGCTGCTCGTCGCGCTGGTCGGCGGGGCGGTCGTGGCCGTGCTGCTCCTCCATCCGGAGCGCCTGCTCACCGGCGGCTGGCCGGACCGGCTGTCGGGCGGGGTGGCGGCACTGGTGCTCTTCGCCGGCGCGTACGGGCTGTGCACGGCGGCGTTCGTCCCGCGCCCGGTGCTGAGCCTGGCGGCGGGCGCCCTCTTCGGCGCGCCGCTCGGCACGACGGCGGCCGTGGTGGGGACGGTGCTGGGCTCGGCGCTCTCCTTCGGGCTGGGCCGGCTACTGGGGCAGGACGCCCTGCGGCCCCTGGTACGGGGGCGGTGGCTGACGGCCGCCGACCGGCAGCTGAGCCTCCACGGCTTCCGTTCGATGCTGGCGCTGCGGCTCTTCCCCGGGCTGCCGTTCGCCGGCGTGAACTACTGCGCCGCGGTCTCCCGGATGGGCTGGGCGCCCTTTCTGCTGGCCACCGCCCTGGGGAGCGCGCCCAACACCGCCGCCTACGTCATAGCGGGCAGTCGCGCGGCCTCCCCCACGTCCCCCGTGTTCCTGGCCGCGGCGGGATTCCTGGCCGTCACCGGACTGGCGGCGGTCGTCGTGGCCTGGCGGCGACGCGGGCGCCGGGACGGGCGAACCACCGGTGACGCCCGGCCGTCCAGTGAGTGAATTATCGCCACGAACGCCGGTACGACAGACGCCAGTTCGACCGAGCGTGACATTCTGCGACCATCCCACCGGATCAAGGCGCCGCGCCGGCACGGGCCACCGTTCCGGGCCACGCCACGACCCCCGCTTTGGATGGCGCAGACTTCATGAGCTGGTTCGAATCCCTCGTCCTCGGGCTCGTACAGGGACTGACCGAGTTCCTGCCGATCTCCTCCAGCGCCCATCTGCGACTGACCGCCGCCTTCGCGGACTGGCCGGACCCCGGCGCGGCGTTCACCGCGATCACCCAGATAGGCACCGAGGCCGCCGTCCTCATCTACTTCCGCCGGGACATCGCGCGCATCGTCTCCGCGTGGTCCCGCTCGCTCACCGACCGCCGGGCCCGCCGTGACCACGACGCGATGACGGGCTGGCTGGTGATCGTCGGCTCGCTCCCGATCGGCGTGCTGGGGCTGCTGCTCAAGGACGCCATCGCGGGCCCGTTCCGGGACCTCCGGCTGATCGCCACGACCCTCGTCGTCATGGGCGTCGTACTGGGCGTCGCCGACCGGCTGGCGGCCCGCGACGCGACGGGCGGCCGCCACCGGGCCGTACGCACGCGCAAGGGGCTGACGGAGCTCGACGTCAAGGACGGCCTGGTCTTCGGCTTCTGCCAGGCCATGGCCCTGGTCCCGGGCGTCTCCCGGTCGGGCGCCACGATCAGCGGCGGCCTGCTGATCGGCTACACCCGCGAGGCGGCGGCCCGGTACTCCTTCCTGCTGGCCGTGCCCGCGGTGCTCGCCTCGGGGCTCTTCGAGCTCAAGGACGCGGGCGACGGGCACACGGCGTGGGGGCCGACGCTCTTCGCGACGCTCGTCGCGTTCGTCGTCGGATACGCCGTCATCGCGTGGTTCATGCGGTTCATTTCGAGCCGGAGCTTCATGCCGTTCGTGATCTACCGCATTCTGCTGGGGCTGCTGCTCTTCGCCCTCGTCGGCGCGGGCGTCCTCGCCCCGCACGCCGGGGAGCTCTCGGGCTGACGACCGGACACGCGTGAGCGCTGATGTCCGGATCATCCCCCGCATGACCCGGACATCAGCGGACGAACCGCCGTCCCGCCCGCCGGGAGGGACAACCGGCCACCCTCCTGAGTATATTGGCTCGGAGCCAGTCAACGCAGGAGTTAAGAGCAATGTCTCCGCGCAGCCCGGCGGTCAACGAGGAATTGCGCCGCCGCTCCATCGAACGCCTGCTGCGGGCGACCGTCGAACTCGTCGACGAGCGGGGCTACGAGGCCACGACCCTCGCGGACATCGCGGACCGGGCGGGTACGGCGCGCGGGCTGGTCTCCTATTACTTCCCCGGCAAGCGGCAGCTGCTCCAGTCCGCCGTGCACCGGCTGATGCACCTGGAGCTCGCCGCCTGCCTGGAGCGCGAACCGCGCACGCGCGAGGGGCACGACCTGCTGGCCCGCGCGATCGACTCTGTCCTGGGGCTCGCCCGGGACCGGCCCAGGCTGATGCGCACCCATATGGCGGGCATCCTGACCGCCGAGGGCTTCATCCAGTGCCCCGAGCAGCAGCGCCTCGCCGCCCTGCTCCGCGACACCATGGCCCGCTACGGCTCCACCGACCCGGAGACCGACTACCGCCTGCTGCGCGCCCTGTTGATGGGCTCGGTCGTGGCGATCCTGCTGCCGGGGGCGCCGATGCCCGCCGAGCGGCTGCGCGCGGAGCTGTTCCAGCGGTACGCGCTCGCCTGGGAGCTCGGCTTCCCGCCCGGCGAACCGCCGCCCGCCCCCGGGGTCTGACGGCCCCCCGGCCCGCTCCACCCCTGGGGAACCGCACCCGTGTGGCCCTTCTGCCCTGCCGTGAAACGGCCGTCGATGCGATCCTGGACGCACCCGCGGGAAGGAGCCCCCGTGCTTCGCGTCGCAGTCGTCGGATCGGGACCGAGCGGTGTCTACACGGCCCAGTCCCTCGTGGAACAGCACACGGTGCCGGGCGTCAGGGTCGACGTGCTCGACCGGCTGCCCTGCCCGTACGGGCTGGTGCGCTACGGCGTCGCCCCGGACCACGAGAAGATCAAGTCGCTTCAGAACAACCTCCGCACCTCGCTGGAGCTGCCCGGGGTGACCTTCCTCGGCAACGTCGCGGTGGGGAACGGCCCGGGCGAGGTGACACCGCGTCGGCTGCTGGAGCTCTACCACGCGGTGGTCTACTGCGTGGGCGCGGCCACCGACCGGCGGCTGGGCATCCCCGGTGAGGACCTGCCGGGCAGCTTCTCGGCGACCGAGTTCGTCTCCTGGTACAGCGCCCACCCCGACGCCGCGCCCGGCGGGTTCGCGCTCGACGCGCGCTCCGCCGTCGTCATCGGCGTCGGCAACGTGGCCGTCGACGTGGCGCGGGTGCTGGCGCGCCGCGTGGACGACCTACGGCCCACGGACGTGCCGGACGCGGCCCTGGCCGCGCTCGCCGCCAGCCGGGTGCGGGAGATCCACATGGTGGGCCGGCGGGGCCCGGCCCACGCCCGGTTCACCACCAAGGAGCTGCGCGAACTGGGCGCCCTGCCGGGCGCCGGGGCGCACGTACGGGCCGACGAGGCCGCGCTGGACCCCGCGTGGGCCGACCCCTCCGCGCTGCCCGCGGCCGCCCGCCGCAATGTGGAGGTACTGCGGGGGTGGGCCGGACGGCCGGAGGCGGACGGGCTCCGGCGGATCCGGCTGCGGTTCTTCCTGCGGCCCGTAGCCCTGCTGGGCGACGAGGCCGTACGGGCGGTGCGCTTCGAGCGGACGGCGCCGGACGGGAACGGCGGCGTCGTGGGCACCGGACGGTTCGAGGAGATCGAGGCGCGGCTGGTCCTGCGCTCGGTGGGCTACCGCGGAGTGCCCATCCCGGGACTGCCGTTCGACCCGGACCTCGGCACCGTCCCCCACGACCAGGGACGCGTGCTGCGGGACGGGGCGCCCTCGCCCGGCGAGTACGTCGCGGGCTGGATCAAACGCGGGCCGACCGGTGTCATCGGCACCAACCGCCCCTGCGCCAAGGAGACCGCGGGCGCGCTGCTCGCCGACGCCCGGGCCCTCCTGGCACGCCGCCCGGCCGAGCCCGCCGAGGACCCGCTCATCGCGCTGCGCGCGGCCGGCGGGGAGCCGGTGGAGTGGCCGGGCTGGCTGGGGATCGAGGCGGCCGAGGCCGCGCTGGGACGGCGGCTGGGCCGGGGCACGGTGAAGATCCCGGACTGGGAGGGCCTGCTCCACGCCGCGCGCTCGAGCGAGGGGGCGGTGAGCTGACGGCCGGTGGTCGCATCGCCGGTTCGCGGGCGATCGTCCCGCTGGGCGGGATGGGCCCGGTCAGGCGGGCCGGCGTTCGATGGCGATGAGGGCGACGTCGTCGCCCAGGAAGCCGCCCGCGTGAGCGACCAGATCGCTGTGCAACCGCTGGGCGAGCCGCTGGGGGTCGGTTTCCCGCCACGCCCGGAGCCGGTCGGCGAGGGGGTAGAAGACGCCGTCGGGGTCACGGGTCTCGATGACCCCGTCCGTATAGAGCAGCAGGAGGTCGCCGTCCCGGTAGGGGAAGGTCTCGGACTCGTAGTCCTCCTCGGTGACGCAGCCGTTCACGCCGAGGGGGAGGGCGGGGTCCCGTACCGCCAGTTCCGTCGGCTCGCCGTCGCGCAGCAGGATCGGCGGCGGGTGGCCGCAATTGATGAGCCGGAGCACCTGCTCGTCGTCGGGGATGTCCAGGACGGCGGCCGTGACGAACCGTTCCCCGGCCGAGGTGTCGCCGGTGGGCTCCTCGGGCTCCGAGTAGACGGCGTTCTGGAGGTGCGCGACCAGCCGGGGCAGCGGCGGGTCGCGATGGGCGGCCGCGCGGTAGGCGCCGAGCAGCAGGGCCGCGTCGCCGACCGCCATCAGCCCCTTTCCCCGTACGTCGCCGATCATCACACGGGCGCCCCGGGGGGTGCGTACGGCCGCGTAGAGGTCGCCGCCGATCTGCGCCCCGGCCTCCGCCGCGATGTACACCGACGCGATCCGCAGCGGGCCCAGCTGGGCCGGCAGCGGCCTGAGCAGGACCTTCTGGGCGACGTCGGCCACCCAGCGGGCCTGGCTGAGCGCCTTCTCGTGGCCTTCGTGGACGGAGCGGAAGACCACGACGAACAGGGTGATCACCACGAGCGAGATGATCTGCGCCTGGTGGTTGGACGTCCACAGCCCGCCGTGGAAGACGCCGATGAGGATCTGGGCGACCACGGCGAGGGCGCCGATGAGGGCGGTGAGCCGGGGGCCGGCGAACACCGCGGTGATCGTGGGGGCCACGACCAGCAGGGGGCCGAGGTGGATGTTGGGCGCGGTCAGCAGGTCCACCGCCACGATCAGGCCGATCAGCCCCAGCGGCACGGCGATCAGCGCGCGGCTGGGGTGCCACGACTCGCCGGGCTCCGGCAGGCGGTGCTGAAGGCGCATGCTTCCTGCTTACATTCCCCGCGGCCCGGGCGCCCGTCCGACACGTCAAGGCCCGCCCGAGGTTAAGTCATAAAGGATGACAAGCGGGTGCTTGGTACCGGGCATCACGACGGGTGAATCCGCAGGACGCGCGGCGCCGTCGCACCGGCCGGTCCGCGCTCCCCGGCACGGCATCCCCACCGGGTGGCGCCCCCGTCTCGCGTACGATCTTTGCCTCACGCACCAGCGTCCATCGCGAGGGCGTCGACACAGCGACACCGTCCGGACGCGGCGAACACCGTCCGGACAGAGCGACACCGTCCACAGGCAAGGACAGGGAGGCACGGCAGCCGTGGCTGCGAGACCCTTGAACGAAATCGTCGAACCGGGCTGGGCCAAGGCGCTGGAGCCGGTGGCCGGGCGGATCGCCGCCATGGGCGACTTCCTGCGCGCCGAGATCGCGGCCGGCCGGACCTATCTGCCGTCGGGCGCGAATGTGCTGCGCGCCTTCCAGCAGCCGTTCGACGACGTCAGAGTACTGATCGTGGGTCAGGACCCCTATCCCACGCCCGGCCACGCCGTCGGCCTCAGCTTCTCCGTGGCCCCGGAGGTGCGCCCGCTCCCGGGCAGCCTGGAGAACATATTCCGTGAGCTGCACACGGACATCGGGCTGCCCCGGCCGTCCAACGGCGACCTCACCCCGTGGACCCAGCAGGGGGTGCTGCTGCTCAACAGGGCGCTGACCACCGCCCCGCGCAAGCCCGCCGCCCACCGGGGCAAGGGGTGGGAGGAGGTCACCGAGCAGGCGATCCGGGCCCTGGTGTCCCGGGGCAAGCCGATGGTGGCGGTGCTCTGGGGGCGCGACGCCCGTAATCTGCGGCCGTTGCTGGGCGGGGTGCCGTGCGTGGAGTCGGCGCACCCCTCCCCCATGTCGGCGGACCGCGGCTTCTTCGGCTCGCGCCCGTTCAGCCGGACCAACGACCTCCTCGCCCGGCAGGGCATGGCGCCGGTCGACTGGCGACTGCCCTGACACCCGGCCGGGCCCGGGCGATAGGGTGCGCGCCATGTCGCTTCGTACCGGCACGGCGGGCAGGGGCAGAGCGGGCACGGTCCTGGGCGTCGACTCGGGCGGCTCGGGCCTGCGGGTGGCCCTCGCCCCGGCCGACGGCGGCGGCTCCGCGCTGACCTGGTCCTCGACCGTGCCGGTCGGTACGGGCAGGCGTGGCATCGACGCGCCGGACCTGCTCGACCGGGTGCTGCCCGCCGCCCGGCGGCTGCTCCACGAGGCCGGATCGCGGGGCTGCGACGCCGTGTGCGTGGGGGCCGCCGGGATGGCGACCCTGGGGGACGACCTCCACGCCGTGCTGCCCGGAGTGCTGCGCGCCGAACTGGGCGCCCGGCGGCTGGCGCTGGCCAGCGACGCCGTGACCGCCTACGCGGGCGCCCTCGGGCAGCGCCCGGGCGTGGTCGTCGCCGCCGGTACGGGCGTGATCGCGCTCGGCACCGCCCTCGGCCCGGAGGGCCGCTGGCGCCGCGCCGACGGCTGGGGCCATCTGCTGGGCGACTGCGGTGGCGGCGCCTGGATCGGCCGGGCCGGGCTGGAAGCGGCGATGCGCGCGTTCGACGGGCGGGTCGGTGGATCACCGGCGCTGCTGACCCGTCTGGAAGCGGTCTTCGGCCCGGCGTGCGGGCTGCCCGGAAAGCTCTACCCCCGGCCGGACCGGCCCGCCGTCCTGGCCTCCTTCGCACCCGAGGTGGGACGCTGCGCGGCGGACGACCCGGTCGCGGCGGGCATCCTGCGGGAGGCCGCGCGCCACCTCGCCGCGGCGGCCGCGGCGGCGTGCCCGTCACCTGCGGAGCCGGGGACGACGGGGGCGACGGAGCCGGAGACGACGGGGCCGGGGACGGGACCCGAGGTGGCGCTGACGGGCGGGCTGTTCCGTATGGGCGAGCCCCTGCTCTCCCCCGTCCAGGAGGAATTGCAAAAGCAACTTCCGCAAGCCCGACTGACGGCCTGCCAGGGCGACCCCCTCACGGGGGCGTTGCGCGTGGCCACGGCGCTGGCCAAGGACACGCTCGCACTGCCGGTGGACGGCGCACTGCTGCGCGTCGTTCGCTGATCACATCCGCACCCAACGGACGAGTCGCCGAATAAAGCCGGACAGACCTTGATCATTTACCCCCACCCAAACGGACGAGTCGTATGAACGGCTAGCATGCAACGCCATGAGCTCCCCCACAGGGCCCACGCCGGGCCTGCCAGTACGAATGCCGCGCCCCCGTCAGCCCGGGCGGCACCGGCGGCCGGAGCCCGCGGCCGCTCCGGCGGGCGCTCCCCCGCTGGTGCTCGCCGTGCCCGGGACGCCCGACACCACCACGCGCCGCCTCGCCGAGGAGCTGCTGAGCATCGCCCGCTCGGAGCTTCCGGGCCTCGACGCGCGCATCGGCTACGTGGACGTCACCGAGGGCGGCGACGCCGGTGATGACGGTTTCCCCGCCCTGGACGCCGTCCTCGGCCACGCCGCCGCCCAGCGCGACGCCCGCATGGCCGTGGCCGAGGCCGCCGAGGGCCCGGAGGGCGCCGCCGTCTGGGCGCAGGCGCCCGACGCCGTCGTCGTACCGCTGCTCGCGGGACCGGACAGCGCTGTCGTCCGCCGCATACGCCAGGCCGTACTGAACAGCGGCTGCGCCAGCGAGCTGACCGACGCGCTCGGCCCGCACCCGCTGCTCGCCGAGGCCCTGCACGTCCGCCTCTCGGAGGCCGGGCTGGCCCGCGCCGACCGCGCCCGACTGTTCACAGTCGCAACGGCCGCTGACGGCATCGTCCTGGCGACGGTCGGCGGCGAGGAGGCCGTGCAGTCCGCCGGCATCACCGGCATGCTGCTCTCCGCCCGTCTCGCGGTGCCGGTGCTGCCCGCCGCGCTGGACGAGGACGGCGCCGTCGCCCGCGCCGCCGACCAGCTGCGCTCCTCCGGCTCCCGGAACCTGGCGCTGGCCCCGTGCCTCATCGGCCCCGAGGTCGACGAGACCCTCACGGCCATGGCGGCGAAGGAAGCCGGTTGCGCCGCCGCCGAGCCGCTGGGTGAGTACCCGTCGGTCGGCAAGCTCGTCCTCGCCACGTACGCGGCCGCGCTCGGCATCACGCTGCCGACGGCGCAGGGCGCCCCGGCCGCCCGGTAACCCGGCCGCCCGTACCGCCACGGGAGGGGTCTCCGCCGCCGGAGGCCCCTCCCGGCGTTTTCGGCCCACAGCGCTGCTGCGGACCTGCGGACGCACCCCGTGTACGGGGCAAGGACCGCACCCGGACGGGGCAGGGACCGCTCCGCGGCAGCGCAGCGCATGGGATGGCAAGGCAAGGCAGCGCAAGGCAACGGCTCAGGCGAAGACCACGCACGACGCCGCCGCGATCACGGCCGAGCCCGTCCGCGCCGGTATGCCCGTGTCCGGGTCGACGGCGAACCAGGTGACGTCCCCGGAGCGCTCGTTGGCCGCGTACAGCACCCGTCCGTCCGGGCCGGCGGCCAGGTCACGAGGCCAGTGCCCGCCGCACCCGACGGTGCCGAGCAGCACGAGCTCGTCGCCGGTGGGGTCGAGGGAGAGCGTGGCGACGCTGTCGTGGCCCCGGTTGGCCACCCACAGGAAGCGGCCGTCGGCGGAGATCACGGGAGCGGACGGATACGTCGGCCCCTCCGTCCCGGCCGGTACGACACGCGTCTCGCTCAAGGGCTCCAACGTCCCCGCCGCCCCGTCCCAGCGGCAGACGGTGACGGTCGGCTCCAGCTCGTTGAGCACATAGGCGCGGTCGCCACGCGGGTGGAAGACCAGATGCCGGGGGCCGCTGCCAGGGCGCAGCCGGGCCTCCCCGTGCGGGCCGGGGGCGCCGGTGACGGGGTCGGTCCCGTAGATCCACACCGAGTCCGTGCCCAGGTCGGTCGCGAGCAGCCGGCGTCCGGTGGGGTCGGGCACCACGGCGTGGGCGTGCGGACCGGTCTGACGGTCCGGCACCGGGCCGCCGCCCTGGTGCGGGAACACGGCCGAAGGGGCGCCCGGGGCCCCGCCCACGCGCACGGGCAGCGCGCTGACGCTGCCGGAGCCGTAGTTGGCGGTGAGCAGCCACGGGCCGGCGGTGGCCAGGTGGGTGGGCCCGTCGCCCCGGACGGGAACGGGCGGGCCCAGGAGCGCGGGCCGCGCGGGATCCGCGAGGGAGAACGCGGCGACGGCCCCCTCGTCGGTCTCGCTGACCGCGTAGAGCACGTCGCCCCCGGGCGAGAGCGCGAGGTACGAGGGGTTCACGACCTCGTCGGTGGCGTGGACGGGTCTGAGCGCGCCCGTCACGGCGTCGACCTCGGCGACGGTCAGGCCTGCGCCGCCCGCCTCGGTGAACGAGCCGATGTACGCCCACCGGCGCCGGTGTCCTTCGCTGCCGTTCGCCATGCCGTCTTCCCCCTCACGGCCCGGCGGGTCCGTCGTGGCCCGTCGAGCACCGATCACTATCAGTGGCTCCGACGCTACACGGCGGCACTGACAACGCCGCGACCGGCCGGGCCCCGGTCCGGCGCGCCGCCCGCTCACGGCTCACGGCTCAGGACTCGGGGCTCGAGGCTCAGGACTCAGGGCTCCGCACGGCGGCAGGGCCCGGGGGCGGGGCCGCTCAGGCGGCGGGGGCGAAGACCCCGCGCGGCCCTTCCCGCAGCGGCGCGGCCAGCGAGGCCAGGGACGCCTCCAGATCGCGCAGGTGGGCGAGGGCGGTCTCGGCACCGGGGTGGTGGTGCGGGGCCGCGCCGGGCCCGGCCGTGGCCCAGGGTGTCTCGCCGGGGCCGGCGAGGGCCAGCAGCGCGGATTCGACGCGGTCGCAGGCGGCGGTCAGCCGGGCGTCGTGGGAGGCGGCCGGATCTGCGGCGACCTCCGCCAGGCCGCGGGCCTGCCGGGCGCAGTCGTCGAGGTGGGCGAGGACCGCCAGGGCCCGCTCGCGACGCGCCCGCAGCGGGCTGAGCGGGTGGAGCAGCGGGGCGAGGGAGACCCGCACCTTGGTCAGGAGGAGCTCCAGTTCGGCGACGTGCGGGGCGGGGTCGGCCGTCTCGTCGCCGGCCAGCCGGCGCGCGGACTCGGCCGTGCAGTGACGCACGGCCAGCAGGGCCCGCTGGATCCAGGCGTCGGTGGCGGCGTGCGTGGTGACGGGCAGGACGACGGCGACGGCGACGGCCGCGCCCGCCGCGCCCACGAGGGTCTGTTCGAAGCGCAGTGCCAGCAGGCCGGGGTGGAGCACGCCGAGGAGCCCGTACAGCAGGCCGGCCATGACGGTCACGAAGAACATCATCCAGCTGTAGGAGGGGGCGGCGGTGTAGAAGATCCCGAAGACGCAGAGGGCGACCAGGGCGGCGGTGGGCGCGGGCGCGCCGTGCAGGGGCACGGCCACGAGCAGGCCCGCGGCGATGCCCGCGAGGGTGCCGACTACGCGGCGGAAGCCGCGGACCAGGGTCTCCCCGCGCGAGGCGGTGTTGACGAAGATCCACCAGGCCGTGCCGACGGCCCAGTACCAGCGTTCCTGGGAGACCAGCTGGCCGACGGCGAGGGCCAGGCCGCAGGCGAGGGCGGCTTGGAAGGCCTGCCGGGTGGTGGCGCGCGCGAGGCCCCGGACGGCGAGGGGTGCCGGGGCCGCGGGCGGCGGGGTGCGCCGCTCGATGGGCCAGACCACGAAGCGGACGCCGCCGGCGGCCGCCAGGCCCAGGAGCACCGCCGCGTACAGGTGCGGCAGCTGGGCGGGGACGGCGTGGAGGAACTGCGTCGCGAAGAACATCATGAAACCGAAGATCCCGAGGGCGTTGCCCCGGGGGCCCCAGCGGCGGGCGTACACCCCGCAGAAGACGACGGCGAGGAAGGCCGCGTCCCGGACGAGCGGCAGCCCGTGGAGGGCCGTCGCCAGCGCGAGGACGGGCAGGCCGACGGCGGGCAGCAGGGCGGTGGTGACCGTCTGGCGGCGGGCGGTCGGGTCGGCGACCGTGAACAACGCGAGCAGCGCCGCGAGCCCGCCGGTGATGGAGGCCGTCAGCGGCAGCCCGGACAGTGCCACGACGGTGACCGCGAGGCCCACGCCCAGCACGGCGCGGGTGGCGGTCCGCAGCCTGGCCCGGCCCGGATCGGGTGCCACGAACGCCCTCTTCAGCACTGATTACCGCCCCTTCGACGTCCTGATGCGAAACCGCCGCGGCTCCCGGCGCGGAGCCATGGGAAACCCGGCATGAAAAAGGCGCCGCGGGAATCCGCAGCGCCATCGACCGGACCATCACACCATCACTTCGGCGGTTGGCTCAAGAGTGCCGGGAAAAACTGAGCCATTGGCCCAGCAGAACGCCCAGTAGCTGCGCCACGAGCGGGCCATTGGCCGTGTTCCACGGGGCCGAGCGGCTCCACCCCGGCCGACTGGGCCATTGGTACAGTGCGGGCCGGGACGAACGACCACGAGGGAGCCGGTGGCCCATGGCCGTGGACGCGCTGGACGCCAGAATCCTGCGGATGCTGCTGGAGCGGCCGAGGACGAGCGCGCGGGAGTACGCGCGGCTGCTGGGGATCGCGCGCGGCACCCTCCAGGCGCGGCTCGACCGGCTGGAGCGCGACGGTGTGATCACCGGGACCGGCCCCCGCCTCTCCCCCGCCGCACTGGGCCACCCGGTGCTGGCGTTCGTCCACATCGAGGTCACCCAGGGCCATCTGGACGGCGTGGCGAACGAGCTCGGCGGCGTACCGGAGATCATCGAGGCGTTCTCGATAACGGGCGGCGGCGATCTGATGGCCCGCGTCGTCGCGCGGGACCCGGCGCATCTGGAGGATGTGATCCAGCGGCTGGTGCAGCTGCCCGGCGTGGTGCGGACGCGGACCGAGATGGTGCTGCGCGAGCGGGTGCCGTACCGGATGGTGCCGCTGGTGGAGTCGGTGGGGCGGGCGGCGCAGCGCTCCACCTGACCGGGAGCCCGGCCACCCTGCGCACGGCAGGCGTTCACGCGCTCATCGGCGACGGCGGGGTGCGCGCCCGACCGCCCCGCGAGGGTGATCGACGCCCACCCCCGGCAAGCTGCCGTCGACGTCTGCCCCTGAGTCGAGAATCCGCAGGCACTCGCGCCGGGGAGTACGGGAGGCGCTCGGTCACGCCTCCTGGGCGGGCCCGGCACCCAGGGGCATGAGGTGCGGGCGCTTGGCCGTGCGGCCGTCGCCCGAGGAGCGGCCGTGCAGGCGGGCACGCGCACCGAGGCGTTCCCCCGGATGCGGGCGTATGTGGAGCGGCCGTACGCGGCCGGGGTGCCGCTGGCCGTGGCGTCCGGCTCCTCGCTCCGGGCCATCGAAGCGGTGCTGAGGCGCGTCGGCCTGACGGATCGTTTCGCCGCGGTGGTCTCGGCCGAGGAGGTGGCCCGCGGCAGGCCGAGCCGGACGTCTTCCTGGAGGCGGCGTGACGGGGCTGCTGTTCCCGGGCGGCCAGGCTGAGTTCGACGCCGCGCGGGCCTACGCATGGGTCTTCGACGGCCAGCAGGAATGAACCGTACATTCCGTTTTTTCCTCGCGAGTTACTAGTGCGATCATCGGCACGCCATATCCGATTCACGAGGAAAAGGTCCGTTCATGGAGCTCAGGAACAGATCCGTCCGTCGTCGGTACGCGGCTGCGATCGCCTCGGCGGTCGCGCTGGCCATCGTGCTGCCCACGGCGACGACCGCCCAGGCCGAGGGCGGCCCGTCCGACATCGCCGCACAGGGCGCGTTCCTGCTCGACAGCGGAGCGAACCAGGCCCTGTGGGGCAAGGACGCCGACACCCGGCGGCAGATGGCCAGCACCACCAAGATCATGACCGCGGTCACGGTGCTCAACAAGCGCGGCCTCGACCTCGACAAGCAGATCACCATCAAGCAGTCGTACCGCGACTACGTGGAACGCAATGGCGCCAGCACCGCCGACCTGCGGACGGGCGACACCCTGACCGTACGTCAGCTGCTGTACGGGCTGATGCTCCCCTCCGGCTGTGACGCCGCGTACGCGCTCGCCGACACCTTCGGCCTGGGCAACACGGAGGCCGCCCGCACCCGGCAGTTCATAGCCAAGATGAACAAGACGGCCGAAGACCTGGGCATGACGAACACCCGGTACGACTCGTTCGACGGCATATCGAGCGACGGGAACAACTACACCACCCCGCGCGACTCCGCGACGCTGGCCCGGTACGCGCTGACGAACGACACGCTCGCCACGGTGGTCAAGACGACGACCACCAGCCAGAAGGCCGTGAACGTCAACCGCACCTACCGCTGGGACAACACCAACAAGCTGCTCGGGTCCTACGACGGCGCGATCGGCATCAAGACCGGCACCGGCACCGCCGCCGGGCCGTGCCTGGTCTTCGCCGCCCGCCGCGGCGACCGCACGGTCGTGGGCGTCATCCTCAACGACCCCACGAACCGCTACCCCGACGCCGTGCGGATGCTCGACTGGGCCTTCGGCACGAAGACCGAGCTGAAGCTGCGCCGGCTTCCGCAGTCGGCGCAGAAGGACTGATCCCCGGCCGGGAAGCTCATCCCAGGAACCTCAGCCCAGGAAGCTCAGCCGCACCTGGCGGTCCGGATTGTCCACGTTGGTATCGACCAGACACACGGACTGCCAGGTCCCGAGCTCCAGCCGCCCGCCGATGACCGGAAGCGTCGCGTGCGGCGGCACCAGGGCCGGCAGCACATGGTCACGGCCGTGGCCCCTGCTGCCGTGCCGGTGCCGCCAGCGGTCGTCCGCGGGCAGCAGGTCCCGCAGCGCGGCCAGCAGGTCGTCGTCGCTGCCCGCGCCCGTCTCCAGCACCGCCACACCGGCGGTGGCGTGCGGCACGAACACATTGAGCAGGCCGTCACGGCCCCCGGCCGCCTCACGCAGGAACGCCTCACAGTGGTCGGTGAGGTCGTACACGCGCTCGGAACGGCCGGTGGTGATCTCCAGGACACGGGTGCGGAAGGTATCGCTCATGCGCCCATCTTCGTACGGATGCCGCGCCCCGTCGTACCGGTGACCGACTCGCGCCCGGTCGGCGCCCGCCGGGAAGGGAGCACCGGGAAGGGATCGCCCATCCCGATAGTTAGTAGAAACATGAACGAAGCAGGGGTGCAGGACGTCGAGACCGTGGTCGTGGGCGCCGGGCAGGCGGGCCTGTCCGCCGCCTACCACCTGCGGCGCGCGGGACACGAGCCGGAACGGGACTTCGTCGTCCTGGACCGTTCGCCGCGCCCGGGCGGCGCCTGGCAGTTCCGCTGGCCGACCCTGACCTACGGCAAGGTGCACGGCATGCACGCCCTGCCGGGCATGGAGCTGACGGACGCGGACGACGACCGGCCCTCCTCGGAGGTGATCGCCGGGTACTTCGCGGACTACGAGCACGCCTTCGGCCTGCGCGTGCGCCGACCGGTCGAGGTGCGCGCGGTACGCGAGGACGACGGTGGACGGCTGCGGGTGGAGACGTCCGGGGGCGTCTGGTCGGCCCGTGCGCTGATCAACGCGACCGGCACCTGGGACCGCCCCTTCTGGCCTCGCTACCCCGGCCAGAAGGACTTCCGGGGCCGTCAGCTGCACACCGCGGACTACCCCGGGCCGGACGCCTTCGCCGGGCTGCGGGTCGTGGTCGTCGGCGGCGGCACCTCTGCGGTGCAGCACCTGCTGGAGATCGCCGAGGTGGCGGCGGCCACGACCTGGGTGACGCGCCGGCCGCCGGTGTTCCGCGACGGCCCCTTCGACGAGGCGCGCGGGCGCGACGCCGTCGCCATGGTGGAGCGACGGGTGCGCGAGGGCCTCCCGCCGCGGAGCGTCGTGTCGGTCACGGGACTGCCGATGACGGCCGCGATGGAACGGGCCCGCGAGGCCGGGGTCCTGGACCGGCTGCCGGTGTTCGACCGCCTCACACCGACCGGTGTCGCCTGGGCCGACGGCACGGCCGTCGACGCGGACGTCATCCTGTGGGCCACCGGATTCCGGGCGGCCCTCGGCCACCTCGCCCCGCTGGGGTTGCGCGAGCCGGGCGGCGGCATCCGGGTCGAGGGCACGCGCGCGGTCCGCGACCCCCGCGTCCACCTGGTCGGCTACGGGCCGTCGGCCAGCACCATCGGCGCCAACCGCGCCGGGCGCGCCGCCGTGCGCGAGATCGGGGAGCTCCTGGCGGAGGGCCCGCCGGACGCGGCGGGTTCTTCAGCTCCTTCGGGTTCCTCGGGTTCTTCCCAGCGGGCGCTCGCTGCGGCAGTATGAGGCGGCGAAGACGATCACTGGCCGGAGCGTCACCGACCGCGAGGAGATGGCCGAGGTGTCATGCGCGTAGGGCTGTTCGTCACCTGCGTCAACGACACGCTGCGGCCGAACACCGGCCGGGCCGTGGTCACCCTGCTCGAACGGCTCGGTGTGCGCGTCGACTTCCCGCCGACGCAGAGCTGCTGCGGCCAGCCCCTGTACAACACGGGCTACCGCCACGGCACCGAGCCGCTGCTCCTGCGCACCGCCGCCGCGTTCGCCGACCACGAGTACGTCGTCACCCCCTCCGCCTCGTGCGCCGCGATGGTCCGGGACGCCTACCCCCGGATCGCCGCCCGCGCGGCCGCCGAGGGACGCCCCGCGGAGGCTGCGCGACTGCGCGCCGCCGTGGCACGGCTGGTGCCCAGAACCTATGAACTCACCGAGTTCCTGGTGGACGTATTGGGCGTCGTCGACGTCGGCGCCCGTTTTCCGCACACCGTCACCTACCACCCCACCTGCCACGGTCTGCGCGCACTGGGCCTGCGTGACCGCCCGCGCCGGCTGCTGGAGCACGTCGAGGGACTCGAACTGCGCGAGCTCGAAGGCGCCGACGAGTGCTGCGGCTTCGGCGGCACGTTCGCGGTCAAGAACGCGGCCGTCTCCGCCGCCATGGGCGCCGACAAGGCGCGGGCGATCGACCGGACCGGCGCCGCGACGGTCTGCGCGGCCGACAACTCCTGTCTGCTGCACATCGGCGGCACCCTCGCCCGGGAAGGCTCCCCCGTGCGCCCCCTCCACCTGGCGGAGATCCTCGCCTCCACGGACGGAGTCGTGCCATGAGCCGCACGTACCTGGGCATGCCCGCCTTCCCCCGCGCCGCCGCCGAGTCGACCCGGGACGGCACGCTGCGCGCCAACCTCCGGCACGCCACACACACCATCCGCGCCAAACGGGCCGCCGCCGTGGCCGAACTGGAGGACTGGGAGCGGCTGCGGGCGGCCGGAGCGGCCGTCAAGGACCGCACGCTGCGCCACCTGGACCACTACCTGCTGCGGCTGGAGGAGAACGTCACCCGCGCCGGGGGCACGGTCCACTGGGCGGCAGACGCCGACGAGGCGAACCGCATCGTCACCGATCTCGTACGGGCCACCGGCGAGCGCGAGGTCGTCAAGGTCAAGTCCATGGTCACCCAGGAGACCGGCCTCAACGCCGCCCTGGAGCGGGCCGGCATCCGCGCCTACGAGACCGACCTCGCCGAGCTCATCGTCCAGCTCGGCGACGACCTGCCCTCCCACATCCTCGTCCCGGCGATCCACCGCGGCCGCCGGGAGATCCGCGACATCTTCCGCGACCGGATGGCCGACTGGGGCCGCCCGGCGCCGGAAGGACTCACCGACCGGCCCGCCGACCTCGCCGAGGCCGCGCGACTGCACCTGCGCGAGAAGTTCCTGCGGTGCAAGGTCGGCATCTCCGGTGCCAACTTCATGGTGGCCGAGACCGGAACCCTGGTCGTCGTCGAGTCCGAGGGCAACGGCCGTATGTGCCTCACGCTCCCCGAAACCCTGATTTCCGTGGTCGGAATCGAGAAGACCGTACCGACCTGGCGGGACCTGGAGATCTACCTCCAGCTGCTGCCGCGCTCCTCCACCGCCGAGCGCATGAACCCCTACACCTCGATGTGGACGGGCACCACGGACGAGGACGGCCCCCGCGACTTCCACCTCGTGCTGCTCGACAACGGCCGCACCGACACCCTCGCCGACGAGGTCGGGCGCCAGGCCCTGCGCTGCATCCGCTGCTCGGCCTGTCTCAACGTCTGCCCGGTCTACGAGCGCGCCGGCGGCCACGCCTACGGCTCGCCCTACCCCGGGCCCATCGGCGCGATCCTCACCCCGCAACTGCGCGGCCTGGCCTCGCCGCTGGAGGAGTCGCTCCCCTTCGCCTCGTCCCTGTGCGGCGCCTGCTACGAGGTGTGCCCGGTGGCCATCGACATCCCCGAGGTCCTGGTCCATCTGCGGGAACGGGTCGTGGAGGGCGGCCCCGTCACCGTCCGCGGCAACCGCACCGTGATCAGGCCCGCGAAGCGCCACGCCCTGGAGCGCGCCGCGATGCGCGCCGCCGGCTGGACCTTCGACCACCCGGCCGCGCTGCGCCGGGCCCAGCGTCTCGCCGCCCGGACCCGCCGCGCCCACCCCCGGCGGCTGCCGGGCCCGGGCCGCGCCTGGTCGGACACCCGCGAACTGCCGGAGGTGCCCGAGGAGTCCTTCCGCGACTGGTGGGCCCGCACCCGGGGAGAGCAGCCATGACCGACGACCCGCAGCACTCCCCGAGCAGGGCGCGCGTCCTGGGGCGCGTACGGCGCGCGCTGGCCGATGTACCGCGCTACGAGCGCCCCGACGATCACCCGGTTCCCCGGGATTATCTGCGGGCGCACGGCGAACGGACGCCGGCCGAGTCCGTCGACCTGCTCGCCGAACGGCTGATGGACTACCGGGCCGTCGTCCACCGCACGGTCCCGGCAGGGCTGCCCGCCCTGCTCGCGGAACTGCTGCGCCGGCGCGGCGCCCGCCGGGTCGTCGTACCGGCCGGTCTGCCGGACGGCTGGCTGGCCGAGGCGGCCGTCGAACAGATCGTGGACGGCCCGGGGCTGACGGCCCGTGACCTGGACGCCATGGACAGCGTGGTCACGGGGTGCGCGCTGGCGATCGCCGAGACCGGCACCCTGGTCCTCGACGCGGGGCCGGACCAGGGCCGCCGCCGCATCACCCTCGTGCCCGACCACCACCTGTGTGTGGTCCGGGCCCCCGGGCAGGTGGTGGACTCGGTGCCCCAAGCCCTGGACCGCCTCTCCCCCGTCCGGCCCCTGACCTGGATCTCGGGCCCCTCGGCGACGAGCGACATCGAGCTGGACCGCGTCGAGGGGGTCCACGGCCCGCGCGCTCTGGAGGTGATCCTCGTCGAGGTCCCGGAGCCGCCCTCCTGACAGCGCCCGCCCTTGTCAACCGCGCTCGTTCCCAAGGAGGAAGCGTGCCGGAACCACCCCTGCGCGGCATCACGGTCGTCGCCCTCGAACAGGCCGTCGCGGTCCCCTTCGCCACCCGTCAGCTCGCCGACCTGGGAGCCCGGGTCATCAAGGTCGAACGCCCCGGGCGCGGCGACTTCGCCCGGGACTACGACCGCCGGGTGAAGGGCCTCTCCGCCTACTTCGTCTGGGTCAACCGGGGCAAGGAGAGCGTGGTCCTGGACCTCAAGGACGCCACGGACCGGGCGCTGCTCGACCGGCTCCTCGCCCGCGCCGACGTCTTCGTCCAGAACCTCGGCCCCGGCGCCGCCGAGCGGCTGGGCCTGGCACCCGGCCCCCTGCAGGCCCGCCGCCCCCGCCTGATCACCTGCGACGTCTCCGGCTACGGCACGAGCGGCCCGTACCGCGACCGCAAGGCCTACGACCTGCTGGTGCAGTGCGAGGCCGGACTGGTCTCACTCACCGGAAGCCCGGACTCCGTCGCCCGGCCCGGGATATCCGTCGCCGACATCGCCGGAGGGATGTACGCCTTCACGGGCATCTTGACGGCCCTGTACGAGCGTGAGCGCACCGGCGAGGGCTCGGCCCTGTCCCTCTCCCTCTTCGACGCCCTGGCCGAGTGGATGGGGCAGCCGTACTACGCGGAGGCGTACGACGGGCGGCCCCTGGCCCGCACCGGGGCCCGCCACCCGTCCATCTCCCCCTACGGCCACTACCGGTGCGGCGACGGCGACCGGGTCTTCCTCAGCGTGCAGAACGACCGCGAGTGGCGGGCGCTGTGCGAACGGGTGTTACGCCGCCCGCAGTTGTCGGACGATCCGCGCTTCGTGGACAACCCACTGCGCCACACCCATGACGAGCAGCTGACGGTCGTCATCGAGGAGTGCTTCGCCGGGCACACGGCCGATGGCATCCTCGCCCTGCTCGACGCGGCCGGCATCGCGGCCGCCCGACTGCGTACGGTCGCCGAGTTCGCCGCGCACCCGCAGCTGGCGGCGCGGGACAGATGGCGGGAGTTCGGCTCGCCCGCCGGTCCGCTGCGCGGGCTGCTGCCTCCGGTGACGGTGGCGGGCCGGGAGGCGGTGATGGGCGCGGTACCCGCGCTCGGGGAGCACACGGCCGCGATCCGCGCGGAGTTCGGGGAGCCGGAGGGGCTGGAGGGTCCGGGCGCCCGTCGAGGGTGACCCTGCCGGTGGTAGGCACGCCGTGCGTACGCGAGACCGGGGGCTGGGTGGGCCGGTCCCGGGACGGCAGGCTCTGTCCCGAAGCGGAAGATCGCCGGGGAACCGGCGGACCCATCCAGAAGGGGGACGACCCATGGTTGTGCGGACGGCGGGGGTCGACACGGCGGCACGGGCCGGGACGACGGGCGGAGTGGACACGGGGACCCGGTGGCGGGCGGGGTGGTCGGCCCCGGTGCAGCGGCCGAGCGGCGGCTTCGAGGAGAACTGGGCGGAGACCGGTTTCGACCGCCAGTCGGTGCGCCAGGTCGTCCGGGTGACGGACGGTGGCTCCGGGGCCCGGATCCGGCTGTCGAACCGCTATGGCACGGGGCCGCTGACCGTGGACGCCGCGTCGCTCGCCCTGGCCGGCGAGGGGGCCGCCGTCCGGCCCGGCACCGTGCGGCCGCTGTCCTTCGACGGGGCGTCTTCGGTGGTCGTACCGGCGGGCGGCGAGGTCGTGAGCGACCTGGCGGAGCTGCCGGTCGAGCCGCTGTCCTCGGTCACGGTGACCCTCTGGTTCGCGGGCCCGACGGGACCGGCGACCTTCCACGCACAGGCCTACGCAACGAGCTTCAGGGCATCCGGTGACCGAACCGCCGACGTGGGGGCCGGAGGCTTCGCCGAGCGGACCCACTCGTGGTACTACCTCTCCGATGTGGAGCTGACAGGCGGTGACGCCCCTGCTTCCGGGACGGTGGTGGCCTTCGGCGACTCCCTCACCGACGGTTTCGGCTCGACCGTCGGCGCCGATCGGCGCTACCCGGACGCGCTCGCCGAGCGGCTCCGGTCCGCCGGCCACTCCTGGGCCGTGCTCAACGCGGGCATCGGCGGCAATCTGCTGCTCAATGACTCCCCGTGGTACGGCGAGCGGGCGTCGGCCCGCTTCGACCGGGACGTCCTCGACAAGCCCGGCGTCCGCTCGGTGATCGTCCTCGTCGGGCTCAACGACATCGGGTTCAGCGAGGTGGATCTGCCCACCTACCGGCCCAACCCCCAGGTGTCGGTGGCCGAGCTGACGGCCGGATACCGCGAGCTCGTCGAGCGGGCGCACCGGCGCGGCGTCAAGGTGATCGGAGGGACTGTCCTGCCGTTCAAGGGCGCCGAGTACCACACGCCTCGGGCCGAGGCGAAGCGCGTCGCGGTCAATGAGTGGATCCGCACGTCCGGGGTCTTCGACGCGGTGGCCGATTTCGCCACGGTTCTGGCCGCACCGGGCGATATCGAGACGCTCGACCCCGCGTACGACAGCGGGGATCACAAGCATCCCAATGACGCGGGGTACCGCGTGATGGCCGGGGCCGTGCCGCTCGGGTCGCTCTGAGGCCCCGGGGCGGGGTGGCACGCGGCCGGGCGGGCCGGCTGGGCCGGGCCGGGGCCCGGCCACCCGCCCCGCGCGCGGGGTCAGACCTTGGCCACGAGGGGGATGTCGCGCCGGACCAGGGCGGCGTAGTGCCCGTCGTCCGCGAGGAGTTCCTGGTGGGTGCCTCGCTCGGCGATCCGGCCGCCGTCCAGGACGATGATCTGGTCGGCGTGGCGGACCGTGGAGAGCCGGTGCGCGATGGTGATGGTCGTACGCCCCGCGGAGAGGGTGTCGAGAGCTTGCTGGACGGCGTGTTCGGTGTGGGTGTCCAGGGCGCTGGTCGCCTCGTCGAGGATGAGCACGGGTGGGTCGCGGAGGATCGTACGGGCGATGGCGAGGCGCTGTTTCTCGCCTCCGGAGAAGCGGTAGCCGCGCTCGCCGACCAGGGTGTCGTAGCCGTCGGGCAGGGAGGCGACGTAGTCGTGGATCTGGGCGGCCTCGGCGGCGGCTCTGATCTCCTCGTCCGTGGCGTCGGGTTTGGCGAAGCGGAGATTGTCGGCGACGGAGGCGTGGAAGAGGTAGGTCTCCTGGGAGACGACGCCGACGGCCCGGGCGAGGGTGTCGAAGTCGAGGTCGCGCACGTCTTCCCCGTCGATGAGGACCCGTCCGCCGGTGACGTCGTAGAGGCGGGGCACGAGATGGCTCAGGGTGCTCTTGCCCGAACCGGTGGGGCCGACGACGGCCAGGCTGCCGCCGGCGGGGATGGTGACGTCGATGCCGCTGAGGGCCGCGCTGCCGGGGCCGTAGGAGAAGGAGACGTTCTCGAAGGTGACCTCGCCGCGGATCTTCTCCAGGCGCACCGGGTGCGCGGGCTCGGCGATCTCCACGGGCAGGTCGAGGTATTCGAAGATCCGCTGGAAAAGGGCGACGGAGGTCTGCACCTGCACACCGGTGGACAGCAGTGCGACGGTGGGCCGGAAGAGCCCCTGCTGAAGGGAGACGAAGGCCACGAGCGTGCCGAGGGAGATGTCCGGTCCGCCGGTCCGCAGGGCGATGCCGGCCGCCCAGTAGATGAGGGCGGGCATGGCGGCCATGACGACGCCGATGGTGGACATGCGCCAGCGCCCCGCCATATTGGTGCGCACTTCCAGCTCGACGAGCCGCTCGGACTCCTCGGTGAAGGCCTTGGTGAGGGAGTCGGCCCGGCCCATGGTGCGGCCGAGCAGGATGCCGCTGACGGAGAGCGATTCGGTGACCATGGAGGCCATGACGGCCATCTGCGTCTGCCGTTCGGCGGTGATCCTCTTGCGCTCGTTGCCCACACGTCGGCCTATCCAGACGAAGACCGGCAGCAGGAGCAGGGAGACGGCGGTCAGCCGCCAGTCCAGGGCGATCATCGCGACGACGGTGGCGATGACGCTGGTCAGGTTGGAGACGAGCGAGGTCGCGGTGGAGGTGACGGTGGCCTGCATCCCGCCGATGTCGTTGGCGATGCGGGACTGTACCTCGCCGGTGCGGGTCCGGGTGAAGAACGCCAGCGGCATGCCCTGGAGCCGCCCGTAGACCGCGGTGCGCAGATCGTGCATCACGCGCTGGCCGACGGTGGTGGAGATCAGGGTCTGGAGCACGCCGAAGACGCTGTTGACGACGGCCGCGGCGATCATGCCGAGCGACAGCAGGCTCAGCAGGCCCATACGGCCCTGCGGGATGGCGACGTCGAGGACCTCGCGCAGCATGAACGGCGAGGCGACGGTGACGAGCGACGAGGCGGCGACCAGCAGCGCGACGAGCGCGAGCCGGCCGCGGTACGGGTGGAAGAGACGGAGGATACGCCGCACCTGCGCGGGCCGCTCCGGGTCTGCGGGAGGTGGTGTCCAGTCCAGTGTGTCGCGAGGCATGGGCTCCTTCAGCGAGGTCGGGTCCGGGAGGCGGACGGCACGGTGACGCCGGGACGGTGCCGGGTGGCTCATGTGCCATGACCCGCCCGGCTCCGAACAGAGCATAGCTCACTGTTACCTATACTCACAATGCAATCTGTCCTGATAACATTGCGATCATGACGGCCCCCGACACGTCCGGCCAGCTCGCCGAGCAGCTGCTGAGGCTGACCCGCAGGCTCAATCGCGCGCAGAAGCGCTATCTGGACCCGGTCGGCATCACGCCCGCCCAGTCGCGCCTGCTCCGCACCGTGGCGCACTACGAAGCACCGCCGCGCATGGCGGATCTGGCCGAGCACCTGGAGGTCGTGCCCCGGGCGGTGACGACCCTGGTCGACGCCCTGGAGACCAATGGGGCGGTGCGCCGGGTGCCGGACCCGTCCAACCGCCGCGTGATCCGCATAGAGCTCACCGACCAGGGCCGCTCCACGCTGCGCGCCCTGCGGGACGCCCGCCGCGCGGCGGTGGAGGACGTCCTGGCCCCGCTGGACGACGGCCAGCGCGAGGTGCTGGGCGATCTGCTCGCCGAGCTGCTGACGGGCCCGGTCCGCCCCGCTTCCTGACCTCCCTCCGCGCCCGCGCGACGGCGGGGGTGGAGCGCACGCCCCACCCCCGCCCCTCCCGGACGACCGGTCAGCAGCGCCGGCTGTCCTCCGTCAGCTCGCCCTGGACCGTGGCCAGGGTGCGGTCGTAGCACGCGCCGGGGCCCAGGAGGCGGTAGCGCTCACGGGAGACTCCCGTGGCGTGGCGCTGTTCCCGGGGGACGTTCTGGATGTAGGACGCGTTACCGGTGTAGGTGTCGTCCAGCCGGCTCCAGGTGAGCTGCTTCCCCGCCCGCGTGGTGCGCAGGTCGGCCTGGTCGCCCATGGTGAGCACGGTGTTCAGCCGGTTGTCGGGGTCCACGGTGGTGACGCCCTCCATGCTGTAGACGCGGTGTGCCGTGTTCACCGTGGCCGGTCCGCGGCCGGCGACCGTGACGGTCTCGTCGTCCGTCCAGCGGGCCCGTAGCCCGTCCGTGGCCTCGCCGTCCTTCCAGCGGTGCAGCGAGGTGGCGGCCAGATGGCGGCCGACCGTGGTGGCGACCCGCCCGTGCGAGGTGTTCAGATAGCCGGAGACGGTCAGCGCGTGCGCGGCGTCCGCCGCCACCCGGTGCCGGGCGCCGGGCTGATAGTCGGCGGTCCCGCGCGGGGCGTCCTCCTGGTGGCGGGTGACCGCGCCGGTGACCACGGACGCCTTGGCGTCCTGCCAGACCAGGACGTTGACGGGAGTGTCCCAGCCGCTCTGCCCCTCGGGCACCCCGGCCACCGTCACCGATATCCGGTGCGGCTTGCCGTCGTTCAGCTGCCCCGCGAAGGGCGTGAGGTCGTACTCCACCGGCCGGACGTCGAAGGCGCGCGGGCCGGGGATCACGTACCACAGGAAGGGGTTGGACCAGCCGCCGGTCCACACCGTCGGGTAGGGGGCGGCGATCCCGGCGAGTCTGCCGTCCACCGAGACGCGCACCTCCCGGTTGGGACCGTCCTTGGCCTTGCAGGAGTAGGGCGAGGACTCCGGCGCGGCGAGGTACCAGAACTCCTCGCAGCCGCCGCCGGACCCGGTCGCGTAGACCTCGGCCACGACGCGCTCGCTGTTGCGCGGCACGGTCAGCGCGCCCTCGTAGGCCTGGCCGGCCTTCTGTGCGCCGTCGAGGGTGAGCACCCGGTCCGGGGTGCGGGCGGGTTTCACCCGCCCCTCGGCCTTGTAGAAGGTCAGGGTCGCCTTGACCTTGATGACGCCGGTGTAGGTCTCGTTGACGAGGTTGCCGATGAGCATCTCGACGGGCTGCCGGGTGCGCAGGGCGGGGGCGTAACGGGTGACGTCCTTCTCGACGTGCCAGGTGATGCCCTTGGGCGAGGGTTCGGGTGTCGAGGTGCGCAACACCTCGACACCGCCTATGCGGAGATAGCCGAGGCGGTCGAACTGCCGCCCGGCCACGGCGCCGTCGAGTCTGAGGACCACCTTGTTCCAGCGGTCACCACAGCGCTCGGGGGGCGTGTAGGTGCTCTTGTAGGGCGTGTAGTCGCGGAATTCGGTCTCCGCGACGGTCACGGTGCAGGAGGTGGTGCGAGGGGTGGCCACGGGTGGGGCAGCGGTGACCGGATCGTGCCATGCGGTGCCGAACTCGGTGGGTACGGCGGCCGTGGCCGGTCCGGCGCTCAGCGCCAGTCCGGTGGCCGCGGCGCACAGTGCCAGAAGCAGTCGTCTCATGAGGCAGGAGTGAAGCGCTTCGCCGCATGGCGCACCAGTACGAAGCCGGTCCGATGGGCCATGGCCGGACACCCGGCGCGGGAAAACCAGTTGAACCGGACATCTCCCTGCCGAGAGCCTGGCACGGACCCCTACCACCCACTCCGAACCGGGATGTCATGCACATTCGCGATCTGCCGTTTGCCGACCCCGGCCGTCCGGACGTCCGGTCGGGCCCCCGCTTCCTGCTGTGGCTGGGGCGGAGTCAGGTGGGCGGCCAGGCAAAGGCGATGTTCTGGGGCACGGTCAACATGGCGTCCGTGGCCCTGTTCCCCCTGGCGGCGGGGCTCGCCGTGCAGGCGGTGGTCGACCGCTCCGGCGCCCGGCTGGCGCTGGCGGCCGGTCTGATGCTGCTGCTCGGGACGGTCATGGCGCTGGCCGACATGATGCTGCACAGGGTGTCGGTCACCAACTGGATCACGGCGGCGGCGCGGGTGCAGCAGCTTCTGGCCCGGAAGACCGCCGAGTTGGGGGCGACGCTGACGCGCCGGGTCGCGGCCGGTGAAGTGGTGGCGGTGTCCACGGGCGACGTCGAGAAAATCGGCTGGTTCGTGGAGTCCGTCTCGCGCTTCATGGCGGCGCTGCTCACCACCGTGGTGCTCTGCGTGTCCCTGACGATCTATCAACCCGTCCTGGGGCTGGTGATCGCGGCCGGTGTGCCCGTACTGGCCCTGGCGGTGCTGCCGCTGCTGCCGCATGCCACGCGGCGAGCAGACGAGCAGCGGGAGAAGGCCGGCCGGGCCACCGAGCTGGCGTCGGACACCGTGGCCGGGCTGCGGGTGCTGCGGGGCATCGGCGGCGAGGAGCTGTTCCTCTCCCGCTACCGCCGCGCCTCCCAGGAGGTGCGCACGGCGGCCGTGCGCAGTGCCCGGATGTGGGCGCTGATCGCGGCGGTCCAGGTGGTGCTGCCGGGGCTGCTGCTGATCGCGGTGGTCTGGTACGGCGTACGGCTGGTCCAGGAGGGCCGGATCGAGGTCGGCGAGCTGGTCACGGTCTACGGCGTGGTCAGCTTCCTGTTGCTGCCGTTGCGCCAGTTCGAGGAGATCGCCCAGGCCTACGCCTTCTCCCGGCCCTCGGCGGCGCGTGCCGCCAGGGTCCTGGGGCTGGAGCGCGTCGCGCCGCCGGACGGCGACCGGGAGGCGTCCGGGCCGGGGCCGCGGGGCGATCTGTACGACCCGGTCAGCGGGCTCCTCGCGCCGACCGGGCGGCTGACGGCGGTGGTGTGCGGGGATCCCGACGCCGCGGGCAGGCTCGCCGACCGGCTCGGCGGTCACGCCGACGGGAGCACGGGCGGAAGGGCCGACGGAAGCACCGAGGGCACGCCCTCCGTACTGCTGGGCGGGGTGGCGCTGGACGGCCTGCCGCTCGACGTGGCGCGCGAGGCCGTGCTCGTCCAGGACAAGGACCCGGTGCTGCTGTCGGGCACCCTCGCCGAGCTGCTGGACGTGCCCTCCTCGGGTGCCGTGACGGCCGAGGCGGCTCTGGCGGCGGCGCAGTGCGAGGACGTACTGGCCTCGCTCACCCGGTCCTCGGCGGAAGGGAGCGACGATCCGATGCGGGCCCGGATCACCGAGCGCGGCCGCTCGCTGTCCGGCGGGCAGCGCCAGCGTCTGGCACTGGCCCGTTCCCTGATCACCGACCCGGAGGCGCTGGTGCTGGACGAGCCGACCGCCGCGGTGGACTCGCACACCGAGGCGCGCATCGCGGACGGGCTGCGCCACCTGCGCGCGGGCCGTACGACGGTGGTGTTCACCTGCAGTCCGCTGCTGCTCGACCGGGCCGATCGAGTGGTGTTCGTCCAGGAGGGCCGAGTGGCGACGGTCGGGGCCCACGCCGACCTGGTGCGCACCGACCCCGCCTACCACGCGGTCGTCACCCGCCGGACGGACGAGGAACCGGACGGGACGAACGAAGAGAACGACAAGGCAGACACCAAGGCGCTGGACATGGAGCTCGCCGGCTTCGAGAAGGCGGACTTCGATAGAGCGGACTTCGAGAAGGCCGTGGCCGACGTGGCCGACGTGGCCGACGTGGCCGACGTGGCCGACGTGGCCGACAAGGGCGAGCAGATCGGGGAAACGGCATGATCGGCCTGGCACCTCCCGCCTACGACCCCGCCGCACCGGAGTCGGCGACGACGCTTCCGGTGGCCGGACACTCCACGGTGCGCGGCTATGCGAAGGCGATGCTGCGCCGGCACCGGGGCGCCTTCGCCCTGCTCGTGGGGGCCAACGCGATCGCCGTGCTCGCCTCGATGGCCGGCCCGTATCTGCTGGGCGGACTGGTCGAGGAGCTCGCCTCGGGCGCCCGGGAGCTTCACCTGGGCCGTACGGTCTCCCTCTTCGCCGTCGCCCTGGCCGTCCAGGCGCTGTTCACACGCATGGTGCGGCTGCGCGGGGCGGTGCTCGGCGAACAGATGCTGGCGGACCTGCGCGAGGACTTCCTCGTACGGTCGGTGGGGCTGCCGCCGGGCGTGCTGGAGCGGGCGGGCACCGGTGATCTGCTGTCGCGGATCACCACGGACATCGACCGGCTGGCCAACGCCATGCGGGAGGCCGTGCCCGAGCTGGCGATCGGCGTCGTCTGGGCCGGGCTGCTGCTGGGGGCGCTGACCGTCACGGCACCGCCGCTGGCGCTGTCGCTGCTGGTCACGGTGCCGCTGCTGCTCGTCGGCTGCCGCTGGTACTTCCGGCGGGCGCCGGCTGCCTATCGCTCCGAGGCCGCCGGCTACGCGGCCGTCGCCGCGGCCCTGACGGAGACCGTGGACGCCGGGCGGACCGTCGAGGCGCACCGGCTGGGCCGGGAGCGGGTCGCGCTGTCCGACCGTCGCGTCTTCGAATGGACGCAGTGGGAGCGCTATACGTTGTGGCTGCGCTCGGTGCTGTATCCGGTGGTCAATGTGTCGCATGTGCTGCTGCTCTGCGTCGTGCTGCTCCTCGGCGGGTTCTGTGTGCTGAAGGGCTGGCTCTCGGTCGGTGAGCTGACGACGGGCGCGCTGCTCTCGCAGATGCTCGTCGAGCCGCTGGGGCTGATCCTGCGGTGGTACGACGAGCTCCAGGTCGCCCAGGTGTCGCTGGCCCGGCTCGTGGGTGTGCGGGAGATCGGCGCCGACGACGCCGACGAGCGGGTGCGCCCGGTGGGCCGGGACGTCCGGGCGGACCGGGTGCGCTTCGGCTACGGGCCCGGCGGCGATGTGCTGCACGGGGTCTCGCTCGACGTCCGGCCGGGGACCCGGGTGGCGCTGGTCGGACCGTCCGGCGCGGGCAAGTCGACGCTGGGCCGGCTGCTGGCCGGGATCTACGCCCCGCGGACGGGGACGGTGACGCTGGGCGGCGCGGAGCTCTCCCGGATGCCGACGGAGCGGGTGCGCCGCCATGTGGCGCTGGTCAACCAGGAGCACCACGTCTTCGTCGGTGCCCTGCGGGACAATCTGCTGCTCGCCAGGCCGGACGCCGGGGACGACAAGCTGTGGTCGGCACTGGCCTCGGTGGACGCCGAGGACTGGGCGCGGGCGCTGGAGAAGGGCCTGGACACCGAGGTCGGCTCGGGCGGGCTCGCGCTGACCCCGGCCCAGGCCCAGCAGATCGCCCTGGCCCGGCTGGTGCTCGCGGACCCCCACACCCTGGTCCTGGACGAGGCGACCTCGCTGCTGGACCCGCGCGCCGCCCGCCATCTGGAGCGTTCCCTGGCCAAGGTGCTGGAGGGGCGCACGGTCGTGGCGATCGCGCACCGGCTGCACACCGCCCATGACGCGGACGTGATCGTGGTGGCGGAGGACGGCAGGGTCAGCGAGCTGGGCAGCCACGACGAACTGGTCGCGGCGGACGGCGCGTACGCGGCGCTGTGGCGCTCCTGGCATCGCTAGCCCTCCGGGCGGGGCGGGGGCCCGGGAGGTCAGAGGAGCTCCAGGGCCCCCAGCCCGCCCACACCGCCGAGGATCATAAAGGCGGGCATCAGGATCTTGACCTCGACCCGGCTGCCGGCCCGGAAGCGCATCGACTTCGGGGGGCCGAGGGGGTACCAGCGCTTGCGCGCTATCGGCAGGGGCCACAGGATCGGGCAGCCGGAAACGGTGAGGGCGTCCCCGATGTCGTGCACGAGCGCGCCCAGGACGATCGGCAGGCCCAGCCACATGTACTCCTGGCCGGGGCCGGTGAACAGCCAGTGGGAGCCGTTGCCCGGTGCGTCCAGGACGCCGGCGAGGATCCAGGCGCTGGTGGCGCCGAGCAGCCAGACCAGCACATCGCTGGAGGTCCGGGCCGCCCGCCACAGCAGCCCCTCGACGGCGAGCACCATGTGGACGAAGAGGATGCCGAGCACGGCCCAGCGGTCCCCGGTCATCGCCAGCGCCGAGGCGCCGGCCCCTATCAGCACCGCCCAGAGGGCGGTGTGGGTCAGCGTGCGGTGGCCGCCGCTGCGGCGCGGGTCGGCCTTGGACCTGGTGGCCTTGTAGACCGCGTAGGACAGCTGGTCGATGATCCCGCACAGGATCCGGGATATCGGGCCGAAGGACCGCGATATGGTCGCGGACTTGTGGTCGAGGTCCGGGGCCAGGGCGGCCCCGGCGCAGATCAGCGCGCCGACCACGAGCACGGGCCAGGGCATCGGGTGGTCCAGCGCGGCGGCCGCCGCTCCCACGCCCAGCCAGGCCGCCGCCCCGGAGAGCGAATGAGCCGGTCCCATCATCGTCGTGCCACCCCTTCGCCGGCCCGTGCCGGGCTTCGCTGACGCCCTGTCGGCCACTCAGCGTAATGCCCGGATGATCATCGTTCGACCGGCCGGTTCCCTGATCCGGCCGGGGGCCAGGCAGTATGGGGGTGTGACCCTTATCGATCAGATGCCGAGCCATGCCGACCCCGATGCCCTTTTCGAAGCTTTCTCGACCTGGGCCGAGGAGCGGGGCATCTCGCTGTACCCCGCCCAGGAGGAGGCGCTGATCGAGGTGGTCTCCGGGGCGAACGTGATCCTCTCGACGCCCACCGGCTCGGGCAAGAGCCTGGTCGCGGCGGGCGCGCACTTCACCGCGCTCGCCAATGACCAGGTGACCTTCTACACCGCCCCCATCAAGGCGCTGGTCTCGGAGAAGTTCTTCGACCTGTGCAAGATCTTCGGCACCGAGAACGTCGGCATGCTCACCGGCGACGCCTCGGTCAACGCCGACGCCCCGGTGATCTGCTGCACGGCCGAGGTGCTCGCCTCCATCGCGCTGCGCGACGGCAAGGACGCCGACATCGGCCAGGTCGTGATGGACGAGTTCCATTTCTACGCCGAACCGGACCGGGGCTGGGCGTGGCAGATCCCGCTGCTGGAGCTCCCCCAGGCGCAGTTCATCCTGATGTCCGCGACGCTCGGTGACGTCTCCCGTTTCGAGGAGGACCTGACCCGGCGCACCGGGCGGCCGACCTCGGTGGTCCGCTCGGCGACCCGGCCCGTTCCGCTGTCGTACGAGTACCGCTCGACGCCGCTGACGGAGACGCTGACCGAGTTGCTCCAGACGCGCCAGGCCCCGGTGTACATCGTCCACTTCACCCAGGCGGCCGCCGTAGAGCGGGCGCAGGCGCTGATGAGCATCAATATGTGCTCGCGCGAGGAGAAGGACGAGATCGCCAAGCTGATCGGCAACTTCCGCTTCACCACCAAGTTCGGGCGGAACCTCTCGCGCTTCGTGCGGCACGGCATCGGTGTGCACCACGCCGGGATGCTGCCGAAGTACCGGCGACTGGTGGAGCGGCTGGCGCAGGCCGGTCTGCTCAAGGTGATCTGTGGTACCGACACCCTGGGCGTCGGGGTCAACGTGCCCATCCGCACGGTGCTCTTCACCGCGCTGACCAAGTACGACGGCCAGCGGGTGCGGACGCTGCGGGCGCGGGAGTTCCACCAGATCGCGGGCCGGGCCGGGCGGGCCGGCTTCGACACGGCCGGATTCGTCGTCGCGCAGGCGCCCGACCACGTCGTCGAGAACGAGAAGGCGCTGGCCAAGGCGGGGGACGACCCCAAGAAGCGGCGCAAGGTGGTCCGCAAGAAGGCTCCCGAGGGCTTCGTCAACTGGACGGAGAACACCTTCGAGAAGCTCATCGCCTCCGAGCCGGAGCAGCTCACCTCCCGTTTCCGGGTCACCCACGCGATGCTGCTGGCGGTCATCGCCCGGCCGGGCAACGCCTTCGAGGCGATGCGCAGGCTACTGGAGGACAACCACGAGCCGCGCAGGAACCAGCTGCGGCACATCCGCCGGGCCATCGCCATCTACCGCTCGCTGCTGGACGGCGGTGTGGTGGAGCGGCTGGAGGAGCCGGATGCCGAGGGCCGGATCGTGCGGCTGACGGTCGACCTCCAGTCGGACTTCGCGCTCAACCAGCCGCTGTCGACCTTCGCGCTGGCCTCCTTCGAGCTCCTGGACCCGGAGTCCCCCTCCTACGCGCTGGACATGGTCTCGGTCGTGGAGTCGACGCTGGACGACCCCCGGCAGATCCTGGCCGCGCAGCAGAACAAGGCGCGCGGCGAGGCCGTGGCGGCGATGAAGGCGGACGGCGTCGAGTACGAGGAGCGCATGGAGCGCCTCATGGACGTCAGCTACCCCAAGCCGCTGGAGGAGCTGCTGTCCCACGCCTACGACGTCTACCGCAAGAGCCACCCGTGGGTCGGCGACCACCCCCTGTCGCCCAAGTCGGTCATCCGTGACATGTACGAGCGGGCGATGACCTTCACGGAGTTCACGGCCCACTACGACCTGGCCCGGACCGAGGGCATCGTGCTGCGCTACCTGGCCAGTGCCTACAAGGCGCTGGACCACACCGTGCCGGACGATCTGAAGTCCGACGACTTCGAGGACCTGATCGCCTGGCTCGGCGAGATGGTCCGCCAGGTCGACTCGAGCCTGCTGGACGAGTGGGAGCAGCTGGCCAACCCCTCGGAGGAGAGCGCGGAGGAGGCCCAGGAGCGGGCCGACCAGGTCAAGCCCGTCACGGCCAACGCCCGTGCCTTCCGGGTGCTGGTGCGCAACGCGCTGTTCCGTCGTGTGGAGCTCGCCGCCCTGGACAAGGTCGCCGAACTCGGCGAGATGGATGCCGAGTCCGGCTGGGACGAGGACCGCTGGGCCGAGGCCATGGACGCCTACTGGGACGAGTACGACGATCTGGGCACCGGCCCCGAGGCGCGCGGGCCGAAGCTGCTGCGCATCGAGGAGCGGCCGGAGGACGGTCTGTGGCGGGTCCGGCAGACCTTCGCCGACCCCAATGGCGATCACGACTGGGGCATCTCCGCCGAGGTCGACCTCGCGGCATCCGACGAGGAGGGCCGGGCGGTCGTCCGGATCATGGACGTCGGCCAGCTCTGACGCCTTCCCGGCCACGGTCCGGCGGTGCGCTCGGCGCTCCGCCGGACCGTGGTCTACCGACGCCCGCGCAGCCATGACCACAACTTTCCGGGACGCGGGGACCGGGGCTCCGGGCGGCGGGTGCGCTCCCGCCCGGGCGCCGTGCTGTCGGCGGGGTCACGACCGGGCTCCGGCTCGGGGGCGTGGTCCGGCCCGGTCTGCCGGTTCCCGTCGGTGCCGGGTGCGGGCCGGGTGGCCCGGGCCTGGGGCAGGGCGGTCGTGAGGCAGTGGCGGTACCAGTCGATCTCGTCCGGGTCCTCGGCCAGCACCAGCGACTCGATCACCTCACGGGCCGCCGGGACCTCGGAGCGGATCCGGGTCAGCTCCGGGCGCAGCGCGTTCAGATACGCCCGTTCACCCGGGTCGGGCACGGCTTGTGCCAGTTCGGGGGTGTCGAGCACGGCGGCGGTGGCGGCCGCTCGCTGCCAGGCGTCCGTGGCCTGGGCGGTCAGCTGGTCGACCCGGCGGGCGCGCCAGCCCCGGGCGCGCCGGTCGGAGTGTTCGTCCAGCGCGGTCCGCAGCAGGGCGGGGGTGCGGCCGGTGAGCAGCCCGGGTTCACGGTCGGCGAACTCCGCGAGGTCGGCCGCCAGATAGTGCCAGACGACGGCGCGGTACCGGTTGACGTAGAAGCGGACCGGGGTGAAGCAGCCGGCCCGGGCCAGGCGGGTGAAGCGGGCGGGGCTGACGCCCATGAGCTCGGCTCCTTCCGCCGTGCCCACGGCCCAGAGCCGGGAGCGCAGCGCTTCCGGGAAGCCCTCGCTCGATCCGTGCCGGTCGATCTCCTCCGGGGGGACCCGTCGCCGCCCGGCCGGGCCGGCCGAGACGGTCCGTACCTCCCCGAGCTGGACGGCCAGTTCGAACTCGCGCGGTTTGAGCCCGAGCTCCCGCGCGGCCCGGGCGAAGGGGACGCCCGGCCACGCCGGGCCGTGCGCCCCCGTCCGCCCTCGCTCCCGTCGCTGCCGTTCCTGTCGTACCTCCATGACGCCCTCCCACCATCGCCCGATTACTGACAGTGACGACGATAGCGGTGGGGTGCGACAGCCCGCCGGGCCTGTGGATAACCCCGGCGGGCCTCGGCGCCGACCCCGGTGCGGCCACCGGTCCGGCACCGGCCGGGGTCGCCGACTTCCGGCGGAAGTCGGCGATTTCCGGCGGGAGTCGGCGATTTCCGGCCGGATTCAGCGGTTCCGGCCGCCGACGCGGTTGGCCAGCAAGGTCATCTCGTAGGCGATCCGGCCGATGTCGGCATCGGCATCGCCGAGCACGCACAAGCAGCTCTCCTCGTCGGCGGCCGTCACGAACAGCACGCCCTGCTCGAATTCGACCATGGTCTGGCGCACGCCGCCCACCCGGAATTGCCGGCCCGTTCCCCGGGCGAGACTGTGCAGTCCGGAGGCGACCGCCGCCAGGTGTTCGGCCTCCTCTCTCGCCAGACTCGCGCTCGCTCCCGTCACAAGCCCATCGTTGGACAGCACCAATGCGTGGCGTATCCCACCGCCCCTCTCGGCCAACTCGTCCAGCATCGAGTCGAGTTCCTTACCGATTCCCATGTCCGCCTCCCCGTTCGGCAATTCCCCGTAACCGCCGTGCAAGCCTTGCCCACCTCCGCGCTCCGGGCAACCCGCCCTCCCCTCCGACACCCATCCGTTCGCCAGTTGACACAGGATGCGGACATGACGCGGAAAACGAGCGGCACCACTGTATTTTCCGGAGGTTCAACTCCTCGCCCACCGGGCACACTTGAACGACCGCAGGAAATTGCCGCTCACAAGGGCAGGTGATCCGCGTGTTCAACAAACTCCGCAAGCGCTCGGAAGAGGTCCGGCGGGCACCGACGCCACGGCCGCTCGTGAGCCGCCAGCACAATCTCTTCGAGGCCGCGGCGGCATATGTCGCCGCCTGCGCCGAGAACGACTACGACAAAAGCATGGAAGCGACGCGCTGGGTCTCGCCGGAAGCCCTCAGCTTCGGCGTGAACGAGCTCGCGTGCCGCGCCGTGATAGCCCTCGCCCGCGAACGCGACGAATCCCCGCAGACGGTGGCCCGTACCCTCCTCGGACTGCCCGCCGCCTGACGCGGAACGACGTCCATCACGCGTCGCACGCCGCTCGGCCGCCGTTCCACGATTCGTCATGTTGAAGTCGTGTACATGCCACCGCGCACCGTCCTACGCTGCCAGCGCACCCGGCTCACCCCCCACCGATGCCACTTCATCCGGAGGAGCTCGTGCCCGCCGCAGCCAGTCCCACCCACCCCCATCGCCCCCGCCGCCGCCATCTCCTCGCCCTCGCCACGGCCTTCGGGCTCGCGGCCACCTCCCTCGGCCTGTGGGCCTCGGACTCCACCGCCGCGCCGGCTGTTCCCACGCCCGACCACGTCGTGGTCGTCGTCTTCGAGAACCGCGCCTACGACCAGGTCATGGGCAGCTCCAGCGCCCCCTACATCAACTCCCTGGCCGCGGGCGGCGCGAACCTGACCGCCTCGTACGCCGAGACCCACCCCAGCCAGCCCAACTACTACGCGCTGTTCTCGGGCGACACCCAGGGCATCACCGACGACAGCTGCGTCGACCCCGGCTTCAGCGAGGAGCCCAACCTCGGCTCGGAGCTGATCGCCGCGGGCAAGACCTGGGCGAGCTACAACGAATCCCTGCCCTCCGAGGGCTCCACGACCTGTGAGAGCGGCAAGTACCGCCAGAAGCACAACCCCTGGTTCGGCTTCGGCAACGTCCCCACCAGCACCGCCCACACCTTCGGCGCCTTCCCCCGGGACTACGCCACCCTTCCCGCGGTCTCCTTCGTCGTACCGAACATGTGCAGCGACATGCACGACTGCTCCATCGGCACCGGCGACACTTGGCTGAAGAACAACCTCAAGTCCTACGCCGACTGGGCCAAGACCCACAACAGCCTGCTGCTGATCACCTTCGACGAGGACAACCGCCTCAGCGGCAACCGGATCCCCACCGTCCTCTACGGCCAGCAGGTCAAGGCCGGTTCCACCTCCGACACCACGTACAACCACTACGACGTGCTGCGCACCCTGGAGACCATGTACGGTCTCCCGCACGCCGGGAACGCCGCGAGCGCCAAGGACATCACCGGCGTCTGGAACAGCTGACCGTGTACCTCGCGGACCGTCGCACCACCACCGCCACCGACGCCGCCGGACGGAATCCCGCTCCCGGCCGGCGGGCCGCCGTTCCCGCCACGGTGTTCGCGCTCGGCACCGTCAGCCTGGTCACCGACGTCTCCTCGGAGATGGTCAGCGCCGTCCTGCCGCTCTATCTGGTCGCCGGGCTGGGCCTGTCCCCGCTCGGCTTCGGACTGCTGGACGGCCTCTACAACGGCGTCGGCGCGCTCGTCCGCCTCGTCGGCGGCCGGCTCGCCGACCGTCGCGACGGCGGCCACAAGACCGTGGCCCTCCTCGGCTACGGCCTCTCCGCACTGTGCAAACCGCTGTTGCTCGTCGTGCACGGCGTCCCGCTGATCGGCGCCGTCCTGGCGGCCGACCGCACGGGCAAAGGACTGCGCACCGCACCGCGCGACGCCATGATCTCGCTGGCCTGCGAACCCGCCGACCGGGCCCGGGCGTTCGGCGCGCACCGGGCCATGGACACCGCCGGGGCGCTGCTCGGCCCCCTGCTGGCCTTCCTGGTCCTGCGGACCGCCGCCGAGGGGTACGACGCGGTCTTCACGGTCAGCGGCTGCGTGGCGGCGCTGGGCGTGCTCATCCTCTGGCTGTTCGTTCCCGCGCACCCCGGCGAACCCACGAGCCCCACCGACCCCGTGCTCCCCCGCCGCACGGAGACCCGGACTCCGCTCCGGGACCTCCTGCGCCGTCCCGGGGTCCGCCGGCTCACCGCCTGCGCGGTACTCCTCGGGCTGACCACCGTCAGCGACTCCTTCCTTTACCTCACCCTCCAGCGCCGGCTCGCCGTCACCGAGGCGTGGTTCCCGCTGCTGCCCCTGGGCACCGCCGCGGCGTTCCTCCTGCTGGCGGTGCCGCTCGGCGTGGTCGCCGACCGCTTCGGCAGGCGCAGGCTGTTCCTCTGCGGCCACCTCGCGCTCCTCGGCGCCTATGGGCTGCTGCTCGCGCCCCTGGGGAGCTCGCCCGCCCTGGCCTGCGCCGTCCTCGCGCTGCACGGCACGTTCTACGCCGCCACCGACGGGGTGCTGGCCGCCGCGACCGCCGACGCCGTGCCCCGGGAGACCCGGGGCAGCGGCCTCGCGGTCGTCCAGACCGGTCAGGCCGCGGCGCGCTTCGTCTGCTCGATCGCCTTCGGCGCGGCCTGGACCGCGTGGGGCGACCGCACGGCGCTGGGCGCGGCGGCCACCGGCCTCCTCGTCTCCGCCGCCGCCAGCGCCGTACTGCTGCGCCCCTCGCCCACCGACGTCCCACCGGAGCCCGTCCGTTGAACCGGATGAACCCGAACCGGATGAACCCGAACAGGATGAACCGCACGCACCGACTCCTGGTCCTGTTCGCCGCCGTCCTCCTCCTGACGGGGGTCGCCGTCGGCGCCACCCTGCGGGCCGCCGACCGGGCGGCGGAGAAGGACCGGCCCCGGGCGGGCGGCCCGCCCGTACGGCCCGGCGCGGTCACCCTCGACGCCCCGGGCCGCGACGTCTTCCGGAACATGGCCTGGGGGCCGCACCGCGACGAGGTCGTCTCGGTCTCCGACGCCGACCCGGCCGGACCCCGCACCTCCTCCGGCGTCCGCTGTCTGCGCTTCCACACGGCGGCGGGCACCGGCGTCTGCCTCCAGTCGGCGCGCAGCGGCCTGCGGGACGTCTACCGGGCCGTGGTCCTCGACGCGCGCCTGCGCCCGCTGCGCCGCTACGACCTGGCGGGCATCCCCACCCGCGCCCGGGTCTCCCCCGACGGGCGGGCCGCGGCCTGGACGGTCTTCGTCAGCGGCGACTCCTACGCGGGCACCGCCTTCTCCACCCGCACCTCGGTCCTGGACGTCCGCACCGGGGAACTGGACCGCGATCTGGAGGACTACCGTTTCCTCCTGGACGGCCGGCCCCACCGGGCGGCGGACCTCAACGTCTGGGGCGTCACCTTCGCCGACGCCGGACACTTCTACGCCACCGTCGCCACGGGCGGCAGGACCTATCTGGTGCGCGGGGACCGCTCGGAGCGGACGCTGCGCGCCCTGCACGAGAACGTCGAATGCCCGTCCCTGTCCCCCGACGGGACGCGCGTCGCGTACAAGAAGCGTGTCGAGGGCGCGTCCCCCGACGCGCCCTGGCGGCTGTACGTCCTGGACCTGCGCACCCTGCGCGAGACCGCCACGGCGGAGCGGCGCAATGTCGACGACCAGGCGGTCTGGCGGGACGGGCACACGCTCGTGTACTCCCTGCCCGGTGACTACGGCTCCGATCTGTGGACCGTCCCGGCCGACGGATCCGGCCGCGCGCGGCTGCTGACGGAGGCGGCGCTCGCCCCCGTGTTCACCACGCGTCCCTAGTGCGGGCCCGGCGGCCCTAGCGACCCAACTGTTTGCGGGACGCCCTGCGCAGCCGTGTGCGCTGCGACGGATCGAGCAGCAGATAGGCGCCGACGGGAATGCCGACCATCACCAGCAGCGCCGCCCAGAAGGGCAGCAGCCACAGCAGGATCACCCCCACCGCCACACCACCCACGGCGACCTTGGCCCTGTTGGACATGTCCGTGCCTCCTTCGCGACGGCTGCCGAACCCGGTTTCAGCGTACGTCGGTCCGCGCCAAGTCGGGTGACGCGGATCACCTCGGAGATCCCTCCATCGGCCGCGCGTCTCCTGTACCCTCGGCCGCTCCGACCCGCACTAGTCAAATTTGAGGAATGCGCAGCGCTGTGACCCCGCTCTCTGCCGCGACACCCTCCGACGTCTCCCTGCTCGCCCGCTGTCAGGCGGTCTTCCTCCCCGGGGACCCGGCCCGCGCCGGGCGGGTCGCCTTCTGGCTCCCCGACGGCACACCACCCCTGGCGGGCGGCACCGTCGAGGAACTGACCGTCGCCGTCCCCGACGGCGACGACGTGACCACGACGACCGTCCGGGCGAACGTGCTGCCCGTGCGCGACGCCGTGCCCGTCCTCACCCGTGCCCGGGCCGCCCGGGCCGACGAGACGGCCGCCTTCTGGGGCGCCGTCGCCGTCCTCGCCCTCCAGCTCGCCGCGACCGGCAAGCTGCTGCCCGGACTGACCGGCACCGACCACGACACCTGGCGGGCCGGGCCGCTCACCCCCGACGACACCCGCCGTGTCCAGGAGCTCGCCGCGGCCATGCCGCCCACGGCGCACGCCGTGCCGCTGCCGGGCGGCGGAGCACCCCTGCTGCCCGAACCCGAGGGGCTCGTACGGTCCTTCCTCGACGCCGTCGCCGACGGCCTGCCCCGCTCCCCCGCCGCCGTCCTCGCCGCGGGCGGCCGCCCCTTCGCCGCCCCCGAGCCCCAGCGGGTGCCCGCCGCGCGCGCCTGGGCCACCGGTTACGACACGGCCGTACGGCTCTCCCTGCGCGTCGAGGTCCTCGCGCGAACGGGGTCCGACGGGACGGGCGAGGAGCTCCACCCACGCTTCCGGGCCGTGCCACAGCTGCACAGCCTCTCCGACCCGGCACTGGTCGCCGACGCGGCCGACGTGTGGTCCGGCGTGTCCCCGGCGGGCCGCGCGCTCGGCGGCTCCCGCATGAACGCGCTGCGCGCCCTGCGGCGCGCCGCCCACGCCTGGCCCGCGCTCTCGCCCCTGCTGTCGGCCGCGGTGCCCACCGCCGTCGACCTCGCCGACGAGGAGACCGGGGAGCTCCTCGGCGCGGCCGCCCGGGCGCTGGACGCCGCGGGCGTCGAGGTCCACTGGCCCAAGGACCTGGTCCGCGAGCTCACCGCCCGTGCCGTCGTCGGCCCGCCGGACGACGCGTCCGGGCACCGCTCGGGCATGCCGTCCCTGCTGTCCGCCGACAAACTGCTCGCCTTCGGCTGGCGCTTCGCCATCGGCGACCAGGAGCTGACGCGGGCGGAGCTGGACCGGCTCGCCGAGGCGAGCCGCCCCGTCGTACGGCTGCGCGACCAGTGGGTGCTCGTCGACCCCGAGGCGCTGCGCCGCGCCCGCGACCGGCGCGACCGGCGGATCACCCCCGCCGAGGCGCTGGGCGCCGCGCTCACCGGCAGCGCCCCCGCCGGGAACGACGACGAGACGGTCGAGGTGCTGGCGACGGGCTGGCTGGCGGCGCTGCGCGACCGTATCGCCGACCCCGAGACCCGCCGTGAACCGGTCGCCCAGCCCGCCGCGCTGACCGCCACCCTGCGCGACTACCAATTGCGCGGCCTCGACTGGCTGAACCGGATGACCTCGCTCGGCCTCGGCGGCTGCCTGGCCGACGACATGGGCCTGGGCAAGACCATCACCCTGATCGCCCTCCACCTGCACCGGCAGACCCTGCCGGAGGCCGCCGGCCCCACGCTGGTGGTCTGCCCGGCCTCGCTGATGGGCAACTGGCAGCGCGAGATCGAACGTTTCGCCCCCGGCACCCCGGTCCGCCGCTTCCACGGCACGTCCCGCGACCTCGACGCGCTCGGCGAGGGGGAGTTCGTCCTCACCACCTACGGCACGATGCGACTGGACGCGCCCCGGCTGGCGGGCATCGGCTGGGGACTGGTCGTCGCCGACGAGGCCCAGCACGTCAAGAACCCGTCCTCCGCGACCGCCAAGGCCCTGCGCGCCATCGGGGCGAAGGCGCGCGTGGCGCTGTCCGGCACCCCGGTCGAGAACAACCTGTCCGAGCTGTGGGCGATCCTCGACTGGACCACGCCCGGGCTCCTCGGCTCGCTCGGCGGCTTCCGCCGGCGCCACGCCCGGGCCGTGGAGAGCGGCGCCGACCCGGCGGCCGCCGAGCGCCTCGCGGCGCTCGTCCGCCCGTTCCTGCTGCGCCGCCGCAAGTCCGACCCGGGCATCGCGCCCGAGCTGCCGCCCAAGACCGAGACCGACCATCCGGTGGCGCTCACCGGGGAACAGGCGGGCCTGTACGAGGCCGTGGTGCGGGAGATCCTCGCGGAGATCGCGGAGGCGGACGGGCTCGAACGGCGCGGGCTGATCGTCAAGCTGCTCACCGGGCTCAAGCAGATCTGCAACCATCCCGCCCAGTTCCTCAAGGAGCACGTCCCCGGAGAGCCGGGCAAGGCGGGCGACGGCCCCCGGATCGAGGGACGTTCCGGCAAGGTCGAGCTTCTCGACGAGCTGCTGGACACCATCCTCGCCGAGGGCGGAAGCATCCTGGTGTTCACCCAGTACGTCCGGATGGCGCGCCTCCTGGAACGTCATCTGGCCGCGCGGGGCGTGACCACCGCGCTGCTGCACGGCGGTACGCCCGTTGCGCGGCGGGAGGAGCTGGTACGGCGCTTCCAGGAGGGTGAGATCCCGGTCTTCCTGCTGTCGTTGAAGGCGGCCGGCACGGGCCTGAACCTCACGCGCGCCGGTCATGTCGTGCACTTCGACCGTTGGTGGAATCCCGCGGTCGAAACCCAGGCCACCGACCGCGCCTACCGCATCGGCCAGACCCAGCCCGTCCAGGTGCACCGGCTCGTCGCCGAGGGCACCGTCGAGGACCGGATCGCGGAGATGCTGGCGCGCAAGCAGGCCCTTGCCGACGCGGTGCTGGGCGCCGGGGAGGCCGCGCTGACCGAACTGACCGACGCCCAACTGGCGGAGCTCGTGGAGCTGAGGGGGACCGGACGATGACGAGGACGGCACACGACCGGCGGGAACGCGTCTTCGCGGCCCTGCCTCCGGTGGCGGGGCAGGTTTTCGCCACGAGCCAGTGGGGCCGGGCCTGGCTCAAGGCGCTGGAGGACACCGCCCTGGACGGCAGGCAGGTGAAGGCCGGCCGTCAGTACGCCCGCGCGGGAGCGGTCGGGGCGGTGTCCGTCCGGCCGGGGCGGATCACCGCGCTCGTCCGCGACCGGGACGGCGTCACCCACCGCTCGGACGTGGTGGTCCAGCGATTCACGGAGGCCGACTGGGACCGGCTCCTGGATGTGGTGGCCGATCGTCCCGAGCACATCGCGGCGCTGCTGGACGGGGACCTGCCGCCGCACCTGGCCGAGGACGCGGCCGCGGCGGGCGTCGACCTGCTGCCCGGCATCGGCGATCTGGAGGCCGAGTGCGCCTGCGGGGCGTGGGACCACTGCCCGCACTCGGCGGCGCTGTGCCATCAGGTCGCCCGGCTGCTCGACCGGGATCCGCTCGTCCTGTTGCTGCTACGGGGGCGCGAGGAGCGGGAGTTGCTGGAGGAACTGCGATCGCGCAGTGCCCCGCGTGCCGCTTCGTGCGCGCCGGAGCCGCCTGTGGGGATACCGGCGCGTGAGGCGTTCGCGGGGCGCGGCCTCGTGCCGCCGCTTCCGGATCTCCCGCCGCCGGTGGAGGTGGCGGGGCGGCCGCCCGTCCTGGCCGGCGAGGGGGACGGGGCCGAAGGGGCGCACGGGCTCGACGTCGAGGCCCTGGCGTTCCTCGCGAGGGACGCGGCGGTCCGGGCGCGGCGGCTGCTGGCGGAGGCGCTGACGCCGGGCCACGAGCTGACGCCCGTGCCCGGGGAGCCGACGGTGCGCGAGGACGCGGAGCGGCTGGCCGCGGCGGGGCCACCGGAGCGGGTCGCAGCGCGGATCGCGGCGCGGCTTGCAGAGGCCGGTTGAGCGGCAGCCGTCAAGTACTCGGCTGGAAGCGTGGTCCGAGCGGCTGCGGGCCGGTGGGGGCCGATCGCGCCCACGCGGCGGTAGCCGCATATCGACACTGTCCCGCGCCCCTTACGGGGCGCGGTAGCGCACTGGACGTCGTCCTTACAGCCCGAAGATGTCCGTCGGCAGGCCCGACGGGAGAGTCGAGGGCAGCGTCGACGGGAACCCGGACGGCAGACCGCTGGGCAGGCTCGACGGTAGCCCGGTGGGGAGCGGGAAGGGGGACAAGGCGGTGCCGGTCGGCACCGCGCTGTGGCTCGGCGTGCTGCCACCGGAGTCCTTGCCTCCGACGAGCACCACGGCCCCCACCGCGAGGACCGCGACCCCGAGCAGCGCGGCGACGGCCGTCGCCACCCGCCGTCCTCTCCCGCCGCCGGGCGGAGGCGGTGGGTCCGGCTGCCAAGCGGGGCCGAAGCCGCCGGACGGTCCGTAAGGTCCGTACGGCGGGCCGTACGGCGGCCCCGGCGGGGGGCCTGGAGGGGTGGCCATACGGCCAGCGTTCCCCTGCCGTGGCGGCCCGGCCCGCGCGGTGACCGTTCCGCTACGGGATCCGCTCCGGAACCGGACATTCCATCGACCCGCCGACGATGCGGCGTTACCGGAATAAATATCCGTTAACCGTATGATTCGACCGATGACTGCCGAGATCACACGGACACGCGCCGGCGAGGCGAAGGCGGGCGCGGCCCGCCTTCTGCTCGCCTTCCGGCACGGCAATCAGGCGGCGTTCGACTGCTCGCTGCCCGGGTCCATGACGGCCGAGGAGGCCCGGGACCTCGTCGCCGCGCTCGTCTGGATCGCCAACGAGGCCATCCGGAAGGCCTACCGGCCCGATGTCGCCGACCGGGTGCTGCGGCATCTCGTCAGGCGGGTGCCGGACGAGCCCGGTTGGGTCGAGACGGACGAGGAGGCCGCACCGGATGTCGCAGTGCTGCTCGAATCCGTATGGCGGAAGGACACGGAGAGGGTACGGGAGCTGGTGCGCGCCACACCCGACACGACCTTCCTGCTGGGCAAGCTGGTGCAGGCGGTCGCGCTGCTGCTGCCGGCGGTCCGCGACACGGAGGTGTGCCGGGTGCTCAACGAGCTGCGCGCAGGAACGCCTCGAGGCCTGCCAGGTCGTCCGTGTTGAGGTAGTCCGCACCGGCCGCGAGGAGCTCCCGCCAGAGCGCGTCCCGCGCCGGGCCGGGCGCGTCCGGCGTGGCCCAGAAGCGGACCGCCCGCCCCTCGGCATGCGCGGTGGCGACGATCCGCCGGAGGGCGGCCCGCTCGTGGCCGGGCATGGGGCCCACCCCCCGCCAGGTGAAGTTCTCCACCCAGTTGTCGCTGATGAGGGGCGCGAAGGAGGCGGGCGCGCCGCCGAGGTCGGTGAGCCGGCCGTCGTAGAAGGCCTGGCGCGTCCGCTCCGCCTCCATGGGGGCGCGGGCGCCCCGGTCCCCCGAGACGACGGCGGTCACCGCGGCGCGGCGCGTCCGGTCGCCGGACCACGCGGTGAGCATCGGGTGGTACGGGCGCAGTCGGCGCGACAGGGCCCGGTAGGTGGCGTCGCCCGGGGTCTTGATGTCGATGAGGAGCTGGAGGGTCAGATCGTATCCGCGGTACACCCGGCCGCGGTTGGCTCTGACGCGGCTCATCAGGGGGTCGAGGTAGAGGGATTCGAGCGTGCGTGCGGGGTCGAGCCCGGAGGCGTCGTGCGCGACGAGGAGCTCGTCCCCGACCAGCCAGATGTCGGCCTCCACGCTGTTGAAACCGTGGGAGAGGGCGTCGGTGAGCGGGTGGGGGTGCTCGTAGTCGTTGTGCGCGTGGGCGCGGCGCAGCGGCGGCCTGGCGCGCCCGGTGTCCGTGGGCGTGGCGGCGGGGGCGGCGAGAGCCGGGGTGACGAGGGCCGGTGCGGCGACGGAGCCGGCGAGCGCGGCTCCGAGGGCGAGGACGGCGGATCGGCGCGTACGGGACATGGGGCTGCCTCCCGGTGGCTCGGTGAGCGAATAGGGGCGGGCTGCGCGCGCTGACGCTTGCGAGTATCGGGGCCCACCGGGCCGTTTGACAGGGCCGGGCCGAGAGTTGCGCCGGGCGCCGCCTGAGCTTTCCCTGTCGTTCTTTCGGGGCATGGTTAAGTCCCTTGCGCCATGACAGAGTTGACGGGACCTCTGGGGTGACAGTGGGAAGAAGTGGACGCCGCGTGCGCGCGGTTCTGACGGTACTGGTGGCATGGGTCTCGCTGGTCGGGGGCGGCACGGCGTGGGCGGGCACGGAGGAGCTCTCCCCGCCGGAGCTGGGCGCGCCGACCGCGCTGGGGCCGGGAGTGACGTATCGGGGGTTCTCGCTGAAGGGATCGAACGGACCGGCGTACGGGCATCTGCTCACGGTCGACCTGCGCGAGCGGCGGGTGTCGGTGGACCTGTTGTACCCGGGGGCCGTGGGCGCCCGGGAGCGGCTGTCCCGGATGGCCGGCGACCGCAGCGCGGTCGGCGGGGTGAACGGGGACTTCTTCAACATCGCCGAGGCGCAGCATCCCGGGGTGGACGCCACGGGCGCGCCGGTGGGTCCCGCCGTGGCGGGCGGGCACGATCTGAAGGCGGCGGTGCCGGACGGCCAGCGGTTCGGCCCGGCGATGCCGTCGGGCGGTACCACGGAGGACGTCCTGGGCGTGGGCGCGGACCGGACGGCGCGGCTGGACCGGCTCACGCTGGAGGGGTCCGTGCGCGCCCGGAACGACGAGTTCCCGCTGAGCGGCTTCAACCAGTACGCGATCCCGGTCGACGGCATCGGGGCGTTCACCCCGGCCTGGGGCACGGCGTCACGGCTGCGGGCCACCTGTGGCACGGACACCGACCGGGGCGCGCCGTGCAGCGACGACACCCGTGAACTGACCGTGCGCGGGGGCCGGGTGGCGGCCGTGGCGGAGCGGCCCGGCCGGGGCGCCGTCGCCCGGGGTTCGGTGGTGCTGCTGGGGCGCGAGGACGGGGCACGGCAGCTGCGCAAGCTCAAGGTCGGGGACCGGGTGGCGGTCGACGAGTACCTCCGGCCCCGGCGTTCGGGGTCGCTGCGCTTCGCGATCGGGGGTTTTCCCCTGCTGCGCGGGGGCAGGCCCGTCGGGGGGCTGGACACGGAGACCGCCGCCGTGCGGACCGCCGCCGGTCTGGCGGACCGGGGGCGGCGGCTGTTGCTGCTGGCGCTCGACGGCGGAGCCGCCCACCGGCCCGGGCTGACCCTGCTGGAACTGGCCCAGGCCCTGAAGGGGCTGGGGGCCGCCGACGGCTTCAACCTCGACGGCGGCGGCTCGTCGACGCTCGTCGCCCGGGACCCGGGCGAGGCCCGTCCGACCGTGCGCAACCATCCGTCGGGCGGGGCCGAGCGGCCCGTGCCCAACGGGATCGGCATTTTTATCCGACCTTGACACCAGCTTTCAATCCCATCCTTTTGAGTGATCGCCCCCATGGATTCGCACTGCTAGCTTCGAATGGGGGCGAGCGGGAATTCCCGACGGTTCCGCAATGGGTACTTCCGTAATGGATGGGTGGGCATTCGATTATGACGACGTCACTGGAGACCGGAGCGGGCACGGATAATCCCCCCGGGCGGCTGAGCCTGGGCACCGAGGCCGCCCGCAATCTGGCGACCACGACAAAGTCCGTTCCGCAGATGCAGGGGATCACCTCGCGGTGGCTCCTGCGGCTGCTGCCATGGGTTCAGCTCTCCGGTGGTACGTACCGGGTGAACCGCCGGCTGACGCACACGCTCGGCGACGGCAAGGTGGAGTTCTTCACGACCGGCGCCGAGGTGCGGGTCATCCCGGCGGAGCTGGGCGAGCTGCCCCTGCTGCGCGGCTTCGCGGACCCCGCGGTCCTGGAGGCGCTGGCCGGGCGGTTCGTCCAGCGGGAGTTCCGGCCCGGTGAGCTGCTGGTGGAGGCCGGGCGGCCGGCGGACGAGGTGGTGCTGCTCGCCCACGGCAAGGCCGAGAGGTTCCACGAGGGCGAGTACGGCGAGCCGGCAGTGCTGGGCGTCCTGGCCGACGGCGGGTACGTCGGCGACCAGGCGCTGGCCGCCGAGGAGCCGGGCGAGTGGGACTTCTCGGTCCGGGCGGTGACCGCCTGTACGGTGCTGACGCTGCCGCGCGGGGACTTCCAGGATGCGCTGGACGGCTCCCCCGGCCTGCGGGCGCACATCGAGGCCTTTCGCCGCCGGTCGGCCCTCCCCCACAACGAGCACGGGGAGTCGGCGATCGACGTCGCCTCCGGGCACAGCGGGGAGCCCTCCCTGCCCGGGGTCTTCGCGGACTACGAGACCTCGCCGCGCGAGTACGGGCTGAGTGTCGCCCAGACGGTGCTGCGGGTGCACACCCGCGTCGCCGACCTCTACAACGAGCCCATGAACCAGCTCGAACAGCAGCTGCGGCTCACCGTCGAGGCCCTGCGCGAACGCCAGGAACACGAAATGATCAACAACCGGGAATTCGGCCTCCTCCACAACGCCGATCTCAGCCAGCGCATCCACACCCGCGGCGGCGCCCCCACCCCCGACGACCTCGACGACCTGCTGGCGACGGTCTGGAAGGACCCGGGCTTCCTGCTGGCCCACCCGCGCACCATCGCGGCGATCGCCCGCGAGTTCAACCGCCGGGGCGTCTACCCGGACAGCGCCCAGGTGGGCGGCCACTCCCTGCCCGCCTGGCGGGGCGTGCCCATCTACCCCTGCAACAAGATCCCGATCACCGAGACGGGCGTCAGCTCGATTCTGCTGATGCGCACCGGTGAGGAGTCCCAGGGCGTCATCGGCCTCCACCGCACGGGAATTCCCGATGAATACCAGCCGAGCCTTTCCGTGCGCTTCATGGGCATCAGTGAAAAGGCCATCATGTCCTATCTGGTGAGCGCCTACTACTCGGCGGCGGTCCTGGTGCCCGACGCCCTGGGAATCCTCGAGAACGTCGAGATCGGGCACTGAGGAATTCCCTCGAAGGTCTCTTCCGTATGAGCGCGTGAAGAGGATCGCCACCCCGACAGCCGGGCGGGCCCATCGGTCTGGGCACAGCCGCCGCCCGGCTCTCCGGGGTGTCGCCCCGGAGCGCGCCCAGGAACGGTCCCGGGCCACCGGCGGGACCGCCCCGAACCGCCCCGCACCACGTTCAACAGCTTGAATCACACAGATGGGTGATCACCACATATGACCACGTCAGTGGAGCCGGAGAACACCGAGCAGGCCGCTCAGGCACAGCTGAGCCTGGGCACCGGCGCGGCACGCCAGCTCGCGACGACCACCAAGTCCGTCCCCCAGATGCAGGGGATCTCCTCGCGCTGGCTGCTGCGCGTCCTGCCCTGGGTGCAGGTGTCGGCCGGCACCTACCGGGTCAACAGGCGGCTGACCTACACCGTCGGGGACGGCCGGGTGGAGTTCATCTCCACCGGCGCCGACATCCGGGTCATCCCGCCGGAGCTGGGCGAACTGCCCGTCCTGCGCGGCTTCGAGGACGCCGACGTCCTGGAGGCCCTGGCGAACGCCTTCGTGCAGCGGGAGTACGCCCCGGGCGACGCGCTCGTGGAGGCGGGTCAGCCCGCCGACCAGATCTTCCTCATCGCCCATGGCAAGCTCGCCAAGACCGGCACCGGCAAGTACGGGGACGAGACCGCGCTCGGCACCCTCGCCGACGGCGACTACTTCGGCGAGAAGGTGCCCCTGGAGCCCGACGGCACCTGGGGCTTCACCGTCCGGGCGGTGACCCGCTGTGCGGTGCTGACGCTCAACCGGCAGGCCTTCCAGGAGATCGCCGACCGTTCCGACGCGCTGCGCGCCCATGTCGCGGGCTTCGCGTCCCGGCCCGCTCCCCCCGCCAACAAGCGGGGCGAGGCGGACATCGCGGTGACCTCCGGCCACGCCGGCGAGCCGGCCATCACCGGCACGTTCGTGGACTACGAGCTCAAGCCCCGCGAGTACGAGCTGAGCGTGGCCCAGACGGTGCTTCGGGTGCACACCCGCGTCGCCGACCTCTACAACGAGCCCATGAACCAGCTCGAACAGCAGCTGCGGCTCACCGTCGAGGCCCTGCGCGAACGCCAAGAGCACGAAATGATCAACAACCGGGAATTCGGTCTCCTCCACAACGCCGACTTCGGCCAGCGCATCCACACCCGCAGCGGACCGCCCACCCCCGACGACCTCGACGAGCTGCTCTCACGGCGCCGCAAGACCCAGGTCTTCCTGGCGCATCCGCGGACGATCGCCGCCTTCGGGCGCGAGTGCACCAGCCGTGGCCTCTACCCGAAGAACATCGATTTCCTGGGCACCTCCGTGCGCTCCTGGCGCGGTGTCCCCCTGCTGCCCTGCAACAAGATCCCGGTGAGCGACACCGGCACCAGCTCGATCATCGCGATGCGGATGGGCGAGGACAACCAGGGCGTCATCGGGCTCCACCAGACCGGCATTCCCGACGAGTTCCAGCCCAGCCTCAATGTGCGCTTCATGGGCATCAACGAGCAGGCCGTGTCGTCCTACCTGGTGAGCGCCTACTACTCGGCGGCCGTCCTGGTGCCGGACGCGCTGGGCGTGCTGGAGGACGTGGAGATCGGGCGCTGACGGGCGCCGCCCGGCCGGTCAGGGCCTGACGCCGCCGACGATCTCGGCGGTGGCGTTGATCCCGTGCGCGATGGTGGGCGCGACGCTGGTGCTGGCGAGGACGAAGCCCAGCAGAACGCAGACCATCGCGTGCGAGAAGCGCAACCCTCCGTTGCGCATGAACACCACCGACAGGATCAGAAGCAACAGGACCACGGAAATCGACACGGCCATGATGTACCTCCTCGGTGCGGCGGTGGACGTCCGCCAGTCTTGCTCATCTCACCGCCGGGACCGGCGCGACGGGCATACGCCATCCGGGTGGGACATCACCGATTCGGCCGTGAACCGGAGTGAAAAGGGGCGCGAAACGGGGTGACAGCCGGGGGCGGACGGGGGATACGCCACCCGGCTGTCGGCTCCGACGGGGGCTCAGCCCCGGCTCTTGGCCCGGTAGAGATGCATCGTCAGCGGCGCGAAAACGGCGGTGATCACTCCGCACGCCAGCAGCACCCAGCCGACCTGGCCGGCCGTCGCGGTGCCGTGGACCAGCCCGCGGACCGCTGTGGCGGCGTCACTCACCGGGTTCACATCGACGACGTGCTCCATCCAGCCCGGCATGGTGTCGGGCTCGACGAAGATATTGCTGGTGAAGACCAGCGGGAACATCACCAGCATGCTGGTGCCGGACACGGTCTCCGGGGTCTTGGCCACCACCCCGAGGGCGGCGAAGATCCAGCTCACACTGACCGCGAAGAGCAGCAGGAGCAGCAGCGCGGCGATCACTCCGCCCGTCCCGCCGTCCGGCCGGAAGCCCAGTGCCAGGCCCACGCCCAGGGTGGTGACGAGCGCCAGCACATAGCGGACCAGGTCTCCGAGGAGGCTGCCGACGATGACGGCCGGCTGCCAGAACGGCAGGGTGCGGAAGCGGTCGTAGATGCCCTTGGTGATGTCCATGCTGAGCGAGGTGCCGGTGTACACCGTGGGCATGACCACGGCCTGAACCAGGACGCCGGGGAGGAAGTACTGGAGGTACTCCTTCGTCGACCCCGCGAACGCGCCGCCGAAGAGGTAGGTGAAGGTCAGCAGGAAGATGACGGGCATCAGCGTCACGTCGAACAGGACGGCCACGCCGTAGTGCTTCATCTTCCGCAGAGTGCGCCAGGCGGTGACCCAGATCGCGGTGAAGGGGTTCGGCCGCCCGGGCCGGGCCCGGACGGCGAGGGCCGCGCGCAGGGCGTCAGCGGCGGCGGGGGGTTGTGCCGTCGCTGACGCCGTCTTGGATGCCGTCGTCATGCCGCGTCCTCCTGAGTGGTCGTGGCGTCCTCGGCCAGGCGGCCGGTCAGAGCGAGGAACACTTCGTCGAGGCTGGGCTGCCCGAGGGCGAAGTCGGCGACGGAGACGCCCGACCGGGCCAGCTCGGCGAGCGCCTGGGCGACACGCTCGGCGTCGGCGGTGCGCGCCGAGAGGGCCAGCGGATCCGGCTCCTGGTAGACCGGCACCCCGAGGACCCGGGTGAGCAGCTCGGCGGCCTCCGGCCGGTCCTTCGGTTCGATCAGCCGGACGTGGAGGGCGCCCGAGCCCACGGATGCCTTGAGTTCACCCGTGGTCCCCTCGGCGATGACCTGGCCGCGGTCGATGACGGCGATGCGGTCGGCGAGTTGGTCCGCTTCGTCCAGGTACTGGGTGGTGAGCAGGACGGTGGTGCCCACCTCGACGAGGGCGCGGACGCTCTCCCAGACCTGGTTACGGCTGCGGGGGTCGAGCCCTGTGGTCGGTTCGTCGAGGAAGAGCAGATCGGGGGTGATGACGATGCTCGCCGCGATGTCGAGGCGGCGGCGCATACCGCCGGAGAAGGTCTTGGCCTGGCGGTCGGCCGCCTCGGTGAGTTCGAAGGCCGCCAGCAGTTCGGCGGCCCGGCTCGTGGCCCGGCCGCGGGAGAAGCCCAGTAAGCGGGCCAGCAGGACGAGGTTCTCGGTGGCGGTGAGATCCTCGTCGATCGACGCGAACTGCCCGGTGAGACTGACCCGGCTGCGCACGGCGTCGGCTTCCTTGACGACGTCGTGGCCGAGCACCCGGGCGGAGCCCTCGTCGGGGGTGAGCTGGGTGGCGAGCATGCGGATGGTGGTGGTCTTGCCGGCACCGTTGGGTCCCAGGACCCCGTACACGATCCCCTGGGGGACGGAAAGATCGACGCCATTGACCGCCCGGGTCTCACCGAACTTCTTCACGAGTCCCGAGGTCTCGATGGCAGGCGAGGATGGTGAACTCAAATCTCTGACTCCTAGGTCCTGTGCGCCTTGGCTCACGGTCCCGCTCGACGGGACGGCCTCCGGGCGGATGACTCCCCCGATGCCCGGACTCAAACTTGAGCACCACCGGAGCCTAGGGCAGTCGAAGCGGCTTATGCAAGTTTGAGTACCAGGTCGTTATTCAAGTTTGAGCATCAGCTTGTGCAGGGTCCCCAAGGGCCTTGCACAAGGGAAGAAGCAGGAGAAGAACGCAGGGGAAGAAGGGGGCTCAGGCCGCCGGGTCGGAGCCCTTCTCGGGCCACGTGCCCGGCATGCCGAATGCCTGATCGTCCTCGCCCGCCATCACGTACTCACCGGCCGCCAGCCGGTCGAGCAGGTCCCGCGTCCACTCGACGCTGCCCTCGACGGCCTGCGTCCGCAGCCTCCTCAGCTCCGACAGATGGCCGAACAGGGCGCCGCGCCGCGCGCTTCCGGGCTCCGCGCGCAGCGCGTCCCGCTCCTCCTCCAGCGTGGCGAGGCGCTCCCGGAGCGCCCCGATCGCCTGCTCGCGCGAGAGCGCGGGCATCAGCGCCAGGCCCGCGCCAAGGGTGTCGGGCCGGTGCTCGGGCCGCTTGAGGGCATCGAGGAGGAGCCGGAAGAAGGCCTCGTCCCCCTCCTCGGTCAGCTGGTAGTCCACGCGCCCGGGCCACTCCTCGATCTCCGTGGCCTCCAGCAGCCCTTCCTTGGCGAGCTGCCGCAACGCGTGGTAGATCGAGCCCCACTTGACATTGGCCCACCCCTCGACGCCCCAGGAGAGCAGCTCCGAGCGGACCTGGTATCCATGGGTCCTGCCGAACCCCCGGACGACTCCGAGGACCAGCAACCGCGTCGCCGACATCGTCTCCCTATTCCGCATTCCGCTGGTGAGCGTGGTGTGACCAGCGTAGACCAGCGGAGGAAGGGGGCACGGCACGGGCGCCGGCCGCCCCCTCGCCCCCGCCTGCGGCACCGTCAGGCGCGCGCCTCCGCGACCGGCGTCCGCTCCTCCCCCGTCGCACTCACCGTGCCACCGGTGTCCGGCAGCTTGCCGAGCCGGACCAGCAAGGGCCGCATGTTGATCACGTCCCAGTGCTCGACCACCTTGGTGCCGGCGAACCGCAGTTCCTCCACCAGGTGCCAGCTCACCGGCCGCCCGGTGGGGGCCACCCCGAAGAACTCGCCCCGGTGGGTCGCGGTGACCGTGATCCGCAGGGCGACCCGGTCCTCCTCCGCCATGATGCTCTTCACCTCGAGCCGCAGATCGGGAAAGGCCTTCAGACCCTCCTCCATCAGCTTGATCATGGCCGTCGAGCTCACTTCGCGGTCTTCCGAGTAGTGGACGATGTCCGGCGCCCAGTGTTCGACGATCCCTGCGAGGTCCCCCCGGTTCCAGGCGGCGACCATCTCCAAGCACAACGCCTTGCGCTCGGCCAGCGACATGGGGACTCCTTGCGCTCTCGACGACGGTGTTCGGACCACCCTGCACGCCGCCCCCCTGAGAACCGCTCCAGCCGTGCTGGAACGACGGGCGGCGCGCCCGCCGGACCAGGGGGAATCGACCGCTGCTGGGGGATTCCTCCAGCAGGGCCGCCGATGCTCGTCACCCGGAAGCCGCCTGCCCGAAGGAGTGTTCATGAGCGACGTTCTGGTGACCGGAGCGACAGGCAGGGTCGGCCGCCGTGTCGTGGCCGGCCTGATGGCGGCGGGCGTCCGCGTGCGTGCGCTCACCAGGGCACCGGAGGCGGCGGGGCTGCCGCCCGGGGTCGAGGTCCACAAGGGGGACCTCACCCTCCCGGACACCCTGCCGGCCGCCCTGGAGGGCGTCGGCCGGCTCTATCTCTTCCCCGTTCCCGAGACCGCCCGTGAAGTGGCCGCCCTGGCCCGGGAGGCGGGGGTGCGGCGGGTGGTCGTCCTGTCCTCGAGCTCCGTGCTCGAAGGGCTCGAAGAACTCGAAGAACTCGAAGGGGGTGACGACGAGGCCTTGGCGCGCAATCACAGCGCCCTTCACCACCTCACCGTGGAACGGGCGGTCGAGGAGTCCGGTGTCGACTGGACCTTCGTGCGCCCCGACGAATTCGCCGGGAACGTGCTGTGGAAGTGGCGGGACTCCATCCGCGCCGAGGGCGTCGTCCGCGCCCCCTACGGCAAGGCCGCACGGGCCCTGATCCATGAGGCGGACGTGGCGGACGTGGCCGTGGCGGCGCTCCTGGAGGACGGTCACGTGGGCGGGAGGTACCAGCTGACCGGCCCCGCGACGCTGACCCAGATCGACCAGGTCCGCGCCATCGCCGAAGCCCTGGGCCGGGACATCCGGTTCGAGGAGCTGAGCCACGAGGAGGGGCGCGCGGCGATGAGCGCCCATATGCCGCCGCCCGTGGTGGAGATGGTGCTCGGCTACCTCGCCGCGTCCACCGCCGTGCCCGGGCCCGTGGTCCCCACTGTGCGGGACATCACCGGCCACGAGCCGCGCTCCTTCGCGCGGTGGGCCGCCGACCACGTCCACGAATTCCGCTGAGGAACGGGGAGCACCGGGTGAGGAGCACGGAACGCCGAGTGAGGAACGCGGAGCACCGAGGAGGGACACCCATGTACGGAGCCGGGATCGCGGAGATCTACGATCTTCTCCACGAGGCGCGCGGCAAGGATTTCGGCGCGGAGGCCGCGACGGTCACCGGGCTGATCCGCGCGCGGGAGCCCGGGGCTGCCTCGCTGCTGGACGTCGCCTGCGGCACGGGCGCCCACCTGCGCCACTTCGGCGAGCACTTCGCGCACACCGAGGGGCTGGAGCTGTCGGAGGCGATGCTCGCCGTCGCCCGGGTGAACACGCCGGGCGCGGTACTGCGCCAGGGCGATATGCGCGCGCTGGCCACCGGCCGCGTCTACGACGCGATCACATGCATGTTCGGCTCGATCGGCTATATGACCGACACCTCGGAACTGCGGTCGGCTCTGCGGTCGTTCGCCCGCCACCTCAGCCCCGGTGGTGTGGTGGTCGTGGAGCCCTGGTGGTTCCCCGAGACGTTCATCGACGGACACGTCTCGGGGGACGTGGTCACGGTGCGGGGGCGCACCGTCGCACGGGTCTCCCACTCCGCGCGCGAGGGCGCCGCTTCGCACATGCGGGTGCACTACGTGGTGGCCGAAGCCGGGGCGGGGGCACGGCACTTCGTGGAGGAACACCGCATCTCCCTGTTCACGCGCGCCGAGTACGAAGAGGCGTTCGCGCGGGCCGGGCTGGAGGTCGGCTACCACTCGGGGGTCCCGTCCGGGCGCGGGCTGTTCGTCGGGACTCTGCCGGCACGCGACTAAAGGACGGGGCGGGGAGACGGCCGGCCGTCTCCCCGCCCCGCGGCCTTCGGCGTGTGCGGGCCCGCCGTCAGCCGGGCAGCCGTACGGAGAGCGCGTGCCGGAAGGTGTCGCGCGGATCCCAGCGCGCCTTCACCTGCTGCAGCCGGGGGTAGTTGCCCTTGTAGTACAGGGTGTGCCAGGGCACGCCCGAAGTGTTCCACTTCGGGTCCAGGAGGTCGATGTCCGGGTAGTTGATGAAGGTGCCTTCCGTGGCGTCGCCGGGCACGGGGACCCCTCCCGTCTCGGCGAAGACGTCACGGTAGAGCTCCCTGAGCCACTGGACGTTGGCGTCGTCCTGGGCCGCGTCCTTCCAGGTGACCGACATCCACACCTTGACGACCGAAGCGCGCTGGGCGGTGGCCGTGGCGGTCTCCGGGACGGAGTTGACCTTGCCGCCGTAGGAGTAGAGCGACACCTCGCCCCAGATCTGCGAGTCGGCGCTCAGGTGCCGGTAGAGGGTGGCGATCTGCGGGCCGGACCAGGGCTTGCGCAGGTAGGCGCCCTTGGACTTGGTGCGGTCGTAGCCCGCGGTGTCGTATCTGTTGGCGAGGGTGGCGCGCAGCCAGGGTTCGGCGGTCCGCTCGACGGCGGGCTTGAGCCCCACGCCCTCGCCCAGCGCGCCCACGTAGTTGTCGACCAGGCCCTCGGCGCCGGCCACACCGCCGTCGATCTGCACTTCGAGGACGATCTGTCCGCCCGCGCGGTTGTTGAGGTAGAAGACGCTGTGCATGACGGCGTAGGGCGAGCGGGCATCGCTGTTGCGCATGTGCCACTCGCCGTGGTTCGCCAGGATCCGGCTGAACGCCCGCTCGGTCAGGTCGGACCACTGCCAGGTCACGACGTACCGCAGGCTGGACCCGGGGGCCTTGGGCAGCAGCTTCGCCGGGTCGTCGCCGGTGGCGCCGGGCGAGCGGAACCAGTAGCGGGTGACGACCCCGAAGTTGCCCCCGCCGCCTCCGGTGTGGGCCCACCACAGGTCGTGGTTCGGGTCGGACTCCTCCCGGGTGGCCACCACGCGGCGGGCGCGGCCCGCCTTGTCGACCACCACGACCTCGACGGCGTAGAGGTGGTCCGTCACCACGCCCTCGCGGCGGGACAGCGGGCCGTAGCCGCCCCCCAGCACATGGCCGCCGACGCCGACCTGGGGGCAGACGCCGGCCGGGAGGGTGACGCCCCAGTTGAGGTACAGGGTGCGGTACACCTCGCCGAGGGTGGCGCCGGGTTCCACGGCGAAGGCCCGCCTCCGGGGGTCGTAGGAGACCTCGCGCATCTGGGACATGTCGATGACGGCCCGTACGGCGGGGTCGTCGACGAAGCCCTCGAAGCAGTGGCCTCCGCTCCGCACCGCGACGCGTCTGCCGCCCTGGACGGCCTTGTTCACCACGTCCACGACCTGGTCGGCGGAGTGGACCAGGTGAACGGCGTCGGGACGGCCGCGGAACCGGCCGTTGAACCCGCGGCTGACCAGGTCCTGGTAGCGGGGGTCGTCCCGGCCGACGGTGACGGTCTCCGCCCCGGGTACGCGGTTCCCGGGCTCCGCGGCCCGGGCGAGGGCGGCACCCGGACCGTTGACGGTCCATGCCGTGGCACCACCGACGGCCGCCGCACTGCCGAGAAATCCCCGGCGTGTGAATTGAGTTGACACCGACGCTTACCTCTCCCCGTTGTGTATTTCCCGTTCACTCGTGTGCGGCCTGCATGGCCTATCCGACCTGTGCCACGATGGCCTATTCGGCGACCGGTTCGACGATGACCACCGGGATCTCCCGGTCGGTCTTCTTCTGATATCCCTTGTACTGCGGGAAGATCGAGGTCATCATCGCCCACAGCCGCGGTTTCTCCTCGGCGGTGGCCGTACGGGTCCGTACGGCGTGGTGTTCCTCGCCGACCTGTATCCAGGCCTCCGGATTCGCCTGGAGATTGAGGTACCAGAGCGGGTGGTTCGGACTTCCGGCATTGGAGCCGACGATGACGAAACGGTCGCCGTCCCGCCCGTAGATCACCGCCGTGCGGCGCAGCCGGCCCGACTTCCTGCCCCGGGTGGTGAGAAGAAGCGTGTCGAGCCCGTACCACTTGTGCCCTTCCCGGCCGCCGCTCTCGTCGTAGCGGCGGATGTGTGCCGCGACCCAGCCCGTAGGGCTGTCCACGACCTCGTTCTCGTCGCGCTCGGGCATGACCCCTCCCCGAAGGAGCTCAAGTTTGCTCGAAGGAGCTCAAGTTTGAGTGCGCCCACACTAGAGCGAACCGGCGCCCGTATACAAGTTTGAGCAGGATGTTCAGTAGCGACGTGCGCCACCCAGGGCGACGGCCGGCGCCTCCGCGGGCACCGGATCCCCCCACGCGTGGTCGTCGCCGTCCGCGGTCAGCACCGCCCGGTGCAGCCGCTGCAACCGGGGCCCCGGGTCCAGGCCCAGCTCCGCCACGAGGGCCGTCCGCAGCCGCCGGAACACCTCGAGCGCCTGGGCACGCCGGCCGCTGAGGTAGAGCGCCCGCATGTACTGGCCGTGCAGGCCCTCGTGCAACGGGTTCTCGACCGTGAGAGCGGCCAGTTCGGCCAGCACCTCGCGGTACATGCCGAGCCGCAACTGGGCGTCGACCAGGTACTCGAGGGTGACCAGCCGCGATTCCTCCAGCTGCCGGCGCTTGGACTCCAGCACCCGGCCGGCCGGGACGTCCACCAGCGCGGGCCCCCGCCACAGCAGCAGGGCGTCGTTGAGATCGCGCACAGCGGCGCCGTCGTCGCGGCGCGCCAGCGCCTCCCGGCCGCTCCTCGCCAGCCGCTGGTAGCGGTGGACGTCGAGCGTTCCCGCCCCGGCCGCGAGCAGATAGCCGCCCGCCCTGGTCACCAGGACCTCGCGCGCTACCTCGGCCGTGGGCATGCCGGTGACGGACGCGAACATCTTGCGCAGGTTCAGGATGTACGTCTGCAGGGTGGCCGGACCGCTCACCGGCGGATCGTCGTCCCACAGGTCCCGCACGAGCGAGGTGGCCGGCACCACCTGCCCGGTGTGCACCATCAGCATCGCCAGCACATTGCGCAGTTTCGGTGCGCTCGGCGCGTCCACCCGCCCGTTCGCCCGCACGCACAACGGCCCCAGAACGCCCAGCTCCATCATTCCCCCATCTCCCCGTCACCTCGTTCCCTCGCGCCCGGGGGGGCTCCATGGCTCCGGCCCCGGGGCGTCGAGCACGTCGCGCTACGGCCGCCGGCCGCCGGACTCCCGGCCGCCCGGCTCCGGCCACGGTTCACCGAGCTGGCGGTAGGTCCCCAGATAGTCGGGCCAGTCGCGGTGGTCACGGATCTTGCCGTCGACGAACCGGAAGAGATGGATCTGTTCGCCCGAGAACAGCCGTCCCGTCGGGGCCATCCCCACCAGGTCGCCGACGTGCCGGCCGTACAGGACGAGCTTCGCGCGGGCCCATTCCCCGCGCTCCTCGATGTCGACCTCCTCCAGCCGGGCGTCCTGGGAGAACGTCTTCTTCACCCACGCGACGTTCACGGCGAAGAGTTCCGGGCCGCGCAGCGAGGTGAATTCCAGCGTCCCCGGATTCAGATACTCCGGGTGTATGTAATCCGCGACGTCGTCGGTCTTTCCCGTGTTGTACGCGTCGATCAGCCGCCGCACCGCGTCCAGTTGCGCACTCATGAACCTCTCCTCGCAGATGGGTTCCAGTACTTGCCGATCCATTCTCAGGAGCACCGTCGCACGGAACAAGTGACCAGCGTCACTCGCGTGCCCGATTCCGGATCGCACCAGCCGTAGTCCAGTACCGCTCCAACAGCCCTCCATTCCCGCCCGAGATCACGATCCGACGCTGGTGTCATCACCGGAGGACGCCGCGTAAACGCGCGCCCGCGGCACGCACCGAGGAAACGGGAGCACACCTTGGACACGTCGACCTACAAATCCGAAGTGGCCGCCGCATTCGACCGTGCCGCGGCCGCCTACGACAGGCTGGGGGTGGAGTTCTTCACCCCCATGGGCCGCCGGCTCGTCGACCGGGTCGCACCGCTGCCCGGCGAACGCGTCCTGGACGTCGGCTGCGGCCGGGGGGCCTGCGTCTTCCCCGCCGCCGAACGGGTGGGCGCGGCCGGGTCGGTGGTCGGCATCGACATCGCACCGGGCATGATCGAGGAGACCGCGAAGGAGGCCGCCCGCCAAGGGGCCGGCAACGTCCGGCTGCGGGTGATGGACGGGGAGTACCCGGACTTCCCCGAGGAGACGTTCGACGTCGTCACGGGCAGCTACAGCGTCATCTTCTTCCCCGACGCGCCGGCCGCGCTGGCCCGCTACGCGCGGCTGCTGACCGGCCGGGGCCGGATCGGCTTCACCACCCCGGTCTTCACGGACGACACGTTCCCCTTCCTGCCGCCGGTCTTCACCGAGCTGATCCCGCGCGAACTGCTGCGGAACCTGCCGCCCGAGTGGCGGCCGGAGCGGCTGCGGCAGCGCTTCAACAGCTGGCTGGCGGACCCGGCCGACCTGGCCGGGACCCTGCGGGAGTGCGGCTTCCGGGACGTGGTGTGCGCGGACGAGACCGTCCGGCTGGTGGCGGCGTCGGGGACGGCGTGGGTGGAGTGGTCGCACACCCAGGGCATGCGGCTGCTCTGGGAGCACCTGGGCCCCGCGGACCGCGAGGCGCTCCGGCGGCGGCTGGTGTCCTCACTGGACGCGATGCGGGTGGACGGCGGACCGCTGACGATCGACACGCCGGTGCGCTATGTGACGGCTGTCGCGGCTCGTTAGCCCTCGACAGCCCCCGACAGCCCCAGCAACCCTCGACAGCCTCCGACATCCGGGGCCGGGGCACCACCCCCGGCCCCGGCCCCCGTCGTTCTCGCCCTCGTCCTCACCTGGCGGACGCCCCGGCCCCGAGGAGCCGGGCGGCGGCCGCCAGCGTCTCCCGGTCCTTCTCCGGTGGGCCGGGGCGGGCCGGGAGAAGGGGCACGACCCGGCTGGTGCCACGGCGGACCGCCGGGTGCCGGCGGACCAGCCGGGAGAGGCCCTGACCGGGGCCCGCCTCGACGAGCAGGTGGTCGCCCCCGGCCATCAGCGTCTCCAGGGCCGGCCAGAAGCGGACGGGGGCCACCGGGTGCCCGGCCCAGAAGGAGGCGTCCGCGATGTCCGCGCGGGTCAGCGGGGCCGTGGTGTAGGCGGAGTACACCGCCGTACGCGGTGCCCGTACCGGCACCACGGCGAACCGTTCCGCCGCGCCCCGGCAGGCGGGTGCCAGCATCGGGCTGTGGAAGCCGCTGAGCGAGGGCACCCGGCGACAGGTGAACCCGTCCTCGCGCAGCAGTCGTCCGGTCTTCTCCAGCGGGCCGTCCGGCCCCGCGAGGACGGTCTGCCGGGGGGCGTTGATCGCGCCGACGACGACGTCCGCGCTGAGATACGGCTCCAGTTCCGTGGGGGTCGCGGCCACCGCGAGCATGCCGCCGGGCGGTGCGGCGGCCAGCCGCCGCACCCGGTCCAGCACCAGAACGGCGGCGTCCCGCAGCTCGAACACCCCGGCCAGGACGGCCGCCGCCATCTCGCCGATGCTGTGCCCCAGGAGCGCGGCGGGGCGCACCCCCCAGCTCAGCACGAGCCTGCCGAGCGCGTAGTCGACGGCGAACAGCAGCGGCTGCGAGCGCGTGACATGGTCGATCGGCACCACCGGGCGCTCGGCGAGCCAGTCGGAGCGCAACCGCTCCCCCTCCTCCCCCATCGCGGTGAACACCTCGTCCATCGCGGCGGCGAACACCGGCACTTCGGGGTGGAGCCCGGCCGCCATGCGCACGTGCTGGGAGCCCTGTCCCGGCAGCAGCAGGGCGACCGGGAGGCCGCCACCGGTCACCGGGGGCTCTCCGCCGCGCGCGTCCCCCGGCTCAGCTCCTCGTTGACGAGGGCGACGAACGCGGCGGGCGTACGGGTGTCGGCCAGCTCCTCCTCCGGGAGCCGGACGCCGAGTTCCCGCTCCACCCTGGCCGCGGCGGCCATCAGGGCGAGCGAGTCGTAGCCGAGGAGGTCGAAGTCCTGGTCGGCCGCGTCCGGGGTGAGGTCACCCGCCTCGTCCTCGCCCGCGCACTCGCGCATGATCCGGATCAGTTCGTCGATGGTGAAGCCGCTGGTGAGGCCGCTCATGGTTTCCTCCGTGTCGGTCGTGAGGGACATGGATCGTGAGGGACATGTCATCCGTCCGTGCGCCGCACCACCATGGCGCTGTTGAAGCCGCCGTGGCCCCTGGCCACGACGAGGGCGGCCCGGCCGGTGAAGGGGCGGGCGGTGGCGGTGACGAGGTCGACGGCGCAGCCCTCCGCCGGCCGGTCCACGTGCGCGGTCGGCGGGATGACGCCGTCGCGCAGGGCCAGCAGGGCGGCGACCACGTCGAGGGGGGCCGCGCCCGAGTAGAGCCTGCCGGTCATGGTCTTGGGGACCGTGACGGGCACGCCGTACGGTCCGAAGACCTCCGCGAGGACCCCGGCCTCGGCCCGGTCGAGGGCCGGGACTCCCGCGCCGTCGGCAAAGACGACGTCGATGCCGGAGGCGTCGAGGCCCGCGTCGGCGAGCGCGCCGTCGATCGCCCGGCGCAGGGTGGTGCCGCGCCCCGTGGCGGGGTGGGGGTCGAAGGAGGCTCCGTAGCCGCTGATCTCGCCGTGGACGCGGGCCCCCCGTTCGCGGGCCCTCCGGGCGTCCTCGAGCACCAGGATCGCCCCGCCCTCGCCCGGTACGTGGCCGGCGGCGTCCCGGTCGAAGGGCAGATAGGCGCGGGCGGGGTCGTCGCGGTCGCTGAGGAACCCGGCGGCGAGCTGGGCGGAGAGCCCGTACGGGCACAGGGACGCGTCCATGCCGCCCGTGAGCATCAGCCGGGTGCCGGCGCGGACCCTGCGCCGGGCGTGGGCGATCGCGTCGAGCCCGCCCGCCTGTTCGGTCACGAAGACGCCCGTGGGGCCGCGCAGATCGTGCCGGATGGAGATCTGGCCGGAGTTGACCGCGTAGAACCAGGCGAACGACATGTACGGGCTGACATGTCGCGGGTCCTTGCCCCACAGGTTCTCCAGCTCCCGCTGGCCGAACTCGAAGCCTCCCGACGCGCCGGCGGTGATCACGCCCCGGTCCAGCGGGCCGAGGTCCTCCTGGGGGGCGCCCGCGTCGGCCAGCGCCCAGTCGGCCCCGGCCAGCGCGAACCGGGTGGTGCGGTCGGTCTGGGGGACGAGCCGGCCGGGGACGTGGTCACGGACGACGAAGTCGGTCACCTCGCCCGCCAGCGGGGACGGGTACCGTCCGGGGTCGAAGCGGGTGATGCGGCCGATGCCGCTCTCGCCCTTCAGGGTCGCCGCCCAGTAGGCGTCCAGGCCGAGGCCGTTGGGAGCGACGACCCCGATCCCGGTCACCGCCACTGTCGTGGTCACGTCCGCCGCCCTTCCGGCCCGGTGAGGACCATCGCGCTCTGGAAGCCGCCGAATCCGCTGCCGACCGTCAGCACGGTGGCGGTCGGCTGGTCCCGGGCCGTCAGCGGGACGTAGTCGAGGTCGAGTTGGGGATCGGGGTCGTACAGTCCGGCGGTGGGCGGCACCACCCCGTACTTGATGACCAGGGCGCTGGCGGCGATCTCGATGGATCCCACCGCGCCGAGCGAGTGGCCGATGACGGACTTGATGGAGCTGACCGGCACCCGGTGGGCGTGTTCGCCCAGGCCGAGTTTGAAGGCCACCGTCTCGTGGAGGTCGTTCTGACGGGTGGCGGTGCCGTGCGCGTTGACGTACTCCACGTCCGTGGAGTCGAGCCGGGCCTCGTCCAGGGCGGCGGTGATCGCGGCGGCCATCTCCCGCCCGTCGGGGCGCAGTCCGGTCATGTGGTAGGCGTTGCCCCGGCAGGCGAAGCCCGCGATCTCGGCGTAGATCCCGGCGCCGCGGGCGCGGGCGGCGTCCAGCTCCTCCAGGATCAGGACGGCGGCGCCCTCCCCCAGGACGAAGCCGTTGCGGGTGCGGTCGAAGGGGCGGGAGGCGCGTTCGGGGGTGTCGTTGCGGGGTGTCGTCGCCTTGATGGCGTCGAAGCAGGCGACGGTGATGGGCGCGATGGGGGCGTCCGCACCACCGGCGATCATGACGTCGGCGGTGCCCTCGCGGATGAGCTCGCAGGCGTAGCCCACGGAGTCCAGCCCGGAGGTGCAGCCCGCGGAGACGACGGTGGCGGGCCCCTCGGCCCCGGCTTCCCAGGCCACCTCGGCCGCGAGGGAGCTGGGCACGAAGTAGTCGTAGAGGTGGGGCGATCCCTGGGTGTGGTCGACCAGCCAGTGGCGTCCGCCGTCGCTCAGCGCGACGTACTGCTCCTCCAGCTTCTGGGTGCATCCCACGGCGGAGCCGATCGCGACGCCGACCCGGTGGGCGTTCTCCCCGGTGACGTCCAGGCCGCTGTCGGCGAGGGCCTCGCGCGCCGACACCAGGGCGAACTGGGCGGCCCGGTCGAGCCGTCGCGCGTCGGCGGGGGCGATCCCCGCCTGTACGGGGTCGAAATCGCACTCGGCGGCCACGCGGGAGCGGAACGGCGAAGGGTCGAACGCGGTGATCGTCCGGGTCGCGGGGACACCGGAGACGACGCGGTTCCAGAACGCCTTCGTCCCCACTCCGCCCGGCGCCACCACCCCGATCCCGGTGATCACCACCCGGCGCCCGGTCATGCCCGCTCCCGGTGCGCCGGGCGGTCCGCGACGCGTGTGCGGCGCGTCTCGTAGAGGGCGGGCTCGCTGGTGCTCAGGGCCCGCAGCCCGGCCGCGTGCGGGCCGAAGCCGGGGTGCGCCAGGGCCGCCCGGAAGGACTCGGCGTCCTCCCACTCGGCGACGTTGACGTAGTGCCCGGGCCGGTCGACGTGGCGGGAGAGGGTGTGCCGGAGGAAGCCGGGCCGGCCCGCCATGAACTCCGACGTCCGCGCGAAGGCCTCCTCGAACTCCTCGGGGGAGGCGTGCACGGTGAACCTGTTGACGAACATGACGGCTCCGGTCGCACCGGGATCGTGATCGGGCATCGCACTGGCTCCTCGCTTCCGGGCGGCTCTCGACCAGGCGTCATCACCGCTCGTGTCCCCAACGTGCGGGCCGTCTCTCGCAAGCGGCTGGAAGACCGGTGGACCGGCCCGGGCCGCGCCGCCGTCCGGTCCAGCGCAATTCGAGCCGGGGCTGCCAGCCTCGCAGTCGTCCGCCGCACCACCGAGCCCCACCACCGGAGGGGAGCGCATGAACCGACCCGACGTGCACGAGACCGAGCACACGATCACGGTGGCCGCGCCGGCCGGGACCGTCTTCGCACTGGTCGAGAGCGTGGACGACTGGCCCCACGTCTTCCCGCCGACCCTCCACGTCGAGTGCCTCGAACGGGCCGGCGCCGAGGAGCGGATCCGCATCTGGGCGACGGCCAACGACCAGGTGAAGAACTGGACGTCCCGCCGGACCGTGGACCGCGAGGGTCTGCGGATCCGCTTCCGCCAGGAGGTCTCGCGGCACCCGGTCGCGTCGATGGGCGGCGAGTGGATCGTCGAGCCGCTGCCGGACGGGCACACCCGGGTCCGGCTCACCCACGACTTCCGCGCGGTCGACGACCTGCCGGAGAACGTGGCCTGGATCAGCCGGGCGGTCGACCGCAACAGCGGCGCGGAGCTGGCGGCCCTCAAGGCCGCCGCCGAACGAACCGCCGCCGAGCGGGCCGACGGCGGGCGAACCGGCGACGGGCGGACCGGCGACGGGGCGGCCTTCACCTTCGAGGACACGGTGCGGGTGGACGCCCCGGCCGGCGACGTCCACGCCTTCCTCCTGGAGGCCCAGCTGTGGCAGGACCGGCTCCCGCACGTCGCCCGGGTGGTGCTCAAGGAGGACACCCCGGACGTCCAGCTGCTGGAGATGGACACCCGCACGGCGGACGGCTCGACGCACACCACCTCGTCCATCCGGATCTGCCTGCCCGGCCGGCGGATCGTCTACAAACAACTGCGCACCCCCGCGCTGATGGCGGCGCACACCGGGTGCTGGACGGTCACGGAGGACCCGGCCGGCTCGGTGGTCACCTCCCGCCACACCGTGGTGATCGACCCGGGGGCGATCGCCTCCGTCCTGGGTGGGACGGCGACGCCGGAGGACGCCCGGGCGTTCGTCCGGCGGGCGCTCGGGCACAACAGCACGACCACGATGCGGCACGCCAAGGAGTACGCGGAGGGGCGCTGCGCCGACCGTCCCGTGACGCCGGCGACGTACGCCTCGCTGCAGCGGTTCTACGCGGCGCAGATGCGTCTGCTGGACGACGGCGAGGGACAGGCGTGGGCCGGCACCTTCGCCGAGGACGGCGAGTTCGCCCAGAGCGCGGGGCCCGCGCCCCTGCGCGGGCGGGCCGCGATCGCGGCGGCGGTGCGCTCCGCCGCGGGGCGGGCGCGCTCCGCGCGGCGCCGGCACTTCACCGGCATGCTCACCGCCCGGCAGTCGCCGGACGGTTCGGTGCGCACCCGTTTCTACGCCCTGGTCGTGGACACCGAGGAGGGTGCCTCTCCCGTGCTCCGGCTGAGCGCCTCCTGTCAGGACTCGCTGGCCCCCGAGGGGGACGGCTGGCTGGTGCGCCGCCGGCTGGTGGAGCACGACGGCCGCTGACCGGGCCCGGCGGCCCGCGCCCGAACGGGGGCCGGCCGGGCACTTCCGTTCGTGAGATCCCGGGAGGATGAGGAATTCCATGCGGGTGCTGTTCACCACATTCGCCGCGAAGTCGCACATGCACGCCCAGGTGCCGCTGGCCTGGGCGCTCCAGGCCGCCGGCCACGAGGTCCGCGTGGCCAGCCAGCCGGATCTGGCGGAGGACATCACACGGACGGGCCTGACCGCCGTGGAGGTCGGCGAGCCGCTCCTGCTCGAGGAGCAGATGCAGAAGGTCAGCGAAGGCCTGGGCGACGACGCCGAGATCATGGAGAGCCAGGCCGAGGCCGGGATGGACATGACGGAGACCCGGCCGGAGATGCTCACCTGGGATCACGTCCTGGGCGTGTTCACCTCGATGACGGCGATGGCGTTCCAGAACTCCTGTCCCGAGCGCATGATCGACGACACGGTGGCGTTCGCCCGCGCCTGGCGGCCGGACCTGGTCGTCTGGGACACGATGTCCTTCGCCGGGCCGGTGGCGGCGCGCGTCACCGGTGCCGCCCACGCGCGTCTGCTGTTCGGGCTGGACCTGATGGGCCGGATGCGGGAGACCTTCCTGGAGCTGCTGGCGAAGCGGCCGCCGGAGCTCCGCGACGATCCCCTGCGCGAGTGGCTGACCTGGACGCTCGCCCGGTACGGGTGCGACTTCGCCGAGGAGGTCGCGGTCGGCCAGTGGACCGTCGACCCGGTGCCGGGCCCGATGCGCTTCCCCGTGGACCTGACCTACGTCCCGGTGCGGTACGTGCCCTACAACGGTCAGGCCGTCGTCCCCCGGTGGCTGCACGAGCCGCCCGGGCGACGGCGGGTGTGCCTGACCCTGGGCGTGGCCCACCGGGAGGTGCTCTCCGCGGACCGGGCGTCCATCGGCGAACTGCTGGAGGCGGTCGCGGACCTGGACGTCGAGGTCGTGGCGACGCTCAACGCCAAGCAGCTGGCGGGGCTGGGGAGGCTGCCGGGCAATGTCCGGGCCGTCGACTTCGTACCGCTGAACGCGCTGCTGCCGTCGTGCTCGGCCGTCATCCACCACGGTGGCTCGGGCACCTTCCAGACCGCGCTGATCCACGGGGTGCCGCAGCTCATCGTTCCGGACATGGTCTGGGACACCATCCACAAGGCCAAGCAGCTGGAGCGGTTCGGCGCGGGGCTCTACGTACACGACGTCGACCACTACACCGCCCAGGACCTGCGCGCCCAGCTGGTGCGACTGCTCGACGAGCCGTCGTTCGCCCGCAACTGCGCCCGGCTCCGCACCGAGATGGTGGGGACGCCGAGCCCGGCCGGCATCGTCCCGGTGCTGGAGCAGCTCACCGCCGAACACCGCGCCGCCCGCCGAGGAGAGCAGTAGATGGATTCCGCCGGTCCCGCCGTGCAGTCACGCGAGCTCGCCGTCGAGGGCGCGTTCGTCTTCGCCCCGCCCGTCTTCGCCGACCACCGCGGCCTGTTCGTCTCGCCCTACCAGGAGCCGGCGTTCGTCGGGGCGACGGGGCGTCCGTTGTTCCCGGTGGCCCAGTCCAACCACAGCCTCTCGCGGCGGGGGACGGTGCGGGGCGTCCATTACACCGTGACTCCGCCCGGTGTCGCCAAGTACGTCTACTGCGCGCGCGGCAGCGCGCTGGACATCGTCGTCGACATCCGGGTCGGGTCGCCGACGTTCGGCCGGTGGGACGTCTCGCTGCTGGACCAGAAGGACTTCCGGGCCATGTACTTCCCGGTGGGCGTGGGCCATGCCTTCGTCGCGCTGGAGGACGACACCGTGATGTCGTACATGCTCTCCGGCAGTTACGAGGCACGGCACGAGCTGGCGCTGTCCGCGCTGGACCCGGCGCTGGGGCTGCCGGTGCCCGAGGACATCGAGCCGGTGCTGTCCGACCGCGACCGGGCGGCGCCGACGCTGCGGGAGGTCCGGGCCGAGGGCGGGCTGCCCGAGTACGAGAAGTGCCTACGGCTGGAGGCCGCGCTGTGGCGTCCCTGAGCGGGGGCGGTGACGGCCGTGGCGGGCCGCGGGTCGCGGTGCTGGGGGCGACGGGCTGCGTCGGCCGGGCGGTCTGCGCCGCCCTCGCGCGCTCGGGGTACGGGGTGCTCGCGGTCGCCCGGTCCTTCCGTCCCGCCGTCGCGGGGCACCCGTTCGTCGCGCTGGACGTGGCGGCGGCGCACCCCGAGGAACTCTCCGACCTCCTGGAGCGGTACGGGGTGACGGCCGTCGTCAACGCGACGGGGGGCTGGGGGACCACCCGCGAGGAGATGGAGTACGCGCACGTCCTCCTCGTGGAGCGGCTCCTGCGAGCCGTGGCCCTGATGGCGCGGCGGCCGCGGCTGGTGCACATGGGGTCCATCCACGAGTACGGGCCGGTGCCCTTCGGCACCGCGATCCACGAGGGCGTCGTCCCCCGGCCGGCGACGGCCTACGCCCGCACCAAGCTCGCCGGCTCCACTGCGGTGCTGGAGGCGGCCCGGGCCGGCGAGGCGGACGCGGTGGTGCTGCGGGCGGTGAACGTCTGCGGCCCGTACACCACACCCGCCAGTTTCCTGGGCGGTGTGGTGGAGCGGCTGCGCGCGCTGCCCCCGGGTGCCGTCCTGACCCTGAGCATCGCCGAGGCGCGGCGCGACTTCGTCGACGTACGGGACCTGGCGGAGGCCACGGTCCTGGCGGTGCCGGCCCCGGTGGCCGGACGGGTCGTCAACATCGGCCGGGGCGTGGCCGTGGGCATGCGCGAGCTGGTCGCGCTGCTGGTGGCGGAGGCCGGGCTGCCGCCGGGCACGGTGCGGGACGAGGGCGGCTCCGTCGACAGCAAGGGCGGCGGCTGGACGCTGGCCGACACCCGGCTGGCCGCCGAACTGCTCGGCTGGCGCGCGCGGACCGGGCTGGCCGGTTCGCTGCGGGCGATGTGGGACGCGCGGGAGACGGCCCCCGGCACCGGACCGACCATCACCCAGGACGAGGAGTCCCCATGGCCGACATCATGACGCGCGTCGCCCGCTCCGCCTCCGCCCGGGAGAGCGCGGTGGCGGACCCCGGCGGCTTCGACCGCTGGTTCGCGCAGTGCGCGACCCGGACCCACACCACGGTGGAGCGCGTGCCGCTGGACGCCCTGGACCGGTGGCGGCGGGACCCGGTCACCGGCGACCTGCGGCACGACAGCGGGCGGTACTTCACCGTGCACGGGCTGCGGGTGCACCACCCCGAGGGGCCGGTGCCCCGGTGGGACCAGCCCATCATCGACCAGCCCGAGACCGGGATCCTCGGCATCCTGGTCAAGGAGTTCGACGGGGTCCTGCACTGCCTGATGCAGGCCAAGGCCGAGCCGGGCAACAGCGACGGCCTCCAGGTGTCGCCCACCGTGCAGGCGACCCGCAGCAACTACACCCGGGTGCACCAGGGCGGCAGCGTGCCGTACCTCGACTACTTCCGCAACGCCGCCGCACAGCGGGTGATCGTGGATGTGCGCCAGTCGGAGCAGGGCGCCTGGTTCTACCGCAAGCGCAACCGGAACATGGTCGTGGAGACGACGGACGAGGTGACCGTCCTCGACGGCTTCCGCTGGATGACGCTCGGGCAGGTGCTCGCGCTGCTGGGCCGGGACGACGTGGTCAACATGGACGCCCGTACCGTCCTGTCCTGTCTGCCCTTCCCGGCCGGCGGCGCGCCCGCCCTCCACCGGACCGCCGATGTGCTGAGCTGGCTGACGGAGGCGCGTTCGCTCACGGACGTCCGCACCGAGCGGGTGCCGCTGAACGCGCTGGAGGGGTGGCACGACGCGGACGGGCGGGTCTGCCACGAGAGCGGCCGGTTCTTCGACGTCATCGGCGTCGACGTCGTCGCGGGCGGCCGGGAGGTGGGCCGGTGGAGCCAGCCGATGATCGAGCCCAGGGGCACCGGTGTCATCGCCGTCCTCCTGCGGGAGTTCGACGGGGTGCCGCACGTGCTCCTGCACGCCGGTGCCGAGCCGGGGTACGCGGACGTCGTGGAGCTGGGCCCCACGGTGCAGTGCGACCCGGCCAGTTACGAGGTGCTGCCCGCGACGGCGCGGCCGCGCTACCTGGACGAGGTGCTGAGCGCCGGGAAGGAACGGATCCGCTTCGAGGCGCTGCTGTCGGAGGAGGGCGGCCGCTTCCACCACGCCCGCAACCGCTACCTCGTCGTGGACAGCGACGTGCCGGCCGACCCGGGCCACCCCGACTACCGCTGGCTGGCGGTGCGCCAGCTGACGGCGCTGCTGCGGCACAGTCACTACCTGAACGTCCAGGCCCGTTCCCTGGTGGCCTGTCTGCACAGCGTCCTGTCCTGAATCCCGTCCTGAATCCCGTCCCGAAGGAGGCGGGGCCCCGCGCCCGGGGCGGCGGGCCGCCCGGGGGGGGACAAGGCCGCGGGCCCCCGGGGGGCCGCGCCCCACACCAACTGCACCACCCCCCGGCGGCGGGGCGGGGGCATAGGGCGCCCGCAAAAAAAG